>CAZZJI010000028.1:0-45119 GCA_964654485.1 uncultured Gammaproteobacteria bacterium | reverse complement strand
GGGGGTGGTTTTGAAGGCCACCATTATACCTAAATTCAAAACGCTACGGGTATATATAGAAATAGCCCACTGTTCATCTACAGTTACAGTCAGGACTTCGCCAAACGTTTCAAATTACCTGAAGAAAAGGCGACAGAATTGGACTCAGGTTTGGCCAAATAGATTGTTATATTCACTTATATTTTGACGACACAATTCAGGTCTATGCACCCCAAAACCGAATAAACTATTCAAAACAAGGGATAGATGAGAGAAAATATGTACAATGATAAAACCTACAGCTTCAGCATACCGCCAAAATTACAGCAGCACCTTCAGCCATATATAGAACATTCGAGAGAGTTCAATAACAAGGAAAACTCGAGTATAAGTTTCAACCCTCCAGAACCAACCATAGAATTTCCATAGGCTAAAACAATAGCACGTAGTTAGAGCAACGCAGGAGCAGTTGCCAAGTAGGTTCAACTGATTTATTTAAGATAATATTATTCGTCCATTATTGTTGGGATAATGATTTACAACCACTTTCAATCACATCCGCAAACACTAAAAGATCTTGATAGCACGCCATAGCGTCCGCGTGTGTGGCTCCGCCGACCAACACACAATCAATCCCTGCCGCGCTCGCCCCACCAAGATCTCTTCGTATTGAATCCCCTACCACTAATCCATCTTCTTTGTTAATGCCAAGTTGCTCTAATATAATTTCAAAAGGTCTCGGCGACGGCTTAACCATCCGATGGTCAGATGAAAATGACATTGCTGAAAATAAATGACTTATTCCTGCGAATTCAAATACATTTAACCACAGACTTTTCGGCGACCATATATCAATAATCAGGGCCAATTGAAATTTTTTATTTAATCTAAAAAGCGTTTCCACATATTTTCTTGGAATGAAACCACATTCATGAATTGAAAAAGTATCAACCACCTTCCCAATTTCATTATCTGTCAATTTAAACGTATCAATTTTGCAAATGGTTTCTGCTACACCAGGGAAATCATGCCGATATCGTTCTGATGGATAGCGTGCCTGTAGATAGTTATATACCTCCCTGATCAGGGAATTTATCTCTTGCCTCTCCAATACACCACCCATCTGATGATAATGTATAGAAAAATCTTCCGCTGCAGAAAAATTGTCTTCACCAAACATAAATGTATTATTCATATCCAACAGCAAAGCTTTTTTCTCAGAAAACATTAATTTGGCGCCATAAATCCTGAATATCGCACACCTGATAATAAAGCCATTTCACGGTGCCATGTCGCCAGATCTTCTTTATTAAGTTTTAATAAGTGATCATGGCCACATGCTCGTGCCATCACTTGCATCAATTCTACAGATGCATTAAAAAAATTATGTAATTGAACTGAAGATTTTTCTATATCTAATCTTTGCCGTAAGTCTGTTTTTTGAGTAGCAATGCCTGCCGGACAGTTATTTGAGTTACACATTCTGGCCGCAACACAGCCGATAGCCTGCATGGCGCTATTTGAAACCGCAACACCTTCAGCACCTAACGCCAGCGCTTTAACAAAATCGACAGGGACACGTAATCCGCCTGTAATAATTAGCGTCACACGACCACTTGCACCTTGTTCATCCAGATAGCGACGCGCCCGGGCAAGAGCAGGGATGGTTGGTACACTGATATGGTCTCTAAAAATTTCGGGCGCGGCACCCGTTCCACCACCTCGACCATCGAGAATGATATAATCTGCGCTGGCATCCAGCGCAAACTGCACATCTCTCTCAATATGGTTGGCACTTAATTTGAAGCCAATAGGTATTCCACCTGATATTTCTCTCACTCTGTCAGCAAATCGTTTAAAATCGGTTACTGATGCAAGATCTTTGAATGTCGGTGGCGATATGGCAGGTTGGCCTTCAGGGATGCCTCGAACTTGCGAAATTTTACCTATATTTTTGCTACCGGGTAAATGCCCTCCAGTACCGGTTTTTGCGCCTTGTCCACCTTTAAAATGGAATGCTTGCACATTTTTCATCAGGCTTTCGTTATAACCAAAACCAGCGCTCGCCAATTCATAAAAATATCGAGAATTTGCCTGTTGCTCTTCGGGTAACATGCCACCTTCACCAGAACAAATACCGGTTCCCGCCAATTCGGCACCTTGAGCCAACGCAATTTTTGCCTCTTCCGACAATGCACCAAAGCTCATATCAGACACAAATAGCGGGATTTTTAGTTGCAACGGCTTTTTTGTTTCAGGTCCAATGATTAGTTCTGTAGCTACATTTTGATCTTCCATTAACGGTTTACTCGCCATTTGCGCGACCATTATTTGCAAGTCATCCCAATGCGGTAATTTATGGCGCGGCACACCCATTGATGTCATTGGGCCGTGATGACCTAACTTTGACAATCCTTCTCTCGCGAGTTGGTGAATATGCGCTACCGTCGGCTCATCTAAAGTCGGCGTGGCACTGGGTAAACCCGATTCTTCTATCTGCTTGACAGGCCCCGCTTTACCTACCTGCTCAGAAGAAAATTGTTTATGCGTTCCATCGCAATACGGTGCATTACTGCTATATTTACACGCGCACAAATAAGCTTCGCCGTCTTGTTCTGCTACAAATTTTTTAGGACTAAACGATGTACCCGCATGCGAACCATCACAAAAAGGTTGATTTTTTGACTGCCCACAAACACAAAAATAATATTCTTCATCTTTGTTTAGATTCACTTGTATGGGCTTATTATCTGCGATAATGGGTGTACTCATCTTTTTCTCCTGTTAGCCTAAACTAACTATTTTTTGCGCAATAGCTGAATTTCGGCCCTCACTGTTAATTGCCAGCTTAACAAATAACTAACTATATATCCTAAAAAAGTACTGTCTTATTTCATAGCTCTTCCGCGTAATCGAACCAAGTATAAAAATATTTGGGTTGGGGGGAAATATTGGTGAACAGGAAGGTACGACCGTCATGGAGAAATCTATCGTAGAAAAAATTGTAACTAAAATGAATCCATATTTATTCTCTAGCGCATACTTTTAACGCCCCCTGAGAAACAAACGATCCAATTCATTTATGCTCAATTGTACCCAGGTAGGCCGACCATGGTTGCATTGATCGCTGCGTTCGGTACGCTCCATGTCACGTAGCAAAGAATTCATTTCTTCAATCGTCAATTTTCGGTTTGCACGCACTGAACCATGACAGGCCATTGTGGATAGCACCGCGTTGTTCTCCTCCAGAATACGTTGTGATCTACCATGCTCGATCAGATCAGAAAGTACGTCACGCACCAGTTTTTCCGAATCGGCATGTCTGAGCAACGCAGGTATTTGCCGTACAATCAGTGTTTCGGGCGCAATTCGGTCCAGCTCAAAACCCAACTTAGTAAATACCGCACTATATTCTTCGGCGATATCTGCCTCCTTTTGACTAGTGTGAATGGTCACTGGGATTAACAATGGCTGCGATTTAATTTTTTCGGTATCAAAGGCATTTTTCATCAATTCATAAGTGATACGTTCGTGTGCTGCATGCATATCAACAACAATAAGCCCCTGTTTATTTTCTGCCAATATAAATACACCGTGCAATTGCGCTAATGCATAACCTAATGGTGGGAATTCATGTTGCTGCTCTTCCCCGCCAAAATTTTCTGCCCCCTCCTGTAATATAGTTTGCGGCGCAGATAATTTATTAAACGCATCATAAGCTGGCATAACGTCTTTGATGCCCAGACTAAACGGTCGTTGTGGTGCATGTGAATAGGCTTCGCGATGCGTACTGCTCGAAAGTGTATTTTTATTGAGTGCATCTATAATATTATCAACTTCACCCTCTTTTCTGTCCTGCGACTGAGAGTGCGTTTCAGCTAATACGTCATTAATCGTGCGATAGATAAAATCATGCACCATGCGGCTTTCGCGAAAACGCACTTCGTGTTTGCTGGGATGTGCATTCACATCAACGAGAGCAGGGTCCAATTCAAAATACAATACAAATGCAGGGTGACGGCCATGATATAAAACATCCTGATAAGCCTGGCGAATAGCGTGCGCAACGACTTTATCTCGAATAACCCGGCCATTAACATAAAAATATTGTAAATCTGGCTGACTGCGTGAAAACGTCGGCAATGATATCCAGCCTTGTAATTTCAGTCCAGCAGATTCGAATTCCAAATGTATCGCGTTATCTATAAAGGGCTTACCACATATTTCAGCAATTCTTTTTTCTTTCTCTTCGTGTGTATGTGCGGGCTTTAAAAATTGTATTGTGCGATTATTGTGTTGAAAATTAAATCCTGTTTCGAAATGGCTCAGTGCAATGCGTTTGACTACTTCACCTATATGATTAAATTCGGTCTTTTCGGTGCGCAAAAATTTACGTCTTGCGGGTGTATTGTAAAAAAGGTCGCTGACTTCCAATGTGGTCCCCACGGGTCTGGCAATGGGTGTCGGTGTTTGAGCTTCTTCTCGTCCATCACTGCTTATACACCAGCCCGTTTCTGAAGTATTAACCCGCGAAATGAGTGTCAATCTGGATACCGAGCTGATACTTGGCAGTGCTTCGCCACGAAAACCGAGGGAAGAAACATTATACAGGTCATTGATATCTCGAATTTTACTGGTTGCATGCCGTTTTAACGCAAGCGAAAGGTCTCCCTGATGTATACCGTGCCCGTCGTCCTTGATACGAATTAGTCGCATGCCGCCACCTTCGATTTCCAGATCAATATGTTTTGCCTGGGCATCCAGGCAATTTTCCAGCAACTCCTTAACCACGGATGCAGGACGTTCAACAACTTCTCCAGCTGCAATTTGGTTAGCAAGAATAATGGGTAACTTTTGAATCCTTCGACCTGATCGTGTGGATAACATAGTTGTTTTTTGACGATTTCTTAATAAGTTAGAGTTAACAGAGAACGAACGCAACAGCGGAAACATTTTCTCAGATAAAGAACCGACTTTAAACTCCGATAAATAAAAATGTAAGAGAATACTGACAATTCAGTATATAAATTCACCATTTTTAACGATATACACTAACGATATACACTTAAGTCTAAAACTATGCGTGAGCTTATCCCTGCATTAACTCAAAATTCGAAATACGTCCTTTGCGCTGGTTTTGGCACAATTCTGGCTCTGTCAATTATGCTGACATTTATCTGGCATTCAAATGTAGACGAAACAAGTCTAAAAATCGATACGATAGTCAATATTCATAATGAAAAAACCATGTTACTTTCTAACATGCGGGATATCGTCCGCACCCGTATACTCAGCATTCATCGCCTGCGCCTGCTAAAAAACCCATTTGAGATTGACCAGGAAATAGATAAATTCAGCCGATTGGGCAGTGAATTTACCGAAAATCGGTTGAAATTTGTCGAACTGCCAATGAATAAAATGGAAAAAAATCTATGGAAACAAACATTACCGCTAATAAAAATCGGTGAAAACGCCCAAAACAATGCATTGGAATTAATTGACCAGAAAAATTATATCAGTGCAGATCATGTGTTATTTGACTATGTTATACCTGCTCAAAGCAATGTAATGATGCAATTAACCTCGTTTCTGGATTTACAACGAAACGCATCCAAAGAAGCGGTCAGCGGGATAACGATAGAGAATAAAAATACACTTTATACAACAACGGTACTTGGGACCGTCATCACATTTATTGGCATATTAATCGCGACTCTATCTATTCGCCGAACAAGCCACGCAGAAATTGTAGTGACTCGTGCAAGTAAAACAACACGGCAGGCCAATCGATTAAAATCCGGGTTTATCGCAAAAATGAGTCATGAACTACGTACGCCGCTTAACGCAATTATTGGTTTTAGCGAAGTGTTGGAAGAGGATGCACTGGAATCAAAAAATGATCTTTACGTTAAGGATTTGAAAAAGATTCAATTTGCGGGCCATAATTTATTAGCAATAATAAACAGTATGCTTGATATATCAAAAATTGAAGCGGGAAATTTCACGTTACATCCGCATGAATTTAGTGTTCAGCAAATGATTAATGAAGCCTTAACAACGATTGACCCGCTTGCTGTAAAAAATAACAATACAATTAAACTGCATTTTACAGAAGAAACTGGCCTGATGTACGCAGATGAATCGCGCGTTAGGCAATCACTGTTAAATTTATTGAATAATGCATGTAAATTTTGCCAAAATGGCGTAATTTCATTAGAAGTTGGAAAAATTATTGAACCAGGCAATAAGGAATACATACACATCAAGGTTTCTGACACCGGAATTGGAATTGAACATGAGCAACTAAAAAAATTATTCCAACCTTTTTCACAAATTGATACCTCAATAAACCGACGCTACGGAGGCGCCGGCCTGGGTCTGGTATTAGCAAAACGGTTTTGTGGACTAATGGGGGGTGATCTTTTTGCCAGAAGTCAAAAAGGCATGGGGTCTACATTTACCATTAAATTACCAATGAACTCCCAACCCGAAACATCCTCACTGAATCAACAACAATGACATTGATACTATAAGTAATTAATAACGATAGTAATTAATAACGAAATTTATATCAAACAACCAAAAACTTAAAAAACATATCCTAATTACTCTAAACCAGGCACCAAGCCCGATTACATAGTTATATGAATTTGTTTAAGTTTTTTAACAACTTTACAATTCCCACACGATTACCGTGATAAATCACAAAAAAGATCAAATATATTAGTAGTTCGGACGATTAAAAGGGGAAGATTTACACATTTGTTACCACCATCTATAAAAGGCGCAAACCCGGGATTCATGGTTACATCAGTAAAAACTCAAGCGCCCTCGCCAGCAGAAAATCATTCTGAAAAACGGGCATTCAAACGATTCAAAATCGCACAAAAAGCAGTCGTACAGTTTGCTGATTGCAACAGCCGCGTGTGTATCGCCAGGGATGTATGCACTGGCGGTATGTACTTGACGTACGAAGAAAATTCTGAGGAAAACCCTGAATCTATAAATCTAGCTTTAGCTGTCAAAAATGACAGCGTAAATATCACCTGTGCGATTTCCCTTGATGGTCAAAATACAAAAAATCTGCTGTTCAGCGGCGATATCATCAGAGTTGAAAACAGCGGGTTTGCTGTCAGGTTTATTGACCCAGATCTTAGTTCATTACTTGTCATTCAGGAACATGCTAAGGCTGAGCAGAAAAAGCAAAATAAAATCAGGTCTACAAACGAAGAAAAATTAAAAAACAAGATATTCAATGGCAAAACTGCAGAACAGTTAATCCATGAATGCAATAAAAAACTCGAAGCAGTTCTTGACCCAACCATCATCAGCTTTATGAATGTAATCGTCGACAACCTGTTCGAAGCCTCCAAAGAAACAAAAAACACCATGGAGATGAACGCCTACTACGATGCATTGAAAATAATAAGTCAGAAAAAAGATCACATGCGAGAAACCTACCGCGCCGCTGCATTAAAACAGCTCGAGAACAACTCGCCCTCATCTGTAAAACAGGAATCTGGCGCACAAATCTATGACTATGATCTCGACACACTCTCCATTATTGAAAATGAGGATTTTGATGATTGGTTGGCAGATACTACAACGGTAGACAGCATAGAATCACGATGCAGGAGCACACTGAGTGAAATTGAAAAACGCTTAAGTATTTTACACGAAACAGAAATAAACAAGGCAAACAATCCTTATGGCCCCGCCCTTTTCACCAAAGCATTCCACAAGGCCACCTGTACTCTTGACATGAAACATTCGATAAACATGGTCTTCTATTCTGTTTTCAAGGACATCCTGCTTTTTAATCTGAATAATTTCTATTTGACCCTGAACAAATTCCTGAAGGACAGTGGTATTTTGCCAATTATCCGCCACAAACTCTCCCGTCCTAAAATACAGGAGGTCAAAACAAATAGAGAACCTAAGCCAGAAGAAAAAACTGTTGAAAAAGAAACGTCATCCGGCGCCAATAGCACTGACGGCCAGCAATACAAACACAATGAACTTGATCTGTATGAACTGGTTGGTGAATTACGCTCATTACAGCAGCAGATCTCTGAACAGGGTGGTGCCTCGCTGGTTAGAAATGCGATCCAGAACAAACTCGATGTTATTTCCGGATCGACAACTGACCAGACCAACGCAGAATCAACCGTAACAGAATCATACACATCAGACGAGATTCACAACGCGCTTACTGTTTTTATCGCTGACTCTTCACAACAATCGCAGTCCATCAACAAAAATATAGACTACAAGGCTGCCGCTTTGGCCACACTGGAAAAAAATAGCGGAACACCCGGCGAAAAGAAAATCGGTGTTCGCGAAACCCGCATCATGGACGTCGCAAGTAACATCTTTCAATCCATGATTGATGACATGCGTGTCTCAGAAAAAGTACGCGACTGGATTAAGCAACTTGAATTGCCAGTGCTAACTATGGCGCTGACTGATGAGACGGTTTTTACCAACCGTAATCATATTGTCCGGGAAGTTATCAATAAAATCGCACGGCTTGAAGTTTTAATAGAAGAATCAGACCAGGCCAACCTGCCAATTGTCAAGCGCGCAATTGACTGGATCATAGAGCTGGTAACAACAGAATTTAATGGTTCAACAGAGGTATTTTCCCGCGCCATCCACCAGTTGGATATCCTACTGAAGTCACAGGATGAAACCTATAGCAAAAATATTACTTCAGTTGTAAACAAATACTCAGCTGAAGAAAAGAACATCGAGGAAAACAACAGAGTAGAAGAAATCCGTAACGAGGTCACAATTAATTGGGAAGACACGGATGATAATGAAGGTGATCTCTGGTTAAAAAAAGCCAAGCGACTCAAGGACGGCGACTGGCTTTTATTTGACCCGGAATCCGAAAGCCCGACCAGGTTACGTATTGCCTGGTTTGCGCCAAACACAATGCGTTTTGTATTGGTCAACCTGGTTGGAATAAAAGACCGGATTCTGCACGCAAGAGAAATGGCGAAACTGTTGCACGATGGAAAAGTTTCGCTCATCTATAATGCAAGCGAACCCGCCATGGATCGTGCCCAGTATTCCATGTTACAGGACCTGCATGCAAAACTGCTTTATCAAAATACCCATGATCAGGTTACAGGCTTAATAAGCCGCCGTGAGTTTCAAAACAAAGTGGAACTCGCCATCAATGAAGCTAAGCATAATAAAATCCGGCATGCGATTTGCTTCATTGACCTTGACCAGTTCAAAATTATCAATAATGCCTGTGGCTACGAAGGCGGTGATAAATTACTCAAAGACGTCGCTGAATTATTTTGTGCTTGCATCGGCGATCAAGGTATCGTTTCACGCATAACAAGTGACGAGTTTGCTGTCATTCTAAACGACTTCACACTAGATGACGCCATCGAAACAGTGGAAGAGATACTTGATGCACTGGGTGAATATCGCTTCATCTGGGACAAAAATCGGCTTTCAACAACCTGCAGTGTTGGACTGGTACCAATCAGCTCGAGAAACACGCAAGATTCGAGCACACTTTTACAGCAGGCTGAAGCCAGTTGCCGGCTTGCGAAAGACTATGGCGGCAACAGAATCCAGGTATACAGTAAAGAACATGAGAAGCTGTCCAAACGCACCGCCGCCATGAAGTGGGCGGTTGAAATTGACCGCATACTTGAAGAAGAAACGCTTTATCTCAGATGCCAACGCATCATGCCGTTGGATTCGACCCAGGACAAGGACCATTATGAAATACTGCTTGGCGTCTGGAATTCAAAAGGTGGCGATATCTCAACACCCGAATTTATAGAAGCAGCCGAGCGTTATCGCCGCATGCCTGAAGTTGACAGATGGGTTATTAAAAACGCCTTTAGATGGATTGCTGAACACCATACACGGCTTGAACATATTGGTGTTTTCTCTATTAACTTGTCAGGACTGTCACTTAATGACGATACATTCAAAAAATTCGTCATCGATGAAATGCAGGCAACCCAGGTACCCGCAGATAAAATCTGTTTTGAAGTGACTGAAACGGCTGGCGTCTCCAGTCTTTCAGATGCATCTGAATTTATCGTGGCCCTTAAGGAAACCGGTTGCGAATTTTCTCTCGATGATTTTGGTACCGGCATGTCATCATATGCCTATCTGAAAAATATGCCTGTCGACTACCTTAAAATCGATGGCACGTTCATCAAAGACATGATCAACAATCCCTGTGATTTTGCAGTTGTCAAATCCATTTGTGAAATTGGCCAGTTTATGGGTAAAAAAGTCATCGCTGAATTTGTCGAAAGCGATGAAATTCTGGAAATTCTGAGAAAAATAGGGGTCAATTACGGGCAGGGATATGGCATTGAAAGACCGCGCATGCTCAAAGACCTGAAATAATAAAAAAGCACCCCCTCCAAAATCAACGAAATACGGATAAAATAACCACTGTAAATAAACCCATTCTTGAATTTGTTATTTATCGCTCACAGAATTTTTAAGCCGCCCTTTGTATAAAAACATGCGATCAAAAATACGCAGAAGAATTTGCGCACCCAACCAACCGATTAGCCCGATACCCAAACCTACCCCTATTCTATTAAGCGTATCTCGCCATTTAACAAATCGTTTTATGTATCCAGTTCTACGCGCCCCGATTATGGCGATCAACATAAAGCCACCGACCATAAATACAAAAGTACTCATGATATAACTTAAGCTGAGATTACTCCCAACTGTCGTTAACATCGACTCAAAAGGCTTGTAATCGGGGTAAACCACCCACAGCCAAATTAACGCTGATATTAAAAGCCCTGCCAATATTTTCGTAAGAATATTTAGTGGCTTTGACAGTTTAAATATTTTAAAAAACGTAAGCTGAGAAACTTTAAGATGATCCATCATCTTTTGGTATTCTTCCACATCTCCATGGATACTTTTCATTCCTCGCTCTACCATTAAGAATTTCCATTCAGGTGATTTTTCATTACTTACGGGGAAACCTTTTAAATTTAGCACGCCATGCCCTGTCGCATGGTAGCCACTGGTCATCAAAGCATATGCTTCGCGGTCCGAGAAGGAATCCAGATCGGTGCGCATAGCCGATAAGCGTTCTTGAATATCTTTACGGATACCATAAGGAGTAACGATGGAGGGGCGCTTCAGTAGCGTCTCCGGCGGTTCTTCACATTGGTTCCAATCGACAGTTTCCGCATCTAAACCCTGTTTCATATGAACATATACCATACCTCTCAATAATGAACCGCGCTGGCGAACCTTAAGCTCTTGATACTGTGTCTCGCGAATTCTGTTCATCATCACCGTGTTTGTTCTCAACAGAGGCTTGAGTATCCCCCCCCCTGGATCCGCTTCTGTATTCATCTGTCCAGTAGCATCACTCACCAAAATCACATCGCAATCCTGCTCAAACAAACTGCTCACACCCTGATTGTCATAAACACCCCCATCAACCAAACGTAATGTTGTGTTAGCATAAAGATCGGGCAATACAAGCGGCTCAAATAGACCCGGTACACAGGATGACGCTCCTACGGCATATCCAAGTCGAACATTCTTAAACTTGTCTGGCGCCTCCTTATAATACATGCGGCGAAAACGCTTATTGGTATCTACCTCACGATTAATCGAAGACGGTGATTCCCCCATCCAGCTGGCGGTAAATTGCCAGTTATGCCCCGAATTCAGCGTGGTTGCATTTAGGATAAGCTCTGGAATTTTAGCATTTCGCGACCAATTATCCCGTCGAGGAAGAAACCCCTTCGGTTTCTCTACCGGCGTTAAAAAGAGTCCGCTTATGCAGCGATCCTTATCACCTTCACCATCATTAATGCGGCTGTATATCAATTTTTCGTAGAGTTCACCTAAACGCTGTGTGCGTGAATAGGAGGACGAAAAAAGCATTTTTAAATTTGTAAAAGGATTGGCTAGAATCCTGACACGAGGATTTTTTTGTACACCCGCAAGAAAATCATCCACGGTATTTGTAACCAGATCGATATAATCTTGACGATTAATATTGACATCTTGCTTCTTCTCTTTATTGATAAGACGACGCAGTTCCAAATAATAGTGAACACCTACAATAGAACCCCCTGAGACGCATGACATAACTTCTACATGCCGCAAAAGATCCAACTCTGCGAGCTTCGCCAAAACGCCTATATGATAAAAAGATGCGCGAAAACCACCACCAGAAAGTGCTAATCCCATTTTTCCCAAAAACATGGAGCGTACAGCGGAAGCATTATTTCCTAAGAATTCATAGAGCGCCCGCCATGCATCGGAATTCACCAGTTCATCATCGGATAACACTCGGTCAGCCTGAATCTGCGCTAGATGCGCCAATTGTTTGGCTGTGCTGACATATTCCCACTCCGATATTTCATTAATACTCTTTGCCTGACGCAACCATTCTTTAGCATCTGAATATTGGTTTAATCCGAAATAAGCTTCCGCAAGCGTTACGATAGGCCAATAGTCCGCAATCGTGAAATCAGATTCCCCCCTATCTTTATACACCTGATGAAACGTATCAACGATTGTGTGGCGTATTTTACGCGCTTCGTCCCTACGTACTTCTGCAGTCAGTGATTTTATACCCGCTTCACGGGCCTGATTTTCCTCAATGTGGGCTAATAAGTCTTGCACAAACGCGGTGTTAATTGAGGTATAACCATCATCATTCTCTACACCGACGTTGAAACCACGTCGGTAGTATCGCAATGCGTGCTCGAGGTTTAATTTATCGGTATCAACCTCCCATTTGCGTTTATATATCGCCCCAACTAACCCCAAGGTTTCCTGGTCTTCAGTTGTAAGCAGATCAAATACCTTGTAGAGAATCTCCAGTGCACGATTTAGCGCATCTTCGCGTCCTAACTGGGTATCTTTGTAGGTGACCAACGCACGCGTCTGAGCAATTTTTTGCGCCAGCTTATGATCATCTACTCCTCGTTCAACGGTAATATCTAGCAGCCTACGCGCCCAACGCATTTCGCTAAAATTTTTGAGTTGCTTGGCGAGAGAAAGACATTCACTAGCGGACTCCTGCTTACCTCTTAGGATTTCCTTGGCGTTCTCGACCAGTTCTGATCTTTTTTCTTCACTGCCCTCATCCGTTACCGCCATAGTAAAACCCCTTTATTTTTGTGCCGTATTATTGTTTTATAAACTGTTTATAATAAGCTATTGATACCGTGGCCTAATAGCATTTCAATTCTTCAATAATTTTATCCAACCACGATTCTACAACACCACGGTTTCGCCGCGCATCACGAATCAGCAGCAAATTGTTCAAGGTTGTCTTTGGCTCCCATGGTTCTCTTATTACAGCGAGAGCAGTAGAAAGACATTCCAACGCAAAAGCTTCATCCTGATCGAGCACAGCGAGTTCTAACAAGCTAGCGTAGTCCCAATAATCTGCTTGAGAAGATTTTAAGCGCTGCGTCACTGCATAGCGTACTACTGGCAATATCTCTAGCTTAGTTGCAAGTGATGCCTCATCACCCTTAATGTCCAATAAGGTAAGTGCATTGACACCAGGGTAAGCATCACGCCAATCTGCTTCGAATCCGCGAACATAAGCATCAATTGCTCGATTCATATATCCATTCGCTTCTACCTCATGCCCCGACTCAAACGCTTTCACCCACTTATCTTTATAAACACGGCCCATAAGGCCACAAGTCTCGGAGCTTGGACCCTGTTGCGCAATAACATCTTCAAGAATTCGAAGAGCTTTATTCCCACTACCTGCTCGGTTCAACGCAAAACTCAATTGTTCTCGAACCAATATTGACCGTTTAAGTTCTGTCGGCAGACGTTCATAGAGTGTTATCATTCCTTGCCAGTCTTCCACGGCACGATAAGATAGAAAAATATCGATGAACACACCCGCCTCAACTGTATCCGATGGTCCAAGGGTTGACTCCAATTTTTTTAGCTGAGCGCTGTCCTTATGATCACGTGCAATAGCCAGTTGCTGTTTAAATTCACGAGCATAGGTGACTTGATCTCTAAAGACATCGGTCTTGAGGCGTGCAATATCTGGCGCTTTATAGCCTTGCAATAGCTGGAATAGAGGGCTATCCACTTCCGGTTCATCAATAGCTTGTTCACGAAGCGCTTTTAAGCGCCCGGCAATCGCCGTACGAAGTTGTGTGGCTTGTGTATCTTCAAACTGATTTTGCTGACCTAGGTCGTAAGGTAAGGCCCGAATATAGGACACATCGAAAGGAATTTGGTGCTGTTGAGCAAACAGGGTTAACGTTGTCGCTGGACGTACGGCATGCCGTACGCCAAGTTCGTAGAATACATTGGGATTACCCGTAGTGAGGTCAACTAAAGCATAATCACATAACAGCAGTCGCTCAAACATCGGCTTATGAATAATGCCACCAATACGTTCTTCATCTGCCCGCACCGGTTCCATGCCAGCATCCTCAATACCCAGCTGAATCGCCTGACTATATATTCGATCAAAATTAACATCCGGACCACCGCCGGGATCTTTTTTAAGACCGAATGGCATAATCACAAAACACAAAGGGCGCTCGGCCATAATTGACCTCCGGTTAAACCTATTTTTTTTGCCGCTGCAGCTAGTAATAGCTTATTAAGGGTAATATGTTTTTATCCTGTCACAATTTCTAACATCGAAATGTAACCAGGATACGTCTAACTCAATACTGCCGATCAATTCAAATTCCGTATCCAAAGGATTTGACAATATTATTTCGCGAACTTCTTCTGCTGTTCTATTCTTAAACAAACAATCCGCAGCTCGCCCAAATGAATGTTGACTGAATTGACTGTAATATGGGCTGTCCTTTGTTCGCAATCCACTCCACTCGCGCCTTTCCCCCCAGTAATAATTATTAACTGTCATCGGGCCAAAACGTTCTCGCAATCGATCCAGGGTAATTAACAAACGCTCATCCAACAACTCCCAAGCTTCACCTCCCCGCTCTTCAAAGACACGGGGCGGTACTACCTCGTGAACCGAAAAATAATTGCATTTGTACATTTTTTTATACCAAAGTCGAAATTTTTTAGAATTAGGGAGCCTCTGATTAAGTCATAAACGGCACAGTACTAACTAGCTATTGAGTGTACGGATATTGTAACCTATTGCGTGTGGTAAGTCCGACAAAGTCAAGTCACACTGGATCCTGTTAACCCACTCGTGCTTGAATAGAAAAACACCCTTAAATAATACTAGATTTAGTAGTTGGACGGCATGTACGATTACGACTATCTCTTATTTCGGTTTGCTACCTGTTATAAGCAGGTATTCATGGGGGATTATGAGTTTACCGTCGCTGATAAATTCCCTTGCGAAGTGACCGACTTCATCGCGTATCTCATGTCGTTGATCTGCGGGTAGTGCATCATATTGTATTTTTAATATATCGGACGCCTCGATGGCATCCCAATATGCGTCAAAGGACTCAAATTCATAATGAAATGTAACGGGTGTGACAATGAATTGCTTAAAGCCGACTTCCCTGAGCAGGGCTTCTATTTTTCCGGGTGAACCAAGAGACGTGACTTTAGCCAAAGGCGGGTAAAAATCTTCATGGACACGGTGTTTGAATACCTCATAGCTCCAATATAATGTCACCATAGTTTCGGGCGTGCTCCAAACAGCCAGGGCAAAATGTCCGTCCGGTTTTAACACTCGATACATTTCTTTTAGGCCCCGTAGCGGATCTTCGAATAACATGACACCGAATCGGCATAGTGCCCGATCAAATAGTTCGTCCTCGAAATCAAGCTGTTCTGCCGACATGCTGAGAAACTCAATGCCTTCGAGTTGTTCGTTAGATACTTTTTCTTGTGCCACCTTGACCATGCCTTGTGCGGCGTCGATACCGGTTATACGGATTTTTCCAGCCATATTGCGTGCCAGGCTCAGTGCCGGTTCACCCGTCCCGGAACCCAGATCTATAATGTGCTCACCTGGCTGCGCATCAAGTTCTTTCAGTAATGCGTTTCCAACCGGAGCAAGTTGGGGTAACCAAACATCAAATTTTTCTGCTATTTTGTCCCAATCGGGTTGGTTGTCTTCTGCGCTCATTGTTTATTCTCTACTGTACGGAAGCGTTAATTTTAACAAGACTAAGCTTGGTTCGTCTATTGGATACCGAGAATTGATCCAGTAAACCTGCCTCACAACGACGTTGTCTTGACCATGGAGTCACCATTGGCCAATTTAAATGATTTTTTTAGGTTTAATAGACAGAAT
Source organism: uncultured Gammaproteobacteria bacterium (assembly GCA_964654485.1). GTDB lineage: Bacteria > Pseudomonadota > Gammaproteobacteria > SG8-11 > SG8-11 > JAADIM01. Next base: position 28,885 of record CAZZJI010000028.1, on the reverse strand, counting down.
AGAGGTTAATTCATGGAAGGTGTAAAAAATGCATAAAGCAGCGGGCTATAGGGGTTGGTGCTGCTTTATGCGGTCACAATAATGTGTAATGGAAGTGCGTAATAGAACTGTGCTACGAGTGATGATATTACATACTATTATTGTTTTAAAATAAACGCTGTTAAAGAATTTGCCAATTAGCTTGTTGTCATACCTAACAAGACCATTGCAAAAGATATTGTGAACAATATTACTGTTAATTCTAGTGCCATCTTTATCTCCTAATACGATGTTCAAATGTTATTATTAAATTAGTTGAACTTAAGTGTGTACCAAGATGGTTTGGAATGCTTTGACCTGAGTCAATAATTTGTTCAATAATTTTTATTAGAACTGTCCTGCGAGTTCGCGTAATTGGTCTAGTTGGTGCAGCTGAATATTTTTTCCATTGGCAGTTAACAAGCCCGCCTGATGAAAACGGCCCAGGACACGGCTTATTGTTTCGATCGCAAGTCCAAGATAATTACCCAAATCATTTCGTGACATACCCAGGTTCAATTCATTGGGTGAATAACCGCGGATTTCAAAGCGCTCTGAAAGGTTACACAATATAGAAGCGACACGTTCATCAGCAGACTGTTTGCCAAGCAAGGTAACCAGCCATTGTTGTGCGGCGATTTCCCTGCTCATTAACCGTAATAACTGCTGCTGCAAACCAGGCATGTTTTTGCTGAGTTTTTCGAATTCAGTATAGGGGATCGCGCATGCACTGCTGGTTTGCAAGATTTTAGCGCTGCATGAGTAAATACCTGATTCGATGGCATCCAGTCCGATCAATTCCCCTGGCAGATAAAAACCACACACCTGTTCTTTACCATTTGCTGTCAGTCGATACGTTTTTACACAACCGGATTTAATGGCATAGATAGCTGAGAAGGGATCACCTTCTTTAAACAGGTAGCTATTACGTTTGAGCGATTGTTGTCTTTTTATTATTTTGCTGAGCGCATACAATTCACATTCTTTGGCCGCTTTGGGTAAACAGATACGATACAGTGAACAGTTTTTACAATTTAAATTAGTTGATTGTCTTTCTTGTTTATTATTTTTTGATACAAATACATCCATCACTATTGTGAAATCCTCCTGCACAAAAGTTTCTACTTGGTATATTACGGATTTGAAGCTGAATGGAAAATGAACGAGGCGTTTAACTGGTAGAATATTTTTTAGATTGTTTGTTTTATTGGAATAACTTGGCTTGGTATAGCTTAGTGAAACAGTCGGATGAAATAGCGCGTGACGAAAATAAAACTCTTTATTTTTTTTTTATAATTTTAACACGAACAGTTTAGTAATTAGCAAATGTAAATCCTATTCGCTACAAGTAGTATATTACATTACTTACCTGGGAATACGAATAATTTGCCCAATATTGAGATTGTCGTTAACAAGATCATTAAAGCTGCGTATATTATTCATCGTCACATTATACGAACTGGCAATTTCTGAAAGCGTATCGCCTCGTTTTATAGTATAATTGACGCTGTCATCCTCAATATTTTTATCGCGCTTCGCAAAAAACGTATTTGGTGGTGACTGATCGACGAAATAATTTTTTATGCCTTTCAATATTGAACGGGCTACAGATTGTTGGTAGCGCCAATTTTTAAGCTTGCGCTCTTCTGTTCTGTTACTGATAAATCCGGTTTCAACCAAAATAGAGGGTATCCCCAACGATTGCAACACAACAAAACGCGCGCGTTCAACGTTAGGCTTGTGAACAGAACCTATCTTTTTCAGTTCATTTAAAACCTTATTTCCCAGACTTAGGCTGGTTTCTATTGTCCCTGTTTGGGTTAAATCAAGTAACACTGAAGTCAATAAACTATCCTTGTTGTCAAAATCCACCCCACCGATAAGATCTGTCGCATTTTCCTTTTTTGCCAAAATTCTTGCCGCCTCACTACTGGCTCCACGCGAGGAAAGCGCATAAACCGAGGCGCCAGCCGCACTGGTTTTTCTAAAGGAATCCGCATGTATTGAAATAAACATGTCTGCCTTGTTTTTTCTCGCTATTTTTTTCCTTGAATTCAAACTAACAAAATAATCACTATTGCGTATCATGACCGGTCGCATGCCTCTTTCCTTGGCAATCATTTTTTCCAGTCGTCGCGCAATAGACAAAACAACTTCTTTTTCATAGGTACCCAGGTGACCTAATGCACCAGGGTCTTCACCACCATGGCCTGCGTCAATTGCAATTACTACATCACGTAGTCTATTTAATTTACCCGATGACGAGATCGATTTGACTGTTAGATTTTTTGCATTTTTCTTTTTCTCAAATAAATCCACTACCAGCCGGTGACCGTATTTACTGTTAGGCGCCAATGTAAAGCTTTTCGGCTGCACATTCACATTCATGTCAAATACGACGCGAAATTGTCTGTTCCCCTTAACGGAACTACGAATGCGTTTAATCAAACTCCCGGAGAAATCCAGTTTATCGAGTGGCTTACCTAGTTTAGTATTGTAAAAATCAATGACCACACGCTCTGGATTGTGTAATACAAATAATCGATGTTTTATATCTCGGTTGGTATCGAACACCACACGAATGCTATCCGGTGCAGACCAGGTACGCAGGCTTTTGATGTATCCTGTCTTCGACGACGCCGCATCGACATCAAAAGGCATCGTTAAGATTACCGAACATAAAATAATAAAAACAATTATGTTGGCGCTTCTCTTGACACTAATAGAATGTAAAATTGACGTTTTAATAAACATATCAAACTCACAGCAAACTTTGTGCCGAGTACGTTTCGAGTAAAAACAGCTTAAGCTTCACTTAAAATATATAGTTAAAATATATAGATACGCCTATAATCTCACTATTACGTTAGATACTAACATGTGAGACAAGATTTTATAGGGAATAATTACCAATCTTGCGATACAAAGCGCATTCGTGCTCAGCAAATGAACTAAATGGGTTAACCTAACACATCAGTTAAAACCGCCTGCCCGACCTCACTGACGGCTTCAATATGCAGCTGCCGACCATCTTGCTGCGGATCCTGGCAATGTTGCAACTGGATTTCAATATCGGCGTTGGGTAAATATTCACTACCACGTTCAGGCCATTCGATCAGTAAAATGACGTTACTATCAAAAAAGTCACGCAATCCCAGGTACTCGAGCTCTTCTGCATGCGCGAGACGGTATAAATCAAGATGATAAACCGTCATTTCATTTAATTGATAAGGCTCAACAACGGTAAATGTTGGGCTTTTTACCCGTCCCGGATAGCCAAGTCCTCGCAGAAACCCTCTGGCAAAACTGGTCTTACCGGTACCCAGCTCGCCCGTTAAATAAAGGGTAAAATTCGATTGTATAGTCGATTTCGTTAATCGTTGGGCTAATTGTGCTGCAATCAGAACAGTCGCTGACTCATCTTTTAAATACATGTGAATTGACGGGAACCGCAAGTGTAGTGAATTGAATAAAATGCACGGGTTAATGACTACTTATTTACGTTAACAAGTTGGCGTAAAGGGTCCATTAAATCGCTGGCTAACATGCCTCTTTCCCCATAGCGTGACGCCCGATCAGCGGCTTCTGAATGAATATAAACCCCCACTTTTGCAGCATCTGTCAAGCTTAAACGTTGCGCTAATAGCCCGCAAATAACACCTGTCAGCACATCGCCCATACCACCACTTGCCATACCAGGATTACCCGCCGAACTAACATCAATTGAAAAATCATCGGCAGCGACCAGGCTCCCCTTACCCTTTAACACAACAACACCGCCAAAGCGTTGCTGAATCTCCAGAATAGAAGCGAACCGATCCGCTTCAATTTTTTCCACGCTGCTATTTATTAGTCTCGCAGCTTCACCGGGATGCGGTGTTAAAATCCAGTTTTTTCGACTAACAGGGTCTTTGGAAATTAAATTGAGCGCATCGGCATCCATAACAACGGGTAACTCGGTTTCGAGAACACACGCAAGCAACTCTTGCGCCCATTCACTCTGCCCCAAACCTGGCCCAATTCCGACTACGGTCGCTTTATCTAACAAGGGTTTGATTTCACTGGCAGCCTCAACGCCATGCACCATCAGTTCTGGCCGCGTCATATTCAGGAAAGCAGCGTGTATTTTTCGTGTTGCAATACTTACCAAACCCGCGCCGACACGCGCCGCAGCTTCGCCAGCCAATTTTACAGCGCCGGACATACCAGGCATGCCACCCATGATGAGAACATGTCCAAAATGTCCCTTATGAGCTGTCCGCGAACGCTTTGCGAGCCGTTTAGACACAAATTGCATATCCAGCCGACGTGCGGCAGGCGACACATCGGTATAAATTTCCTTGGGTATCGCTAAATCATTGAATTGTAATTCGCCACAATAGAAGGGGCCCTCCCCAGTCAGCATGCCCTGTTTTAAGCCTATAAAGGTGATCGTCGTCGTCGCTTTAACGGCTATGCCCAACGCATGTCCGGTATCTGCCTGCAGACCGGAGGGAATATCCAGTGATAAGACCGGTCGACCACTTCGATTAATCGCCTCGATAGCTGACCGCCAAATGCCAGTCACTTCTCTTGATAAACCCGTGCCAAACAAACCGTCTACGATCACATCCCAGTTATTCAATTCACCGCGCTTGTATGGGTTAACAGTCACACCCGCTTTCTGCAATGCTTTATTTGCGCTAAGCGCATCGCCGCAAATGTTTATTTCATCTCCTACCTGAAACACAGCGACTTCGATTCCCGCACTTTTTGCCAGCCTTGCGACAACAAAACCATCACCAGCATTGTTGCCAATACCACAAAGCACCGCAATACGTGCCACCTTTGGCCAACGCTGCTGCAGCAACTCAAATGCCACCTGACCAGCTCTTTCCATCAGTGTGGCGCCAGGAATATTGTGATTTTCTATCGCAGCCTGATCAAGTTTTTTAACTTGTGCTGCTCGATATAAATATTGGGGTAACTCCTTCATCAGGGGTATCATAGCGGGTATGCAGGAAATAGAAAGTCATTCTCAAGAATTTAATGCCGCTAACGGAAAATACATCGATTTCAATAGACTCGCCAAAGACATTAAACATTGGGGAATTGAGTTAGGTTTTCAGCAAGTGGGCATCACCAATACACAGTTAGCTGAGGCAGAAAACCGTCTAATGAGTTGGCTAAAAGCAAAGTACCATGGTCAGATGGATTACATGGCACGCCATGGCACCAAAAGAAGCAGGCCAAACGAATTAATCCCCACCACCATTTCTATCATTTCAGCGCGAATGGATTATTTGCCGAAATCGACCAGCGACCCACTGAAATTACTGGAAAATGATGACACAGGATACATCGCCCGTTATGCGCTTGGCCGTGATTATCATAAAGTATTACGCCATCGCTTGCAGAAACTCGCAACCAGGATAGAGCAACTGACTGGCAACTATAAGTATCGCGTTTTTACTGATAGCGCACCAGTATTGGAAAAAGCCATAGGGGAAAAGGCCGGGTTAGGCTGGATAGGTAAGCATTCTAATTTAATTCAAAAACAACATGGCTCCTGGTTTTTTCTCGGAGAAATATATACTGATCTACCGCTACCCATCGACAAGCCGGCAAAAAACCATTGTGGAAATTGCACAGCCTGCATTGATATTTGTCCGACTGGCGCAATAATCGCACCTTACCAGGTTGATGCACGTCGATGTGTTTCCTACCTGACTATTGAGTTGCACGGTTCTATTCCGGAAGTTCTGCGATCCTATATTGGAAATCGTATTTATGGTTGTGATGACTGCCAACTGGTATGCCCCTGGAATCGTTTTGCACAAACCACTCCCGAAAACGATTTTCTACCGAGACACAATCTGGATTCACCCAAGTTAATCGAACTGTTTTCCTGGTCAGAATCAGACTTTTTTTCAAAAACAACAGGATCACCCATACGCCGTATTGGCTATGAGTGCTGGTTACGGAATATCGCGGTTGCACTTGGCAATGCGCGCACATCACAAGCTATTATTTACGCATTGAACCTCAGACTTAACGACCGCTCAAAATTAGTTGTTGAGCATGTGCAATGGGCCATCGCACAACACAGCAAAAAAAACACCGAATAGACTAAACCACATTTGGTGTTTTTTTATATAACGATAGTCAATATTACGGTAGTAATACCGTAGTACAACTTAAGTTGACTCTTCTACTTCATCCAATTTTTTTGAGACATTTGGATACCATAACAATCCTAGAATTTCCAACAAAAAATTTTTCACTCTAACCGCTCTAACCATAGGTGCTCCCATTAATCCATTGAAAGATCTCCTTACTGATAGGTTCTAGAATTTTCATGAATTTGTCAACAATAACGCGCTTAGCTTAATAAAATTTTGCAATAACCCCCTATAGTCAGAATCACTTTTAGTTATTACGAAACAGCTACTCGCAACCAACCATTTTTGCTGATCAAACCGCTGATTTCACAATTTTCCTAATTATTTTGAGTTTTAGTGCTAAAAAATCGTTCACCCCATTGATATACAACTAATGCGGCGATAACACAAAACGCACCTAACCAGACAAAACCATCGATTATTTCATGGTTAATTTGACGACCTAAAATCAGCGCTGTTACAGGAGTTATCATTGTAATCATAGCCATTGTGCCAGCCTGCATATGTTTAAGTGCATAATATACCCGTAGCGAATTAGGTTAGACCTTAATAAAAAATTCGCGGTAATATTTCATTTCGCTGATTGATTCCTTGATATCGTCCAGTGCCAGATGTGCTCCGCCTTTTGAAAAACCTTTATAAACATCCGGCGCCCAACGACGAGCCAACTCTTTAAGCGTACTGACATCCAGGTTACGGTAATGAAAATAGCGTTCCAAAGTTGGCATACATCTCGCCAAAAAACGCCGGTCCTGGCAAATACTGTTACCACACATAGGCGATTTTCCTTCCCCTACATGCTTTTCCAGAAAATCAATCGTGCTGCGTTCAGCTTGCAATTCATTTATCTTACTTTGTTTTACGCGCTGCACTAATCCGGATTTAGCATGTTGTTTTGTATTCCATTCATCCATTGCATTTAATACGTCATCGTTTTGGTGAATCGCAATAACCGGACCTTCCTCAAGCGTTGTCAAAAATTCATCTGTGACAACAGTTGCTATTTCTATTATTAAGTCATTCTGGGTATCCAGGCCTGTCATTTCCAGGTCGATCCAGATTAAATTGTTATCATTCTTCATTAAAATCCCTCATTTACTCGCAGAATAACTGCAAATAATACCTAGTACTCCGTCAAGATGATAATTTAACGATATATCGGTCAATTACCTGAATCGTTAAAATAGCATGTTAGAGTGTAAAATTAGTTATAATTGCCCACTGTGACAAATTTTCATACTAAATACCCACTTACATTACCATAGTGAGACGATATTATGAGCGAATTATTATGGGTAAATCGGAAAACGAAATATGTAAACTATGCGAAAGAAGGTGGTGTTACCTTGTTAAAAATTGATACAGTACACACATTAACTGGAAGAAAGTAGAACACGGGACATTGTCGAAAACGGATAGAATGGATAGAACGGATAGTAGAGTCGAAAACGGATTGAGAGGCCGAAGCGAATAAGCACGCAAAAGCAGGAATAGAAGGCAAAGGAAAGGGAATATTACGATCTTTTGAATTCAAGAATTATTATGAAACGATTGCGTTTGTAAATTCAGTTGCATGGATAGCCAATCAAGAAGACCCTCACCCCGATACAGAAGTATCCTAAAATCGCTGCCTGGTACGTTACACGATGCACGCCATTAGGGGATTATCCGAAAATGTCATCTATGTAAAAAATAAATACATTGCTAATGGAATAAGCTATCTAATTTAAGCCACCTAATATATACATTTTATTCTATACACTCGTCACATGGCCAAACGAAAACTCACAAAACAACAACAACTCAGAATTAAAAAAATTCAGGATAATCGTTTACTTCAAAAAAAAGAAAAACCGAATTCGTATTCCAATATTGATTCGGAAAGTGAACACCTGCCTGGCACTATCGTTTCTCATTATGGCGCCACGCTGGATGTTGAAGATGCGAGTGGCAACATCACGCTCTGTACAACGAGACAAAATTTAGAGCAACTTGTTTGTGGCGACAGCGTGTACTGGGTTAAGGGAAAAGAATTATCTGGGGTTATTACGGCACTCGCGCCTCGACGCACCCTCCTGGCACGCACTGATAATTACGGAAAACTCAAGCCAATCGCAGCAAACATTGATCAAGTTATTATTATTTGCGCACCTAAACCGATGTTTCGCGAAGCATTAATTGACCGTTATCTTGTTGCAATAGAATGCCTCGGCATCAAGCCACTTATCGTATTAAACAAAGTAGATTTACTTAATGAAAACGAAACCAGACAATTTAATACACAATTATCGAATTATGCCGACATTGGTTACCAGCTAATCTCAATCTGCGCCAAGTCTGTTAATGGTCTAGATCAACTGCTTTCTTTTTTAAATAACAAAACAAGTATATTAGTAGGCCAATCCGGCGTAGGTAAATCCACAATCATCAAAAATCTGTTGCCCGATGAAAAAATAAAAATAGGCAAAATCTCTAACACAAAGGAAAAAGGGAAACACACCACAACGGTTTCTCGACTCTATCACCTGTTAACAGGAGGTAATATAATTGATTCACCAGGTGTGCGCGACTTTGGTCTGGGAAACTTAAATAGCGATGAAGTGATCAATGGTTTCGTTGAATTTCGGCCTTTTATTGGGCAATGTAAATTCAAAAACTGCACACATATCCATGAACCCGATTGTGCGTTATTATACGCTAAGCTTGAGGGAAAAATTAATCAGCGCCGTCTCAATTCTTATTATAATTTGCTGGAACAGGTAAAAGATAAAAAACAATCGGGTTAAGAAAGGTATATTTACCTCTAAAGAACCCGCGTTTACGGCCGTTAATAATTGATACAAATGAATGTTTGCTATGCTAATCTAATGTAAGTCTCATTTTAAATAGTTAAACCGAAAAGACCGAGGATAACAGCATGAAACGAATTATTTTAGCCAGCATCGCTTGTTTAATAATAATTTCAAACGTGAGTAGGGCCAGCGATCTTGATACAATCAATGCATTGATTCAACCCGAATTCAGACTCTTTTCAGAAGACCTTGCATCAGCGCTCAGTTATAAATCAGTCTCACCAGGAGAAGCGCAAGGTATCACCGGTTTTGATATAGGCGTAGAACTTACCGGTACAAAAATGTCAAATGCAAATATCTGGTGGGAAAAGGCGACGGGCGACACGAAAGTGACAAGCACACTGCCTTTAACACGATTACATGCACACAAAGGTTTACCTTTCGGTATTGATGTCGGTTTTTCTGTCACCTCTGTTCCCGGCAGCAACATTGACGTCACCGGCGGAGAAATACGCTACGCTATTTTAGACGGCGGAATTGCAACACCTGCCATCGCGTTGCGTGTCACATCATCAAGGCTAAGCGGTGTGGATCAGCTAAGTTTAACCAATACTGGGTATGAGTTTTCAATATCCAAAGGATTTATATTATTTACCCCCTATGCCGGTATTGGCCGAATTAAAACCGAGAGTAAACCAACGGGCAGCGCTGCCGTGTTGCTTTCAAAAGAAAGCTTTACCAGCTCGAAAACCTATGTGGGCGTAAATATGAATTTTGGTCTTTTAAATGTTGGACTGGAAACAGATAAAACCGGCGATAATACATCGTACACACTAAAATTCGGCTTACGATGGTAACCCTATAATAAAAAAACCTTAGGCAAACGCATCAAACCCCAAAACCTGGGTTAATTGATTATTTTCTTCCAAGCGGCTCGTTGTTTCATATGCCACTATTGCGTTTCGTGAAAATACCGCCAAGGTATTCACTGGGTTTACCACGCGAGCGGATGATCGGTGTTGGTTACTCACGCTCGCGGGTAAGTAGTCATTGTTTGAAGTAACTAACTGCTTATTATCCGTAGATGTCGCACGAGGTCTATCTATTACCCTTTCAACGATATTGCTTTTACCAGCGCGATATTCATTCGTGTTGGCACCACGTAATAATTCATCGCGATTATCCTGCTTATTAAACGAAGACGCATTTGTCTGAGACAAAGACGTCCGTGTAAAAAGAATCTGAGCAGTCTGATTCCCGGCAAGCAGTGAAGATGTGGTGTTAATTTGCATATTAAATAGGTGAATTATTTTTCACAATCATTATATATTAATCGGCCATTACAGTGACTTATTTAGGCTAAAAATCTGCCTGATCAAGATTACTGGTACGATCCAACCCTGCAGCTAAATCAAGGTTTTTAGTTGATTTAAAATTAGCTTTATTTACATTTGCGCCACTAAACTTTGCACCTTTTAGGTCTGCAAACTGGAAATTCACATTAATGAGTTTGGCAAATTTAAAATCTGTCCCAATCAATATCGAATTGTATAAATTTGCATTTTTAAATTCCACATTTCGGAAGTCGGTTTTTGTTAAATTAGAACCGATCATGTTGACGTTGTTTAAAGTACTGTAGCGCATATTGGTTACGCTGATGTCAGCCTGATACATGTTTGCACCATCTAGATTCGCCTCCATAAAGGTAGAATTTCGAATATAAATTTTACGCAGTCTCGCATTACTCAAGTTGACAGCGAGCAGTATTGAATTCTTAATAACAACTTCATTTAAATCTGCTTTTTGTAAATCGGCTTTGCTAAAATTGACTTCCTCTATAACAGATAGAGAGACATCGGCTAATTCCAGTTTTGCATCACGAAAATCCACTCGCAACATTTTCGTTGAATTCAAAATCGCTAAACGTAAATCAGCACCCCTAAAATCCACATCCGTTAATTGCATTCCACTAAAATCTGCGCCTCTTAAGTCAGCCCCTTTCAGATTTACTTTTATTAACTCGCCTCCGCCTATGTAAACGCCTGCCATTTTCGCACCCGACATATCGGCGCCACTCAATGACACACCCAGAATAACCGCGTTGTTGAAATCAGCATCCACCAACTTAGCATCACGTAAGTCAGCATTCGTTAAATTAGCGCCCGCTAAAATAGCGCCATTCAAAATAGCACCCCTTAAATCCGCATTCTGTAAATCCGCATCTGTTAAATCGACGTTTCTCAAATCTGCGCCTTTTAATGAAACGCCTACCAAATTTACACCGACTAACGTCGCTCCATTTAGCGAAGCGCCTTGAAGATCTGCACCGCGAAAATTAATGCTATTCAAATTTGTATCTGACAAATTCTTACCGGCCAAATCAGGTGTTTCGCGTCCGTCTTTTATCGCAACACTACGCTGCACTTCTATCCGCGTCAGTGGCCTGGAGTTATATTTTCGTTCAGCAAAATCACTGCAAGCCGCCATTAAAAACACGACGACAATAAAAATTACTTTAACTAAATCGTTCATACATTTTCCACATATATTACAAGCAGTTACTAATATATTTTAAATATATTACTTAACATTCATTCAACGTATTTTAACATTAATGCGAAAACTAATGGCGAAAATATTGTCACCTCAACCTTCGGCACCTGTCAGCATACAGCATGTTATGTTAAATTATAGTAATTGTCTAACCTCACCTCAATCAGCAAATGTGACTGATTATTGTAGAACGCCAAAACGCGGCTACTTAGCGGCTTTTTTCTTTGCAATATTGTCACGTAAATAAACTGGAATTGCTTGTTGCGGTGCAACAACATTGCCCCTTAATAACGCCTGTCGCGCCAATGTCGCAACATAGCGTGCTCGAGGAAATACGTTTATTTCCCAATCCACTTTTATTCCTTCTAAGGTACTCTGCAATTCCGGTGAATACGTTGTCCATCCCGGCCCTACTCCAAACCAAGGTTTTGTCGCCAATTCTGAGTTCGGTTTTGTAATTAGTACAGGTGGACAAACAACCTCTTGATCAACCCTGTGTAATTCACCTTTCGAATCAAATTGAAAAATTCCCCAATAAACCTCACTCATCCTTGCATCAAGTGCAGCCAATATGTTGACTTGCCTTTTTTCTTCATATGCATACTGAGCAAGCGTCGCTAATGTTGACACGGGTGCTACCGGTAAATCCGCCCCTAAAGCAATCCCCTGGATAACGCCTGCTGCAATTCGCAGCCCGGTAAATGAACCAGGGCCGCGACCAAAAGCGATCACGTCCAACTGCGACAAGGTGATATGTGCTTCATTCAGAAGAGATTCAATCATCGGCAGTATAAGTTGAGAGTGCTTGCTCGGTGCAATCTCAAATCGTTCAATCACTTCATTATCGATATGAAGTGCTGCCGAACACGCCTCTGTTGATGTCTCAATAGATATTATTTTCATTTTTAAACGGGATTATGAGAGAACGGGTTTGGTGTTTTTTGTTTAATATTAATTTACTCACGACGACGCGCTGTCGAATCTTCAGTGGTATTTCCAACCACAAGGTCTTCAGCAAAAAAATTTTCTACATCCGTAACATTCTGTGTCACGCTGGTTTTCGGTAGACTTTGTAAAAATAGTTTCCCATATGCTTTCGTTTTAATCCTTGGATCGCATAACATAACCACCCCCCGGTCAGTCACATCCCGAATCAAACGCCCGAACCCTTGCTTAAGTGAAATCACTGCCTGAGGTAATTGATATTCCATAAAGGGGTTACGTCCATCTTCACGCATTGCTTTCATTCTGGCTTGCAGAATGGGATCTCCTGGACTGGCAAAAGGGAGTTTGTCGATAATAACACAGGATAATGCATCACCGCGAACATCAACCCCCTCCCAAAAACTACTGGTACCAATCAATATTGCGTTACCAGATTTCCGAAACCGGTCTAGCAAATTTGATCGAGGCATACTACCTTGCACCAGGATTTCATAATCCACTTTATCCCGCAAATAGTGGTGGGCATCATTCAATGCTTGATAACTTGTAAATAGTAAAAAAGCGCGTCCTTGACTGGCTTTAATAACCGGTAACAGCATTTCCGTTATTGTCAATGTGTACATTCTGCTATTAGGTTCTGGCACATCTTCGGGAAGATACAATAAAACCTGCTGCTGAAAGTTAAAAGGACTATCCAGTTTTAATGTTTTGGCCTTATTTAAACCCAAATCCAGACCCAATTCAGAATTAAAATAATCAAACTTGTCTCCGACCGATAAGGTCGCCGAAGTAAAAACCCAGGCAAGTTCGTTTGCAGCCATATACGAATTGAATATCTCTGACATATGCATGGGTGTCAAACTAAAGCTGAATCCACGTTTGAACACTTCATACCAATGTATATAATTCTCAAGTTCATTCGCTATATGCAAACTCAATTGCTCATGCAAACTAATTGCACGTTTCCAGCAGCCTTCAAGGCCTTTACTTCTGGGTGCGGCGATTTCCAGGCAAAGCTTTAATTCCCTCAAAGCTTTATTCAATCTGGATAACGCATTATCTATATCGGCGCGTGCGATTAGTTCTTCCCAACCAGCCTTTTTAGAAATTTTTTCCAGCTTTGTTTTTAACACCGAGACATGTACTTTAAGTTCTTCGGCACACTCGGCTAATTCCAGATGGTCCGACGCGCCCTCTTCCTGTTCAGTTAATGTGTCATTCGCCAGGCCATTAAGCTGATTACTGGTTATATTTTTACTGAAAAACCTGGATGCGATACCTGGTATCTGATGCGCCTCGTCAAATATCACACCACTGACACCCGGCAATAATTCACCATATCCATCATCTTTTAATGCCATGTCCGCAAAAAACAAATGGTGGTTTATCACTAAAATATCCGCTTTTTGTGCTTCGCGACGTCGATTCATTAAAAAACATTCATTATAGGATACACAATCCTGCCCCAGACAATTATCAACAGATGAAGTAACATAAGGCCATACGGGGGAATCTTCCTTAACAGCAGATAATTCTGCCACATCACCGCTTTTGGTGCGCCCTATCCAAGTTTGAATCGAGTCCATATCCTTATCAAATTGACGACTGAATTTGAGTTGAAACGGCGCCACATTTTCCAGACGATATAAACAGATGTAATTAGCACGCCCTTTTAACATGGCGGCTGTTAACGGAATGCCCATTATTTTTCTAATCAGAGGCAGATCACGTTTAAAAATTTGGTCTTGTAAGTTTTTTGTCCCCGTAGAGATAATTATTCTTTTTCCAGACAACAGAGCAGGCACCAGATAAGCAAATGTTTTACCCGTTCCTGTGCCGGCTTCGATCACCGCGACAGTGCCTTTGCTCAACGTATCTGAGACGGCATTCGCCATATCGATTTGCTGACTTCTAGGCGCAAAGTTTGCTATATATTGTGACAGCAAACCCTTTTCACCCATAACTTCATTAATGGTGTTCATGATTGATTATCAATAGTTTAGATAATAAATAGTTTAGATAATAAAAGTTGAAATAAAAAAAGTAAGTAATAAGCAAGGAACCTCTGATTAAGTCATGGCGTGACGTCTATTTGTTACTCGTTTGGTTCTCTCACACCTAATCCTTAATCTCGCCTTCAAAACAGCTCCAGACCAGTTTTCCTATTTTTTTAAACTTCGCCACCGTCATTGCACCGCGTTTTTTTCGTTTATTGTGTGTGCTATCTTGGAGATCTTCCAATAACTCGCTTCTTTGAGCTTCATAAATTTCAATGGGCTCGTATTCTTCGTTCATCATCACCAACATGACACTGTCCCATTCCTGGTCAACCTTAAGTTGACCAATTCTCTGTCCTGATTTTTTTTCCTCAAGTATCGCCCTTCCCTTGATCTGTACTAATTTACCGTTGCGTTCACCGGTACCGATAGCATCATAACCACCGGATTGTGTAGGATCCACTGATTCAAGTCCCATTAAGCGAGCGACATCAAATTTTGCAATCTCACTGCTAATACCCAAGGGTTTGCCAGTTGTTTTACGGTATTCAGCCGCAAGCTTGCGCGCTTCAACCATTAGTTTATCTACACTATATAAAGCCATAACAATGTTTTTTTTATTTAATGATCAATGTGCCGTCGCAGGGGCGGCTCTCATCCGCCACTGGTACTCCGTCAAGGTAATAATTTAGGCGTATTTTATACGTAATGGGCTTGCAGATGGAAGTTTATTCGATTTTTAGCTCAATTGACGCAAAATTAGTTCGATAAAACAAGAGGTTCACCAGGCGAGTCGTTAACCTTGGCTACGTAGCCCCCCCTTGAAGAATTTGAGTATTTGTACCTCGTATAACCCTGCCCATTCGTTAACTATTTTTCGACTAGCGCATTGAACACAACAAACGCAGCATTTGTTTTAGTATTTATTGTTTCCATGCCTCAACTTTTTCGCTATAGCGCCGATACACCAAGTTAATAGCAACAAGCTAATATTAGCGGTGGGAAACAATTTTTAGCGAAGGGAATGTATCGAAACTTACGGTGTCCAACTTACAAGTTGTGGCCAATTGTTAGGTTCAAAAACTGCCTCTATATCAATCATTAAGTATTTTTATAGGTTATGTTTTGACAGAACCTTTATTTATAACAAGTATTTTATGGCACATAGTTTCATCCTGTTTTGTGGAAGAACGTTGACTCCATAAAGATAGGTATCTTGTGATTTAGGGAGGTTAAGTCAGATGAAACAGTTATTAGCGGTACTATGTTTTGGTCTTATATTTCCTTTGCAAAGCCACGCGTATCAATTTGACGTATACGGTACTTCTGCACAATCCTGCTACGCAAAAGCAATGGTCGGTATGGATTCAGTTATCAACGCACGAGCGGGTGTTCCGCCAGAACACGCATTGAGATTGTCCTTGAAAACAGGAACACCGTCGAAAGAAAACAGTACCTACTTCACGAATACGTTAATCATCATGCTGGACGCATACTTGTGGGAGGATACAGCGCACAGTTACGCGATTAATGTATTTTTCAATTGTGCTGCGGGTACAAGCCCCGCTTTAAAACAAGCAAATTTTCAATAACCCGATCAATTCAATGCCCTCACCTAGGCAGAGGATTCAACGCAAGCTTTAATACCTTGCATACAAAAAGGTATGCAGTATCGAACATAAAAGTATATGCAAACATATAAAATATCGATAAAGGTCAGTATTATCTGACATTAGTTTGCAGATATAACTATAATGTGATGATTATCTTTGAAAACCTAACTTCAACAAACTTACCTCACTCTTGGCGGATTTGAATGAAAATGATGCGTGAATTTCACTCTGTAACCATTATTATGCTTCTCACAATACTGCTTTTGATCGCAAGCAGTACTTCTGTACTGGCTGCCGATAACTCCCAGGCAATGGCCCAGTTTGCGCCCTCCAGCATGGAAACAGGCAAAAAATACAATGTGATGATCCAATTTAAAAATACCGGCAACACAACATGGACGAGTTCAAGCTATACGCTAGGCTCAAAAAATCCATCAAATAATCAATTCTGGGGTAAAAAACGAGTTAAAATTTCATCCGATAACGCTGTCCGGCCGGGCGATACGCTCACGGCAAAATTTACCGTCACCGCACCTAGCAAACCGGGCGACTATAATTTCCAATGGCAAATGTTGCGTGCTGGTGGCGATTGGTTTGGTCAGAAATCACCAAATATAATAATCCCGGTGGAAGGCAAAGGGAATAAAAACAATGCTGATTTCGTCTTACAAGAATTACCCGGGCTGGTAAAAGTCGGCCCTCCTTACACCGTATTAAATGTTGGTCAAAATTTCACTGTTAAGCTTATAATAAAAAATACGGGCAGCAGTACCTGGACCTGGGGAAAATATAAAATTGGTTCACAAAAACCAGCAAAAAATCTTACCTGGTTAATCGACCAAGTCGCACTGAACGCCAAAGAAAAAGTGAACCCAGGGGAATTTAAAACGTTCACATTTAATGCTGTTGTGCCGACCAAACCGGGTATCTATGATTTTCAATGGCAAATGTTTGAAGAAGGTGTTGGTTGGTTTGGCGCAAAATCGCCAAATGTAAAAATAACCGTCTTAAAGTAACATTTTAAAGCCGTCTATTGCCGTCTATTTATTGAAAAATATCGGCCCAACAACATCTTGTTGCATAATTGACTCAATTGTTGTTTTTAAGGCTATTTAGTTTTTCACAACTGTAGCAAAAATATATTTATTCACTAATTTCCAACATTCTTCTCTTCTAAGCTCTTCATTTTTATCGAAAAATTAATCTTAAATTAATATTAAATTAAGATTAGCCTTCTACGGTTAATACAAGGGTAAAAGGTTATTTTTATTGTTTGTACCCGAACAGAACGAATCTTTTTAACTTTAAATATCTGACTTGACTGGCACTGCTGTTCTCGAACTTTCGTTTACAACCAATGCTAATAGAAGGAGACGAAATAATGTTATTAAGCCAACTGTTTAAAATTGTTTTTGTTCTTTTCGCTGTAAGTGGTGCATTGATTTACAAGCTAGCAAGTATCGCACTCTCAAAATTGTTACTACCCACACAAACCAGTACGTCTAATCAAGCCTAATCAACCCTCTCCCATGTAGCAGTAGGAATGTAGCGGGAGAAGAAAAAGTAATAGATTCACGACCCCGCCATCTGTTGCGGATGGCGGGAATGCAGATATTGCAGCAGCAATAATCTGTCCCTCTTATTCGATGTTACAGGATGTTACAGATTCTCTCGCAACGAAGAGCACCAGGGATAGGACAATGCTTGAATCTGACACATCAGTTAAACCCGTATCAGTTATTACCTACTCTGAAAGAGGGGTATATTTTGCAAACACTTCAGCGCCTGTCATATTCTTTGTTTCATTTGAAAAGCTATAAAATGATGGCTTTTCATCAATGAATATTTGATGATCGAAAATAAACATTTTCTGATCATCAAACAATCCTACAGGCATCATGTACTGCTTACTCTGTTTTAATCTGTAAAATAAATGGGTTCCACATTTATTGCAAAAACCACGCTCCGCCCAATCGGACGAGTTAAACACTGATATATTTTCTTCACCTTCAAATGAAACATCCGTGCCACAATCAACCGCCATTAAAGGCCCGCCGCCCCATTTTCTACACATACCACAATGACATGCGCCCACATTTTTATTAATACTCTTTGCGATGATACGTGTTTCACCACAAAGACACTTTCCCTTTCCTCCGATTACATCTGACATTGTTTTCTCCTATACATTGTGCGTTTTTTCGTGTACATAACATAGCGCAATTACAGTTCTTTTGTCGACACCAGCAATTGAAAACCTTCGGCAGGGTCACTATTCTATACACCTGCCGTTAATTTTAGCTTTGTTAACGCTGTTTCCAATACAGACAGTCTTCTATACTTGGTAATCAATACATGAGAAAATTTTTCTTAGCTGGTCTCCTAATTATCGTTGCTGTGTTTTTTCTTGTAATTGTAAATACATTGTTGTTTACATCGAAACAAATATCCAACGTTTCGCCGACGCCATTAACCCCTGATCCAACAAACTCACTAGAAAAAAACAATATTGCCAGTCAACTTCTTGGGGGTGCAATTAAATTTAAAACAATATCATCTAATAACACGCAGTCCGAATTTGAATCTGAGTTTTTAGCATTTAATCGTTACCTGACAGAAAAATTTCCTAAGTCTCACCACATAATGACAAAAGAACGAGTTGGCCGCCATAGCTTATTGTATATCTGGAAAGGCAGCCAATCACAACACAAACCTGCTTTATTTCTATCTCACAGCGATGTTGTACCCGTTGATTCAACCACAAACGATAATTGGCTATACCCACCCTTCTCTGGAGAATTGGCCGACGGGTATATATGGGGCAGAGGGTCAATGGACAACAAATTAAATATTATTGCACAATTCATTGCAATAGAGCGGTTAATTAACAGTGGGTTTCAACCAAATCAAACATTGCTTTTTGCAATTGGCGCGGATGAAGAGACGGGCGGGAACAACGGCGCCAGAAAAATTGCAGAATACCTGAAAAAACACAATTTGATGCCGGCAACGACTCTCGACGAAGGCGGGGTCATCAGTAAAAATATTATTCCAGCAGTTTCACAACCTGTCGCATTAATTGGTATTGCCGAAAAAGGCTATCTAACCTTACATCTTATGGCAACTCAGCCAGGTGGCCATGCCTCTATGCCTCCCCGGCAAACGGCTATCGGTTTGCTGACGACGGCTTTAAAGAAGCTTGAAGCTAATTCATTCCCAAGAAAAATGACACCACCAATCAGGCAAATGTTTAACTTTCTCGGCCCTGAAATGGGAACAATAAATAAATCAATTTTTGCAAACCTTTGGCTAACTGAAAATCTGGTAAAACAAAAATTAGCTCAATCAGCATCAACGAATGCATCAATTCAAACAACGATGGCAATCACCCAATTCAATTCCGGTGTGGCGGAAAATGTGCTACCTACTTCTGCGTCTGCTACAATAAATATTCGATTGTTACCAGGAGACAGGATTGACTCAATTCGAGATAAAATTGCCACTGTCATTGACGATCCTAGAATTAAAATCAATACTTCTTCTACAGATAATGTTTCTTCAAACAAGGTGTCTTCTAACCATGAAGCATCGTCAGTTTCTAAAATAGATACGCCTTTCTTTCGTACACTACACAAAACGATCAAACAATTGTTCCCGGACACGTTAGTCGCGCCCTACTTGACAATAACCTCGACAGACTCAAGACATTTTAGCGCGCCAGAGAATAACATTTACCGGTTTTCACCATTACCTGTTACCAAGAGTGATTTAAAACGAATTCATGGAATTAACGAACGCATTTCAACTGCGGATTTCAACAAAGTTGTAAATTTTTATCAGTTGTTGATCGTAAATATGAACCTAACACATCAATAGGCAGCAATTTTAATTGATGTGTTAGGATAAACAAAAAAATTCAATAAACTCAAACTTACAATTTTTTGATTTTATCCTTTGCCTGGACATGGCCCTGGTTCGCGGCTTCACGATACCATTTTTCTGCCTTGCGCTTATCCTTGTCTAATCCTAATCCCTTTTTATACATATTTGCCAATATGTATTGTGCGCCGGGATGGCCTTGCTTGGCCGCTTTTTGATACCACTTGGCAGATTCAGCATAATCTTTATCTAGTAGTACACCTTTATACAACAAGTCGCCCAACTTGAGCTGTGAGTCCAGGTGTTCCTGCTCGGCGGCACGCCGTAACCACTCCAGCCCTTTAGATGGATTCCGCGCTATTTCGTCTCCTTCGATATACATTAATCCTAATTTGAACTGCGCACCTACATCCCCTTTTTGTGCCGCTGCGATATAGGCCGCATCGGCAGAGAAGTTGTACTGCCCACTTTCTGTTTTATAGTTAAGGTGTTTCTCTTCAAGCACAACGAGTTCTCTTAACACTAAACGGGCTTTTCCATACCCATTTAAAACTGCTTTATTTAACCACTTCTTGGCTTTTTCTATATTTTTAGATGTACCTGTGCCATTTTTATAGAGAATACCTAATTCAAACTGACTTTCCTTATGATTTAAGCTGGCAGATTTTTTTAGCAATTCAAATGCCTTTTTATAATCTGTTTTTCCACCACTACCGGAAAGAGCGGCTTTTGCACGTTGATATAACTGTTTCGCCGTTTGGCCATTTGCCGTTCTTTTGCTATCGTCATTACTGTTATTGTTGTTACCCTTTATCAGTTTATCCAGTGCTTTTTTTGCGTCTGTTTCACCCCAGGCAGCCGCGAGCCGGAACCACCTGACCGCCTCTTGCTTATCTCGTCCAACACCGATACCGTCCCGATACATGATACCAAGCTGGTATTCTGCACGGGGGTAACCCTGTTCAGCAGATTTTTTAAATAAGCGTAATGCTTTTAAATTGTTCTTTTTTACACCTTTGCCATGCAGGTATTTTAAACCCAACGTGTAAAGCGAAACGGCTTGATTAAGATCTTTTATATCCGGTGGCTTGTTTGGGGACTCCATATCTTTATACTTAGAGTCTGCGGACTTAGAGGCTAACTGCAAGCTTGTTTGCAGACCGGGTTGTTGATTTGGTTGTAAATTTGCAAAGCCGTCAGAAAACGCCTGGCCGGTATAACAAACTAACACCAATAGTAATGGCAATATTTGCACACGAAACTTACCCAGCTCATTCAATCGTAACAACGTAACCCGTAACGCCTTAAAAGTCATTGTACTGCCCTCCCAATTTCCTCCCCAAAAAGGAACATAAACATTTTGCGCATAGCGCCCATAATATATTTTCTCGTTCGATTATTTTTTGTAATTGTGTGTAGCTTTTAACTGATATGTATCGATTTAACTGCTGTAACGTCTTATAACTGCGTCGATATCTTATTGTTATAGCGATCAATCTTCCGCAAATAGGCTATTAAACCATCACAACATTAAATTATACGTTAATTTCAAAAATTATTTTTACTTGAATTTTTTGTGAAATAACAGGAACTTGACTAAACCAAAGCGACGACACACTGTTAACCCAAGTCCATAAATAGCTACTCAACAGCTGATAAAATAAATTTATCGTAATAGATTCGTTATATTTTTTGCGCCTAAAAACCTATTATTACTTAGGTTTTTCTCCAGCAACAACCTTACCCCCCGTCTTGTCTTCTATCCAAGTAAACCAGGGGAAAGTCTGATCAGGATCTAGCAAGCCATAAATTTGATAATAGTGCCCTGCCTCTGCCTCAAAACTAATTTCTTTGTTTACTTTAAATACCTTAGATGTAGAGCCATGGGTGTCACTGTATTCAATGTCGATCGATCTTAATAGTTCAACTTTCAGCACACGTTTGCCCGGTAGTAACTCGATACGTGCATGCATTGCAGCGCTTTCCATGTGAGTCGGCGTATCATCGACTGATTTTATGACAACTGCAGCAGACTTAGACATAATTGTTTTGAATGTTCCGCTCGAATCAAGAAAGGCCAGTTTCTCTTTTTCTAGTGCATTACCCGAATACATCTTTATCGAGCCACTGGAACACCCTACAAGCAGAAAAACACCGGCAATAATAAAAATAATCGATCTGACATTATTAAACTTATTCTTTATTTTCATACTGAGCATCCAATTGGTAGAGAATTTCAGCCCACATGCAAGCTAAATAACGGTAGCCCAAACATAAATTACCCTGGATTTGAAACCTTGCTTGCTGTTGTACGACCAATTATCGGATTTTTTTCATAGAGCTTTAGCCAGGAATGCACAGTCTAGGAGACCGTAGACAAGGATCACGGTAGTTTCGCCTACATGGACGTAGGCGAGGGACGAGAGCAGGACGCGGTAGTTTCGCCTACATGGATTTGCACAGGGAAGTGCTTATTTCGCGAGAGGACACGACTGCATGAATGCAGGAGGTAGCGCAACGCAGGAGCAGTTGCCGAGGAAGTCCGAAGCGACGTAGACGAGAGCAGGACGCAGTATATCTATATAACAATCTGTACTGCTATTCAATTTCCTTAGATCGGAAACAATATTTTAACACTTCAAAGCTTGTGTCTTTATAAATTTACACTAAGATTCTATGGTATAGCTTACAACCTCTTCACACTTTAGTTCACATTAATTTAAACATAGGAGCAAGATAATGAAAATATCGTCAAAATCCCGATATGCCACTATTGCGATGCTGGATATTGCAACAAGAAACCAGCATGGCCCTGTTACTCTTGCCGACATTTCTAAGAATCAGGATATTTCTATATCCTACCTAGAACAAATTTTTGCAAAGTTACGACGTACTGGCCTGGTAACTGCGGCACGTGGACCAGGAGGTGGTTATAAGCTCAGCCGACCTGCGGAAGCCATCACATTAGCTGAAATTATGGACACCTTTAATGATGACAAACATGTGAGCACTGATTCCTTCAATAATATAAATGATGATGAATTTACTGCGAAATTGATGTGGGGTAAATTAAGTGAAAATCTGCATTCATATCTCGATGGTATGACATTAGCTCAATTTACAAATAGTCCTTCGTCACCACCACCAACATCGCCATCTTCATCACCAACAACAATGCAGTAATATTCCAGTACGGCGAATGTGTTGCAAATGGGATAACAGAGGATAATTAAGTATACTAGGCAGTTTTGATTATCCTTTTGGAAACAACGAATATTACTCTTCACACAACAGGTCAAGCGCGTGTTTGATTGTTTGACGAGAAATTTCTTTACCACCCCGATTTATTCCTTCGCAATGGTCCGCTTCCTGTAACCAAGTTTGTTTTGACGTTAGAATTTCAGGCCAAAATGGGTATGTGCTGCATTGTACAGGACGATTTCTATAAACCCTGCATCCCATATTGTCATCAAGAAATACGCAATCACCATTGTCATGTTGCGCCAATACAAGATCGCCTTCTGGGTGTTTATCAAGATACCGTTTTTTAAACAAAGATCGGGTTACATTAACTAATAGACGTATATTTTCGACCTCAGATTTGTTAATAAATACGTAAGATCCCTTGCCGGCACAACATTGTCCACATTGTGTACATTCAAAAAAGATGGGTTGTTGACGATAAAATGCGTTGGGGAATGTGCTATTTTCAATAGACATTATCGTAGAATTTTTTATAGAACAATTTGTTCTAACCTTGGAATTATTTGATTTCATTGGTAATCTATCACGCTAATTTGGCTAATTGTTAGACAATATTTACGAATAAATAAAACTTATTTTCGCGTTGATTAATAATTATTTCCTATAGACGATACTTACATCTAAAATTATAAACATAACCAGAGACCGATCGAATTCAATTAATAATAATCCAATTTAAGCATGAATATACAAATACAGGAAAACACGCACCAAATTGTTGAGGCTAGTCGTATTGTCAGTCTGCTTAAACGACTAATGAAAGAACAAGTACCGATTACCGTCAGAAACAAAGAATCAGATAAGGAGTGGTATGGCACGATTAGTGAGATGCTATTTCATCAAGGAGAATTGTTGATTAATGAATTAGAGAAAGTGGGTTCGGAAGAAAGAGAACTAATTGAAGGAGAGTATGTTTTTTTTGGAAAGCTAACCGGTGTCTCCATTAATTTTGAATCTTCAATCATTGGCATTGAAGAAACTTCAGTAAAGACATCCTGCAGAGCGGCCTACCCAAAAATAATCTCTTATCATCAACGTCGAAGCACAGACCGTGTAGGTATCTGGGTCGATCAAAAAATACCGGTGACGATTTATCTGCAAGGCGATGCCCGCCTAAAGGGACATATTCGCGATATTTCGAGTGATGGTTTGAATGCTTGTTTTTACCGTATAATACCCATTGCGCCAAATGAAATTCTCCCCGGTTGTACAATTCAACTTCCCAGCGGTAACACATTTACCAGTAAACTGGAGGTTAGAGGAATATCGGTCGACGATAATATTGGACAATTGCATCTACGTGGAAAATTCTTGGGACTCGATGCATCTGCACGAGAAAATTTGGCCGCTTTCGTCAATGATTTAGAACAATCTCTCGGCGAAACAAAATAAACAGGCCGTTTTTTCTTTCGCGTTCTTTGGATGATTATACACATGAAATTGTCAGAAACTATTTGAGCATCAAGCAGTCAAACAATGTTAAAATGGAAAATGGAGCAGCATAGGGGGAATTAGATAGTATGCAAAAATCAGGCAAGCTTTACCCTATTATAATCGTTTTGTTGATTCTGAGCATAGGTATATTGATAGGTATAATTATCAGATCGGATTCGTCAATAAATAAACCTATCGCCAAAGGAGAGCTTTCCACAATTACGGACACCAGTACTAGCACTGAAGCATCTCCGCTTTCGGCCGCCGTTATCAAATCTAATAGTCGTCTGTACCTGGAAATAGCTGAAAAAATTAGCAGTGAATCCGACGCTCGAAAAGAACTTGAACAAACCGTTCTCGATTTGAAGTTACAAGTGTCAAAGTTAAGTAACGAATTACAAAAAATTGACTCAACATCGAGTTCCTCACCGCATTCTACATCAGCGACTCAATCTCAAAATTCGTCCCAGTGGTTCAATGAAAAAGCAATGGCGACGACAAGTTTGTCGAAAGCAGAAATTTCACAAATGAAAAACCAATATGAGTCAATTGAAATGGAAAAATTATATTTAAGAGACAAAGCAATTCGTGAGAACTGGATTGGTACACAGCGATATTCAGATGAACTAGGTGTATTGAACAGTAAATTCGAAACATTTCGTAACGATATTGATGACACAGTTTATGAAACATTGCTATATGCAACAGGGCAGCCTAACCGCGTTGTAGTACAAGATGTTATGCGAAATTCACCTGCCTTTCTCGCTGGAATAAAGGCAGGCGACCAGATTTTACAATATTCAAATGAACGCATTTATTCAGCATTTGACCTGCGGAAATCTATTACCGGCGGTGATTTAGGTGAAGAAGTAAAAATTAATTTATCACGCGACGGCAATAAGATGACCGTCTATTTACCCAGAGGACCACTAGGGATTCGCATGGAATCTGCGAGTATTGAACCTTAACAAGCTAATAGTGACTAAAAACCGTTATTATTAGGGACTCCGCTACTGCCCAAAGCCTCCCTCAAGCACGTGACACACCCGCTCTACTTTATTAGTATAGTTATATTTTATTAACACGCTCTGCTTTTATATATTTTTCAGTGGCCTATTTTCAAATATGTTTGCTATACTAATATTAGCGTTAGCATATACAATAATATATTATTTCCAACAATGTTATTTCCTACGAAGCTCATAACTATGCAAGCTATTATCAAAATTATTTCTGTCGAACATAATCATATTGCGGATGTACTTGAAAAGCTGGATGAGCAGTTTAGTATATTTAGCAAAGGTGAGACTCTCCGATTTGAGCTTATTAATGATGGCATTGATTTTTTAAGAATTAATCTACAATCCGAAAATGACACGGGAGAGCTTTTGCTGTATAAAAAGTTGAAAAAGGGAAATAAAAAATTATTTCCAGCAATAGAGAAACTCGAAAAAAGCAATGTGGAATTGAAAAAAAAGATTGCCGATTTTTCCGCAATTATTAACGACATAACCTTAGATGCATTTATACCAAGATCATATGTCAATGACCAAGCCCGTTCATTCATTTTGTCATACAAAGAGTATATAAAACAGCAAGATGATATATTGCTGCAAATTACAAAAAACTCATTGATTAAAAAAGATTGGGCTGAAATAGAAAACACAGCGTTTGAAGACAGTGAATCATATTTTACTAAACTACATACTCGTGATCGATCTTCTCTTTATAACAACATAATGGCTAGCTAGAATATAAAAATTAAAAACAATCTATCTAAAAGCTGCTTATTACAATTCATAGACCCATCAATTCATCGACAATAGGGATTGAACTTCGGCAATTTGTGCCTGAGCGCCACTTACTACTGGATTCATAATTTCACCATCTAATCCTAATATTTGCCAAACCGCCGGATCTATTTTTTGCAACTCACCTTCATCGAAAGTTTCGAGTTCTGCCATACATGCAAGCGAATTAGCCAGATGTATGGTAGCCACTTCTACGGGATACTCTTTTGCTTTAGTGGGGTCATGATGAAACTCAACACACTCCTGAATACTAACGGGTAGTTTCCAATGCCGTATTAACTCAGCACCTACCTGAGTATGATCAAAACCAAACACTTGTTGTTCAGCTCTATTCAACGTCAATTCTTCCGACCCTTCTACTGAGAGCATTAGCGCCTCTTTCGAGAGTTGAGGCAATTTACTAAACATTATTAATTGTCCGACATCGTGCAACAAACCTGCAATAAAAACAGATTCACCCTTTGCCTTTCGGCTCTCGTACGCAATAATCCTGGCTGTAAGACCGCAATAAATACTGTGCTTCCAGAAATTTTGCATAGTGACCAATTCATTATTAATCCCTTCAAATGCTTTTGATACTGATGCAGCCAATACCAAATCTCTAATTTGTTTTATACCCAAAACAGCAACTGCCTTTGATACTGTAGCAATTTCTGTCGAAAATCCATGAAACGGACTATTCGCAATTTTAAGTAATTTGGCAGTTAACGCGGGATCCTGACTAATAACCTTACCTATACCTTCAGCCGTACTATTTGGATCGTCTATCATCTCAGTTACACGTATACACACTTCAGGTAACGAGACCAAATCAGATACCTCACTTACAAGTTCTTGCGGATTGGCTTCCATCTTCACTCCAAATAGCTATGGCTCACTATGGCTCAGTTATGGTTTTAAATTAAGTTATATTCTGATTGCTACATAATAGAATATAGCACTATAAAGGCTTTCCACTAATCAAATAGTAAAATCGGCTCATTTGTAGATTTTCAATTTATTTACGCAACAAGCTCTACCTTAATAATCGTAAGAAAATTGATGCTAATATTTTGGTAAAATATACACCAACCCTTTGTTTGTATCCATAAAACCCCTTCAATACCGACAATGGCCTGTGAACGGCATGAATAGAGTCAGGATAAGATTATTTTTGTATTGCATATCAGCATAGGCTATTACCTTCGGAGTCCGGCTTACTTACTAGAGAGCCTATTGAAAAATCAAATATTTTTTATAAAAACCTAAACTGGCCTTAATATCATTAACCGTCAACATCGGAATAAGCTAAAGAGCACTATCGGGTTTAACATCAGTTTTTATTCAGTTTGCATAATAAACTCCTTTTTTAGGCGGTAAATAACTATAAAACCTGGATTTCACAGCGCTGTCTCCAGACTACCGACTACTTTTTTCGATCGCACCAATCATTTAACAGATCTTGTAAAGTACGACCCTCGGTAGGTATAAATTTTTTCTGCAGTACTTGAAGCTCTCGTATCCGATCCAATCTGAAATGACGAAAAGCCTGGCGAAATTCACACCATGCTCCCAGAGTCCAAACTTGGCCCCAAAAAAACAAACCTAACGGCCAAACAACACGCTCCGAACCTTCCCCATCCTCACGTATATACGCAAATCTGACTTTATTCAGTTCATCAGCTGCCAGACGAAGTTGCGCCAGTCTGTTTGCGACAGCGGGATTAAGTCTTACCATAGGTGAAAATAAATTCTGGTTTGACAGCTTATCTTTTAACTCGTCCGGCAAAACCACCGCCACCTTGCTAAGAACGTTCTGTGCAGCATTAGCCAGCTTTGGATCCGCCCAACTATTAATAATTTGTGCCCCCAATGTCAGTGCAGCCAATTCGTCTACGGTAAACATCAATGGCGGAAAATCAAAACCACGCCGCAGTGCATAGCCGATGCCTGCTTCGCCGTCTATGGGCACCCCACTGGCGACCAAATCACTTACATCGCGATAAATAGTCCGTTCAGATACTTCCAGGTTCTCCGCCAGCCACGACGCCGTTGTCACCCTGCGAGTGCGAAGATATTGAATAATTTGAAATAATCGGTCGGCACGGCGCATAATTCAGTGGCTGATGTGTTAGGTAAAATGCATTTGTAAATAGAGTGTAGCGCAGTACTCCTGACAACATTGTGTCAGTAGTGAATTTCCAAGTAATGGGTAAATAAAAAGTCGAAAAACCTATATCCGATATTTACTGCATCATCTCTCAGGTCATTTACCTGGACGCTGTTTATAACTGGGGGATAGCGTATCAATCCATTCCTGAAGCGCATCGACCTCACGATTTAAATAATCCAGATCATTATAGGCACTGGTGATTAAACTGATCCCCTGGCAACGTCCTAACATATGCATCGCCAATTTGGATGCATCCGCTTCATGCC
>CAZZJI010000027.1:8040-47632 GCA_964654485.1 uncultured Gammaproteobacteria bacterium | reverse complement strand
GCTAGGAATATTATTTTTATTTAAATCGTATAGCAGTCGAGAGAAAATATAACAAGGTGGTTCAGCTAACGTTATGTACCATAGGACGAGTCATTGCTAATCAGAAAAATAAAAACAAACGAAGCAAAATCATTGAGTAATTTAGCCATTCGGTCAAAAGCGTACTGGGGTTATTCAACAGAGTTCTTGAAGGCCTGTAAAAATGAACTAGTAATTACTAAAAACAAATTGGGAAGCGACAAATTCCTATATATGGTCGCTGAGAATAACGGTGAAAAACTGGGATATTACGCCCTGGAAAAAATATCGAAATCTGAATTTGAGCTAGAGGCGCTGTTTGTAAAACCGGAGTATATAGGTCTAGGTATAGGCAAGGAACTATTGGCTCATGCTAAAAAGATGGCAGCAAAAATGGGAGGAGTTGCTCTAACAATCCAGAGCGATCCAAATTCTGAAAAATTCTATCTGGCTGCCGGTGGTGTACTCAGTGGAAAGAAAGAATCAAAAAGTATTCCGGGGCGTTTTTTACCTACCTTTCGTATTTCGTTAATTGATGATAATGTTGCATAACAAGGTCCAGGCCGGATGCTTACCCGAGAATTATCTGCTCACCCAGGTGCTTAGTAGACATTGGCAAACCGAAAGGTTAAATTTACCATATGGGTTCACATGCCCCCGGGGTTCTGCTCTACTAGATTTTAGTAAAATATGAAGAAGTTACTTACTCTTGTTGTAATTTTTAATATCAGTCTCGCCGCGCACGGTGATGTGGCAAGCGATAGTTTTGTCGTTGACCTTATTAAAGCAGCAAAAGACCGAACTATGCATGATATTACATATGATGGATCGTATTTTTCTATCTCATATCCAAATGGGGATGTTCCATCAAACATAGGGGTTTGTACTGATGTTGTGATTAGGTCATTTAGGAAAGTAGGTGTAGATCTCCAGAAGAAAGTACATGAAGATATGTCAGAGAATTATGATTTATATCCTTCAAAGAGAATATGGGGCTTGAATAAACCAGATAGAAATATTGATCACCGCCGGGTTCCTAATTTACGCGTATTTTTTAAAAGATTTGGCGCCTCCCTGGAGGTGACAAAAAAAGCGGAAAATTATTTACCTGGTGATTTAGTTACCTGGATGCTTCCAGGGAATCTGCCGCATATAGGAATAGTTATTGATGAGAAATCCGATAGAAATTTGCCACTAATTGCCCATAATATAGGTGAAGGACCAAAAATCAATGACATGTTATTTGATTACCCAATTACCGGACATTATAGATACCTCGGAAAATGAAATATAATTGGCAACGTGTATATCGAATACTTTTTTTACTGAAATGTCACCGTTAAGGTGTACGCGACATCGGTTATATTGTCGAACGCATCTATATTAACAAAATACTGTCCAGCGGGTAGAAAAAGCTCATTGATAACTTCATTGCCGGTTCCTAGTGCGAATTCATCTGCTATTATATCTGCTGCGTCGTTAAAAAGGTATAAATCAAAATCAGCCTTATTGTCAGTACTTAACACAAGATTTACCGTGCTTTCATTGCTTAGAGAAAAGGTGAAAGCATCCTCCAAGGTGCGTTCTTCTCCATCTTCAGAAGTTAAGATGATTGAAGCATCACCTGCCTTTGCAATTCCTAAGACCACAGAAGGTATAGTAATAGTCGTAGCTTGATCATCCGTTTCATTCGGCTCTTTTTCATTGATTCTAGTAAAACCTTCATTGCTACCGCCACCACCACCACAACCAAATAACATGAACACCGGCAGAAACACGGCGAAACGATAAACGAATAATTTGTATCTCCTAATAATACAGATCACTGGTTCGGATTGATTCATACCCTACCTCCTTTTTGGGGAAACCCAACACACCTTCCCTTTTCTGTCTAATTTAATAAATTCGAACACAATCAAAACAAACGAAAATATTGCCACGATAACGGTATAACTATCAGGCAGATAACAACATGATGTATTGTAAACTTATTAAGTGATCAATACACTCTAAATCCCAGCATGTGGCGCCTCAGACCCAAACCTAAACAAATTTTACAACCTGTTGATACTTAAACTACTTTCAAATTTGGTCGTTAAATTCTTTCAGGTACATTTGAATACAGCCTGTGCTACCGTACACCACGGTTACAACAACGACAAGGAGGACTGCCCTGCCTATGATCCATTTAACATCAATAAAGGCGCCTTCCTATGCCGCTATACACCTAACAAAATATATTTAGAGAATTTTATGATAAATATAAAATACAGTGACTGACCTTTCCCTAAATGGGTTATTCTACAGTCTCGTTAGGCTCTCAAAACAACCGGCATCGAAACCCAAAAAACCGTCGAGTATCACAGAAAGATTAGCAGAGTAAAAACTAAATATAGGAATAATTAGTCAGTTAGCATGTCTGAGATTTTATCTAAACTTCGTAACAATCTGTTGGCATATTCTTTTAACAAAGAAAATACATCTCTACATTGCCTAAGTATTTATCACTGCTACAAACCTCAGCAATTACGGCACGTATCATTTAATCAGCCGACTATGTTGATGGTTATTGACGGACACAAAGAGGTGAAAATAAATGACAGGAATCTTTCAATTAACAAGGGAGATTTGCTGTTATTACCACCGGGAACAAGAATATGGATAGGAAACTTTCCAGATACTCGAGAAAAAAAATATTTGGGGCTGGGATTCAGGTTTACTCAGGAGGCATTGAAACACTTTCGATTGGCATACGGCTCATCTCAGGAGAGCTGGGATATTTCTGCTCAATGGCATGCTAAGGCACCGAACTGTATTCTCGCAACATTGGCACAGATGATTGACTGGGATAATCGCTACTCTACAGACGCTCAATTAGTACAACACCGTCAAGTAGAATTGTTACTATTGCTCGCACAAGAAGGCTTAGTGGGAAATATTCTGTTAGGCGAACACCCTAGTTGGAAGCAAAGAGTCTCTCAGCTAGTTATCATCGACCCAGCACGGCCTTGGCAATTTAAAGAAGTTTGCTCTCGGTTAGGTGTGAGCGAATCATCCTTGCGAAGGAAGCTACAATTAGAGAAAACTAATTTCCGCGAATTATTGGAAGAGGCCCGACTGTCACATGGATTGTCTTTGTTGCTGGAAACAACACAGCCAATCGGCCAAATAGCGGATGCCGTTGGTTATCAATCACAATCCAGATTTGGAGAGCGGTTTAAGCGTCATTTTGGAATGACGCCCACAGACCTCAGACGCACACTCGTCGCTTAATGTAGAACATTTGGGTGTTTGAGGCGAAAAACTATATTTGTATCATGTATATTTTTACTCTACTTGTTTAAACAACCAAGCGGAGATTATTCATGAAAAAAGTACCCCTTTTTTTAAGCCTGATGATAGGAGTCTTCCTGTCAATCTCGTTATTTGCAGGTGACAAAATCATCATTAAGAACGAAGGTTTATATCCTGAAGGAATTAGCTTTGATGCTCAGGAACAGGTATTTTATGTGAGTTCAGTTGCAAGAGGTGAAGTTTGGAAAGTGAACCCAAAAGGAGAAAGCGAACTATTTATTAAAGATGACAGATTCGTTTCTACCCTTGGGTTACAGGTTGACAAAAAGCGCAATCGATTGATTATTTGTGTTGCTGACCCGGGGGCTGGGGAAAACAGCAATACAAAAAGCAAAGGAAGGCTCGCCGGAGTGGCTATTTATGACCTGAAATCTAAAAAAGAATTAGCCTACTATAGTTTAGCCCCCTCCAATAGTGACAAAGGACATTTGGCAAATGACATCAGCATTGATGGAATGGGGAATATCTATGTTACTGATAGCTTTTCTCCTATAATTTACAAAATAAACACCTATGGAAAAGCAAGTGTTTTTGCTAACGATCCTATATGGGAAGTGACAGCGGGAAAGTTTGGTCTAAATGGAATTGTTTATCATCCCGACGGCTTCTTAATTGTTTCTCATTATGACAGTGGAAAGCTCTATAAAGTTGATGTTAATAATTCAACTAATATTAAAGAGATAACATTCAATCAACCATCAAAGACCTGGAAAATAACGGGTCTTGACGGATTGTTGCTGCTCAATAACAAAACGCTCATAGCAGTAAACAGTGACCCATCGGGTGGTGAAAATGGAAATGTTGTGTATCGTCTATTATCAAATGACAGCTGGGACAGTTTTGAAATAAACGCCGCAATGCCTACAAGCAACACTTACCCAACTACTTTAACAAGTACTGGCGATGATATCTTTGTTTTACATGGCAAATTACTGGAGCTATTTACAGGAAATAAATCACCTGAAAAAATATTTGAAATTGAAAAGATTTCGTTTCAAACTCTAAATGAAGAAGACAACCCGAAATAGAAAATTCACAAGCCGCACAACGCATTTCCACAGCTCTTAAAGAAAGGCATTAAACCATCAGCGTACCCTGTGCGGAAACCACTTATTCAAACGAAATCTATTTATATGCCAGGAAAGTATTTGCAGATAGGCCTAATGCAAGAGTATCCTTTATGAAAATTAAAATAGCGGATCAGATCACTACTGACCAAGCTTAAGTAATTGAATAAAAAAGAAATATGAAGCCAATTTCATTTGGCTTTAGAGGGTTTTTTTTAATACCAAAATGAGGCGTATAGGAAAAAAATAAATTACTCCTCATTAGAATTTATTCCTCATCATCATATCTCGTAGTTGAACTTATTTAACTCAAGCTAGTTTAAATAGTTCAAGTTTTCAGCGAAAGCTATTTAAAAAATTAATTCGTACGTTTAATCACATAGCTAGTTGGTGTGTATTGTTCAGAACAGACACATAAAAACCAACAATAGTTTTGTGCTGTATGTACAGAATTATAATTAGTCACCCAAAAAAAGGAATTTAGCTATTCGATAATAAAGAATAAACAACGGGTTTTGATCAAGCATTTCGACCCTATTAGACTAGACCTCAAGTTTCCGGTCGAAATGGTGAAAAAATGCTGGCAGCAAGTTCTCAACTTCATCAAACGAATCTATTTGGCTCCGATCTACTCTCGCAGCTGGATCCCATGCTTCAATTAGCAACCGCTATTCCTTGGCAAGATTTCAATAAAGCATTTACTAAATGCTACTACGTACAATTTTACTAATCATTTTACTAATCAAAGCATCTGTTTAATTAACTTAATATGGTATGGAGGAAGGCCATTTCAACAAAATCAGCACTTCCGGGATGAATGAAGGATGAAGGTAGTGACACTAGCAACATAAAAAATTAACTTAAATGCAAGTTACTTGTATTTTTAATTCGGTCAATTTATTTGCTTAGCTAGAAGAATAAACTACCCACTACAGGCTGACGGGATATTAAGATGGATTGCCCGAAATCACAAATTTCATTGCAATGCTTTTTAATTACTGCAAGCAGCGGGGAATAAAACTTCAAGAAATTCAATCTCGCCAAACTAGAAGAAATTAAAATATTAATACAAGGAGAGGAAAACAGCTATGAAAACCGATAAGATTGAAGCAAGCATAAGCAACAGAGACGTTGAGGAACTCAAACTCAAAACTAAAACTGCTGCTACTATCAATTCAATTGCAAAGCTTAGGCGTCTTGAGCAAATAGAAGCAGAAGCGGTTAAAGCATCAGAATTAGGAATAACTCAACCCCAATTATCAGACCCAGAAAAAGATAAACTCAAAAATTTTCTTGCCGATAACTGGACACGTATTTACGGTACTGAACCCGTTGGCCCACGGGGTGGCAGCGATTACGCGACCGATATCGTAACGGATAACGAAGGGAATTTTTATATCACCGGAGGATACGACTCACGCACTTCACCTGCTTATCATGTTTCCAATAGTATGTATGATGTCATTATCGCAAAGCTTGACCGGCATGGGCATATCATCTGGAAGGACATTCTTAATTCAGGCCCTAAAACTAGCATTTTTAGTGATGATCTAGGTATCGCTATACAGGTCGACAGTAAAGGCAATAGTTATGTTATGGGTAAAACCAATGGGGACCTCAGCAGTGAAGGCATTGTACGGCAAAAATATCAATCACATTATCATTTCATTGCCAAGTACGATACCAATGGCACACAGCAGTGGATTCGTCAGTTTGGAACGGCAGGCACATCCGATGCTCTTAATGATATGGCTATTGATTCCAAGGGAAACAGTTATATTGTAGGGGGTGCTTTTGACTATGACACCAATACTGGCAAAAGAACGTCCGAGTTCAATCCGGTTGTTTTTAAATTCGACACCCACGGTGAGAAAATAAGCTTTAGTTCCTTCCCTGCGACTGCCGAGTATGATTTAGCGTCAGCCGTTACGGTGGATTTGGACGATAATGTTTATATCTCTGGTAATAAAATCAGTAGTGCTAATGTTCGACCGTATGAAATATGGGTCAAGAAATTATCACCGACGGGCACACCTTTGTGGTCTTTTAAGCCGACTTTACCTTCACCTGCTGAGATTATTTTGTCTCGGAATCCTGGTTTGTTTGGTTGGATTAGAACAAGTGCTATGACATTTAATGCTGCGACTAATGAAGTTGTTGTTGTGGGTAACAGAGGGGATACGCCTTTCGCTGCTAGCTTGTCTGTGGCGAGTGGTGCACTGGTTCGCACTACCTTCGGTTCTAAGAACAACTACTATAATGCGGTTGACATCGACGGCGCTGGTTCTATTTATATTACTGGACAATACGGTAAAAATCAGGTTTCGCCAGGCAACTGGGGCTCAGACATTTTATTTTCCAAATTATCATCAGGCGGCGCATTACTAAGCGAAGCGAGTGTTGGTACTGTAAACTCGCGAGACTCCGGATATGGAATTGCGGTTGATGCAGCGGGGAGCTATGTCATTGCCGGAAGTGTCGCGGGTGATTTGAATGGCGTGCCGAGTAATGGCGCAACAATGACGTCTTCAGATATTGTTATATTAAAGAATCTACCCTAGCCAGCAGAGACCATCTACGCCAATCGAGCCTCCCATTTCTCATAATTAATTATTAATGAATGGAAATTGGGAGGCCCGATTGGCATAATCGCGTCATACGTTACCACGTCACTTAGAGCTTATAGTGTCGTAGTCACACCGGCCCCAAAAAGCACCCCTTCACCGGGTAAGACACCCCCCCTTTTCTCTGCCCACCTACCTTCCTATGAAAATACAGTACTACCAACACTAGAGTTGTGTTATAAAATGGTGTTTTTGAAAAATTCAGCAGCCTATTTCAAGAAAATAGAAAACTAAAAGGTAAATTGAAAAACCAAGAATCCCCGAATATGGCTAAAGACTATTTGTCGGCAACTCGACAGTTTGCATTGAAATAGGGCAATGGGAACAGTGTGAGAATGTCTTGGAATCACCTATCTTAATCCGGAAAGTCATTATATTCAGAAGCCACCAGACACTATGCAAATACTATTGATCATACTCACCTCAATTTTGATTATCGCTGCATCAGCGGCCATTTATCTGAAGTACCGACTAGGTAACACAGTGGACAATGGGGATCTCGAGGCTTCCCTTGATGCTGAAGTAGAGAAAATATCAAAAAATAAACTTTCGTATGGCCTAGTCATTGGCATCTACAAGAACAGCAACTCATTTATTAAAGGCTATGGAACGATAGACAAAAAAGAAACTTCCATCCCAAATGCATCAACAGTTTTTCAGCTAGCATCGGTAAGTAAGCTTTTCACTTCATCATTGTTGCAGATTCTTTCAGATGAAGGCGTTGTAGATATGGATGCAAAATTAGATGAGCTAATTGGTGATTCTACAACTCTGTCATCTAGCGCAAAACTAGTCACTCTGAGACAACTGGCCACACACACATCTGGCTTTCCAAAAATCCCAAAAGCGCTTATCGACAAAGCAACCAGGCTAGCTGGAAAAAAAAATCTGATGACAGACCCTTATAGCCATATTGACTTGAAAGATGTACTTGATTATTTGGAAAATACCCAGGGAAAGCGCAAACCGGGCAAGTTTAAATACTCCAACTATGGCATGGGTTTACTTGGACATGTTTTGGAGATCATAACAAAAAAGGACTTGGAATCTCTGGCGACAGAAAAACTTTTCAAACCACTTAATATGATAAACACAGCAATAGCGTTAACACCAGAAATGCAGCAACATCTTGCTCAAGGTTATACAATAAAAGGCAAACCAGCCCCTCTATGGACATGTGGCGCTCTTGATGGCGCAGGTTGTTTTAATTCAAATGGATCAGATATGATGAAATTTGTGCAGGCAAATATTGACGCTAAATCATTTCTGACACAGACATTAAAAAAAACGCACGAACAACAATTTAACGGTAATACTGGAATTGGCTGGATGCAACCTGGATTTATTGACCGGTTTATTGGTAATAAATCGGTGATTTGGCACAATGGATTAGTTGGAGGCTATGGATCTTATGTTTCAATCGACATAAAAGACAAAACGGGTGTTCTTATCTTATCAAATATAGCTATTGACCCTAGCATGATAGGAACAATGATTACACGTCTTGTACGCACACAATCATGGTCATCTTAGTTGTCTTCTAACAATACGTCGTAGTGCCATTCGTATCAGGTCTCCCATTCCCCATCCACTAAATATTATACGAACAATCATTTCGCCCAGGCGATCAAAGGATCAACCCACAGTTCAAAATATTTCCTTTTTGGTAACCGAAACACTCTATGACCACGCCCGGAGACAAACGACACTTCTTTAAATGTGACCCCTGCTTTGTTCGCATTTATTTTTTTCGAGCAGCTAAAAAATAGATCATCTCCTTTATCAACAATCGATAAAATCTTGCCTTGCATTTTGGAATAATTAACTTGATATAGGTCTGAGCAACCCGAAATAAGTACATAATTGATTTCTGGGTTTTGTAGTATACCCGACACGGCCTGAGTAATCAGCGACCCCTTGGAATATCCGCTAATCGTAATATTTTCAGCTGGCACACCCTTGCCTAATAAATCTCTTACTTGTTCCGCAACCTCTTTCGCATAGAATTCAATCACGACGGACTCGCGATGCTCACTTAATACTTGAAAACCATTATTTACCAATTCATCCAGTATTTTTTCATAGTCTTTCGCCCGCTTATGATCTGGCCCCAGATCTTCGAGCTGAATGCCGTGCATATAAAATAAATACTTTTCTTTTGCTTTTGGCTTATCTGGTACAGAAAACAAAACTTGCCCTGCCAGACACCCGCCTAATAGCAGCGACAATACAATCAATATGATTGATTTACTCATGAAACCACCTCTTTATAAATATTACAGAACTAGAATAGCAACTATTTCATTTAAATTTGCAGAATTTTTAAAAACCCACAAAAAACCTGCAGGAATAAGGTGGGAATATTTCACATTTTTTATGTGAAATTCTTCATACAGTCTAAAAAAACATATTATTTATAATTGTTATGTAAAACATCCTCACTGTGACACGGATGTCACTCCTCCTCCCCATACAAACATTGTGGAGGGAGAAGAACAATAAACCAAAGCGAGCAACACTGAATTAAAAAACTTATTTAATTTTCTTAATGACATGCCAGAAAAACAATTTCAAATCCGCCCGAATGATTTGCCGAGACAACCGGAAAAAGTTTACTTAATTGTCGATGTACGATCTTCTGAAGAATACAAATGCAACCGTATTCGTGGCGCAATCAACCTTCCCTTTAGTAATAACCACAGTAATAACCAAGAAAAACTCGAAGCAAGTCTTCCAATAGACAAGCAAACCGACATTTTACTTTACTCCCAAGATGCCAGCCGTTCTATATACGCACTTATATTTTATTACTTGTCGGGTTATGAAAATGTCCGCTACATCGACGGTGGCCTAAATAGCTGCAAAGCAGCAAACAGAAAAATCAGTACCTTGCACCATAGTGCAAAAATAGACACCAGTAATGCAATGGATATAACAGATGTAATCACCGATGTTACAAAATCACCGTCGAAACCTGGCACACCTGTTATTCATATTATTAGAAATTAGGAAAATAATAACAACCAAGCCCCCTGCTCCACACATAGAGAGCACTAGAGGACGATTTAAGGATCTATCACATATATGAATGAATACGCGAGTAAAAACAGGTGCGAAATGTCGAATTTGAAGTATAAAAGTAAATCAGAGTTCAACAATAAAGTGAACTATACAGCTTCTCAATTAACGCTTATTGGCTCACCAACATTACCTTTGTCGAGGCGACTCTCTAGCATTTTCAAGGAGTTTGTTGTAGGAATGAAACTTTCGTATATCCATAACAATAAAACACTTAGCGGTAAAACAAATTTCGATCTGGACTCACTGGTTTCACATAACTTACAACTACTAAGCAAGAGATTGCTTCAAATCCCTGAATATAAAAAAACATTAGATGAAAAAATCCAATCTAAAAACACTCGCGCTGGTTTGTGGCAAAGCCTGTATGAAGACAGGGAAATAACATGCGGGTTTCTAACTATACAGGGAAAACAAGATATGCCCTGCTACACCCGCCCCGGCGTTAACGGTATATACCTATTACTCTCTGGTTCGGCAAGTTTGAATCAATATTCAGTGCAGTGCATTAACAGTAAGCAAGTAAATTTTGATATACTCTCATCGCGTGATCTGGACACTGGTGATATCGTTTTCTTCAAGTCCGGCGATATGAAATTGACGAACCTCAGCACATCAAATGACGCCTGTGTTTTTCTGAATATGCAACTATCTTCACTCGGCCTTCACTAAAACCTTCACCAAGACCTTCACCAAACATATACTAAAACAACTAAGCAATCACTTTTAATGCTTCCATGGCACGGTCGATCAATATAGCTCTATCGTCACCCTTCTCCCAACTAGTTAACCCGAAATCTGCATCAACCACCGTAGGCGTACCCTCACCATAAGGAACAGACAAATGACCGAGGAAAGAATTTATTTTAGCGACCAACTTTTCAGTCGCGGCACTATCCGTTTCCGGTAAAATCATTAAAAACTGGTTATCCTTGATCCGACAAATTAAATCAGCCCATCTCATTTGATCTTTGAGCAATTGGCCGATTGAGTGCATAACTTGTTGGTTATCCACATTTGGCTTGGCACTATTCACCGCCATCACAATAACCGACAACGGGTTTTCGTAACGACGACTACGTGACACCAGTAAGTCGACATTTTGCATAATGGCCTTTTTCGTTAATAAACCACTATTGGGATCAATCGGTGCAATTTCCTGTAGCTGTGCTGTTAATAAATCTCTCTCAACGTAAAGGCTTTTAATGTGGGTAATGTCTAATAAATATTCCACTGTTTGCGCTTTAGTCGCGTCTGAAACTAATTGTTGGGTCTGCCGAGAGAACCACCGCTCCTCACGATCCGGCCCGGATAATATCTGATATGCCTCCACACCATTGATCATTTCTGTCAAATTCATTTCTGCAATATCAGCAAGCCGTTGGCCTTGCAAATCTGAAAAAGATTTTCCTAAAATCTTCTCAAATGTCCGATTAACCCAGGTTATACGTCCTTCTGCGTCTGAAACAATGACACCCGTCGGCGATAACTGTAAAATTTGTGTCAAGTTTGTTACATCAATTTGCTTGTCCATTCTCGCACTCCACATTCCTATTCGTAATTAATTACCCTGTAAAGTCGAAGACTTATAGCCTGACTTCGTTTAAATCATTTTATTTTTTGCTTCAGAATCCATGTCCGCATCCGATCTAAATCAGGAATACATTGCAAACTCAAAGATATATTCGGCTGAAAAAAAAACAACTTAAACCATTAGTAGCTGTAATGTTATGTAAACCCGAAAATAGCCTGTGGATAGAAAAATTATAGCGGATTGTATGTTATTGGGTAGTCGATTTCACCTGATTTACAACCTAGTTAATGAGAGTGACTGATATTGAGTAACTGTAAATGGCGAATATAAAAACAGATGTTAGCTCTATAAAAAATCGTTTTTTTGCACTCAATCGCGAACGACTGAAACGCACCCAACAATCACTTCGCTGGAAACAACGCGATTTTCTCGATTTATTGCCGCTTTTGTTTCACCTGAACAGCCCACTGCTACCCGGCTACACCTCGAAAAATACGCCAGCGGGAATACCTGACTACAATCCATCAGACAAAGCGATCGAAGCAGCGAAAAGATTCGAAAAAACGTTTGAACATAAACGCCGAGCAATGCGTACATTTGAAATTGAATCACTTTTTTTAATGGGCAGCACCGGCACCGTTGCACATTCGGATAAGAGCGATTTTGATATTTGGCTTTGCTATACCTCTGAACTCTCAGATGACCAAGTTTTTTTGCTACAAAAAAAAGCCACCGCGATTAAACAATGGACCGACACTATTAATCTTGAAGTACATTTTTTTCTAATGAATGCGGCTGATTTTAAAAAAGGCTCTCACAATGATATCAGCGATGAGAGCAGCGGTTCCGCACAACATCATTTATTGCTTGAAGAGTTTTATCGAACAGGCTTATTGGTGGGTGGACGCTACCCGGTCTGGTGGGTAGTGCCTGCGGAGGAAGAACGAAACTATGAAGAATACATTTCAAATTTAATAAAGACAAACCAGATCTCGCATAACGAATTTATTGACTTCGGATCGTTAGGCCACATCCCTTCTTCCGAGTTTTTTGGCGCCGCCCTGTGGCAAGTATATAAAGGAATAGACTCCCCATATAAGTCAGTATTAAAAATATTGACCATGGAAACTTATGCCCAGGAATTTCCGGAGATAGACCTTCTAAGCATGCGATTTAAAAAGACGGTTTACCAGGGCGAAACCAACATAAACCAACTTGACCCCTATATTATGCTATACAACAAGTTGGCGGAATATTTAACCAAACGCGAAGAAATGGATCGTCTTGACCTGATCAGGCGCTGCTTTTATTTCAAAGTAAATATGAAGTTAAGTGAGACGAATAATTCCAGAGACTTACCCTGGCGTAAAGATATGTTAGAGACACTCATGTATGATTGGGGCTGGAATAAAACCTTACTTGAAATTCTTGATTCCAGAGATGTCTGGAAAATTAATCGAGTACTGAAAGAGCGACAAATATTGGTTGACGAACTGACCAATAGTTACCTTGCATTATCTGATTTTGCGCGCAAACAATCCAGCCTCAGCCAAATAAACCAGGATGACTTAAATATATTGGGTCGAAAGCTTTATGCCGCCTTTGAACGTAAAGCCGGAAAAATAGAAATTGTCAATCGCGGCATCTCACCTAACCTGGTCGAAACACATATTTCATTCGAACAAATTATTGGTAAAGACGAAAAAGAAACCTGGTTATTATATAATGAAACAAATACCAAGGTAGATTTACACAATTTATCGCCAATTAAACGTGAATCCAACGCCATCAGCATGGCGGCATGGTGCCATTTTAACAAGTTAATAAATTCACAAACAACTATCGCCATTAACGCGAAAACCAGCATTCTATCGACCAAGGAATTAAAAAATATTAATCACTGCCTGGAAACTCACTTTCCTGGCGGCAATCTCTCGCACACCAGTATGGAGTTATTGGCGCAAAAGTCCAAAATTGTATCGGCTATTGTGTTTGTTAACACAGGCTTGAATCCCTTGACTAAACACGGCCACATTGACACAGACATAATAAGCAATAAAACGGATGTACTAAATT
The DNA here is from genome assembly GCA_964654485.1 of uncultured Gammaproteobacteria bacterium. Lineage (GTDB taxonomy): Bacteria > Pseudomonadota > Gammaproteobacteria > SG8-11 > SG8-11 > JAADIM01. The sequence goes on along the minus strand of CAZZJI010000027.1, from coordinate 33,881 downwards.
ACAGCGGATTTTCTTTAAACCTCGCATTGACATTTGATCTTATAATCGAAACAAGTTGGGAAGAAATTATTACTTTTTCGTTTTCTGGTATCAATGGTTTAATGGATTGTTTTTGCCAATATCTGGACTGGAACAAACCCACTGACGACATATTTATTGCTCCGCCCATACCCCACGTATATAGTTTTTCAACCAATAGAGGTGAAGCAATCGGCAAAAGAATTGAAGGACTTTTTTATGCTGCAATTAATTATTTCAGCCTGCCTGAAAACGCAACAGAATCAAGGTATATTTTTGAATGTGAGCAGTCATTTTACGTGCTGCACAACAACAGAGGCAAGTTACATCAAACGCCCAGCCACGAACACAAACAATTATTACACTATCTTGCACAACCTCTGGAAAAATTTACACCCACGCAGCTTGACAATCACTCCTTACGAGAGACATTGTTGCCCATCGTATTCAGCGCAAACAAAGCAAACCTGATTCAACTTTTTTTTAGAGAAAATGCAAATTTTTCTGATGTTTATATTGTCGATGAATATGGCTCTCTATTTTTTCAACAACTTCCTCATTATAACGATAATGTGTTGGTAAACCAGTTTGATCAGTTTCTTCAATCTATTTCCAATCGACAAATACAATCAATTGATAGCGAACACAAAACGGCGCAAAAAAATAATAAACTATATTATAAAATCAGCAAAAACAAAGCGGGAAAGCTCACGATAGCACGATTTGAAACCACGCAAACAGATTCTTCAAAACGCTATTTTAATATGCAAGTCATCGGTGATAACAAAGACAACAATACGTCCTTCACTATATATTGTGCAGATAAAGAGTTTTCCTCTTTTGAACATGGTTCTGATTTGTTTCTGGAAGTGGCCAAATATGTTTTATATTTACGCAAAGATGGATTACGGTATCCGATATACATTACTGATATCGATTTATCGCCTGCGTTGATGAACCAAGATGCACCCAATAAATTTCAAACCATCAATTTTTTGAGCTATAAAAAGCGTATCGAAGAAAAACTGAATTATGAACTCGACCAGTTGTAAATTACAGCCCAATTACTTGAGAACGACTTTGATCCAGGCCGCGATGTCCCGTATTTCATCCGCACACACCGAATGTGGCATGGGATACCGCTTCCACTGCGGCTGGTAACCGTGTGACAGCAGAACATCCCGTGATTGCTCTGCGAGCTGAATTGGCACAATATCATCATATGTACCGTGCGCCATCCAAATAGGGATATTTTTATTCGCTTTATGCGCTTCTTTCGGTAGAAACGATGATAAGGGTAAATAGGTAGATAGCGCCAGAACACCCGCGAGTGCGTGCGCATATCGCAACGCCGTGTGCAGCACCACGGCACCACCCTGAGAAAAGCCTGCCAGCACAATGCGCGACGCATCAACGCCCAAAGCTATCTGCTCCAGTATCAATTTATCAACAATTTCGGCCGATTCGCGAATACCTGCTTCATCTTGTGGTGATGACTTATCGAGCGCAATAATGTCATACCAGGCCCGCATAACATAACCATTATTGCAAGTAACCGCGCGATGCGGGGCATGCGGGAAAACAAAGCGGATGCCCAGTGCGTCTGCAACACCCAACTCCGGGACAATAGCCTCAAAATCATGGCCATCAGCACCCAGGCCATGCAGCCAAATAATACTCGCGGATACCTTCACTTTCGGGTCCAATACAATTTTGTCTTGAAATACCTCTGCCGCCATACTACCTCCAATCCATCTACCCAGAATAATAAGCCTATTTAAACTGCTCTCGCACGTTTGTGCAATACGCATTATAATATACCCAAAGCGTTTGAGATTTAGGTATAGCATGCAAATTAACCCGTTAAGAGATAGTGGAATGATTCATCGCCCCAAATTCACATTGTTTTTATTATTCATTTGTAGCAGTTTAATGTTGATAGGCTGTGGCCGAAAGGGAGACCTGTATCTCCCAGACTCATCCAAACCCGTGGCTACAACACCTGCATCAACTAAAACGTCTACAACTCAAAGCCAGCCGTTACAAAAAAAATGAATCATTTTAAATATCGTAAAAATATCTTATATGCAGAAGGTGTTAGTGTTGCTGACATTGCAGCTTCCGTAGGCACACCCTGTTTTGTTTATTCGCGTGCGACAATAGAACGGCACTGGCATGTATTCAATGATGCCCTGAGTGACTTGGATCATCTTATTTGCTATTCAGTTAAAGCAAATTCCAATATTGCGTTATTAAATTTACTCGCCCGCCTGGGGTCCGGTTTTGACATCGTTTCAGGGGGCGAACTACAACGCGTAATTCGTGCCGGTGGTGATGTGACTAAAACGGTTTTTTCTGGCGTAGGCAAAACCCCGGAAGAAATGCGCTACGCATTACAGGCGGGCATTCATTGCTTTAATATTGAGTCAGAAGCAGAACTATTAACGCTAAATACCATCGCCATCGAACTCAATCTTGTTGCACCAATCTCAATCAGAGTAAACCCGGATGTCGATGCACATACACACCCCTACATATCGACCGGACTAAAAGAAAATAAATTCGGTATTGATATACCGCAGGCGCTCCTGTTATTCAATACAGCCGCCCAATTACCTAAAATCAATACCATTGGCCTGGATTGTCATATTGGCTCTCAATTAACTGATATGACGCCGATAGTCGATGCATTGCAGCGTTTAATTCAACTCATCGACGAACTTAAAAATAACGGCATCGAAATAGAACACCTTGATATCGGTGGCGGCTTGGGTATCACTTACGAAAACGAAACACCCCCATCGCCCTATGAATATATTCAAGCATTGCTGCCTTTTTTAAAGAATAGAGAGCTAAAAAGTAAAGAGTTAAAGAATAAAGAGCTAAAAGATAAAAAATTAAAGCTGCTTATAGAACCAGGACGCGCTATTGTCGGCAACGCAGGCATTTTAGTCACCAACGTGACTTATCTGAAAACAAACGCAGATAAAAATTTTGCAGTTGTTGATGCCGCGATGAATGATTTGCTACGCCCTGCATTATACAACGCCTGGCAAAAAATCATTCCGGTAAACAACCGTATTGATGGACCACAAAAATTATATGATATTGTCGGCCCAGTCTGTGAAACAGCAGACTTTCTCGGGAAAAATCGTTCTCTTAACATTCAACAAGGGGATTTACTGGCCGTATGCTCTGCAGGTGCGTACGGTTTTGTGATGAGCTCAAATTATAATTCCCGCCCGCGTGCAGCAGAGGTGATTGTCGATGGTGACAAAATGCACGTTGTACGACAAAGAGAATCAATAGAAGATTTGTTAAAGGGCGAAACCTTAATAAATGAATAAATCTGTATAGATTAAAACATTATTTTGCGAATATTATTTTGAAGATCTAGTACACCGTCAAGGCTATTTTGACGGTGTACTAGTTAATAAATAACTTTTTTGGCCATCATCAATAATGATGAAACGCATTCCAGAACCTGACTTAATGAACAACGCTGATCAAGTACTCGCCTACGCGAACGCTGATTTCAGTGATCCGAATAGCCAGTTTATTAATTTATTCCGACAGAAATTTTCACATACGAATATTTCCGGTAATGCCTTAGATCTAGGCTGTGGCCCAGCCGACATCACTATTCGGTTCGCACAAACCTTCCCGCGTTGCTCAATTGAGGGTGTCGATGGGTCTAAAAATATGCTTAAACACGGCCGTGACGCCGTAAATAGCGTCGGCCTTACCAGTAGAATTGATTTAATTTGCGGTTACCTACCAAAAGCAACATTACCGCGAAAACGTTACAATGTCGTTCTTTCAAACAGCTTGTTGCACCACCTTACGGATCCAATGATTCTTTGGGAGGTACTGAAAAATTGTTCTGGCCTGTCAACATCAATCTTTATTATGGATTTAATACGGCCTGATTCTATTAAGGACGCTAAACAGTTAGTGGACAAACACGCAGCAAACGAAGCGGATATCCTGCAGGAAGATTTTTTTAATTCTTTATGCGCCAGTTACCGTATTGATGAAGTTGTTGAACAATTACGCCTCGCAAATCTGCAAGATCTAAAAATTGAACCTGTTTCTGATCGACATTTTATTGTTTATGGTTGCAGGATCCTAAATCAATAAAAAAGCTCACTTATACAACATAAGCTTAACTGCCTCCCCCCGAACCAGCGAATTTCGACAATAAATTGCCCAAATAGCAAACACAAGATGTAGTGTTTGACAATATTTACCGCAGCTCCCTTTTTATGCTGATGAAAAGATTAAAGAATTTATAAATGATTGATATTTATACTATAAAAGATACATTTTTTTCAAAATTGTGTATTGACAGCCATTGTTTTTAGGCCATACTCTAGACCACCTAACACAATATGTAGTGGTTCCCATATTTGCGTAGTGGTTACTAAAAGCAATGCCGCAATATTCGCCATGGACTGCCTTCTACTTAATACATAAATAATAATGACTTACTGTCACTTACGAGAGATTGATTTGATAAATACTCCAATAGTGTCTTAAACAGTACTCTAAAACGAACAAAAACAAATAGCGTCCAAACTAATTAAGGGGATTCCTGATTTATGAAAGCAGTGCATCTAAAAGCCGTGCCATCGCACACCACTGACATACCTTTCCAATCTGCCTCAACCGATATTTGGGATAAAAAATACCGCCTAAAAACCAAAGACGGTAGCATTATTGATCAGGAAATCGATGACACTTACAAGCGCGTTGCCAAAGCCATCTCAGAAGTCGAAACCACCGATGAAAAACGTGAGCTGTGGTATGAACAATTTTTATGGGCATTACGCCATGGCGCAACGCCGGCAGGCAGAATTATTTCCAATGCAGGGGCGCAGGCTTACAAACCGGCCACATCCACTATCAACTGTACCGTGTCAGGAATCATCTCAGACTCAATGAACGACATACTCGGTAAGGTGCATGAGGCAGGACTGACTTTAAAAGCCGGCTGCGGCATCGGTTATGAATTTTCCACATTGCGCCCCAAAGGTGCATTTGTTGCCGGTGCGGGTGCCTATACCTCGGGTCCGTTATCCTTTATGGATATTTACGACAAGATGTGTTTTACGGTCTCTTCTGCGGGTGGGCGACGTGGCGCTCAAATGGCGACGTTTGATGTAGGCCACCCGGATGTGCTCGATTTTATCCGTGCAAAACGCGAATCCGGACGACTACGGCAATTCAACCTATCGTTGCTTATCACAAAAGAATTTATGGAAGCTGTCAAACATGACAAACCCTGGCAACTGGCCTTCCCGATCACCAAAAAAGAAGCTGAAGATGATGGCATCGACATTAAAACCTCAACAGAAATCATTTGGCGGACTTTCCCGGTCAAGGGAGAATATATTTCCAATCCAGAAGGCAAAATAGCCCATAAAGTCTACCGCACTATTCAGGCACAGCGGATATGGGACGTTATTATGTCGTCCACCTATGACTATGCTGAGCCTGGTTTTATTCTCATCGATAAAGTCAATGAGATGAACAACAACTGGTTTTGCGAGAATATTCGTGCGACCAACCCCTGCGGAGAACAGCCATTACCGCCGTATGGTTCCTGCTTATTAGGCTCAATCAACCTAACCAAATTCGTCATTGACCCTTTCACGGATAAAGCCCGATTTGACTGGGAGGAATTCGCCAAAGTCACGTCCATTTTCACCCGCATGCTGGACAACGTCGTCGAAATTAACGGGCTACCGCTTGGGGGCCAACGCGATGAAATTCTTAGTAAACGTCGGCACGGTATGGGCTACCTTGGTCTAGGCTCAACGATCACAATGTTATGCATGAAATACGGCTCAAAGGAATCGACTGAATTCACCGAACGTGTGACCCGTGACATGGCAATCCAGGGCTGGAAAACAGCGTTAGACCTAGCAAAAGAAAAAGGCCCGGCACCGATACTCGACCAGGACTTTACTGTTGATGCCGAAATGCTTGCACACAGCCCACAAATGAAAATCGATGGCTGGAAACTCGGTGATAAAATCAAAGGACGCGTATTGCACACAAAATACAGCCGTTACATGCAACAGGTAGCCGAAGTTGAACCCGAACTTGCCAATGAACTGGCTAAGGTTGGCGCACGCTTTACCCACCACAGCTCAATTGCACCTACCGGCACGATTGCATTGTCCTTGTCTAATAACGCCAGTAACGGCATTGAACCGAGCTTTGCACACCATTACAGCCGCAATGTTATTCGGGAAGGTAAGAAGAGCAAGGAAAAAATTGACGTCTATTCGTTTGAGCTACTGGCTTATCGCGAACTCATTAACCAAAATGCCATGCCCTATTCGGATAAAGACGAGGAGAAGTTACCTGATTATTTTATTACAGCAGAAGATATCACGCCCAAGGAACATGTCGATATTCAAGCTGCGGCTCAAAAATGGATAGATTCCTCTATTTCAAAAACCGCCAACGTGCCAACAGATTTCCAATACGAGGAATTCAAAGACATCTATCTATATGCTTATGATCAAGGACTGAAAGGGTGCACCACATTTCGCTTCAATCCGGAAGTATTCCAGGGCGTGCTCGTCAAAGAACAAGACCTGGAAAACACGACTTACAAGTTCACTCTGGATGACGGCACGGTGGTTGAACTCAAAGGGAATGAAGAAGTCGACTATGATGGCGAAACACATACCGCAGCAAACCTTTACGATGCATTAAAAGAAGGTTATTACGGTAAGTTCTAGATTTTTTTATAGGGAATATCAAGTCTGTCACTATTTACTATTAAAAGATAAACACACAGGGCACGGGTCATGACAACCAAAATATCAAAGAAAATTGTTGGCTACAGCGTAGCCAAACCGGAAGAAGAAGAAAAAGAAATTACAGAAAAACCGGCATCTCAGGTGCAAGCAACCAGCACAGAAGAGCAAAGCAATATCATCCAAATGCATGAGAAACTCATGCGGCCTGATATGTTGATCGGTTCAACTTATAAAATTAAAACACCGCTATCTGAACATTCACTTTATGTCACGATTAATGACGTGATATTAAACGAAGGTACTGAACACGAACTGCGCCGACCATTCGAAATTTTCATTAATTCCAAAAACATGGACCATTTCCAATGGATCGTCGCACTGACAAGAATTATTTCGGCGGTATTTCGAAAAGGCGGCGATGTCACCTTCCTGGTAGATGAAATGCGCTCGGTATTTGATCCACGCGGTGGTTATTTCAAAAAGGGCGGAAAATATACACCCTCGATTGTCGCCGAGATTGGTGATGCGATCGAAAACCACATGAAATTAATTGGCCTGATCAAAGACGATGGCCTGGACGAACACCAACAAAAACTGATTGATGAAAAACGCGCACAATATAACAATTCACACAATAAACCAAAGAACAAAACAGCGAATACAACACAAAGCAAAGAAGACTCACCTGAGTTTCCAGCCGGAGCACAATTGTGCATCAAATGTAACACCAAGGCTGTCATCAAGATGGACGGCTGTATGACATGCTTAAACTGCGGCGACTCCAAATGCCAATGAGACCAACCAGTTGTAAACTTAATTGATTTTGTGGGTATTATTGTTTTATATATTCCCCACTTTCCTTACTCACCCCAGCATCATTGGCATAACGAGGCCACTGATTAATGATGGTTTGGATCTGTCCAACGAAGAACGAAAAATTTTTGCTGTGATCATCGCGATTATGCGCCAAGACGTTGAATATCGCCAGAGCAAACATTTTCTCTACTTCACGTATATCTTTTAATCGAAAAATCTGGCTCAAAATGGCTTTCACCCCTCAAGGGGGTACCGAGGCCCTCGCGACGACCACCTAAGTCCGACAGGCTCCAAGAAGCTCGTTAATCTAACGGTTATTTTTGGTGATGTGTACCCAGAATTGGAAATTAATTATACTGCCAATTTGAATAGAAAATCATAGGGAAAGAAAAACTATTTCTAGCCTGCCTTCCAGAGAGTTGATGTGTTTCATAACTTTTTTTGATTTGTATGCACGATAAGCATCCACGATAACAGTTTTTGTTTATTACTACCTCACCACACATTTTATAGCATAAGTTTATAGCATGAGACAGTTGTTCCCTAATCAGGTAGTGAGATTTATTTGCTTCTCTTTTTACGATGATTTATTGTGAAATAATTCTTTTCCATAAGTAAATAAAATAAACTATAACCCTCTTTTCCCTCAAACTAGAGTCAAATTAGAGTCAAATTGCGTGTCGTTTGAAGCAGTCATCACATTGACAGTAGTCGGTATCTGTTTTGCCGTATTAGCGTTCACTCGGACCTCTCCTGATATCACATTGGTGGGCGGCGTTTCCCTGCTGCTGATGTTGGGTGTTTTATCTCCAGAACAAGCATTAGGTGGTCTCGCCAATCAAGGCGTGGTAACGGTAGGCGCGTTATATATCGTGGTCAACGGACTGCGTGAGACTGGCGGACTTAGTTGGATTGTGCAGCACTTATTGGGTAAGCCAAAATCGTTAATGTCTGCCCAATTAAGAATGATGGTGCCCGTCGCGCTATTAAGTGCCTTCCTCAATAATACGCCCGTGGTGGCGATGATGATCCCTGCGGTAAGCGAATGGGCACGCCGTATGCAAATCTCAGTATCAAAATTGATGATTCCCTTAAGTTATGCCGCTATAGCTGGCGGAACTTGTACCTTGATAGGGACCAGCACCAACTTGGTTATCAATGGCTTACTGCTAGAAGCGACTAATCACGATGGTATTGGTATGTTTGAATTGGCATGGGTGGGAGTACCGACTGTTATTGTCGTATGCTTATTTGTGCTACTGCTAGGGCAACGTTTCCTGCCAGAACGCTTGCCTCCGATGAGTCAATTTGACGATGTTCGTCAATACACTGTCGAGATGATTGTCCAGAGCGGTAGCCCCTTAGTCGGGCAGACTATAGAGCAGGCTGATTTACGCGGACTGCCTGGTGTCTATCTTATTGAGATTGATCGAGAGGGGAATATATTGCCCGCGGTTTCACCGCAAGAGAGGCTGCACGACAATGACAGACTGGTATTTGCCGGTGTTGTCGACTCAATAGTCGATTTGCAAAAAATACGCGGCTTGGTGCCAGCGGCTGATCAGATTTTCAAGCTTGATGCGCCACGTCGCGAACGATGTCTGGTTGAGGCGGTCGTGTCAAATACCTGCACTTTGGTTGGTAAGAGTATACGTGAAGGGCGTTTCCGCAATGTTTACGATGCAGTGGTGATTGCTGTAGCGCGTAACGGGGAGCATTTACGGCAAAAACTTGGTGATATTGTTCTACACGCAGGAGATACTTTATTGATTGAAGCACATCCTTCATTTGAGTCGCATCAGCGTAACTCGCGTGATTTTTTGCTTGTCAGCCAACTTCATGATTCAACACCAATACGCCATGATCGCGCTATTTTCGCATTAGTCATTTTAGTTTTTATGGTGTTAGCGGCGACATTTGGCGTGCTGAGCATGTTAGAAGCTGCGTTGCTCGCAGCTGGATTGATGTTGTTAGCTAAGTGTACCAGCGGACGAACCGCACGACGTTCTGTCGATTGGCAGGTATTGGTTGTGATCGCTGCAGCGTTAGGTTTGGGCGAGGCGGTTCAGGTGACAGGTGCGGCAGAAGTAGTTGCAAATACGCTAATGTCGATATCGACAGTGCCTTGGGTTGCGCTTGCGATGATCTATTCGTTAACAGCCGTGTTTACCGCAATGATTTCAAACAATGCAGCAGCAGTGCTGATGTTTCCGATTGCGCTATCCGTCGCCGATCGAGTGGGCGTTGATTTTATGCCCTTTGTTATTACCATAATGGTTGCAGCATCGGCAAGCTATGCTACCCCGATTGGCTATCAGACTAACCTGATGGTTTATGGCCCCGGCGGCTATCGTTTTTTCGACTACATTCGCATTGGTGTCCCTATCACCATTTTGGTGGGTATTCTTAATATTGCCATAGTCCCGTTAATTTGGACTTTTTAGACGGCTTAAATCATCATTTTCATTGCCGGGCGGTAGAGATATATCAAGCCCTCTTAAATTATTGAATTTTAAGAAGCGCACCATTCGCATCACCCCCCACCAGTTCCCTTACTGAGTTATACTATAAAAAGTTATACTATAAAAAGAGTAAAGACAACGCGTGTGGAGATAAGTATGGATGATTTAACAAAACTAAAACTGGAAGCTGCTGCATTTCGGGGGCTGGTCGCACATTTGCAACGGCGCACTGATGTGCAAAATATTGACCTGATGAATTTATCTGGATTTTGCCGAAACTGCCTTTCCAAATGGTATATGAGTGCAGCCACTGACGAAGGTATCGACCTGGATTATGAACAAGCCTGTGAAATCATTTATGGCATGTCTTATAAAGAATGGAAATCAAAATACCAGACAGAAGCAACTCAGGCGCAACTAGATAAATTTGAACAGAGTAAACCATTGCATGCTCTTATAAGCGGTCATGCAAACAAATAAAGGAGACATGAGGCAGACCAAGATACTATCTTAAAATATTATTATTGGACCACATGAGCGCCATTCGCTGATCGGCACCGGAAGAGGGGAAGGAAAGCAGGTCTTTCCCTCCTGCCACATTTCTCATAATCTATGTTATACCCCGCACACGGCAAGATCTCCGCAACTAGAATTAGAAAATTGTACGCCGCGTACAACGTGACAACAAAAGACCTAGCCCCTTTATTGATCCTAGTTTACTTTCTGGATGGCCTTGTTAGTCGCATCTTGCATTGTGTCGGACAACGCGACCATTACATTTTGCAACAACCATTGCACCTGTTTTTGTCTGTATATCAGAATATATTGCTTTAACTCCTCATCACTTACCGGCTCAAATGTGTGTCGTAGCGTCATCATTGTGGTGTATTTACTTGGCCTCAATAGCAATTCATAAGTAGAACTGAGTACATCCTGATTGCTTTCGTTTTGCGATTTTTTACTCTCAGCCGCTTCTGCTGCGTTGGTTATTTTTAATATGGCTTCAATCGATAAAGCCTGCGCTGCAATCGAAAACTCTGTTTCAGCAGCGGCATTATCAAATGACTCAAGCAATTGTAAACGCGCTTCTTTCATCGGATTGTCTTCGTGTTGCAGAGCGATTTTTTTAATTTCTTCGACCGCTTTGGCCGATCTGGATTTTTCCTTAAGTGCCACAAGTTTTAACGCACTTTCTGAATTCAATAATTTCTGTATAGAATCATAACGCGCGCTCTGAAACTCTGTGCTTAGCTCTGTTTTCATTAAACGGGCTAAAATAGAATCCAGAATTATTTCACTTGAGTAGTTCTCATTCACAATCTTTGACACTTTTTCAAGCGCTACCTTTTTTTTAATGCCTTTTTCTTGTTCTTTTTGTAGTAGACCATTTTTTATGGTTATCGGTATATCCGCAACTAGCGCAGTTATGCCAAATTTGGTGAGCAACTCTCTTATATTTTTTTGCCCGTCCTCTGCGTATGCTGGCGTCATAAGGGCGATGTTAAAACTAAAAAAAATAATAACAAATAACAGTTTGGGGCGTGCTTTTATCATGTTTTGCAATTTCGACTCTACCTATATATGAAAACCTATTTAAATTGTATATTTACTCGTATTTATAAGATGAAACAATCAAACATAAAGATTATGACAAATCAAGAACAAATAAATTCCTGATACTTCTTTATATGAGAAAAACTATACAGTAGAATGCCGCCTTCCATCTAAAATTTGTTACCATTTTCGTGGCGACACAACACGTCACTGTTTATTATGTGCAACACAATGAGGTTTAGTCCGGTATGCGTTCTCTTCTCAATATTATGATTCTAGGAATTGCGCTCACCTGCAGCAATGTTTTTGCCAATGATGAAATCAATTTTAATTTGGACAATGAGGTATCGATCGGTATGGCTATACCAAGCCCTGCTGGTCTGACAATAAAATACTGGACCTCAGATACGCATGCTCTTGCCTTATTTTCTTCATGGTCAACAAACTCCAGTAAATATACAGCCCAGATTGATTATTTAACACACGACTTCAAAACGATACCGATAGAACCCGGCGCTGCCCCTTTTTATTATGGTATCGGAATGCGGGTGAAAACGGCAAAGGGGAATTCAACTGAAACCAGCATTCGAATACCTGTCGGTGTTAGTTATCTAATGGATACCGCGCCTTTGGATTTGTATGCAGAACTTGGCCCAAGGTTGCGCATCTCGCCATCAACCAAGTTCAAATTGAATATCACGCTAGGTATTCGATATCGGTTCATGCCCTGACCACCCTTCGAACTCTTGGTTAGATCTTGATTAGCTCTCGGTTAGATATTGATTAACTCTCGATTAGACATGCATTCTGAAAGCGGTCTAAGGCCTAAGGCCTAAGGCAACGCTAAACCGCTGAACGCACCATTGACTTGGATGCCATATAGAAAATGACATTATTATTAGTATTTCTCGGATTAAATTTTATGCCGATTCGATAGCTATCGCCGGTTTTCACCTCATCAGTATCCATACTGCACCAGATAACCTTACCATCCACACTAATCTTCCAATCGCCCGCAACAAAGATCAAATCAATATTTGAACCCACTTCCAGTGGCACAGAAAGTTGAATACCGACACCTGAAACCGATACATCATCGACGCACGTTATTTCAAAATGCTTGCCAGCAGCATCCACATGAAAAGCACCGACGATTTCTTCAAGATGTATATTTTCTCTTACGCTAGCCCGTGATTCTTTTATCATAACGGTCCCCAACAATCTCCCACAAACAGTATTTATAATAGCGAAACAACACGCAATGACCCCGGCGTAATGTTTATCCACTATACTCTGCGATTTTTATGCCAAATCAATGCTTTCACCCTGGTCGGGTATCACGATACACTTTGAAGGGTATTGATAGCATACTGTTTTATTGATAATTTTTGACGCATCCCCAATCAGAATTGATACAACCAAAGCCTAATGCAGCTGTCTATATTGTCTATAATTTAATAAGTGACCTGATTAATAAAATAAAATTTCTTTTTTTCTCTGTGCCAGGCTGATACTGCGTCATTAATACGTCACAATGAGACATCGCAAATCAACTTTGCAACAAATTTAAGCGCAATGTTAAGGAAAAATGTAAGGAAAATGAATAACCGTCTAACTACCACCTCGACAGCAAAAAAAGGGACGCTTACTCGAAAACGCCTCTTATGCCTTTTTTATTTGGCATTTATGGCAACAGACCTATTCGCATCCCCCTACTCCCAAGTAGCGCTAAAAAAAGGCGTTTTCCTTGTCGCAACAAACAATCTGACCGGATCAAGCTTCGAAAAAACCGTCATCTTGATAACAAAATATTCGAAGTACGGCGCCATGGGCTTGGCAATCAACAAACCCACTGAACTCGCTGCTTCTGATGTTTTTCCATCGCTAAAACCATCAAAAACACAAAACAAACTCTACCTGGGAGGACCAGTCCACCCAAAAGCGATGTTGCTCTTAATTAAATCGGCAAATTTTCACAATGTCCCCACAATTATGGAAAATGTTTATTTTAGTGGCGGCCAGCGCACACTCGAAAAAATAATCAAGAACATAGGCCCAAATGACATTATCAGAACCTATGCAGGTTATTCAGGGTGGTCACCAGGGCAGTTAGAAGCAGAGATAAAGAGGGGGGATTGGAAAGTTACCAAGGCAGATAAATCCTCTATTTTTGAAATAGACACAGCAGGCCTGTGGCAACAATTAACAGAAAGCTTATCTGGTCAATGGATATAATTGCGCATTATTAACCCCTGCCACTACATCACTAATATGTCTATAGTGAAAACATTAATTATTGTATATTTAACATAAAAATTTACACCCTGTTCACACAGATCAAACACAAAGACAATAAAAACCCTGTGTAACAAAAGCCTCTGATAATAATCAGCACAATCGCAAAACACGATAAATAATGACCAATTTAATAGCAAAAAACCGACTTGACGGCTCTTTTGAGACAGAGCGAAGAATATCGAATGATCGCCGTCAACGTTCAACCCGTGCCCTTAGTCGGTACAGCCACGGCGGTAAACGTCAGCTCGCCCGACGGGGAGACGACCACCGCCTAAGAAAAGGCGCAAACAAAGGTTATTACATCGATAAATATGAGCCAAAAATGCTCGTGACTATTTTGTCTATTTTACTTCTGAGTCTCGCTGACGCCTATTTGACAACCCTTATCATCGCGCACGGCGGAGAAGAACTAAATATACTAATGGACATGTTAATCAAAGAGAGTATTTTTCTATTTATTATAGGAAAATACGCTATTACTGCTAGCTGTTTGATTTTCCTGCTCGTTCATCGAAATTTTCACGTATTCGGTAATTTTAAAGTAACCCATGCTCTGTCTGGATTACTTTTTCTATATATAGTGCTCATCGCTTATGAAATCGCTATTTTAAAATTTGCGAATTTAGTTCCCGCTATTTTATAAAACAACGGGAACTCAACAACCGCACTGTAAATTAATCACTTTATAGTGTTTCACTGGCATGAATAAAAACACTAATTTAGTCAAGTATTAACGTGCCCCACAAAACCTGATCCAGGTTTATTATTTCTTAATATAAGTATATTCATAAATAAATATACAGCTTGCCGATGTAATTGATTATGGTAATCTATAAATATAAAGCTAACTTATAAACTGCACATGGGTGGATTGTTAGGTTATTGCATTAAAAGCGCCTTGGAAAAACCGGTATTAAAAACTTATACCAAAAAACAGCAAGGCCAAAACCAAACCTAATACGACCATCGAAACTGCACACAAACAATTACTTTAGTTTTACGTTGGCTTTATTACGTTGCAATTAGTTTAACCTATAACAATCAACTCAGAGGTGATACACAATAAATACAATAAATGCAATAAACAGTATATGCGTATCCGTTAGTCCCTCTTCCCTTTCATCTGCAATCAGTTGAGGTACAATGCATGAAATTTCCTTTACTTATAACTTCACGCGGATTTACACTTACAACATCAATCGAATCAACCATCAGAGAAAAATCAGAAAAACTAGCCACATTCAGTGACCGGATAATTAATTGCCGGGTTACTGTTTGCTCCCCGCCCAAACATCACCATAAAGGCAATTACTTCAATATTATTATTAACATTAAAGTGCCCAACACAGAAATTGTAGTTAAAAGGGAACCCAGAGAGGATTTGTACGTATCGATTCGAGATGCATTTGATGCAGCAAAACGACAGCTAAAAAATTACTCCCGTAAACAACGGGGCAATGTAAAACTTCATGAAATCCCTGCTTCAGCTTTTGTCAGAGATTTACGCCCCGAAGAAGGATATGGATTTATTCAAACACATGAAGGCAGGGAAATATACTTTCACCAAAACAGTGTACTTAATAACCGGTTTAATAAACTTAAGGTGGGTACGCCTGTCCGGTTTGTTGAAGAAAGCGGCGACAAAGGCCCACAAGCTAGCAGCATTACGGCGCTTTAATTACCTTTTTTAATCGATCGAGGGCGGAGAGGAGAGCGTCATTTTTCTCCGCCATCATAGCTACTTGATGGCGGTTACCCGCGTGTGACGATTGCCTTGCTATCGGAATGCTTCAGCTATACGGGTTATCGCAATAACTTCAGCGTTTTCCAGGTTATTTAAAGTTTTTATTCTTTCCACCGTAATACTGATTGTCACTACAATATCTGCTAAAGAGATGAATCGCGCCTACTGCAGTGACGTCTGCTGTTAACAATATACAATTAGAAAAATGGACCCAGATCATATAACGGTACTGTATCGACTATTTTTGGCCTTGCTAGCGGGCGGTATTATTGGTCTTGAAAGAACCTACCATGGTCGACCTGCTGGGTTCCGAACTCATACTCTTGTTTGCTGTTCCTCCAGCTTATTAATGTTGCTCACAGTATTCCAGTGGCAATTGATTCCAAACGCACCGATAGATACGATACGAGTCGACCCCACCAGAATGGCACAAGGCATTATGACAGGCATTGGCTTTCTTGGCGCCGGTGTGATTATGAAAGAACAATTAGCGGTTAGGGGCTTAACAACTGCCGCATCGATATGGATGACCGCATCAATAGGCATCGTCATTGGAATGGGATTTTTCTTCGCTGCTGCAATTGCGAGTATCGTAACTTTAGGTACCTTATCGTTGTTTCACAGGATAGAAAGCAAAATGCCTACGGTTAGTTATGGCAAGCTCACTATCCGCATGCACAGAGATAATATATTAAATGAAGCAGAAATAGGCGAAATTATCAGTGCACATTCAATAACATCATTTCCGCCTAGTTTTACTCTCAATTCTGAAGGAAAAATGTTTGAATATCGTATGACAATAAGTACAAAAGACACAAATCACTTTAGTAAATTAGCGACAACACTTAGTATGCAGGCGAAAATACACGAATTCAGCGTTGTACCCGTAGGCGTGTAAAAATTATAAGTGCCACTGATGTGTTTGCTTAAATGTAATAACAAGAGCCACTTGCATTGATTTAACCGATATAAGCGGTATTTTTATAGCTTCACAAGATAATACATCCTTTCCGTATCAATATTTATTATATAAACCATAAGCTCCATATATTCTCCTTATCTTCCACACGATTTTCTTTGCTTGTGATCGCATCTGTTAAAGATATAATGGATACAAGGAATAAAGAAAACTATCGCTAATGGACTTGGCGACCGAGAGAGTTCGGCTAGTTCAGAGCTAGTTCTAAGTTAGTTTAGTTAACAGTTCAGTTAACAAATGCGGAATTCAGTTAGCAAGTAGTTAAGTTAAGTGTGAGTACAGTACTATGACAACACAAAAACCTATTGTAAACGCTTGGTATGTAAACCAAACCGGAAAACTCGTTAAAGTGCGTATGCTTGATTACGAAAGAGGCAAATTAGCCAAAGTTCTTATCGAGTACCTCGAAGGAAACACGATTTTAGTCGCGATAGATGACTGGAATAAATTGGATCTGCACATTCATGCGTGGATGCCAATGGATAACAAGAACGTTAAAGAAATTTAACTTATTTTACTTACCGTTGTTGTTGCTTCCACAGTTGCCGCTACTACAACTGTGGCAGGCTAACCCGCAAGCTATTCCACAGTAACAGATTTCGCTAGGTTACGTGGTTGATCGATGTCTGTCCCTTTCAAGACCGCGACGTGATAAGCCAATAACTGCAACGGAATAGTATAAATAATCGGAGAAATAAAATCCTCAACAGGTTCAATTTCTAACACCTGAATACTGTCAGTCGATTTAACATCGATGCCTGAATCCGCAAATACAATAAGTTTACCACCACGCGCATTCACTTCTTGCAAATTAGATTTTAATTTTTCAAGCAATGCATTATTTGGCGCAACCGCAATGACTGGCATATTTTCATCAATCAACGCTAACGGACCGTGTTTCAACTCACCTGCGGGATACGCTTCGGCATGGATGTAAGATATTTCTTTTAATTTCAGCGCACCTTCCATTGCAACCGGGTATTGTGTTCCACGCCCAAGAAACAGAGCGTGCTGTTTATTTGCAAACTGTTCAGCAATAGCCTTTATTCCTTCATCTAGATGTAAGACGTTTTCTATTTTTCTCGGTAATGAAATCAATTGTTTTACAATATTCGCTTCTTGTTCATCACTTAGATTTCGACGTCGGCCTAATGCTATTACTAATAACATCAAAGCAACCAGTTGTGTCGTAAATGCTTTTGTAGACGCCACACCAATTTCCGGTCCGGCATGTGTCATCATGATCAAATCCGATTCCCTAACCAAGGAACTTTCTGGTACGTTGCAAATCGCTAAAGAGCGACCAAAACCAAGCCGTTTTGATTCACGCAAGCCCGCTAATGTATCTGCGGTTTCCCCGGATTGAGAAATAGAAACGATAAGAGAATTATTTCTAACTACGGGTTGCCGATATCGAAATTCACTTGCAACTTCCACACTGCATGGAATACCCGCTATCGATTCAAGCCAATATTTACCAATTAATCCAGAATGAAAACTGGTACCACATGCAATAATATGTACACCTTGAACATCATCAAAGATAGCGCTCGCATTAACACCAAACGCACCTTCCAAGACCCGCCCATTGCTAATACGTCCTTCAAGCGTTTCCGCGATTGCATGGGGTTGCTCAAATATTTCTTTAAGCATGTAATGCTTGAATTGCCCCTTATCTGATGACTCTGCAGTTAACTTGCTTTCAATAACCGGTCGATCGACTTCCTCTGCATTCGCATTAATAATTTTGCAATTTCCTCTGGAAAGCACCGCTACATCACCATCCTCAAGAAACTTAAATTGCTGCGTAACGGGCAATAAGGCAGCGACATCTGAAGCAATAAAATGTTCTCCATCGCCTATACCAATAACCAGTGGACAGCCGTTTCGCGCTGTTATTAGACAACCGGGTTCATTGGTGCTTACAACACCCAGGGCATATGCACCTTCTAGTTTCTTAATCACCGCTTGAACGGCGTCAAATAATGGTAATTTATTTTTTACATGGTAGGTATATATTTCGTGAACGATCACTTCTGTATCTGTCGCGGACGTAAATTTATATCCCGCCTTTACTTGTTGTTCGCGCAACACTTCATGATTTTCAATGATGCCATTATGCACGACAGAAATAACGTCGTTACAAACATGAGGATGAGCATTAGATTCGCTCGGCTCGCCGTGTGTTGCCCATCGTGTGTGCGCAATACCAATATTTCCGTTACAGGTATCTGAAAGTTTTTTTTCCAGCTCGGCTACTTTTCCCTGGGCTCGTACCCGTTGCAGGCAATTATTTTGATCCAGAACAGCAACACCCGCAGAATCGTAACCGCGATATTCAAGACGTCTTAATCCATCAATCAAAATGGGCACTACATCCCGTTTCGCTATTGCACCAACTATTCCACACATTTATATTATTCCTATATTGCTACTGTTTCTGGTTTCTATTCATAGATTATTTCATAGTTTATTGCTCGATTATTAAATCGATTTATTTCTTTTTTGGACGCCGCCAGCCTTTAATCGTCGTTTGTTTACTTCGATTTAAGGTTAATTCATTCGCGGGCGCTTCGCTGGTAATCGTCGATCCCGCAGCAATTGTAGCACCGTCGCCCACCTTTACAGGCGCGATAAACTGTGTGTCTGACCCAACAAAAACATTATTGCCTATTGTTGTCTGATGCTTGTTAGCACCGTCATAATTACAGGTAATCGTCCCAGCACCGATATTTACTTTTGAGCCCATTACGGTATCACCAATATAACTTAGATGATTTATCTTTGATCCTGTATCTATTTGTGATTTTTTGATCTCTACGAAATTCCCTACATGCACATCATCGTTCAACGTCGTCTCAGGCCTGATTCTTGAAAACGGCCCTATCTGACAACTCACCCCGATGGTCGCTTCTTCAAGTACGCAATACGGTTTAATGTTAACATCGTTACCAATAACAACGTCCCGTAACACAACACCCGCACCAATATTTACTCTATCACCCAGTTTTACCTTGCCTTCCAATATCACATTGATATCGATCACGACATCCAAGCCAACACTGACATCACCACGCACATCAACACGACCAGGGTCGCGTAATGTAACGCCGTGCTGCATTAATTTTTCCGCTTGTTGTAATTGATATTCGCGTTCCATATTAGCCAATTGTATTTTATCATTGATGCCCGTCACTTCGACTGCATTATCAACCGATATGGTTTTTATTTCCAAATTATCGGCTACTGCCAAGGCAATAATATCTGTTAAATAAAACTCGCCCTGGGCATTTTTATTGTCTAGCTTATTTAACCATGCGGATAAATGCACTTTCTTAGCAGCAAGAAAACCCGTATTGACTTCATTTATTTCTAGCTCGACGTTATTGGCATCCTTGTGCTCAACAATACGAACTACCTGGCCTTGGCTATTTCGCACTATCCGGCCATAACCCGCCGGATCCTCCAAGCGTACCGTTAACAAACCGAGCGTGTCATTTTTTGCGGCGGCAACCAACTTTTCAAGGGTATTACTTTTAATTAGCGGAACATCACCATATAAAACCAATATAATATCGTTTTCAGAAATATCAGGTATCGCCTGTGAAACGGCATGCCCCGTTCCCAGTTGTTCAGATTGTTCAATCCAGTTTACCGATAAATGTGACAGCGTATCAGGAACAAGCTCTCCGCCATGGCCATAAACAACGAGGGTATTACTTGCACCAAGCTCATTGGATGTTAAAACAACGTGCTCTAACAAGGCATTATCACCAATCTTATGTAACACCTTGGGCAAAGTGGATTTCATACGCGAGCCTTGCCCGGCAGCTAAAATTACAATAGTCAGTTTGTCTGTCATATTTGCCAACGCATTACTTGTTCTCCGTCAAGCAATAACTAAAATAGCTAACGAAAAAGGGCAGTAAAAACTGCCCTTCCTGATAATTTCAAACTTCAGCAGCAATCCCAATCAACGGCCCAACTTTTTCTTTAGACCTTGAATTGCCCGTAATTGCGCCACTGCTTGCGCCAGCTCCACTTCAGCGGAGGCATAATCTGCCTCACCTTTGCGGTCTTTCATCGCTTGTTCGGCGCGTTCTTTCGCTGCGACGGCGGCGGCTTCATCGATATCAGATGCGCGCTGAGCCGTATCTGACAATACCGTTATCGTGTGCGGCTGAATTTCCAGGATACCACCAGACACATAAAAGGTTTCCTCTTCATCTGCAGACAACACCACTCTGATTTCACCTGGTTTAAGCCTGGTCAATAGAGGCGCATGGCGAGGTAGAATACCCACCTCTCCCATTTCCGCCGACGCGAATACCTTTTCAGCAGCGCCTGAGAATATTTCAGATTCTGCACTTACTATGTCAACATGAATCGTCATCGCCATAAAATTTACTCTAGTGTTGTTTCACTCTCTTTGAAGACCCAAGTCTTTGAAGGCCCAAGTCGTTACTACATAGTCTTAGCGCGTTCAATTGCTTCTTCGATTCCGCCTACCATATAAAATGCTTGCTCAGGAAGATGATCGTATTCACCTGCAATAATTGCTTTAAAGCCACTGATGGTATCCTTCAATGAAACATATTTCCCTGGCGATCCAGTAAAAACTTCCGCAACAAAAAAGGGTTGCGACAGAAACCGTTGAATTTTACGAGCACGGGATACAACCTGCTTGTCTTCCTCGGACAGTTCATCCATTCCAAGAATCGCGATAATGTCTTTAAGTTCTTTATAGCGCTGTAACACACCCTGCACTGCGCGGGCTATTTCGTAATGTTCTTGTCCGACCATTAAAGGGTCAAGCTGGCGACTGGTTGAGTCCAGTGGATCAACCGCAGGGTAGATACCTAATTCAGCGATTTGTCGCGACAACACCACGGTTGCATCAAGGTGGGCAAATGTTGTTGCCGGTGATGGATCTGTCAAATCATCCGCGGGGACATATACAGCTTGAATTGAGGTAATAGAACCTGTTTTGGTAGATGTAATTCGTTCCTGTAACGCACCCATTTCCTCTGCGAGTGTAGGCTGGTAACCCACAGCAGAAGGCATACGCCCTAATAATGCGGATACTTCTGTTCCCGCCAATGTATAGCGGTAAATATTATCAATAAATAATAATACGTCACGTCCTTCATCACGAAAAAATTCGGCCATGGTCAAGCCCGTCAACGCCACACGTAACCGGTTTCCTGGTGGCTCATTCATCTGCCCGTAAACCAGAGATACTTTATCGATTACTTTCGAATCCGTCATTTCATGGTAAAAGTCATTACCTTCTCGTGTTCGTTCACCGACACCCGCGAAAACCGAAAAACCACTGTGTTCAATCGCGATGTTACGGATCAGCTCCATCATGTTAACCGTCTTACCCACACCCGCACCACCAAACAACCCAACTTTACCGCCCTTGGCAAAAGGACAGATCAAGTCGATCACTTTAATGCCGGTTTCAAGAATTTCTGCGCTGGCTGCCTGGTCTTCATATGAGGGCGCTTTTCGATGAATAGCCCAACGCTGTTCCTCGCCTATTGGGCCTTTTTCATCTATAGGTGCACCTAATACGTCCATGATACGACCCAGGGTTTTTTGTCCTACTGGCACGGAGATGGGCGCGCCTGTATTGCTTACCGCCATTTCTCGTTTTAAACCATCCGTAACACCCATCGCAATAGTACGTACAACGCCATCACCGAGTTGTTGTTGTACTTCCAGCGTAATGTTCGCTTCATTAATTGACAATGCGTCATAGATTTTCGGCATTGCATCACGCGGAAATTCCACGTCAACTACCGCACCGATAATTTGTGTAACTCTGCCCGAATCCATAGTTATTCCTCTTCTATATTTTTAAATTCTTACAAATACTTTTGCACGTGCTTTTATTCGTGTTTTTTTGTTTGTTAGACCGCCGCGGCACCCGCAACGATTTCTGACAATTCCTGCGTAATCGAGGCCTGCCGCGCTTTGTTGTATACTAGCTGAAGATCACTGATTAAATCGCCCGCATTATCTGACGCACTTTTCATAGCAACCATTCGCGCTGCCATTTCACACGCAAAATTTTCAACAACCCCCTGGTAAACCAGCGATTCAATGTAACGCATGAGCAACGCTTCCAGAACATCCTTTGCTTCCGGTTCGTAGATGTAATCCCAATGATGCTGCAATTGCTCATCAGGTGCTTCACTGTGTATTGGCAGCAGCTGTTCTACATTCGGACTTTGAGTCATTGTATTGACAAAATCATTATAAACAATGAACAGTCGATCAATTTTGCTACTATCAAAGGCATCCAGCATCACTTTAACGGTACCAATTAAATCTTCAACGCGCGGCCTGTCACCCAAATGCGTTACCTGCGATACAATATTCGCATTTACGCGCTTGAAAAAAGTGGTAGATTTTTGACCTATAGTACAAACATCGATCTCAATATTTTTATTCTGCCATTCTTTCATCGATCGAATTGTTTGTTTAAATAAATTTGAGTTTAAACCACCGCACAAACCACGGTCTGATGATATGACAATAAATCCGACGCGTTTGACTTGCCGATCATTCAGATAAGGGTGTTTATACTCAGGCTGGGCATGTGCCAAATGGCCAATTACATTCCGCATTTTTAGCGCATAAGGCCGCGCAGCACTCATACGTTCCTGTGCCTTGCGCATTTTACTGGCCGCAACCATTTCCATCGCACGCGTTATTTTTTGCGTATTCTGGATACTCTTTATCTTCGTTCTGATTTCTTTACCGACTGCCACTCTATTAAGCCTCTGTCTTTAAGTAAAAAGCTAAGTGTAAAAAGTAAGTTACCAGGTATTATTTTGTTTGAATTCTTCCAGAATACCCTTCATCTCAGTGGAGATATCGTCGTTATAATCTCCGCTCTCATTTAATCTTTCCAGCAAACCACTGTGAGAAGATCGTAAATAAGCATGCATGGCCGCTTCAAAATCAACTATCTTATTAACATCAATATCATCAAGAAAACCTTCATTAGCGGCAAACAATGAAAATGCGATTTCGGCCACTGTTAAAGTTGAAAATTGATTCTGTTTCATTAACTCGGTGACGCGTTGGCCACGTTCAATCTGTTTACGCGTACTTTCGTCCAAATCAGATGCAAACTGGGCAAATGCCGCAAGTTCACGATATTGCGCCAAATCAAGGCGAATACCCCCGCCGAGCTTTTTAATTATTTTAGTTTGTGCCGCACCACCCACACGAGATACTGATAGACCCGCGTTTACTGCGGGGCGAATACCCGCGTTAAATAAATCTGTTTCCAGAAATATCTGTCCGTCAGTAATAGAAATTACATTGGTGGGTACAAATGCAGATACGTCACCTGCCTGAGTTTCAATAATTGGCAATGCAGTTAAAGAGCCTGTTTTGCCCTTTACTTTGCCGTTAGTCATTTTTTCTACGTAATCCGCATTAACGCGCGCGGCCCGTTCTAATAATCTTGAGTGTAAATAAAATACGTCACCAGGATAAGCTTCACGACCTGGCGGACGCCTTAATAACAGTGATACCTGGCGATAGGCCCATGCCTGTTTAGTCAGGTCATCATAGACAATCAATGCGTCCTCGCCTCGATCGCGGAAGAATTCACCCATTGCGCAACCCGCATAAGGTGCAATAAACTGCAATGCGGCAGAATCTGATGCATTTGCAGCGACAACAATGGTGTGCTCCATCGCGCCATGTTCTTCAAGTTTTCGTACCACCGCAGCAACAGATGAAGCCTTCTGACCCATCGCAACATAGATACATTTAACACCTGTGCCCTTCTGGTTAATGATCGCGTCGATCGCGACCGCCGTTTTCCCGGTTTGCCGATCACCAATAATCAATTCTCGTTGACCGCGACCAACCGGAATCATGGCATCGATAGATTTTAAACCTGTTTGTACGGGTTGATCGACCGACTGTCGTTGAATTACACCGGGGGCCACTTTTTCAATCGGTGATTTCTCTGTAGTATTAATCGCACCCTTGCCATCAATAGGAATACCCAGCGCATCAACCACCCGCCCTAACATGGCTTCACCCACCGGCACTTCGAGAATTCGGCCAGTACATTTTACAGTATTACCTTCACTAATATGTTCGTAAGGCCCTAATACCACTGCACCGACTGAATCACGCTCTAGATTTAACGCCAGTCCAAATGTATTGCCAGGAAACTCGATCATTTCACCCAGCATCACATCGGATAAACCATGAACTCGCACGATACCATCAGATAGACTCACTACGGTACCTTCATTACGTGCTTCGGTAACGACATCAAAATTCTCGATTTTCTTCCTGATTAATTCACTAATTTCTGCAGCATTTAATTGCATTTTGCATTCCTCTAAGCTTTAAATTAAGTACGGTAAACAATTTTATTTTTAATCGTGGTTGATATTTTGTTTTGTTGCTTACCTTAATTGTACTGTTGTTATATTATTCTTAAATTCAATATGTTAGTAAACCTGTAGTCTGCTGAACTTGTTTGACGAAACTGTTTTAACAAAACCGTCTTTAACAAAACTATCGCTGAATGAAACTCCCACCTAGTGAAACAAGGCACTTGACAAGTTTTCCAGTCGGCCCGAGACGGAACCATCAATGACAATATCACCTGCGCGCACAATTGCACCGCCAATCAAGTCTTCGTCTACACGCGATTTTAAACTTACTTTTCGACCCAATCTTTTTTGCAGTGCGCCCGTAATTTTATCCAGTTGCTTATCTGTTACTTCAAATGCAGAGACCAATTCAGCTTCGATAGTGCCTTCTGCTTCAGCACGTAATTTCTCAAACTGTTTGCTGATTTCAGGCACTAAATTAAGGCGCCGATTCTCCATTAACACCTTGATCAAGTTGCGTCCGGATTCATCCACGTTGTCACTGCAAATATCATCCATCAGTTTTGTTAACTGTTCTTTTTTGATACTTGTATTACTAATCAATGACTGCATATGTGGGTCATTGACCACAGCAGATAAAAACGACAGCATGATTGACCACTCTGCCAACTTTTTTTGACTCTGCGCCAAATCAAACACAGCTTGTGAGTACGGACGTGCGACTGTTGATATTTCTGCCATGACTTATCCTAAAATAAAAGTCCTAAAATAAAAGTCCTAAAATAGAATTCCTAAAGTTGAGGTCCTAAAATTGAA
>CAZZJI010000027.1:0-7940 GCA_964654485.1 uncultured Gammaproteobacteria bacterium | reverse complement strand
TCCTAAAATAAAAGTCCTAAAATAGAATTCCTAAAGTTGAGGTCCTAAAATTGAAATCCTAAATTTGCGCCGCCAGATCACCCAATAAACCAGAATGTGCTTTTGCGTCTATTTCCCGTTTCAATACTTTTTCAGAACCCTGGAGCGCAATAGTCGCAACCTGGGTACGAAGCTGTTCCTTGGCTTGGTTAACTTCTCGCTCGATTTCTGCTTTTGCCGCGACAACCAATCGGGCGCCTTCATCGCGTGCCGTGTCTTTTGCTTCTTCAACAATTTCACCAGCCCGCTTTTGCGCCTGGGCAACAATATCTCCAGCCTGACCTTTAGCCTCTTTTAACAAATCAGTCGCACGCTTTTCAGCTAGCTCCAGTGCTTGTTTGCCTTTATCAGACGCAGCAAGACCATCTGCTATTTTCTTCTGGCGCGCTTCCATCATTTGTGACATAGGTCCCCACAGAACTTTGTTCACAAACCAAATCAACAAAATAAAGGCGACCATCTGCCCTATCAGGGTGACAGTAATATTCATTGTGCAGTTCCTCTAATCATGTCTTGACTAACGTAATAGTAGTTAATTCACTAAACCCGACAGCCTTAGCTTAGCCACCCAATGCAGTTATAGCCGCTTCAAGTGCACCTACAAATGGATTTGCAAACAGAAACCACATAGCGAATGCTAAAATAATGAACGGAAATGATTCCATTAAACCCGCGAAGATAAACATGTTAGTCATTAATGCAGGGCGCATTTCAGGCTGACGAGCAATGCCTTCGAGAGTCTTTGCGCAAATCAGGCCCCAACCAATCGCTGACCCTAAGCCTGCAGCGGCAAGAATAACACCCACTCCTACTGCAGTGTAGGCATAGATTGTTGCTAACATATCAGCATTCATAAATTTCTCCTTAGATATATAAAACTATAGATTTAAAATTTAAACTTTAATTTGAAAACTCATTTTTCTCAAAAGCACATTTTTCAAAAACATTAGTACAAAAGCTTAATGATCAGATGTATGCGCCATTCCCAGATATACGATGGAAAGCACCATAAAAATAAAAGCCTGTAAGGTGATCACCAGTAAATGGAAAATTAACCAGCCCAAGTCCAACACTACCTGTAACGGTAGCCAAAATAATGCTGCAAATCCCACTGCAAGTGTACCGCCGATCAAGGCAATCAATAAAAACACCAGCTCGCCGGCAAACAGGTTTCCAAATAAACGTAACCCCAGACTCAATGGCTTGGCTAACTCTTCAATCGCCGTCATGACGATATTGACTGGTACAAAAAATTTGCCAAAGGGATGAAACAAAAACATTTTAAAGTAGCCCACCGGGCCTTTGATTTTAATACTGTAATAAAGAATTAGTCCGAACACGGTCAGTGACATTGCCATGGTCGTGCTCAAATCAGTCGTGGGCACCACTTTTAGATAGGGAATGCCAGCTAAACTGGCAATCGCTGGTAACAGGTCAACTGGAATCAAATCCATAAAATTCATTAGCCAAACCCAAACAAAAATTGTCAATGCAAGTGGTGCAATTATTGGATTATGACCTGGGAAAGTGTCTTTAACCTGGCCAGCAACAAAATCAAGAATGGATTCAACAAAATTCTGAAAACCACTGGGAACACCTGTCTCCATGTTTCGTGTCAAACGGTGCCCCACAAACACAATCAATGCACCCAGGAGAATACTGAAAAATAATGTATCTATGTGCCAGGACCAAAACCCGCCGGTGTCACAACCCTCACCAACACAAAGATTGGTTAAATGATGTTGGATATATTCTACGGTACTTTGCCCGTCGCCCGATGTATCACTTGCTGCACTCAAGCTACTAACTCCTGCACTTTATTATTGTGAACTCTATCGATTTTAATCAATTTATGAACCATGTAACTGTCTTTTAACTATCCTTTTAACTATCCAGAACGTCAGCATCTACGTTTAAAATATCAATGTTTAAAAATATACATGCTCAAAAGATAAGCCAACTGGGCGGCTACAAACCCTGCGAACAAACCTAACGGATATAACTTCAACACAGCCAACCCCAATGCGAACGCTGCCAATACTAAAACAAACCGCTGTGCTGCACCAGCGTATAAAATGACGGTGCTTTTAGCGGGATTAAGCAGCGCACCTTCAGTGGCGCGTTTAACCCCTAAACCTAATAACAACGTGGAAACCACGCTGGTTAATCCACCATAGCCAACGGCCAAAACCATATCCAGGCTCTTTCCGGAATCAAAATACCAAACGGAAAAAATGATGGACACCAGCAGCATCATTGCCAATTGCAGAAGAACTATTTTACGCGTCTTCTCAACCACGTCATTAGCGCAGGCACTGCTACTGTTAGTATTACTATTAATCACTTTGAGCCAATTATTTAAAAAAATCTGGATTTGTTAACAATTTATAGACTTTTAGAAAACCGCCAATAAAACCAAGACCACCCAACACCAGCATAAAGATGGGTGTCGTCCCTAACCAGATGTCGGCAATATACCCTAAAACAAACCCGGATATTACTGTCGAGGCCAGAATACTCCCAACGCCTATCAGCAACACCCCTGGACTTTTGGGCTTGGTCATCTATCTAAACCACCAGAAATTTGAACGCGGCATTATAGCGCCCATGCTCCCTGCACAGCAAGTTAACACCGGCGTAAAAACAATTTTTATTTCACCTTATTTTCCATAGATCTAACGCCATTAATACTTGCTGGCGCCATTATTTAGACATCTGGTGGCATAATCAAGATAATTTATGTCTAAATCACAATCTGTGCACTTTCCCAACAGAAAAGCAGCCCAGAGAAGACACACGCATACTCGCAAATGTTTTATTAAGATTTTTGATCACATCAGTTGAACCCAAAACTGGAAATGGTGGCGCCAGTCAAGGGCAAGAGAGGGAGGGAGCAGAATTGTTGATCACTATTTAATGTGCGCTAAAATCCCTTCGAGTTCATCAAGATTGTTGTATTGCACCACCAACTTGCCCCCCCCTTTTTCCTGGTGCTGAATAACCACCTTCGCACCAATGCGTTCGGCCAGGTCTTCCTGAAATTTTCTGATATCCGGATTAATCGTTTTCGCTGATTTAGGCGTTTTTTTATTAGGATCTGTGATTTTTCGCACCAAACCTTCCGTTTCGCGCACAGATAACTGTCTTGCAATCACATCTTTTGCGACTTGCACCTGCCTGGCACCTGATAGAGATAACAATGCACGTGCATGCCCCATTTCCAGCAGGCCCTTTTGGGCCAATTGCTTCACTTCCTCTTCCAAGGTTAGCAAACGCAGCAAATTTGTGACCGCAGTGCGTGAGCGCCCGACTGACTCAGCCGCTTGTTGGTGCGTCAACTCGAACTCATCAACCAAACGCTGTAATGCTATCGCCTCTTCCATAGGATTGAGGTTTTCGCGTTGAATATTCTCTATTAACGCCATCGCAATGGCGGCCTGATCAGGCACATCGCGAACAATAGTGGGAATTTCATGTAGCTCGGCTAATTGTGCGGCACGCCAGCGTCGTTCGCCGGCAACAATTTCATATTGGCCATCACCAATAGGCCGTACGACGATAGGTTGAATCACACCTTGTGCGCGAATCGAGTTAGCAAGGTCCTCCAGGGTTTCCTGGTGAATATCGATACGCGGCTGATATTTTCCCGGGCGAATCAAATCAATGGGCAACATACGTAAATCAGAACCAGGCTCTTCTGGTTTCTTGGGATCCAACCCACCCAGTAATGCATCCAGTCCCCGACCTAAACCCCTCTTTTTACCCGCCACTTTGCTCACCATAGTTTTTATCTCTACTTTTTTTAATTTCTATCTCAAATACGCTAGCTTACTGCGACTGCGCCCAGGAAGTGCCGGTCTCTGCGGTCATGGCGTCTCTTCTTAACATTTCCCCGGCCAGCGCTAGATACGCCTGCGCACCACGCGAGCCTTTATCATAATAAAGGATGGGCAAGCCGTGACTTGGTGCTTCCGCCAGACGGATATTTCTCGGAATGACGGTGCGATACATTTTATCGCCAAAATGCTTAACCAATTGCTCCGTAACCTCTGCAGACAAGTTATTGCGTGGATCAAACATGGTACGCAGCAAGCCTTCAATCTGTAAGTGGGGATTTAACGAGCGACGAATACTGTCAATCGTAGACAACAGTGCCGATAAACCTTCCAGCGCATAGTACTCGCACTGCATCGGAATCATGACTGATTGCGCAGCAACCAACGCGTTGACTGTCAACATATTTAACGAAGGTGGGCAATCGATAAGCACATAATCGAATTCATAGCGCACTTCTTCTAATGCAATGCGTAAGCGTTTTTCATGATCCGACACCTTAAGTAATTCGACTTCCGCGGCCGTCAAATCCGCGTTTGAAGCAACCAGAGAAAAATTGACGTCCTCCAGGTAGATCAACGCTTCTTCAATAGAAAGCTCGCCCAACAACACATCATAGCTGGAAGATGCAACCGTGTTTTTATTGACACCACTGCCCATGGTTGCATTTCCCTGCGGATCCAGATCAATCAACAATACTTTGCGCTTAGTGGCCGCAATGGATGCAGCCAAATTTATACTTGTTGTGGTTTTACCTACGCCACCTTTCTGGTTGGTAATGGCGATAACCTTGCCTTTATTCATCACAGGATTTGCTGTCGAACACGCTTCTTCATCCGGCTTTACTATTTTTGACCCTTCGCTTGTGATCTCAGTGGCTTTATCTATAGCATCATCGATGGTACGTTCCATAGACTCTATAGCTTCTAATGCTTCTTTAGCCTCATCAACGCCAGTCTCATCGCCAGCAGTATCAACTTCGTTCGGCGTATTGTTGCTCGTCGCGCTATTTTTTGGTGTCTCGTTATGCGATTCCATGATTTTTTCCACCTGACCCTTTTCCACTTAATCCTTTTCCACTTAACAAGGGTTTCTGTAATGATTTGGCCTGTAAACATACGATGTGTCTTTCAGCATCCAGCTTTGGTATATTTACCCGCTCAACAAACCTAACAATAACCTCATCTGTTAGAGTTTCCAATTCTTGCCTGGGATTTGTACCCTTCATAATCAAAAAAAGACCCTTTTGCATACACAAATGCGCGGTGATCGCGACTATTTCTGATACTGAACTCACTGCCCTACTTATAATACAGTCAAATTGCTGCTCAGGGTGAAAATCCTGAGACCGGCTAGGCTCAATTGTAATGTTTTTTAGACCCAAATCACTGACTACCTGGACAATAAATCGGGTTTTTTTCGTATTACTATCCAGCAATACAAATTCGTGTTGAGGACAGACGATTGCCAGCGGCAAACCGGGCAATCCCGCGCCACAGCCCACATCGATGATTCGCTTTTGCTTTGTCGTTAAGTTGTTTGCCGAACTTGAAATTGGTTTTGGCTTTGATTTAGAGAACGGTTCTGGCCCTAAATATTGTTCAAAATAATGCACCAAACTAAGGCTATCGAACAAATGGCGGATAATAATCTGCTGTCGGCCGTTGATTGATGTGAGGTTATAAACGCGGTTCCATTTTATTAATAACTCAACAAAATCAATCAGTTGTGCTTTTGCATCCGCTTCACAATCTATGCCTAATTGCGCCAGTCCTGCGTCCAATAACGACATAGACTACAGCGTGCCCGCCTGCTTACGCGCGCGATGCAAACCACTTTCTAAACTCCGTTGCCTACTCCTTTCCAAGGTACGCCCATAATGCTTTTTCATATGCACCAACAGCAATGAGATCGCCGCTGGCGTCACCCCTGGAACACGCCCAGCCTGCCCTAACGTGCTCGGACGTGATACCGATAATTTTTGCGTCACCTCGGCGGACAATCCGCGAACTTGCGTATAATCAAGTGCTTCTGGCAGGCAGAGCTCTTCATTGCGGCGTTGGCGCGCTATCTCCAATTGCTGTCGTTCAATATAACCGGCATATTTAGCCTGAATCTCAACCTGCTCTGCGACCAGTGGATCCACAACCGGCTCACCCACTCCAGGGAGCGTCATTAAACTGTGATAGCTCACCTCGGGACGCCGCAATAGCGCCATGAGAGACGCTTCCCGTGCTAAAGCCTGCCCAAACACACGCTTACTTTGTTCGCTAGATATATTTTCAGGATCTAGATGTTTCGTCGACAATCGCTGCATTTCGCACTCAATCGCGTCACGTTTGATACAAAAAGACGCCCAGCGTCGCTCATCCACCAGGCCCAAATCACGCCCTATGCTGGTCAGCCGCAGGTCGGCGTTATCTTCGCGCAACAACAGGCGGTATTCCGCCCGGCTGGTAAACATACGGTATGGTTCCAGTGTCCCGCGTGTAATCAAATCATCGATTAGCACACCAAGATAAGCCTCATCGCGTTTTGGATACCAGGTTTCAAGATCTTGTACTTGCCGGGCAGCATTCAACCCGGCGATCAGCCCTTGCGCTGCGGCTTCTTC
Organism: uncultured Gammaproteobacteria bacterium; assembly: GCA_964654485.1. GTDB lineage: Bacteria > Pseudomonadota > Gammaproteobacteria > SG8-11 > SG8-11 > JAADIM01. The sequence continues at coordinate 1,453 of CAZZJI010000027.1, read as the reverse complement.
ATAGCCGGTTGTCCCGTTTATTTGTCCTGCAAAAAACAATCCGGGCATGTGCCGGGTTTCCAGGGAAGGCTGCAGCCCGCGGGGATCGAAATAATCATACTCAATCGCATAGCCTGGACGGGTAATGTGGGCCGCCTCAAACCCTTTGATCGATCTGACAAACTGGCATTGCACATCAAAAGGCAAGCTGGTTGAAATTCCGTTTGGGTATATTTCCGAGGTCGTCAAACCTTCCGGTTCGATAAATATCTGGTGCGAATCCTTGTCTGCAAAACGCACCACCTTATCTTCAATAGACGGGCAATAACGCGGCCCGACGCCTTCAATCTCACCACTGTACATCGGTGATCGATGCAAACTGTCGCGGATTAATGCATGGGTTTGTTCGTTGGTATGGGTAATGTGACAACTAATCTGTTCAGGGGCGTCCTCATGCGAACCCAGATACGAAAACACGGGCACCGGATCATCACCAGGCTGTTCCACGAGCTGGGAAAAATCAACACTGTTTTTATCAATACGCGGCGGCGTCCCTGTTTTTAAGCGACCAACATTAAACGGTAATTCCCGCAATCTGCGTGACAATGCGTTCGCGGGTGGGTCACCGGCACGTCCACCTTCATAGTTAGACTCACCAATATGAATACGGCCACCTAAAAAAGTGCCCACTGTCAGCACCACCGCCGCCGCGCTGAAACGTAAGCCCATCTGGGTCATGACACCGACCACACGCTGATTCTCAACAAGCAAATCGTCTACTGCTTGCTGGAAAATAAATAAATTTTGCTGTTGTTCCAACGCACAACGAATCGCCGCTTTATAAAGTACACGATCAGCCTGTGCGCGGGTCGCGCGCACCGCCGGCCCCTTACGTGAATTTAAACGACGGAACTGAATGCCCGCCTTATCAGCAGCACACGCCATCAAGCCACCCAGCGCATCAATTTCTTTTACTAAATGGCCTTTTCCAATACCGCCGATCGCCGGGTTACAAGACATCTGACCAAGGGTGTCGATATTGTGGGTCAGCAACAAGGTTTTCACACCCATACGCGCAGCCGCCATCGCAGCCTCGGTACCTGCATGACCACCACCGACAATAATTACGTCAAATTTTTCCTGATAAAACATAGTGATACAATAAATACTCTTTCATAATCCAACCCACGAACCTTACACATCAACCTTACACATCAACAAGGCACTCCAAACTGCCGCTATTGTACGCATTGCAATTCAATTGGCCAATATAAAGGCGCCTTTGATCAAGTAAATCTTGGCTATTTTTTGTCGATACTCCCTATAGCCTATAGCTATAGATTTCCCTAACCATGAGGACACCGTGACTCCTACATTGGAGCTTGAGCCAATACTGATATTCTCCGTCGGTTCGAACCATTTTTGCGCTGCAATGCAGCAAATAGAATCTGTCCTCGATTATCAGCCCCTGTCG
>CAZZJI010000026.1:44325-48361 GCA_964654485.1 uncultured Gammaproteobacteria bacterium | reverse complement strand
GCAGGCGTCTGTTGGCCTGAGGATAAGAATGCGTCGGAAACTTTTTGTTATCTAGATACAAGTAAAAACAGTCAAATAGAGCAAGATAAGCATTTTACTGACGTATAAAAATGCGAACAAAGTCCAGCGTATCATGCCTAAGCGTTGCAGTTGAGGCATCTTTAGAACCTGTGTCTATACCGAGATATAACGTATCCTTATCAATGGAAAATATAGTAAAATCATTCACATCAAAGGGGGCGCCATTGAATTGAGTAATATGTGAATCGATCTCAGTAGCTTGAATCCCACCTGTTGTTGTGACCGTATCGCCAACTGTAAATGTTCCGTCGGAGGTTGGGTTAGGTGCTGGCGTGAAAGGTGATGTACAGCCTGAATCACTGTAATTTTTAATACTTGAATCAAAATTATTTCCGGTATACTTAAGTGTAACCTCGTCGTAGAGTGCACCCGGGTCAGTCGAATCCTCACCAGCGCCAATACCGCACGATTTTATCCAGGTTCCCTCTAATGCCGTAGCTGTTCCACTCCCACCAGAACCCGGCCCACCTGTATCCGTATCGTCATTCCCGCCGCCACAACCAGCGAGAAGAAGGCTTGCAATAATCAATGTGCCTAAAAGTTTGTTTTTCATAAGTATTTCCTATTAATCCTGATAGACCTATCGCGGATAGGTTTTCGAAGTGCTGCTTTTCGAGAAAACCTGTTCATGATGGGTAGGGTATATCTGGTCACATAAAGCTTTACGCTAGCTCATAGTTGCTACCTTGATAATCCCAAAATGGTGAAATTTTAATCTTTATTTTTTTATGGTTTTTATTTTTGTGTGGGAGTATAAACGTCCTTTTTACCGAAATCCACAGATATCGAAGGGTGACCGTATAAATTTGTTTAAAATCAGGTAGTCAGATATAGGAGACTATTGCGAGAAATAACATTAGGGGAATCCATTGTGCTAACGGTGAGTGCGGTGGTCGGCGGAGCGGGTGGTTGGTCGGATCCAATGCCGGTAAGTTAATGCCTTAAGCTATTGATCATGTCAGAGTAATCGGGTTATGAAAAATCATATTTTATCTTTGTTAGGAGAAGCACTATTAGGTAGGAGCACAATGTTACTTAGGAGCTAATGTCACTGAAAAAGTTAATTTGAAAATACTTATACCCATATAAATAAAATGATTGGCAATCAATCCTTCAAAGAAAAGCACCGTCTTTAGAGTATATTTAGCTATTTCGCGTAAATTTCCCTTATTTTGGGTACCTCTAGTTTGGCCTCGTTGGCCAGCCCTATCGCGCGTGCCAGGCGTGTTGGAGCCGATCGCCCCATACACTTATGGTTCAGGTCTCCCCGGATAGCTTCTTCCATGCCAGTTATAAGGCGTTCACGCGGAAGCGATTGTCCAGTTAAGTATTGTTGGAGCTGAATAATTTCGTCTGCAATTTTATTCGCTAAATCTTTATGCGACGTTAACAAGCCTTCTACTGTTCCCCCAACGACTAATCCGGCGATATTGGTGGTGAGTATGTATATATTTTTGCGGACTAGCTCATACAGCATTTCATTTTCTTCCTGTATTTGTAAACAGGCAATATCGATGGCTCTTAGGGAGCTTGCAATAATATCAGCATGGTTGCCATAAACCGGTGACGGTATAATTACTTTGTAATCCTGTCCTTTCTTTTTTTCAAACCAGACAGATATTACGGTTGGTTGTTCGATGTTATGAGCTTGCCAGTCACGCGGTAAAAGTTCATTTTGTAGAAGTGCCAGTTTGTTGTGCCAGTTTTTTGGAAGTGTGTCCAAAGTGGCGTGGATGTCTTGTTCGCCCACTGCGGCAAGTACTAGGGCCGGGTCGTGTATTTCCTTTGCGATGTTGACAATATTCATGTTTCTGGTCACCGGGTAGACCGGATAACCCTGTCGAAGGAAGCCTCGGGCAAATACGCCACCCATTTCTCCAACGCCAATAATAATAACTGGTTTTTTCATAGATGAATTATAGCCTGATTATAGGTTAGATTAAGTTATTCTGTTTCGACGGAAACATTTTTCCCGGATTAAGAATGTTAACGGGGTCGAATACGGTTTTAATGTCTTTCATCAATTTTAGTGTAATGGGATCAATTTCACGATCAATATAGTTCATTTTTTCGATGCCTACACCGTGTTCACCGGAAAGGGTGCCATTTAATTTTAGTACGAGATCAAAGACGTCATTAAGACATGATTGTGAACGTACGACCTGCGCCTCGTCCGTGGAATCGATAAGAAGATTGGTATGGATATTACCGTTTCCGGCATGGCCGAAATTGATGATATTAATATCATGTTTTTTTGATAATTGCTGTAGACCTTCAATAAGCGCTGGAATGTTGGATACTGGCACAACGACATCTTCATTGATTTTGTTAGGTGCGACATTTCGCAATGCAGGCGAAAGCGCTTTTCGTGTTGCCCACAATGCATCAATTTCTCCCTGAGTTTTAGCTAATTTGATTTCTAAAACCCCACTGTTTGTCGCAGCAGATTTAATGGCATCTGCTGCGTCATCCAGGGAAGCTTCCTGGCCATCGACTTCAATGATTAATAGTGCGCCTGCATTTTTAGGTAAATCAATTTTGGAGTGATTACGTACCATGTCGATGGCCTGTCCGTCGATAAACTCCAGCGTATAAGGTATGACGGATTGCGCCATTATATTTGAGACCGCTTGTGTTGCATCGCGAATGTTCTTGTATATTGCTTGTAGTGTGCGTTTGGCTTGCGGCAGGGGTGTCATTTTCAATGTGGCTTCTGTGATTATAGCCAATGTACCTTCGGAGCCGAGAATGAGTCGAGTCAAGTCATACCCTACCACCCCTTTGGTGGTGTATACGCCCGTACTAATTTCTTCTCCTTTTCCGGTGATGGCTTTAAGCCCCAGTATGTTTTCCCGGGGGGTGCCGTACTTGATAGCTCTGGGACCAGCGGAATTACACGCGAGATTACCGCCGATTGTGCTGTAGGCGGCACTGGTTGGATCGGGAGGCCAGAAAAATCCAGCTTGTGCCATTTTATTCTGCACCGCCTGGTTGGTGATACCGGGTTCAACGACCGCAACGCGATTTTCAATATCAATTTTTTTGAACTGTGTCATGCGTTCCAGTGAAAGTACTACGCCACCGTATACTGGTATACTTGCGCCTGTAGTGCCCGTGCCTCGTCCACGAGCCACGACAGGCAATTTATTTTCAAAGCACAAATGAACAAGTTTTTTGACTTGTTCGTGGGAAACCGGTAATGCAACCAGCTCAGCTTGGCAATGCCTGCGGCTGTTATCATAGCCATAAGGCCAGATATCAGCGGCATCACTTAATACATTTTTTCTGCCGAGTATGGAAATAAAACGCGGTAATAATTTATTTATTAAATCTGGATCAGTTGACATATTCGAAAATTTTAATAACCCGCTTTACACCCGTTACCTGGCTTGCGATGCTAGCGGCAATATCGGCCTGTTCTTTGGGAATGAGTCCCATTAAAAAGACAGACGCATTTTCTGTGACTACCTTAATACGAAACCCGTCTATTTCTCTTTTACCGAGTAGCTGCGTTTTTACTTTTGTAGTAATCCAGGCATCGTTATTGCGCGATTTAAATGTGGTTGGTTTCATAATTTTTAATGCATTATAAACACGCTTTACTTTATCGCTGTTTTTGGCCATGTCTACTGCTCTGGAACGCAGGTTTTCGTCTGGTGTTTCTCCGGTTAACAGGACAATCGAGTTATAACTCATTACATTAATATGTGACCCCGTTTTTAATTCTTTGTCGGCAGATAATTTACTGGAAATATTATATTCAATTGACTGATCATCAAGGATAGCGTCAGTGCTGCGTTTGTCGTGAGCCAACGAGAGTCCACCTGCGGCGCCCGCAACAACAGCTGCAGCACAACCCTGTAATATTAGCAGGCCCGATAGTATTAAGGGTATCGCCAGCGATTTAGTTGAAAGTTTAATGAGTGTGGTATTGGGCACTTTAGTAGACACTTTG
>CAZZJI010000026.1:35183-44225 GCA_964654485.1 uncultured Gammaproteobacteria bacterium | reverse complement strand
CGATTTAGTTGAAAGTTTAATGAGTGTGGTATTGGGCACTTTAGTAGACACTTTGTTAATGACTTTGCCAATGTAAGGCACCTTCAATTTTTTCATGAAATTAAATTTCCACAGGTTGAAAGGCATCATCAATCCAGTCAATGACAAATTGGTTATCTGTTAGCGAGATTGATACTACATCAAAGCGAAAATTATATCCGCTTAGTTTAGAGTGTTTTTGTATAAAATATAGTGCAGTTTTGTAAATTTTATTTTGTTTTATTTTGGTAACACTGTCTGCACCATCGCCGAAATGATCATTTTTTCTGAATCGGACTTCTATAAATACAATATCATCATTATCTTGCATAATAATATCGATTTCGCCTATTGGCACCCGGTAATTCCGTGATACAGGTTTTAAACCACGTGCCAGTAGATATTCATACGCGGCGTTTTCTGCCAGTTCCCCCACCATTTTTTTGTTTCGGTTCTGCAATTTTAATTCTTGTGTTCGTTGTTTAATGATATTGACTAATTCAAACCGTCTAAAACGGCCGGTATACCTTTTATAAACTCTAACCAAAGCAAGCGTCTGTGAATACGGTTATTATCATCAAGGTAGAGATTGCCCGTTTCACCTTGAAAATACTCAGACCGATAAGTGACCAGCTTGGTGAGCGAGGGAATTATGTTGTAGGCATCAATGCCCAGCGCATAAAGTCTTGTGTAACGTTCACTGGCATTAGGCCACAATTTATTTATGTTTCTTTTTAATGCCCCTTTTTGGGATACCCCTGAAATGACCCACGGCATGTCTCCAAAAGAGACACCGTTCATATCGCGATCCATTTGTGCATTAATTTTTCCGGTGAATACGTGGGATGTCGCATATACAGGTAAATTTGACGCGTGATGAAACTTGAGCTGTGGTCTGATTTGACGTGCTTGTCGAGGGAATGCACCGATAAATACGAAGTCAACGTCCTGTCGGCGTCGAGGGACAAAAAATGTTTTATGGTTTATTGTAGCCTGTAGTAACGAATGCCGGCGTTCACTTTCATCTATGTTGAGCACTTTACGAATTGAGGTGGAGAAGTCGTTTTTTTGCGGATTGTAAGTTTGATACTCAGCAACCATCCCACCAAGTTGTTCCCATCTATTTTTAAATGCATTGTGTACACGTATCCCCCAACTTCCCTGGGGCACGAGTACGATGGCTTTACTGTAGCCGTTTAACCAGGCTCTTTCTGCTACTTGCGCGGCTTCATCTTCGGGCGAAAGACCGAACTGAAACAGATTTTTAGGCGGGTTCGTCGTTGTTTCTTCAGCGTTATTGTCGCTGTAATTCAATGCAAGCGTCGGCACATCCAGATTAGGAGATTCTTCAAGTAATTTAACAGAGGGTTTATCTAAGGGGCCAATTATAAAATCTGCTCCATCTAAAATTGCTTTGTTGTATTCAGTCAGGAAGCTGTCGGTATTCGTGCCTGAATCATAGATTTTTAATATGGGCCGGTCTTCCCCAGGGGGTTGCGCATAGTAGGCCGAGAGAATTCCGTTTTTTACCGCCAAAGCAGCTTTGGCAAATTTATTTTTACTCGGTAATATTAACGCTATTTGTTTTGGCGCGTTTATTTCAATTGATTCTCTATACAGCATATTTGCAACGACATCGTTAAGCGCGCTATGTTGTGGATAACTGTTGCGCCATAGTCGAATCTGTTGGTTAAGTTCTGATGGTTTCGTCTGATATATTTTTGTGATTCGAGACAGTTCCAGCCAACCACTAAATGAATCCGGTGGTGGTTCGACAATAAGCTGATTAAGTGCATAATCGGAAAGCCTCGCCAAAATATTAAGAATTGATAATTGATTTTCCGTTCTTTCATCCTCGGAAGTAACCAGGGATTCTAATTGAATACGTTCTTTTACGGCATCGGCAATATTGTCTGCCATTGAATAGGCATTTGCCTGAGTGCGATGTAGTTTTTTTCTTATGTCTACTGTGGTTTCAAGGTCTCTTAGCGGCGCCATAATTTCAAGCGCGAGATTTGGTTTATTATTGGTGAGCGCCAGTTTTGCAGTTAACAGTGTCTTGCGGGTTTGAAATGTATTATCTAATGAGTCAACTTCTATTTCGTCCAGTAATTGGCTTGCCTGAATAATATAGTGACCGCTTAATAAGGTATCCACTGCCAGCAATTGGTAGTTTTGCCTGTCAGGATCGGGCGCAGCTGACGCTAAGCGGGTGTATATCAAGGCAGCATCGAGAAATTTACCGCTTTGTGTATAATCTTCGGCGAGCTGTGTAAGTTCCGGCGTGTCGATTTCGACAATCGGGCGATTTGTTAATTCAGCCACGTCTGATATATCAACTTTTTTTGTGGTGCCACCTCCACAACCGGTAACAGAGATGACTATAGAAATTAGCAGTAAAATAAAAAAATTATGCATGGCCAGTAAAAATTCCAGAAATTCAGTTTGTGAAAATAATATGTAGCTTATGTGAACAGTGCCATATGCGTATGTATGCGGCAATTAGTATGTTAAAAAAAGTATGGGTATAAAGCTATGTTTATGAAACCAAGTGCTGTGTATACGAAACTTTTTTGAGGATAAGAATGAATTATAAAGGAATATTGTACGTAGTTGCTACACCGATAGGCAACCTGGAAGATATAACACCACGTGCGATTGAGGTTCTCAAATCGGTGGACCAGATTGCGGCGGAAGATACTCGCCATAGTCGGCCCATGTTGGCGCATTTTGGGATTGCAACACGCTGCGTCGCTTACCATGATCATGTTGAGCGTCAATTAAGTGGCACATTGATTGATCAAATCGAAGCGGGTCAATCTATGGCGCTCATTTCTGATGCAGGCACGCCGCTGATCAATGATCCAGGCTATCAACTCGTCAAATTGGCGCACCAAAGAGGGGTTAAAGTCGTGCCGATCCCCGGTGCTTGTGCTGCTGTCACCGCCTTATCTGTATCTGGGCTGCCATCTGATCGATTTACGTTTGAGGGTTATCTGCCAGCAAAATCGGCTGCTCGACAAAAGAAATTACATTCCCTTATTGAAGAAACGCGTACGTTAATATTCTATGAATCACCCCACAGGATAATGGAAATGCTGGTGGATATGAGCGCGGTACTTGGGTCTGAGCGCCCCGTTGTTGTTGCCCGTGAATTAACAAAAATATATGAAACTATAAAGTCAGACACATTGGAAAACGTGTGCAAATGGATACAGGCTGATAAAAATCAGCAAAAAGGTGAATTTGTTGTATTGGTTCACGGCCATGTTGTGCAGAATAAAAATGAAGAAATTGATAAAGAAACTGACCGTGTGTTGCAAATATTGTTAGATGATTTACCTGTAAAGCAGGCTGCGTCATTAGCAGCCAAAATTACCGGGATGAAAAAGAATGTGCTTTATAATTACTCAATAAAAAGGAGGGCTTAATAGAACCTTTGTTGTCTGCTCCAGGTTAGTCAGGGCCGTGATTGCGTTTTTTTTGCGCATTATTCCTTGTTTTTCTGTCGTTTCCTTCAATATTTAACTTATAATAAAATAGTATATCGATATTTTGTGAATGAAGTCACAGGTTGACTGTTATTCCCTTCGCTTACAATACGTTGATGTTCGAGCACTATATAAATGTAGGAATATACATTATATGGAAGCTGGTTCGAATTTATGCACTATTTTCGGACTAAGCGACTTCTTAGTAGGAAGCAGGAAGTAGAGAGGTATCAATATGAGTTTCGCAAGCAACAATGTTGTTTCCCTATATGGAGATACAGGTACTCAAGCATCATTAAATTCCGCGCAAGTTGCCAATATTACAGCGGCAGTAAAAAGCATTGCCACAATGCATCTAACGATGCTGCTGCGAACGATGTTTGCAGAACTTGATGACATGCTTTTTTCGGTTTCTGATGAGATAGCCAATGAAAACAAAAAGGCATACTACTACGATGAAATTATTGAGTTAAGGTTGAAAAATAAACAGATCGAAATACTGTTCATAAAACGGTTCGAGGAATTATTTAGTCAGTCTTTATTGCTTTCTCCTGTAGCTTCTTCGGTTAAAGAAGAAACTTCTGCGCGCCGTTGTATCGGTGAATTACAGGATTTTCTTGATATAGACGAAGTTGAGCTGGAATCTTCTGTCATGTTGACTCATTTTGTCGCCAAAGCAAATAAAACGTTTAAAGATAAAATCGATTATATGCAAACAGGTTTTGATTCTCTATTAAAAAGCATCGCGACAGGAGGCCGCGGTAATCCAGTTGCGCCTGCGTTAATAGGCGATGCGTTTAAAGTTGCGATGGAAACATTGGATAAAAAAAGTATACATAAGTCGATTGTTTATGATCATTTTGACCAAGGAGTGATGCAAAAATTAGGCGAAATGTACGATCAAATCAACGCACTGTTTACAAAAGTGGGTGCTAATTAATCGAAATTAATTGGGCGTTCGTTTAGTTATTAACAAGGCGGGCTGGCCTGTGGTTGCTCAATAAAAAGAGTTGTCTCTAGTACACTACACTAATTTATGCATAACATCTCGCGGTGTTATGCTTTTATTTTGCCGGAAATTCCTGCCATAATCCTAAAAAATCAATTGAATCGTAGCGAGAGCGACTAAGGTGCAGTAGGTTCAACTGATTTTTTTAGGGTAATTAGCACTTCCTTTCGACAAAGCCACTAATGCTGCTCTTTAGTGATAAAAAATCTTATACAATGCATTAAAGAAAATGCATCAAATAAAGTGTAATAAAACCAGTCAGGAGTGATTTATGAAAAAATATTTAAAAGTTAATGTTGTTCTTGTGACGCTAATGATATTAGTGATTTTACCTGGATGCACAGCTATTACTGGCGTTACCGCAAAGCCGGTTGATATTAATAATAACGATAAAATTAAAGAGTTAGTTATTATTGATCAAAAGACTGGTGGTGGTGATACTGCAGAAGCAAACAAGCGAGTCCATGTTCACTATACAGGTTGGTTATATGATGAACTAGCCGCGGATAAAAAAGGAAATAAATTTGATAGCTCTATAAGTCGTGGAACCCCATTTGTTTTTACCCTGAGTAAAAATCAAGTTATCGCTGGCTGGGATAAAGGCGTTGTCGGTATGAAGGAAGGGGGAAAACGAACTTTGATTATTCCTTCACGTATGGCATACGGGAGACGCGGTTCTGGTCGATCCATTCCGCCCAATTCGATTTTACTATTTGATATTGAACTGTTGGAAGTTGATCAATAAAGGCTTGGTAATTATTTTTCAACTAATATGCCTATCCGTGATGGGCATAAATTAATAATTTTATGAACGAAGTCTTGCTTCAAATGGCGGCGCTTATCGCATGTGGTTCAGTATGGCGGCTATTTCAGCCTGGCGATATTGATTTTGACACGGTTAGAAAATCTTTATTTAGCCTCGTTTATTATCTTTTGTTACCTGCGTTGGTGTTACTGGTGATGTGGAATTCATCTATTGGATTGGATTCCGTGCGGATCTCGTTCGTTGCCAGTTTAGGTGTTCTTGCGGGTATGTTATTGGGTTATCTGGTTTGTCGTGCATTAAAGGCAAATAGGGCGAGTACTGGCGCGTTAATGCTGGCTGCCGCGTTTCCAAATGCGACCTACCTTGGATTGCCTGTGTTAGATGCCACGTTAGGCCATGGGTCGCGCAGTGTTGCTATTCAGTACGATTTATTTGCTTGCACACCACTATTGCTCACCCTGGGTGTTTTTGTGGCTATACATTATAGTGCTGAAGGCGAGAAAGATTCGTCTGCACATCTGTCTGCAAACTCGCTTACAAGCTCGTTTACAAGTAATGCATTGATGGAGCTATTGAAAGTCCCGGTAGTGTGGGCAGCAATTGTGGCCGTGAGCTTAAATTTGGGTTCTGTTTCAACACCACGAGCATTAACTGATATTCTGGACATGTTGGCAGCGGGTGTTGTTCCGTTGATGTTGATTTCCCTGGGTATGAGTTTGCGGTGGAATATTTCATGGCTAGATAATCTTCAGTTAATAATGCCGGTGGTTATCATTCAATTATTGCTTGTGCCACTGGGTGCATTGTTTGTGGCTCAAGGGGTTGGTATAGATGATGAATTATTGATAGCGGTGATTTTAGTAGCCGCGATGCCCAGCATGGTGCTCGGTATTGTTTTTTGCGATCGTTATGGTTTGGATACATCGATGTACGCAGCAACAGTGACACTATCGACATTGTTGAGTTTATTTACCTTACCGCTGTGGTTCAACTGGATGCAGAATAGCTTACATATTTTTTATGGTGGTTAAACCTTTAGCATTATTGAATTATCGTGTATTTACCGTCTTCACTCAAAGGGTGAGCACGCTACATGCCGTTCAACTGATGATTTTAGGTAAAATGCATGGGGTTCACTAAAAATGCGCGTATTGGCTCTTGTTATTAGCACATTTCTTCATTATTCTACCTAGCACCGGGTCGAGTAGTGATGGTGCCTGGCGGGGTGTTATGCAGTTCTTTTTACAACGCGTTCAGTGATGCAAATAACACCTGAATTTTTATGGATTTGTTTGGTTGTGGTGAAGAAGTCCCGCTCTTCTCTTTATTAAGTTAGGAGTATGTAAGTTAGAGGTTATTAAGAGCTAAGGGATTTTAGGTGATTTTAATGGTAGATGTCATCGAATTATTAAACCAGGAGTTGAGATATGAGTGAAAAGAAAAAAAGTAATGCTGGGCTAGCGCTGGGCGCAATGGTTGTTGGCGTCGCGGCAATACCAGTAACTGCATTTGTAAGTACTTTGCTTGGCCTCGCCATGATGGCAGCCCCTATCTTTATGATTTATCGAGCAAGTTAAGTTTTATACAGTGCGGCTTTTTCTAGCCGCACCAATTTTTATTCCAGTCTTTTATCAAATCCAAGCTTTTTTTATTACGTCTTTATTAAACTATATTATCCACGAAGGGGATATATTGTTAACTCGCACACTGTAGTTTTCATTTCATACTAGTACACCGTCAAGGCGATTTTGACGGTGTACTAGCCTTGTTGTGATTCGCATTGAATAAATTTAGCAAGCAAAGTTGATATTTCAATTGTAACAAAATAAATAAAAACAGTATGTTAACTATTTATTAGGTTGCTCAAGCCTAAAGATTCGGGTGAATTTGTCGATAACGGTGTACTAGTCCGGCCGGTTGTAATGCAGTATTTCCTGAGTTCATTGCGGGTTGTATGAATTTATCAGAAATCAATTCTAACGAGATATCATTAAGCACACAGCATATCGGTGTTGTTTCAATCGTCACAAAGAAAAACGGGTTGATTCTGGGGTTTGCGGCTGCGCTGTTTTTAATGTTGTTGCTGGCCATTATTGGTCTTATGGTCATGGGTTCTGTTGAGGCGCGTCTAGAGCAAATTATCAATGAGCGCGTGAAAAAAATTAAACTGGTTACAGATATGCATACGCGTGCGCGCGAATCTACTTTAAATCTACATAGAATGATTTTGTTGTCTGACCCATTTAAAAGGGACGAGGAATTTATGGATTTTGTCCAGCACGGCGCGAGATTCGCAGCAGCGCGTTCGTCCTTTTTGACAATGCAGCTTACTGAAGAAGAAATAATTTTGCTCAATGAACAGAGGCGCTATACCGGCATAGTCTTATCTGCGCAAGACGAATTTTCTGATCTCGTTGTAAGGGATGAGATAGAGGAGGCGAGAGTGTTGCTGGTTGAAGATATCATGCCGTTTCAAAACCGAGTATTAGAACAGTTGGCTGCCTTAAAAACGTATCAAGTTGATGCCGCATTGAATGCGGGTAAATTGATAAGTAAAGAATATGATAACGTTAGAAACTGGGTGTTGGTTTTATTTTTATTAATCGGTGCTACTGGTATTTCTATTGCCTATGCTGTTATCAATAATTTTAGTCGCTCTGCGCGAGAGCGTGAGCAATATTTATCTAGGCTCGAAAGTGCAAAAATAGCATTGGAAGCATCTTCCAAAAAATTATTAACAGCTAAAGCACAAGCCGAATTGGCTAACAATGCCAAGAACCAGTTCCTTGCAAATATGAGCCATGAGTTACGTACCCCGCTAAATGCAATTATTGGCTACAGTGAGCTATTAAGAGAAGAAATTAATGAAAAAAAGTTAAAAGACTTGACGGAAGATTGTCAAAAAATACAAAGCGCAGCAAAGTATTTGTCGAAAATAATCAATGAAATTCTTGATCTCTCGAAAATCGAATCCGGAAAATTAGAATTTAGATTTGAGTATTTTGATTTAAAAACACTGATCGATGAAGTGTCTGTTATTATTGCGCCGCTGGCAAATGAAAACGGGAATACATATAGCGTGGATTTTAGTGCAAATCTTGGCTTAATTTATTCTGATGCGATAAAGGTGCGGCAAATATTGTTTAGTATATTAAATAATGCATGCAAATTTACAAATAGCGGAAAAATAACACTTAGAGCGCATATTCAGGTGGTCGCAGCAAAAGAATGGTGCTCAATCGAAGTCGAAGACACCGGGATAGGCATTAGCTCTGATGTAATAGAAAATATTTTTCAACCATTTGTCCAGGCAGATGGTTCGACAACACGCAAATTCGGCGGAACAGGACTGGGTCTGGCTATAGCAAATAATTTGTGCACAATGATAAACGGTAAAATAGAAGTAGAGAGCAATCCAAACGAAGGGTCAGTCTTTACTGTGCGCTTTCCGATTAATGCATCCGCAGAAAACCAGCATAGAGTCGGGTAATGTTGTCAGGCTAAAATAACCTTTTATTCTGAAAGATAATTATTCTGATCGAAATTTCTGTTAACTATTACGTGTGTCTATCCGCGATGGGTATATAATGTATTTTGTATGGATATTTTTTTGAAGGTATAAAAAAATACTGAACAATGTATCATGTAGATAAAGGGTCTTGATTTTAGTAAAAGTAGCTAAGCAAACATAGCCAAGTTAAACGTGGCTAAAGCTAACGTAAATTGGCAATAGACAGGAATAAATAGCTTGTTTGAGA
>CAZZJI010000026.1:5042-35083 GCA_964654485.1 uncultured Gammaproteobacteria bacterium | reverse complement strand
GTGGCTAAAGCTAACGTAAATTGGCAATAGACAGGAATAAATAGCTTGTTTGAGAAAGCACTGCCATCGAAAGCTCTGGTATCACAAGCTTTGGTTTTGCAAAACAAAGCTTTGCCTGGTCGTCTGCAAAAGATGCCGGTTTCTTCTCATCACTTTGTCCACTCTCATTCACTGGTGCCACCGTTCCCAGGCAATATGCAATTTGCTTTGTTTGGAATGGGTTGTTTTTGGGGCGCAGAAAAAAAATTTTGGCAAATCGGAGGGGTTTATTCGACAGCCGTGGGTTACGCTGCCGGTTACACAGCAAACCCAACCTATGATGAAGTTTGCAGTGGCCGGACAGGGCACAATGAAGTTGTTTTCGTAGTATTCGACCCAGGTCTGGTTTCGTTTGCAACGTTGTTAATTACGTTTTGGGAAGCACATAATCCGACACAGGGTATGCGGCAGGGAAATGATGTGGGAACACAATATCGGTCAGGTATTTATTATTACGACAAGACGCAAAAGCAATTTGCAGAAAAATCAAAAGCGCAATATCAAATATTACTCGCTAATAGCGGGTATGGTGATATTACCACTGAGTTTATTCAGGCGCCTGAGTTCTACTATGCTGAAGATTATCATCAGCAGTATTTGGCTAAAGACCCGAATGCTTATTGTGGGCTGGGTGGAACTGGCGTTGGTTATTCAAAAGCGTAGTTTCGATTGTGTTTAATAAGGCGTAGCTTAAGGTGTAGTTTATTGTGTTTTTAACAACTCTCTATACAGTGGGGCATGGTAGTAGAACGCTAGAAGAGTTGCTTGATTTATTAGACGAGACAGGCATTAGTATTCTGGTTGATATTCGAGCATATCCTCAGTCGAAATGTCATCCTCACTTTTCGCAAGAATTTTTTCGTCTGGCAATAGAGCAAGTGGGTAAAACGTATTATTGGGCTGGCCCCCAATTTGGGGGCAATCGCCGGGCCGCCATTGATTCGCAGCACGTTGCGTTACAGGATGAAATGTTACGGGGTTTTGCGGATTATATGGAATCAGATACTTTTAAAGTTGCAGCTACACAACTAATTAATATGGCGCGCCAGGAACGTGTTGCTATTATGTGCGCAGAATTTTTACCAAATGGCTGTCATCGTTCACTTGTCTCTGATTATTTGGTACTAAAAGGTGTTAATGTTATTCATTTGATATCTGATGTTGATGTGAAAGAACATTGCCTGAGTGGGTTTGCCAGGCGTGAATCGAGTGAGTTGGTGTATGACCGAAAAGCTGAGCCTAAGAAATTATAATTATTGAAATCAAGGATCAAGGTATTATGAAGTATATTCTAAAAATAATAATTGTTTTCTTCGGCAGTGTGGCTTTCAATGTTCAAGCCGGTTCTGCCTTTGCAGAAAAGCCTGTTGTGCCCACTGAGGTTGCTAAAAGTTTTTTAGCTGTCAGTATCAGAAAGGCTATTGTTCCTGATGCGGACCGGGTGGGGGTGCCTGTATATCCAAAGGCAAAAATTATTAATAGCTATCGAGGCGCGAATTCATCAGAAGGTAACTTTAAACGGTTACCTTTTTTAGAATTAGTCAGTGTGGATAGCTATGATCAGGTTGTGGGTTTTTATAAAAAAAAACTAGTTGGCTGGAAGCAGGGTGGATTTAATACTGCGTTGTACTTTGCAGAAAAAGGTGAGGTAAATATGTTTTCACCAAAGTCTGCGCATGTGGGTATTCACGATGTATTGAAGTACTATCGGGAAAATGAACAAAAAGATTTGCAAAAAATTCTTCCTGGCGCTAAATCACTTATTAAAATATTTTACACTGTAAATTAATCAGAAAAAATTCTGTATAGAAGGGCTTTGTTTAATTTTATGTGTATGCAAAGGCCTGTCAATGTCAATTAGTATACCGGGGTCATCCACTGCTATTTCCAACAATGCGTTTCTGCTTTGTGTAAGGATATCGCGTGCGCCTATATCGTTCTTTAGTGAACTCAAGGCATTTCGATAAAGGCGATTGAATCCAACAGGATGTCCTCTTTGTCTGTTGTGTACTGGGGCAGCGATTGGTGCGTCGTGACGTATAGCATCAGCGACAGTTTGAATCGTATTTTGAGAAATAAAAGGCATATCAGCCAGAGTAATCACCCAGCCTTTTGCGTGCCAGCTATTGCTAATTCCATATGCCAGGCTGCAACCCATTCCCTGTTCAGCATTTTTGTATTCCAGTACGCTGAGCCCCTCATTTTCAATCAACGTTCTTGTTTCCTGGTCGTTTGGTCTGATAATAGCGATTGAGTCAGGCAGGACGGATTTTAGTTTTCTTGCAGTGATCGCGGCGACAGGTTCATTATTGATTTTGTATAATAATTTATTAGAACCGAATCGCTGGCTTTTTCCGGCCGCGAGAAGTATACCTACAATATTTTGTTGATTATTTATCGATAACATAATTCTAACCTGCTACGAACGCCTAATGCGCCGATGAGATAAGTGCTGGATTTGAATTAGCAGAATTGTCATGATTTTCTGATAGTGTTAGATACTTCCTATTGCGTTTCGCGGTTAACTCAGCAAGAATCGATATCGAAATTTCTGCTGGCGTACGGCTTCCGATTGGCAATCCAATTGGGCCATGTAATCTCTCAATTCCCTGATTTGAGACACCAAGTGCTTTTAGTCGTTTGCGTCTATTGTCATTTGTCGTTTTTGATCCCAATGCGCCTACGTAAATGGCATCAGAATCAAGGGCTTCCATGAGCGCCATGTCGTCAAGATTAGGGTCATGTGTTAGCGCCAGCACCGCGCATCGAGCATCTGTCACTACTTTTTTAACTGCATCGTCAGGCATGCCTGTATCGAAATCAGTGTGTTTTATATGCCAATTTTTTTTATAATTTTCCCGTGGATCACAAATGATAACGTGATAGTCCAACGCCAATGCCATTGTTGCGACGATTTGAGAAAGGTGTCCAGCACCGATAATCAGTAAGCGCCAGCTTGGCCCAAACACTTTGATAATCGAGTTAGAGCGGTAAAAAAAATCCTTATTTGGGACGTCGTTTGAAAAATTGATTTCACCGGTAGTTAAGCAAATATGCCGGGCAATACGTTGACGTTGATTGATTTTATCAAGTACAGGTTGTAGTTGGGTAGTTGCATCGAGTTTTTCTACGATTAACTCCAGGCAGCCACCACAGGGGAGGCCAAATCGCTGCGATTCTTCCCTGTTTATGCCATATTTGATCAATTGTGGAAACGCATTTAAATTATTATTTGACAATTGCTTAATCAGAGCCTGTTCGATACAACCACCTGATACGGATCCAACCGTGTGTCCTTTTGGGTTGATCGCCATCACTGAACCTGCTTGTCTGGGCGATGATCCCCAGGTTTTAACGACGGTAATAAAATATATAAATTTATGCGGCAGTGTGGGGTGATTCAACCAATTAATTGCAGTCTCAACTATTTCATGATCGCTGCTTTTTTGGAAATAATTATTGTCAGTCATATAGTGGAATCTTGACGGAGTGCGCGTCCGTTAAGCCGTATTGGCAATTTTCTGACGCGTATATTTGTGGCCGCAAACACTGCGTTGGCTACCGCGGGTGCTATTGGTGGTACACCAATTTCGCCGACACCGCCTGGTGGTTCGGCGTTTTTAATAAGGTGGATTTTTATCTCGGGCATTTCGTGCATACGCAGTGCGGGATAGTCACCGAAATTGGTTTGTTCAACACGACCTTTTTTAATAGTAATTTCACCGTATAACGCTGCTGTTAAACCGTATACAATGCCGCTTTGAATTTGCGCTTCCACGGTGTCTGGGTTGACAACGATACCACAGTCAATGGCAGCGGTGACGCGATGTACTTTGACGGTACTGTTTTTTTCTTTCTCTGCGCCTGTGCTTGCGCCAGTGATTGATACTTCTGCAACATATGCAACATAGCTATCAAAAGACTCTATTACCGCTATGCCATGATAGTGATCCTTTGCTAATGGTTTTCCCCAACCTGAGTGTTTTGCGGCAAGTTCCAGCACCTTTTTATGTCGTGGTTTGTTTGCAAGTAATTGTTGTCTAAATATAAATGGATCTTTTTTGGATAGTGCAGCGACTTCGTCAATAAAACATTCCGTTATAAATGCATTTTGCGAATAACTAACTGAACGCCAGAAACCCACTGGAATTCCCGGATTCACCATCGCATAAGTGACTTTAAAGTTGGGTATGTCGTAGGGCAGGTTGTCTGCCCCTTCTGTTGAGGTATCGTCTTTGCCGCGAAAAATCAGACCGGCAAAGGGGACAATTCTATGTAGAATTGACGAACTCGCTATCGCGTGTTGCCAGGAAATTAATGCACCATTTTTATCGATTGTGGCTGATAATTGGTTATAGGTCGCAGGGCGATAAAAATCGTGTTGAATATCGTCTTCACGAGTCCAGATAACTTTGACAGGTTTTTTTAGTAGTTTTGAAATTAGAACCGCATCTATAACAAAATCTTTCTCAGCACGCCGCCCAAATCCACCCCCTAAAAAGGTGGTGTGTACGTATACATTGTCTTTAGAGAGGCCCGTTATTTTTACACCGACTTTTTGCGTCCGTTCCTGACTTTGTGTAGAAACCCAGATATCACAACGATCCTGTTGGACGTGGGCAGTGCAATTCATTGGTTCCATGCAAGTATGTGCCAGGTAAGGTGTTTCAAAAACCGCGGTTATTTTCTTGTCTGCTGAATTATTTGATTTTGTTACATCGCCACGGTCTGCAATTATTTTTCCATCACCTATCGCATCGATGAATTGTTTGCGGATCAATTGGCTGTTTAGCGTGCTGTGTTCACCCTCATCCCAATCAATGTTTAATAATTCGCGGCCCCGATTTGCCGCCCAAAAGTGGTCGGCAACAATCGCTATTCCCGTTTCAATCTCGAATACGTCGTGTACACCCTTCACTTTTAATGTTTCACTCGCATCAAATTGTTTAGGCTTGCCTGCAAATACCGGGCAACGTACGACGACCGCGATTAACATATTGGGTAGTCGCACATCTTGTCCGAAAATCGCTTCGCCGTTTACTTTTGATTTGGAGTCAAGCCTTGCGATGGGCTGACCGATAATTCGAAACTGATCCGGTTTTTTCAATGGGGGTGTTTGTGGAACGGGCAATAATTTTGCCCTGTCTACCAATTGTCCATAAGTGACAGAACGGCCTGATTGTTTATGGAAAACAACGCCGTTGTCAACAGTGCAACTATTTTTGTCGACGTCCCATGTTTGAGCCGCTGAGATAACAAACATTTCACGTGCAATAGCACCTGCTTCTCGAAGGGCGAACCAAAAACCACGTATTGAGGCGCTGCCGCCGGTGGTTTGCCTTCCGCTTCTGGGGTTTTCGAAGTCCTTATGAGCGGGCGAAAATTCAACCTTAATTTTAGTCCAATCCGATTCCAATTCTTCAGCAAGTAACATAGGTAAGGAAGTCATGACGCCCTGGCCCATTTCTGAGCTGGCGACATGCACGGTAATTTGATTATTGCTTGCAATTCGAAGAAACGCGTTTGGAAAAAAGGAAGCACCAGCTATTTTCTGTTCAGTTGAATTTTCTGTCAGCATATTCATTATTTGTGTTTGCGCATTTTTGCCGCTACCGATGTTACAACCGGGTAATTGAATGCCCAGCAACAGGCTTCCGCCATAGGTGGATGCGGTTTTTAGAAAATGCCTTCTTTGTGCGCTGAAATCCTTGTTCATGCCTAACCTTTATTGCTCTTAAACGAAATATTTTCGGTGGAGGAAATCTCAGAGGCTCTTTTTATTGCCGAACGAATGCGTTGGTAAGTACCGCAACGACAGATGTTACCCGACATGGCCTTATCGATGTCGAGATCAGTGGGCTTAGGGTTTCGTTGCAGCAAGACGATAGCAGACATTATTTGGCCTGATTGGCAAAATCCACACTGAGTTACCTGTTCTTCTATCCAGGCTTGTTGTACAGGATGCGACGCGTCAGTTGAAATACCTTCTATTGTTGTGACTTGTTTTTCGCTGAGAGTTGAAACGGCAGTGATACAAGCGCGAGCGGGTTCTCCATCGATGTGAACTGTGCACGCACCGCACAGAGCAACGCCACAGCCGAATTTTGTTCCAGTTAACCCTAGAATGTCGCGAAGCACCCAGAGCAGTGGCATATCAGGTTCGATATCAATGTCATGTATCGTTCCATTTACGTTTAATGAAATCACCGTGTCTCCTTTGCCAAGCTCTTTAGCAAGCCCTCTTAATGGACTCTCTTGATTGTGCTCAGTATTGGCGTATTATTAGCGCAGCTCGCCGTGTGTTATTTACACAACATATTTGATTGTTACAGAAATACGTTGGTAATGGTAGTTTATCAAAATGTAAGGCCACTGCTATAGCTTTGTTGCAGTGGTGATAAATATAGAGGATGGTGGAAAATGGTAGGTAAAACATTAAATTTAACAGATGAGCTTTATGATTACATGCTGTCCGTTTCGGTGAACGAATCTGATTTATTAACTCGATTACGCGAAGAGACCGCCAAGGATGATCTTACACAGCTAATGCAAATTACGCCTGATCAGGGTAAGCTTATAGCGTTTATTGTTTTACTCATTGGTTCAAAACGTACGATAGAAGTGGGTGTATCGACTGGTTACAGTTCGTTGGTTACAGCGTTGGCATTGCCAGATGATGGACATATAGTTGCTTGCGATGTTAACCGGAATTATACATCGATTGCCGAGCGTTATTGGAAGGAGGCGCGGGTCGATCATAAAATCGATTTACGTATTGCGCCGGCAGTGGAAACGCTTAAGCAACTCATTGACGAAGGTCAATCAGATACATTCGATTTCGCTTTTATTGATGCCGATAAAACGAATTATGATAATTATTATGAGTATTGTTTGCAGTTGCTGAGAAAAGGTGGTGTGATCGCGCTTGATAATGTGTTTTGGGGTGGGTCCGTTATAGATAAGGAGGCCATCGATGAAGATACCGAAGCGATACGTGCAATAAATAAAAAGGTATGTGAGGATGGGCGGGTTAAAATGACGATGTTGCCTGTAGCCGATGGCTTAACATTGGCAATGAAGTTGTAAGTACATTTTGTGCAGTAATATTTAGTGCAGTAACATTGCCAGTTTTCTGCGATATTGTTTGACTAAGTCATGATCTGCGCCCAGTAATTTGAATGTAGCTAATATGCTATTATGGCCGATGTCATCTCTAAATTGACGGTCGCGCTGCATAATTTCCAAAAAATGTTTTAAACCTGATTCGTTGTCGTCTGCCAGAATTTTACGTGCGCCTAGTTGATAGCGTGTTTGCAAGTCGCCGGGGTTGTTTATCAGGTGTGATTCCAGTTCTTCATCGCTACGAGTATCGTCTGCTGCATTAATAAACGTGGCCATTGCCATCACTTTATCGGCTTCGTAACTGTTGCGTAACTCAAACGATAACGAGTTTACAAGTTCAGTTGCTTTTTTCGCATTACTGGTTGCTATATAACCTTTTGCTAGATTAAGTTTCAGGCTTTCGCGTGTTGGATCCATTTCGACTGCAGTACTCAATAACTCAAGTGCGCGTTGTGTATCACCTTCTTTGATCGCGGCGAGGCCTCGACTGCTGATCTGCTCTGACTCACTATCGATATATGTGTCGATAATTTTGCGTAATACTGGCTCCGGTTGCACACCCATGAAGCTGTCCACTTCCTTACCATTTTTGAATACCTTAACAGTGGGTAAACTGCGCACGCCGTATTGTGTAGCCAGTGATTTTTGTTTGTCGCTATTTACTTTGGCGAGAATAAACTTCCCCTGATATTCTTTCGCTAGTTTTTCCAGTAAAGGTAAAAGTATTTTGCATGGTTGGCACCAATCTGCCCAGAAATCGACAAACACAGGTTTTTTATGTGAGTTTTCGATAACCAATTGATTGAAGTCGGTCTCAGTGACATTTATGATTAAAAGGGAATCGCTCATATGACTCACTATTATATTGGTTAATTTGATTGCCAGTTATTATTATGAACTATATCGAACGTTTCAAGGCCGGGCTTTAGCTAGAGGGACTCTAAAATGCATGATGATATTAATCTAGTTTTGCGTGATGGAGAAGTGTATTACTTAGAACATTTTATTAGTCTGGATGAGGCTGCTATTTTATACAGCAAATTATTCGATGAGCTTGATTGGCAAAAAGAGCAAATCAAGGTCTATGGAAAAGTGATAACGGTTCCACGCCGAGTATGTTGGTACGGAGATCCTGGGACATATTATACTTACTCAGGGGTATTGCACAAACCGGCTTCGTGGACTAAGTCCTTGCTGGAGCTAAAGCAGAAAATTGAGGTTAAAGTGCAGCATCGTTTTAACGCTGTGTTGGCCAATCTATATCGGGATGAAAACGATTCAATGGGCTGGCACGCCGATAAGGAAAAGGAGTTGGGTAAGAACCCAGTTATTGCTTCTGTTAGTCTGGGTGAATCTCGCGTGTTTAAATTACGGCATAATAGGAGTAAAGAAGTCATTAAGCTGTCATTATCGAGCGGTAGCTTGCTATTAATGGGCGGGACTTTTCAGCATAATTGGCAACACTGCATTCCTAAAACAAAACTTAAAAAAGCACCGCGTATTAATTTGACGTTTCGAGCTATTGTTGAATAAATCCGTCTGGTTTCGTATTGTGATAACAATTATTTATAATAAAAAAATATTAATTTTTATCGGTGAAACGGCGGTCTCTAATTATCGGGGGTTTTGCTATATTCTTTGCTATAGATTCGTTAATTCTGCTTAGCTTTTTTGTGCATTATGCACTTTATTTTGCCCTTGTTCGATGCGACACTTTTTGCGTGATAAATACTTATTTTGATAAAGGACTCTGATAAAGATAAATAATAATAAACAAGCAATAGCACTGCTTTAGAGAGGTACAATCCAATGGATGTAGATGACTTTTATTGTGAATTTGAAGATGCGCCGGAATTTTTTGATTTAGGAAGCAGGGATGAACCAGAAGATAGTTCTGACTCTGGTTCTGATGAGATAATTACGCAAACGGTAATGCAAAAAATTGAAATATATCTGGAGGAGAAAAATTTACTTTCAAATATAATTGATGTGTTCGATTAATTTTATATGTTTAATGCGTCGTTTGTGTGGCGCAGCGTCAACCTGGCGAAATTTTCGCTAAAATAACCACTGACGTCTGTGTCGTGGAACTCGTTGCCCGGATTACTGGAAATTGTAGCGATCAGTATTTGGGGGAATCGTATTCTTTTAATAATCGTCGTGGTGGTATCATGGTGTTAAACGAAAAAGGCGCGAAGTCGAGTTGGTAAACTTTTGGGTCGGGTCTGCGTAATCCGGTCGGTTTTACCTAGCATCCGATAAGTGGTGTGATGTATGCGAGTAATAATGGCCCAGATCACCTTGGATTCGAACAACCACCAGAATATTTTAGTCGAATTGAAGCCGGTTCTTTTCATGGCATACCCTGGTTTTAATATGACGGTTCTCGCATTGTACTTTAGCAGTGACAGTGGTCCAAATGGCTTGTTTCGATTTAGAAAAAATAAAAAAAATCAATGATTAGCGCAAATTTAGACTAACTATAAATTTAATGTTGCTGTATTATTGTTACTGTATATTATTGTGTTTATTGTATATTGAGAAGTGTGTTTAATTGAAAACGATTGCTCCCTTTTGGGAAATCAAAACATTGACCGAAATGACCAAGGCAGAGTGGGAGTCCTTATGTGATGGTTGTGGCCGTTGTTGTCTGATTAAATTGCAGGATGAAGATAGCGACAAAATTTTTGTAACCAATGTGGCTTGTCGCTTACTGGATATCGACACTTGCCGCTGCCGGGACTATGACGTTCGCACGCAAAAGGTGGCGATGTGCATGGTGTTAGCGCCTGAAAAGAAAAACTTATTAAAAATACTCCCTGATTCTTGTGCGTATCGACGTCTGGATGAAGATAAAAATTTACCTGGTTGGCATCCGTTATTAGGGGCAAGTTCTGATTCGGTTCATCAATTTGGTATTTCAGTAAGAGATTATGCCCAATCGGAAGAATACATACATCCTGATCAATTACATGAACATGTGTTAGGTTAATAAATCGTATTTATCACATCCGTTGAACCTAAATAAACTGTAATAAAACTTAGATTCCCCTGGCTCCAGAGAATATAAGTCATTAATTTAATATTGTAATTTAAATCCGGGAAGAATGTATGTTGATTGAAAAGGAAAAAGTAGTTACGTTTCACTATCGGCTAACGGAAACAGATCATGATGTCATCGAAGATTCACATGATGGTGATCCGCTCGTTTTTTTACATGGACACAATGCTATGCTCAAGGGACTGGAAGAAGCCATGTTGGGTAAACAAAAAGACGATCAATTTACGATAACATTGTCACCTGAGCAAGCGTATGGTTCAGTGCAAGAGAATGCGCACCAACGTGTCTCGCTCAAACATATCGTATCTTCCTCCAAGAACCCTTCCAAGAAAGCCTCCAATAAAAAAATTAAATATAAACCAGGCATGGTCGTGCAAGTTAATACCGCAGACGGCCCACGCGAAGTCGTGGTGGTAAAGGTTGGTCTCAAAAATCTTGATGTGGACGCAAACCATCCTTTAGCAGGCAAAACGCTTACTTTTGATGTCAAGATTATTGATGTGCGCAACGCGTCAGAGGAAGAGATAGCGCATGGTCATGTACATGGAGCGGGTGGGCATCAACACTAATTAATGTCATCGATGTCTTTGTGCTTGCCGACGATCAAGTTTCATTTGTTTTCGTACTTTGTTAATTTCCACTACTTCTGAACCTATATGGGTTTCTCCGCGTTGTTTGGATAATTGTATTTGTTTTTCACGTTCCATGAATCGTTGGCGCTGTGTTTCGTTGCTATTATCATGGCAATGTGGACAACTTACACCTTGGATATAATATTTACTGTTTTTATCTTCATCAGTGATTGGCATTCTGCATGCATGGCATTGATCAAATGCGCCTTTTTGCAGGTCATGGTTTACACTGACTCGATTATCAAAAACGAAACATTCGCCTTGCCATAAAGATTCTTCCTGCGGTATTTCTTCAAGGTACTTCAAAATTCCACCTTGTAAATGATAAACGTTTTCAAATCCTAATTCCTTCATATAAGCTGTAGATTTTTCACAGCGAATGCCACCAGTGCAAAACATGGCAACTTTTTTATGCTTTTTGGCGTCGAACTTACTTTTAACGTAGCGAGGAAATTCACGAAAGGTGTCGATTTTTGGATCAATTGCATTTTTAAATGTACCGATATAGGTCTCATATTCATTGCGGGTGTCTATGAGAGTCACTTCAGGATCAGAAATGAGGGTGTTCCAATCCTGGGGTTTCACATAAGTGCCGACTACGCGGTTGGGGTCAATGTTATTGATGCCCATAGTCACGATTTCTTTTTTTAATTTCACTCGGGTGCGGTAGAACGGCATATCATCATCATAGGAGACTTTGTGTTTTAATGCCTCAAGACGGCTGTCTGCTTTTAACCACTTCAATAGCGTATCGATGGCGTCCTGACTTCCCGCGACGGTACCGTTAATGCCCTCGTGGGCAAGTAACAAAGTACCCTTAATGTCGTTATCTAACATGACTTCGAGCAATGGTTGGCGTAGTTCTTTGTAATTCTCGAGTGTGACAAAATGATAAAGTGCGACAACAACAATACGTGACATAATAAACACCTGTGAAGACTATTAGAAATCTGAAATCGGGGAGCAGATTTTACCTGTTTTGAAGTAAATATTCTCTAAAAATTTGCTTATGCGGGATTTAGTCACCGACTAAAATGAGTACAATGATGGCCAAAGTAAAACAGTCGGAAACTGGCTTGCAGGTAGCTGACAGGGGTGAATATGAAAGCAAATGAGTTAAAAAAAGGACTGGTAATTCAGGTGGGTGGCAACAATATTTCAATAAAAAAAGTGCAAGTGCAGACTTCTTCATCCAGAAGTGGTAATACATTGTATAAAGTAACCGGCCAAAATGTTGTGTCTCGTCAGAAATTTGAGCACAGCTTTAAGGGCGATGATGTTGTCGGAACGGTGAATTTTTTTCGTCGACCTGTACAGTTGCTCTATCGGGATGCAGATGGTTGTACTTTTATGGACAGTGAGACATATGAGCAATACGTTGTTGCTGAATCGATAATAGAAGATGAATTACACTATCTTAGTGATGGCATAGAAGGGCTAGTGGCTTTGATTGTCGATGATACCTTAATAGGTATCGAATTACCGACAAGCCTGCAGTTAGAAATTGTGGCGTGTTCGCCAGGTATCAAGGGAGCCTCGGCATCCGCCCGAACCAAACCAGCCACGCTGAGTACCGGGCTGGTTGTACAAGTACCTGAATATTTATCTCCTGGGGAAACGATAAAAATAAATACGGATACCGGTGAATTTATGTCGCGTGCTTAGTGGAATTGCTAGTGTGTATGTATATGTTGGACAGTATTTTTTAATTACAAATTTTTAATTACAAATAATGTGTAATTAATTAGGGTGTCTGTCTATCTCAATAATACGTGAGAAATTTATAACTGTATATTGATAAGGATTATTTATGAGTGGCAGGAACCCGATTAAAGCGTCCGACCTGTTCGTTAAAGCACTGGAGAATGAAGGTGTTGAATATATTTTTGGCGTACCAGGTGAAGAAAATCTTGATTTTCTGGAGTCGCTGCGAACATCCAGCATTAAGTTAATTCTTACTCGACACGAACAAGGTGCGGGCTTTATGGCGGCTACGTATGGTCGTCTTACTGGCAAGGCGGGTGTGTGTCTGGCTACGTTGGGGCCGGGCGCGACCAATTTGGTGACGCCTGCAGCGTACGCTCAATTAGGCGCAATGCCGATGCTAATGATTACCGGCCAGAAGCCCATCAAAAAAAGTAAACAGGGGCGTTTTCAGATTGTCGATATCGTTGACTTGATGCGGCCTATTACCAAGTTTGCGAAACAGATAGTTAATGTAAATACCATTCCAGCGTTGGTAAGAGAAGCGTTTCGATTGGCGGAAGAGGAACGACCGGGCGCGGTACATCTGGAGTTACCCGAAGATATCGCAGCGGAGCAGGGCGACTCGGATTACGTGTTTAATGTTAACCCGCCGTGTCGACCTGTCGTAGATGATTGTTCCATCGATGTTGCACTAAAGATGATTTGTTCAGCAAAACGACCTCTATTGCTGATTGGCGCCGGCGCTAATCGGAAACGTATCATTTGCGCTCTCAGGGCGTTTATAGAAAAAACAGGTATCCCTTTTTGTAATACACAGATGGGTA
The DNA here is from genome assembly GCA_964654485.1 of uncultured Gammaproteobacteria bacterium. Classification (GTDB taxonomy): domain Bacteria; phylum Pseudomonadota; class Gammaproteobacteria; order SG8-11; family SG8-11; genus JAADIM01. The sequence goes on along the minus strand of CAZZJI010000026.1, from coordinate 21,698 downwards.
AGGGGGCTGTTGGTGGTTACCATCGTTTATATCTCGGTACAGCGGCTTTGTCCAGCGGTGATTATTTGCACTGTGCTATTGATCGCGCCGACTTGGTTATTAATGCTGGCCATGACGTTGTCGAAAAACCACCTTTTTTTATGGAAGTGGGCGGCAAAGAAGTGATTCATGTTAATTTCAATTCGGCAGAAGTGGATGAGGTTTATTTTCCGCAACTGGAATTGGTCGGTGATATCGCATCAACTTTTCACAGTTTGACCAAAAAAATTGAACCTGTCGCTGAGCATGATTTTAGTTATTTTATGCGCGTTCAGGAAAAAGTATTCGAGCACATGAAAGAGGGTGTTGATGATCCGCGCTTTCCGATGATTCCGCAACGGGTGGTTGCTGATGTGCGAAAAGTGATGCCGGATGATGGCATTATCGCATTGGATAATGGCGTATACAAAATCTGGTTTGCTCGAAATTATCGTACGCCAAAACCGAATACCGTGTTGCTGGATAACGCGCTTGCGACGATGGGTGCAGGGTTGCCATCGGCAATGATGGCTTCGATGTTGTATCCAGATCGTCGTGTAATGGCTATTTGCGGTGACGGTGGTTTTATGATGAATAGCCAGGAGATGGAAACCGCCGTTAGGCTAAAGTTAAATTTGGTAGTGTTAGTGTTACGCGATGATGCATACGGTATGATTCGATGGAAGCAGGCCGATGCCGGTTTTGCCGACTGGGGGCTTGAGTTTAATAATCCGGATTTTGTAACTTACGCAAAAAGCTATGGTGCACATGGGCATCGAGTCAATGCTGCTGAAGAGTTTTTTCCGTTGTTAGAACAGTGTCATGCAGATGGAGGTGTACACCTGGTTGAGGCGGCGGTGGATTATTCGGAGAATAAACGTGTGTTGATTGATGAATTGGCTGAACGTATATGTTTTATTTAGCCCCATATAAAGGTAAAAATCCAAGGGTACCTTCTAAAGTAAATAATACCGGTCATTATTATGAATAAGAAAAAAAATCTGCAGGTTTTTCAAGCCTATGATGGCGCATTGATAGAAGAAGTGTCGATGCAAAATTGGCAAGATACGACTGAGATGCTGAGCACGGCACAAACTCTGTTTGCCGATAGAGATAATTGGTTACCTGCTTATCGCCGCATGCAGGTGCTGCGTAAACTGGCAGCATTAATGCAGGAATCGGCGGGTGAGTTTGCTCTGTTAATTGCGCGAGAAGGGGGTAAGCCGCTAGCCGATGCGAAAATTGAAGTTGTTAGAGCAATTAACGGCGTTGAGTTGGCGCGAGAAGAAATTGCCCGTCTTAAGGGAGAGCAAATCCCGATGGACTTGTCAGCCGCGGGTGCTGGACGTTTTGCGATTACCAAAAAGGAACCTATTGGTATTGTATTGGCGGTAAGTGCTTTTAATCATCCGCTGAATTTGATCGTGCATCAGGTTGCACCTGCTATTGCATGTGGCTGTCCGGTCATTGTTAAACCCGCAGCAAATACACCGTTAAGTTGTCTACGTTTTATCGAGTTGGTAAAACAGGCCGGTTTGCCAGAGGGTTGGTGCCAGGTTTGTGTTTGTGACCGGGATACGGCAACAAAATTGATATCTGATTCACGCGTAGCATTTTTGACATTCATCGGATCTGCCAAGGTTGGGTGGGAATTGCGTCGTCAAATTTCACCAGGTACGCGTTGTGCACTGGAACACGGTGGTGTTGCACCGGTGATTGTCGCCAGTGACGCAGAGTTGGAAAAAGCGGTTCCGGCTATCGTGAAGGGTGCATTTTATCACGCAGGACAAGTGTGCGTCTCAGTTCAACGCGTGTTTGTCGATAACACGTTGTTGAATACTTTTATGGATATGCTAAAAGTAAAAGTTAACCGGCTTAAAGTTGGGGATCCGACCAATATTGAGACGGAAGTGGGTCCACTTATTACATCGAAGGAAGTAGACCGGGTTGAAAGTTGGGTTACAGACGCTGTTACGGCAGGTGCGACTTTGGTTGCAGGCGGTAAGCGCATGAGTGACTCTTGTTTTGAACCCACTATATTATTGAATCCACCGCCAAGCGCAGATGTATCGACAATGGAGGTATTTGGTCCAGTAGTCTGTGTTTACGGTTATGATGATATTGCTCACGCAATAGCACAGGCAAATTCTTTATCAGTAGAATTTCAGGCTGCGGTGTTTACTCAGGACATTAACTGCGCGCTGCATAGCGCACAACGACTTAATGCGGCTGCCGTCATGGTGAATGATCACACTGCTTTTCGGGTTGATTGGATGCCGTTTGCAGGTCACGCCACGTCGGGATTGGGTGTGGGTGGCATACCCTACACGATGGAAGAATTAATGCAGGACAAATTGATCGTAATCAATGGCGTAAGCTAGTACTCCGTCAATATAACCTTGACGGAGTACTAGTACTCGTCATTGCTGATTTCATTTCAACAAATTATTTTAAGTCGTGTAAAAACCGATCTGTGCGCCGGAAAGATAATACGATTTTATTAGCTTTTCCCAGAATGTATTTTTCATGTACCGGGCCGATAAAACGCGAATCGGCACTGTTATCGCGATTGTCACCCATCATGAAATAGTGATATTCCGGCACTTTTGCTGGGCCGAAATTTCGACCAGTTGAATGACGTGTAGCCCACAGCGCGATCATGTGTGGTTCTTCATTATCAAATGATTCTTTCACCACCACCGGATTCAAGTTGAGCGAATTGTCCTGCAAGTTCCAGTAATCAGCGACCATACTTTGATCGGCTATCGAATAGCTGGCCGGTTGGTCGTTTATATAAAGTTGATTATCACGTATTGCAATATAATCACCTGGCAGGCCGATAATACGTTTAATTAAGCGTTTGTCTTCCACCGGGGAATCAAAAACAACAACATCACCGCGCTGCGGTTTGTCCCAACTTGCTAATGACAGCAGGGTAAAGGGAAGCTTAATATCATAAGCGAGTTTGTTTACGAAAACACGATCACCTTCGATGATAGTGGGTTTCATGGAGCCGGTTGGAATTTCATACCAATCGGCAAAGGCGGAACGAAATGCAAAGAAAAGAAAAATAAAGACAAACGTTCCGCTCCAATCTTTAAATTTGTCTTTAAACTTATTTTTAAACGTCGGTTTCCGGGAATCTCGATTTATTTTTTGCATAATTATCCAGTTTGCAGGTTGGCCAAAAGTTGTTGAAAAAAGTTATTGAAAAGGGGGGTGTTTAGTCATTAGGCGTTGCTGTGTTGTAATGGTTTGGTTTAGACAAAAAGACGAAGGGTATTGCAAGTGGCCCGAAAGAGAAGCCCATGACGCCCCAGAAAACAGGGTTACTTTGTCGATGTTTGGCGATGTAATGACATATAAATGCGCTAATCAGCATCAGCCCCAATATTATTGACAGTACCATAGTTTATCCCTTTGATATTATTGCATTAATACTAATTTGGCGGAATACTCGTCCTATTTCTATGCTGTGACATTATATATTGGGATGTGTTGCAGAAAATACAAGTAAATTCCAAATTTAACGACGGATTTAGGTCGTAGGGTCGTTATTAATAATAAGAGACATGCATACATACTAGTGAAAATACACTTGAGGAAAGGCTTCATGAAGACGCTACTGCCAATTAATATCAGCCAAATAGTTTTTGTCCTATTTGTATCAATTTCATTCTCTTCGCTCGCCATTGCAGGACCAGATCACCACGGTGCAGGTGCGGGGAAGGGGGGTAGATTTATGAGTTTTTTTGATACCAACCGTGACAAAATGGTCACGATGGATGAGTTGAATGAAGCATCAAAAACGCGTTTTGAAAAAATTGACGCTGACGGTAATAAGGTAGTGAGTGCCGATGAATTTAAGGAATATGTCGTTGAGCGTAGACAGCAACGACGATTAGCGGGTTTTAAAATGGCCGACCAAGACGCAAGTGGTCTTGTTTCCAGGGACGAGTATATACGTTTTAAAGAGCAGCGAGCCGAACAGCGTTTCCAAGAACTCGATGTGGATGCCGATGGACTTGTTAGCAGTGACGAGTTTTTAGCAAGCAGGTATCAACGTCACGGTGGACAGTCCGATAGTAGGTCAGATCGCCATGGCAGGGGGATGCGATTTTTCTCAAAACTTGATGGTAATGGTGATGGTCACGTTACTCGCGATGAAAGTGTGATTGCCTGGTCTAATTGGTTTAAGCGCATAGATGGCGATCGAAATCAAATAGTTACTGAACAGGAAGTGATAAAGTTTCGCGATAGACGCAGACATTGATGGTTAGCGAATGCATTTGTAATGCCGCTAACAAACATCTGAGCACATAGTAGCCCAGGCAATAAAATGAACCCATGGGCAAAAAAGGAAGACCATCAGTTGATGGCGTCTATTGCTGATGGAGACAAAGCCGCGATGGCTGAATTCGTTTGCCGTCATATTAACCGTATTAAAGATTTTGCTTTGCGCTACGTTGGAGCGTGCGGCGATGTAGACGATGTTGTACAAGAAGCGTTTTTTCGTGTTTGGCGTAAGGCGCCGCAGTGGCAAGACAAAAAATTACCCCCCATTAATTGGTTGTACCGGATTACGTATAATTTAAGTATTGATACAATTCGAAAACGAAAGCTGGAAGTGAGTATTGAGGAACAAACAGAGCGAATAACCAGCGGGGAAATAGAAATTGAATCATCTGATTATGAGTTACCAGAAAATAATTTATCCAATATTGAAACAAAAAAATTGTTAGCATTAGCATTTGAAAAATTGCCAGAACGACAACGTACTGCCATCATCTTGTGTCATTATCACGGCCAGTCGAACCGCGACGCCGCTGTGATCATGGAGGTCAGTGTTGAAGCGCTGGAGTCATTGCTTTCAAGAGGCCGCAAAAAATTAAAAGAACAGCTACTGGAAAAGCGGGGCACTATGTTATGAGCGGTAAAGCTATGAGCGGGGAAAAAACAAAGAGCGAGAAAAAATAATGAACGGAAAAATATCAAAATCAGTGAGTATCGATCGTGTACATCAGTTGATCGAATGTTACGGAGCCAGTGTGGATTCTTGGCCGGAGGAGGAGAAAATATCCGCACAGACCTTGCTTCAAACTTCTGTTGAATTGCAGCAATGCCATTCAGAGGCCGCCCGGCTTGATCATATTATAGAATTAGACGGACCTGAAATCACCAATCAGTTGCGAGGTGATAGTGGTGATAGTTATGTCGAAAAAATAATAGATCAGCTTCCTGTGCAAGAAGATGGGCAGCACAGCTCCAATAACATTCATTGGTTTGATAGCTTATGGAATAAACATCGTTTAATGGCTGCAAGTGTTGTTGCTATGTTAGTTGTTGTTTTTATTTTACAGTCAAAACCGATAGTTAATCCTCAATCAGATATAAGTTTGCTGCAATCTGAGCTTGATCAATGGATGTGGGAGGAGGTCACAGGCCTAAGTCTAAGTCAAAATGATGTTGAAGAAGATCTAACGTTTATGGTGCTGGTTGAGTTAGAATAATTATTTTTAAGAATACGTGTCGGAGAGTTACAGACTGGCTTGAACGCACTTAAGTATGCCGTAATCATAGTTTTCCTGGAGTGCTTCGAACACCGGTTTTAAGCGGCCGTCTCCATGCAATTCCAGGGCATTGACTATTTCTTTATATTGTTCATCCTCCAGAGATAACACATCGCAGGGTTCAATCAATCCAGATTCAATCGCCTCTGCTAAATGTGTATATACAGTCGATTGTGTGACGCCACGCGCGCGCGCGATGCTGTCAATATCTTTTTCTTGTGACAGCAGGAACAGTGTTTCGTTAACGGTATCACTAAGTCGATTATTCAGTATGGCGGGTAGTGGTGGTGCGGCAAGGATAATTTCCAGAAAAGACTGGCCAAACTTATGCAGCTTTTGTTCACCAATACCGGAAATATAACGTAATTCTTCCAGTTTGCATGGGCGTTTGCGAGCCATTTCCTGGAGTGTACTGTCGTGGAAAATAACATAAGGCGGCACACCCATTTCCTGGGCGAGCGCTAAACGATGTTCACGAAAGGCATCAAATAAAGGTAAATCAATGCTGCGTAGCTCGGGTTTATCTTTGCTTTTTTTATTATTCGATTTTTCTTTTTGCTGATAACGTAATTGCAATTCAACTTCACCGCGCAGCAGCGGGCGCGATTTTTCGGTGAGTATGAGTGCGCCATGACCATCGATATCGCTATTTAGGTAACTGAAGGCAATAAGTTGGCGGAAAACGCTGCGCCAAGCCGGGCCACTAAGTTCTTTTCCAATGCCGTAGGTGCTGACTTTGTCGTGCGCATTTTGGGTTATTCGTTGATCTTCTTTACCCGTAAGTACATCAATAACGTAATTAACGCCGAAGCGTTGGCCGGTGCGATGAACGCATGATAAGGCTTTTCGCGCTGCTTCTGTCGCATCCCAGGTTTTAGGTGGAGAAAGGCAGATATCGCAGTTTCCACAAGGTTCCTTGAGGGTTTCTCCGAAATAAGCAAGGATGGTCTGGCGTCTGCAAGTCGTTTGTTCACACAAGCCCAGCATCGCTTCCAGCTTGTGGTGTGAAATTCGTTTGAATTGTTCGCTTGCGTCTGTTTCTTGAGTCATTTGTCTCAAGGTAATCACATCTTGTAAGCCGTACGCCATCCAGGCGTTAGCCGGTGAGCCATCTCTTCCGGCACGACCAGTTTCCTGATAGTACGCTTCAACGCTTTTAGGTAAACTAAGATGTGCAACAAATCGTACGTCCGGTTTGTCTATTCCCATACCAAAGGCAATGGTGGCCACAATGATGATGCTATCTTCACGTAAAAATTGTTGCTGATGTTGTTGACGAACTTGTGGTGATAACCCCGCGTGGTAAGGCAGTGCGCGACAACCCTTTGCGGATAGCCAATCTGCGGTGGCCTCCACTTTTTTTCTGGATAAGCAATAAACTATACCTGCATCGCCGGTGTGTGCTTGTTCTATAAAACGCCAGAGTCGTTCACGGCTATTTTGCCCTTCACTGATGGTATAGCAAATATTAGGGCGATCGAAGCTGTTGATAAAGATTTTCGCATCTTTCAGGTTTAATTGTTCGATAATTTCATCACGTGTTCGCTGATCGGCAGTGGCCGTCAGGGCGATGCGTGGCACATTCGGGAAACGTTCGTGCAATATGCGGAGTTGTTGATACTCCTTGCGAAAATCATGTCCCCACTGCGATACACAATGCGCTTCATCGATAGCAAAAAGGGCGATGTTGGATTGTGTGAGTAAATGTGACATGCGGTTGGTCAACAGGCGCTCGGGTGATATATACAGTAAATCGATTTCACCTTTTAGCAACTGTTGTTCTGTTTGTTGTTGGCTGGCGCTGCTGAGTGTCGAATTAAGATAAGTCGCACGGATGCCCAGTTGATTAAGCGCACTCACTTGATCCTGCATCAACGCAATGAGCGGTGAAATAACAATTCCGACGCCATCGCGGATCATGGCGGGGATCTGATAACATAAGGATTTCCCACCACCGGTTGGCATTAACACGATCGCATCTTCGTTATTCAGTAAAGTTTGAATAATGTCCGATTGGTAGTGACGGAATGCGCTGTATCCGAACGTTTTGTTTAGAATTTGTTGTGCGCTTAACGGCATTGGGCATCACTTTTGATTGGTTAACAAATTATTAACGCAGTTTACTTTAAAGTCCGAAATAAAGTCCGAAATAAAGCTAGAAATTTTAGGAATGCCAATTTTATATTTTTACGACTTACAAATCAGTTACATCGTGATAAATATTGCTTGATGTGTTTAACAATCGTTCTTTTATGTACAGTTGTTATGAATTGAAGATCGGACTCAATGAGGGGAGGTGAGAGGTTGATTTTACCGCACTGGGTTGAAACTAATAACATTTTAAATAGCATGGTTTTTGTTAAAATCTAACTAAAAATTCGATTTACTAGGTATTTTGTTGATTTTTGAAGTATACTCATTCAGTATTTTATTTATTGCATGATATTCAGCACTTTTCAGAAGCTCCATTTCGTATTCTCCTGTCTGTGCCAAGTATGATTTGCATTTTTAAACGGTTAATTTTATTGATATTTTGAGGTATTACTACATGGCTACAGGCACAGTTAAATGGTTCAACGAATCTAAAGGTTTTGGTTTTATTTCTCCTTCTGATGGCAGTGCAGATGTGTTCGTTCACTTCTCTGCGATTGTTTCTGATGGTTTTCGTACATTGCCAGAAGGCGCTACGGTTAATTATGAAGTAGAAAACGGTCCTAAAGGTCCACAAGCAACACAAGTAACGACTGCTTAAGAGTTTTATTACGTCAGGCTTTTGTCTGGCGGTTTAGTTCGTTGTTGCGTATGTTATGCGTATTCTCTTACATATGCTATTAGATATACTGTGATATAACATTAGTTACAAAAAAAGCCCCGCAATTGACTGCGGGGTTTTTATTAAAAATTTTCTCGTCTTTTGTGATTTATACACCTACAACCAGGGATTTGTATCTTGAAGAAAATATTTGTTGGAAGTCTACCTACTGACGCGACTGAAGCGTCTGTTCAGGCGTTGTTTTCAGAATTTGGCACGGTACGTTCTATTAATCTGGTGATGGATGTTTTTTCTGGGAAGTGCAAAGGTTTCGGTTTCATTGAAATGGAGGGGCACGAAGCCAGGGCTGCGATTGCTGGTCTTGATGGCAAAATGCATGGCGAAAGAAATTTAAAAGTAAAATTTGAAGAAGTGCGAGTAAAAGGTAGAGGTGGAAGACGCCGTTAGTTGCGCCATTTGTTTGTTATTGCCACGTAACCAATTACCAACACCAACTACACCATTACCGTGCCACTTAGCTTGGCTTTTTCGCCGATCCTATTGGCTGAATATTCACCGCAGTACATTTTATTTTTTTGGTTTTAATGGGTCAAAAAGATACTCTAGGCCATTTACTTTTATTTCATGTACGATGCGCATCATTTCTCCCAGTTTGCCTTCCGGGAAACCCTTTTTTGCAAACCACACCACGTAAGGTTCGGGTAAATCGACCAATAATCGGTTTGCGTATTTACCAAATGGCATTCGATATTGCGCTAGCTGTAATAATTGTTCCGAATTGGAAAACGTTGCGGTATTTTCTCTTTTATTTGGCATCGGTAGGGCTATCGCTATTTCTAGGTATGTCGTCCATGCAAATCTTAAATAACCCGCGTAACAAATATTGAGTTAGTGGAGGAGTCGTTGATCACGCGTGGCTTCTTCAGGAGGTAAGATGCGTTCTTGTACTAGGCGCCATTTATTGTCACTTTCTTTTTCAATTAGAATTTCAATGCATTGTGCATTAATTTCGCCGTTGGCGCCTTCAACAGTTTCATGAGTTTTAAACATTATACGTATCTCTTTTGTGACGATGAGCTTTAAACCATCGTAACGAACATTTTTAAATAAGTTGTTGTCAAATTCATGTTTGCATTGTGCAGACCATTGTTCATAACCGATGTTTTCAAATCCGGACACGCCAAGAAGATTTACTTTTTGAGATATTAAATCCATATGGGCATGATGGTTTTTTGCATTTGCAGTCGCAGCAGCATCAATCAACCATTGCATTGCAATTTTTTCTGACATAAATAATCCTTACTCGATGGCATCAGTATCGACCACCCGTTTTGTGAATATAATTCGATAATTGTTGGCTTTCCACATTCATACGCATCAGGTTACTGTGGGTGAGGCGAAATAGCGCGCGCATCACTTTATAGACAATCTTGGGGTGTTCGTCCAGCAATGATTCAAATGCTTCTGGCTCCAGCGTAAAAACCGTCGTATTTCCATTAGCACGTAATGTTGCTTTTCGCGGAGTGCGATCAATAAAGGCACGGGTGCCTGCGCACTCACCCGTTTTCATAGTATAAACAACTTGTTTATTACCATCTATGTTACTAATGACATCTAAGCGGCCTTCGGTAAGCACAAACAATGTGCTTACCGAATCAGCTTCATTCACCAGTAGTTCGCCATCCTGCAGATGGCGTACGCCCAAGATGGTCATTAATATGTCACAGTCACCTTTTTCCAGTTCCTGACCAAGTGCGGAATCAACAAGATCCTCACATTTAGGTGTTTCACTCATGTTAAATATCCTGATGTTAGTGAATATAAAAAGAGAGATATGTTGTCATATTATACAAGACTTAAAGTTTAGCATAGAAATGGGCGTCAATATTGATTGCGATAAAAAGGTAGCAGAAAAGGGGGTAAAAAATGTTAAAATTTATGCTAATTTTTATTTTTTTAATGAGTATGATTTTCTTTAATGTGTTTAGTGGAGAGATGGAAAAACGGTCGCTACCTGCTTGTCCGGATAAGCCTAATTGTGTCATTTCAATTGGAGATGATTTTGCCTCTAATTCGACAAGCCATATTGAACCGTTTCATTATACAGGTGAGCCGGAAACGGCCAGACAATTACTTATAAAAACAATTGAAGAGTACTCCCGGGCAAAAATAATAAAACAAGAAAGGGGTTATTTACATTCGACGTTTACTTCAATGGTATTTCGGTTTGTAGATGACGTGGTGTTTCTTTTTGTAGAGGATGAAAAATTGATCCATGTCAGATCGGCTTCGCGCACTGGTTATTTCGATTTTGGTGCAAATCGCAAGCGGGTGGAGGCATTACGGAAATCATTTAATGCTAAGGGTCTGTAAATGAATAACTTCGCATTCTTGACCGCCGATTCATCCCACCTGACTGCGTTACGAAAGCTTGAAATATCGACATATTTCTGCACTTTCGCGCCTTGCCAGACGGGCGCCTCAACACCCAAGAATGTGAAGTTATTCATTTACAGACCCTAAGTGGGACAGGAACGGTAGTTTATGAAATGGTTAGACAAAGTTCCGCTATTGGCTATTTTACTCATTGCGATATTTCTTGCGCTTGCGCCATTTTCACCGGAACCGCACTTATGGCAAAAATTAAAAATGCTGATTGCGGGAGCGCTTGTTAAACCTATAGATATGTTTGATTTGATTTGGCATAGTGCGGCGATTATTATTCTTATATTAAAGCTGGTGCGTATATTCAGAGTCAAACAAACTTGATGAAAAAGCCCTGGTTTCTATTTTCCATGACCTGTCAACCAAATTACCTAAAAACGATAGGGTGTAGAATTGTTTCACTCATTGTCCTGTATATTATTTTTTCATTTGGCGTGTATGCGGATGTGTTTAAGGGCGTGGATAAGCAGACAAAATTACCTTTTTGGGAGTGGCGCAACGAGTTAGTTAGCATCCGTTTGGTTCAGCGCTTACCTGACCAGTCGCGTGCTTATTTTATGGCGCGAAATTTTCCCTCAGAATACATAGAGGAAATTGCACAAAGTTGTGTCTTCCAATCCATTTTTAAGAATACAGCACCCGCTAATAAGGATCATGAGATCAAATATGATTTATCAGAATGGCGTATAACATATAAAAACAAGCAACATGGCTTAAGAATAAGAGAAAACTGGTCGGCTGAATGGCGAGTAAATAAAGTACCGAAAGCAGCTCAAATTGCATTTGAGTGGTCATTGCTTCCAACCAGACAACGTTATCAACCGGGTGATTTTAATTGGGGTATGATAATGTTTGGGTTGCCACTTAGTGCTTATTTTGATTTACATTTAGTTTGGTATGAAAATGATCTACAACTACAAGCCAATATTTTAAATATGCAATGTGCATCGGATATTCATTTAGATCCGATTAGTGAGGATTGATGTGATACGAGTCGAATTGTTGTTAAATAAAATTTTATTTATTTCTGCTGTTTTTTTTCTTTATATTAACGTTGCATACTCAGTGCAACCGCAGTCATTACATGAAGTAAAAAATAAAATAATGGCGCCGAATTTCATATTAAATGATATTGATGGCAATGAGCATAAACTGTCAAGTTATCGAGGAAAAGTCGTGCTTGTGAATTTTTGGGCAACGTGGTGTCCACCTTGTCGAGATGAAATGCCTTCGATGGATCGAGCATATGAAAAATTCAAACAATCTAATATCGTTATGTTAGCCATTAATATTGGAGAAGACGAGGATACCATTTTTAAATTTACTGGAAATTATCCAGTCAGCTTCCCGCTGTTGATGGATCAGGATTCGCGTGTTATTAAACAGTGGCCTGTTACCGCGCTGCCGACTACCTATATCGTTGACCCGGCAGGGCGGCTGTTTTACCGGGCGATTGGTGGCCGTGAGTGGGATGACGAAGCGTTGGTGAAGCGGCTTAATGCATTACGCTGACGCAGCGGTTACCTATACAAGACTCTTTAAAAACTCTTTACAAAACGATTTACAAAAGAAGGAACCAATGATTGAGCCGATTACGCTTTCACAGCAGCAACATGTAAGGAGAATTACAATTCACTACATCCAGCGTGCGAGTACGTTATACAGGCGGTCATTTGATATTATCCCGGTTTTTTTTGATTTGAAGGGGCGATCCGCGGGTATGTATCGTGTGAAAAATGGTGAACGCCTGATTCGTTATAATCCTTACATTTTCGCCAAGTATTTTGATGACAATGTTGCTGAGACAGTGCCGCATGAGGTCGCGCATTATATTACTGAAAAATTATACGGAGTGGGTTGTGTGCGACCGCATGGTCGTGAGTGGAGCGAAATAGCGCGTGCATTTGGTGTCAAATCTAAACGAGCCAGCCATCAATATGACATGAAAGGTATCCCTGTCAGGGTACATCAGCGTTTTGCTTATCAATGCCAGTGTACAACGCACAATATAACCAGTCGTCGTCATAAACAAGTGCAAAATGGCGTAGCAAAATATTTATGTCGTCGTTGTGGGGAGGTAATAGCTAGTACTCCGTCAAGATGATAATTTAAGAAAACAATCAAGTCAAACTCCCCCCGTGGTGAGACGGGGGGGGCTTGTCCAGTGTAACAACTTACGTTGGTGCTACTTTGGTTGCCTGCGGTCCTTTTGGCCCACTCTCCATATCGAAATTAACTTCCTGACCTTCTGCTAATGTTTTAAATCCACTTCCATCAATTACGGAGAAGTGAACAAATACATCAGGAGTTCCATCTGAAGGCGCAATAAATCCAAATCCTTTCGCTTCGTTAAACCACTTAACGGTACCTGTAGCCATGTAATACCCCTATAAAAGTAATAGTGTGTGTTTTAATTGCATGTCTTAGAGGGCGACGAGCAGGAGGTATCAAAAGGAACTTTTGTGACTACCTGTGATTACCTGAAAGTACGTGCACTTGTTACTAGAATTAATTTACTGAGGGCGAAACTATTTATCTATTTACCCCTTATCTATTTACCCCGTACCCCACATAATCAGGCAACATTCAGAGTATACACCATATTTAAAAAAAGTAAGGCGCACGTTGGCGCATTTTGTGTGAATAATTTGAATACATATATGAAATATATCTTTTACTGAAATCGAAATACGAGTCGCCTATTATGAATGAACCTGTCGAAGTATGCCCATGTGGTTCTACAAAATATTTTAGTATCTGTTGTGGGCGCTACACTAAGCCATCCGTTTCAATACAACTTGCTCCGCAGACGGCAGAACAACTCATGCGTTCACGTTACACCGCTTATGTGATGCATAATGAAAAATATTTATCTCGAACGTGGCATCATACGACTCGCCCGGTAAAAATATTGGATGACCAGGGGGAAATAAAATGGGTGGATCTTACTATTATCAACACAATTAATGGTAAGTCAGATGATAGTGAAGGGCTTGTTGAGTTTGTTGCGCGTTATAAAATGAATGGAAAAATGACGAAATTACATGAGCTAAGCCGTTTTATTAAAGAAGACGGACAATGGTTTTATTTAGGTTAAAACTGCTCACACCGTTTTATTTCCATTTTGTCATTTCTATGCCTATTGATTCAACGTCATTAGCCAACCAACACAGGTTATCCTGAATTGAAACGTGCAGTTGCATGTTGCGTTGTGCAAGTTTTGCAAGCACACCTGCGCTGGCGTCACTAATATTAATAACATTTAAATTATCAAACCGGTCAAGTTTTTCTCGGATTTGCTTCCACCAAACCGTCGCGCTGCGATACTGATAGGTGTAGATAGTTACCTGTTTAGCACGACCGCATGCTTTGCGAATACGTTTCGAGTCGGGTTGACCGAGGTCGATCCAGACATCGATTTCGCCACTTAGGTTTTTTTGCCAAAGGTCGGGTTCGTCTTCGCTGCTTAGGCCTTTGGTGAAAATAAGTTCTTCATGTGCGTGTAATGCAAAAATTAGCAACCGTACCATCATACGTTCTTCAGTTTCTGACGGATGTAGGGCAAGTGTCAAGGTGTGGTTTTGATAGTAGTTGCGATCGATATCGGCGATTTGTAACTCGGCTTTGAAAATGGTCGATTTAAGTGCCATATGGGATTACTCAATATTCTTCTTGCGCAGTTCTTTCTGACGTCCGTGTCGTGTTTTGCTGTCTAGACGTTTTTGTTGTGAAGTACGCGTTGGTTTGGTTGTTTTACGTTTTTTAGGCACGATAGTAATGCGCCTGATTAATTCAGCAAGGCGATTTAGTGCTTCATCTTTGTTCTTTTCCTGGCTGCGCGATTGTTGGGCTTTAATTATGATTACCCCGTCTTTGCTGATTCGTTGGTCTTGTAGTGCTAACAGGCGTTGCTTGTAAGTCTCAGGCAGGGATGAATTCTTTATATCGAAACGTAAGTGTATTGCACTTGAAACCTTGTTTACGTTTTGCCCGCCAGCACCCTGAGCACGTATTGCGCTAATGTCTATTTCACTGTCGGGGATAGTTATTTGCTGGGTAATTTTAATCATCTGCAGGCACTGATTTGTGCTTTAAGTAGCTGTTTATATAATTTATGTAGAAACGATCACCCTGATTGCATCCAGACGTAGATTTGCCAATTCGAGCACTTGATTTAACGCATGCCACTGTTCTTCAAAAAATTGTATTTCTTCATCGCGTACATTAGGGTTGACCAAGCGCAGCGCTTTTAGACGATTAATTTCTTTAAGTAATGTCTGTTTTGTTTGCGTGTGTGCGGATTCAAGAATCTTTGGTGCGCGTATTTTTGCCATTTCTTCGCTTTTTTTGACTAACTGTCTGACATCTTTAGCATGCATGCGTATGATTTTGTTTGCTGTGTCGGCGTTAATTTTACTACGAGATTCGCTGATAAAATCATGCGAAAGTGTGTTCTCAATATCGTTACCCATTTGATCGACGACCACTCGTATTGTTGTGGGTGGTAGATAACGATTGCTTTGTAACTTTTCACTTGATGCTGATTCCAGGACATACAAACATTCGACTAACAGGGTGCCTGGCTTTATAGCATTATATTTTATTGCGGTGACGGCGGTATTGCCGCGTTCGTTGCTTAGTATCATGTCCAGCGCACCGTTGACCAATGGGTGTTCCCAGGTCATGAAGCGCATGTCTTCATACGTCAATGCAGTTTTTCTGTCATAAGTGAGCGTCATGCCGTCTTCGGCGAGTCCGGGAAAACTGTTTGCTTGCATATGATGTCCCGGACGAATAATGAGGCTGTTATTGAGTCCGTCCTCAATATCGATGCCATAACAATCAAAAACTGCATCCAGGTATTCGGGTAATTCGCTGTTATTATCCGATGAAATGGCGCGGCTTTTAATATCATTGGCAATGTGTGTGCGACAGGAGTTGTATTCCAATAGCCGATCTCTTCCTCGTTGCAATGCTTCGTTTAATTCCTGGTAGTATTTTTGGGTGCTGTTTATCAAATCGTTTGTTTTGCTGTTGTATTCGGTGTCGTGCAGTGCATCGATTAGCATCGATTTTACTTCAACAAACACGCTATGCCCGGCAGGGCAGGTGTGTTCAAACGCCGCTAACCCTTTGTGGTACCAATTTAGCATTGTTTCTTGCGCGCTGTTTTCTAAATAGGGAACATGTATCTGTACTGTTTCGGTTTGGCCGATACGATCGAGGCGACCGATGCGTTGCTCAAGTAAGTCAGGATTCAGCGGAAGATCAAATAGTATTAAATGGTGTGCGAATTGAAAGTTGCGGCCTTCGCTGCCTATTTCCGAACAAATCAGCATTTGGCTACCATCTTCATGGTCTGCAAAATACGCCGCGGCACGGTCGCGTTCGATGATGCTCATACCTTCATGAAATACTGCCGCGTGTGTACCGGTTTTACTGCGCAGTGCATCAGCGAGATCCAGAACAGTGCCTGCGTCGGCAGTGATTATCAGCACCTTGGCGGGCCAAAGTTGTTTTAAATGATCACTTAACCAATCCACCCTGGGGTCGATTTGCGTCCAGTATTTTTGTTGTATTTGCTTCGCTGGTTGTTTGCTTGATTGTTCTGACGAAGGCCCTGATAATTGATATTGCAATTCAGGGCATAGCAGAAGGCGCGTATCTGTATCACGTGTCGGGTTTATGTAATTAGCTGGCATGGGTAGCGCATAGCCGAACATTTTTCGTTCAGGGAAACCTTTTACAGCAGCGCGAGTATTACGAAAAAGGACTCGACCTGTGCCGTGTCTATCCAGCAAGTGTTCAATCAATTCGTTTTTTGCTCGGGCAATTTCTTCTGCATTAATG
>CAZZJI010000026.1:0-4942 GCA_964654485.1 uncultured Gammaproteobacteria bacterium | reverse complement strand
GCCTGTTGCGGGGTCCATTCTAGGTGGTGAGCTTCATCGACAATCAGCATATCCCAGTTGCCGGTATAAGCTTGTTTAAAACGAGTTGGTTGGCTAGTTAAAAATTCGAGGCTACATAATACTAATTGTTCTGTATGGAAAGGATTGTCTTGCCCCGTACTTTCTTCAATTGCCTGACAACGTTCTTCATCAAAGATACTAAAATGTAAATTAAAACGACGTAACATTTCTACCAGCCATTGATGGAGCAGGGTTTCGGGTACGATAATCAACGCTCGATTGGCTCGTTCAGTTAATAGTTGATGGTGTAGAATTAATCCGGCTTCAATGGTTTTACCCAGGCCAACTTCGTCTGCCAATAACACACGCGGCGCATAACGGTTTGCTACTTCATGGGCGATGTATAATTGATGTGGGATCAAGCTGGTTCGTCCACCCGTTAACCCGCGTAAATCGGAATGGGCGAGCCGGTTTACCTGCTGGCGCGTTTGGTAACGCAGTTCGAACCATTTGTCTTTGTCTATTTGGCCACTGAATAAACGGTCAGTCGGGCGGTTTAGTTGTATGTGATTATCAAGTTGACCTTCGGGTAGTGCTGTTTTCTCAGCCGTGCCGTTTGTTCCGATTTTTGTTCCATAGTAGGTAATCAAGCCGTCTTGCTCTTCGACAGACTCAATCTGCATTGACCATCCATCGCAGCTAGTAATTTTATCGCCTGGCGCGAAGTTGACGCGTGTCAAAGGGGCCGTTTGTTTGGCGTAGGTGCGTGTTTCACCTGTCGCGAGAAAAAGAACATTAATTGTCCGGTGTTCGACCGTTAACACGGTTCCCAGTCCCATTTGCAATTCGGTATTGCTAATCCAACGTTGGCCGGGGATGAAATCGTACACTGTTTAACCTCTATATCTATGTATTTGAAAGGGGCGATATAGTAGTTGATTTGCATGGAAAAATCTTGTCACGGAGGACTTTCTGGGGATAATTACTGCGGAAATTGGCTAAATTTTCCATATAAAAAACAAGGATTACTTATTTGTGGTGAATTTGCTCTGTCTACTGTTAAGGGCGCCTAATTTGTGGTAAAAAAGGCGATTAACTGAAGGAGAATGTCATGAACGTAGTAAAATTAATCGTTGCTTTTAGCCTGTTTTTTTTCGTATCGACGCAAGCATTTGCTGCTGAAGCGGTAGCAAAATCAGTTGAGGCGATTTTCAAAGAAAAGGCGCAATTACAGGGTAAACAAGTCATTATTACCGGAAAGGTGGTGAAAGTGAATAACGGCATTATGAAAAGGAATTTTCTTCATATACAAGACGGTACCGGCGGCATGGACACAAATAATTTGATTATCACCAGCAAAGACACCGCCAAAGTGGGTGACCAGGTGGTCGTGACGGGCACCGTGGCGCTCGACAGTGATTTCGGATTTGGTTACAAATACCCTTTATTGGTTGAAAAATCTTCAATTAAAGCAAAATAGTGTTGAAATAACGCTCGCTTGAGTAGCGATTAAATCACTGCCATATGGTAAGCGCAGGAGGATGGTCGAGCGATAAATCGAACGAGAAAGTAGATAGATGTTAGAAAAACGAATAGCGGAGTTGGAAAGTAACATCGCCTTTCAGGACAACACCATCGAAGAACTCAATGTTGCGGTTACGCAACAACAACGCCAGATTGATCAATTGGAAAAAAACCTAAGTGTGTTAAAAGACCAAATGAAAAATCTGGCGTCCTCCAATATCGCCATTGAAGATGAGGAAACACCACCCCCGCACTACTAGTTAGTATAGTACTCCTGTACTACTCCTAGTACTCCGTCAAGGTGATAATCTTGGTGGGTTCAAGTCGAGAAAAACAACGCAGTCCGTGGGCGCAAGACTGGCGAGCTGATTCTCGGGTAAGACGTGAATGTGATACCCTTTTCTTTTTGATGAAGAATGTATCGATCGCGACGTGCGCTTTATATTTTCTGAGAAATAGATACGAAACGAACCTTTATGAAGCGATTGATTCACTAATGTCCAATGCTAAGTTTTATAAGTCGATAATGTAGTTGCCTCGGACTCATGCCCAATAATTTTGCTGCTCGCGTTTTATTTCCACCTGCTTGGCGCAATGCGTTTGTAACAAGTTGATGATCTTCTTGTTTTACTCGCATATAAGGCCGTACATCTAAATCGTCGAAATGAGTCGTATCCAAAGGAAACCCCGTCTTTTGGCTTTTTATAGAAATATTAATACCGGAATCATCCTCCAGAAATACTTTAATATCAGCAAGCTTAATCAGGTAATCTTCCGCCATGATAACCAGTCTTTCGATAAAGTTTTCTAATTGTCTTACATTTCCTGGCCAATCGAATTTCTTAAGCTCGGCAAAAGCTCTCGGTGTTAAAGATATATTTTTACGGTATCGTTGATTAGCGCGACTCAGGAAATAGGATGTAAACAATGGGATATCTTCTATTCTTTCTCTTAACGAAGGTAAATTTATTTTAATGACATTAAGCCGATAAAATAAATCCATACGAAATTTTCCATTGTTGACAGCATCGGTTAAATTCTGATTCGTCGCGCAAATGATACGGGTATTAATCACTATTTCATCATTTGACCCCACGCGTTGCACCACCTGCTCCTGCAATACCCTGAGTAACTTTGATTGTAAATCTACGTCCATATCGCCGATTTCATCTAAGAATAGCGTGCCATAATTTGCTGACTCAAATTTTCCTTTGCGCATACTTGTTGCACCAGTAAAACTCCCTTTTTCATGGCCAAATAGTTCAGATTCTAATAAATTTTCCGGAATTGCTGCGCAATTCACACAAACAAACGGCTTATCTCGACGCTCACTTTCAAAGTGAATTAAACGTGCGAAACGCTCTTTACCAACACCAGATTCGCCGATTAACATTACGGCCGCATCTGACACCGCGGCTCGTTGTGCTTTTGCGACTGCCTTTGTAAGCGCTGGGCTACTGCCAATTATTCCGTAAGCTGTCTCAGGTGCTTGTGATAAGTTATTAATTTGTTGATATTCCTTTTCAATCGCTTCCGTTTTCAATTTCATTAACCCGTTTATTTTGAGAACTTGGCCAATCATACAGGCCAATATTTTTAAAATTTTAATATCTGTATCATTAAAATTTCTCGATGACTTATTGGTTGGATGCGCCGCTAGAACACCTATCGGTATTTCATCCTGAACTATTGGTACCGCAATATATGTAACAAACAGATCGGTAATATCGGTTACCCGAGCCAGGAAAAGAGGTTCCTTTATTACGTCGTGAACAAGTGCGATTTGTCCACTTTCCATGATTTTACCAGTCACCTTTTTATCGATATCAAAAATGCCATTTAGACGTTCTTCCTCAGTGAGTTCGAAGGAATATCGAATATATAATTTGTTGTTTTTATTTGGCAAAATTACCCGGCCTTTAAACAATCGCAAACGATCCGCTAATAAGCTTAAAATTCCATTAACTGCTAACCCAGGTTCAAATGATTGTCCCAATAATTTAGCAGCGGCTAGAATTACGCCATACTTATCCTTGTGGTCATGTTCCAGGACTACTTGATTCATGATTTCAAACCAATTAAAACGTAAAATGAATTGGCACCAACTTATTTCAACACGAAGGAAAGTTACCTTATAGTGTTTGGTGAAACTGTCGATCTTAATACGAATAGATACCAACTTATCAACACGAAGGAAAGTGACTTCAAGATTGTGTTCTGATCCTCACGGCAGTAATTGGTATTTGCAAAAAAACGGATTAGAAAAAAGTGCTGCTATTTTGCAGTTTGAATATTAAGGAAATATGAATAGTGAGGGGGTAGGTAAAAAAAAATATAATTAGGTTTTGTTAACAATATGCCACCATTAGTAGGTTATCGCTAACGCACAAACTATGTCTATTTTTTTTCCATGCGATTCAAGAAGAATTTAAGTTAGATAGGCGCGTTTTATTAAGCTTGGGCGAAGAGGCTGGGGTGTGTGGCATGCCGCCGAACCAGACTCGCGCCTATCTAAAAAAGCAAATGAAATTATATTTCCTTAGCAACTTCGTTAAAATGAAACTTGATTCCGAATACCGTCTCACCTATCCATTTTCCGACTGCGTAGATTGGTTCCCAGGATACAAGCGCTGTAAAAAAGGGGTAAGTGGCAATAAAAGCAAACCAAACAGGTATTATTGCGCTATGTACAGCAATAATTAGACTAATTGAAATTATAAGTCGTACAATTCGTCCGTAAATATCAATATTTTCTTCAAATAATTTATCCATTACTATTCCTCATGTTTAGTTTAGTTGCAATGTACATGCAAAATAGTTTTTGCATGTGTAAGCCTTCTTGAGCAAGCGCTATGCCAATTCCCAGTGCGGCGGAGAAAATAGTTAAGTTTTTGAATTTTCTTTATTTTATAATTTTCGATCGGTGTGTAAAGATAGGTTTAAGTTACGCTAAAGATACGATTGAACAACATTGTGTACATTGTTCTAACTAACAAAGGCGAAGTTCAACTCTAGTTCAGCTTTGTAAGTACAATTAAATTAGTGGAACAAAATTTGTTAAAGAAAATTTCTTTAGGAGAAAGATAAATTGTAGTGTGTTGCCTTTGCCCTAAGCCAAACTATTGGTCAATAGCGCAAACAAATCCATCGCCACCTCGTGGCAACATACTTTAGGTTATATAAAACATGTTATTGGTTATATGCACTCGCCTTTGCAGTCAAGTGGCTTGGGTCTGATTCACAGCAGTCACCGTTTTTTGCTCCTGCAAAAACGGCATAGACTACATCCTTGTAGTTAATCCATCTGGTTCAAGATAGCTCGTTGTTGATCTATTCCTGGTTACAGGGAAGCTAGCCCGCATTTCTCACAGGGGGACACAACCTCGCGTAGAGATTTGGATTCAAAGCTACCGCGTCC
>CAZZJI010000025.1:46929-49308 GCA_964654485.1 uncultured Gammaproteobacteria bacterium | reverse complement strand
TTAACCCATACTCCCTTAGCAGGGGAGCGCCTTCAGCCGCTCGGCCATCTCTCCAATTAATTGCTACCGCAAATTTACTGCATTTGGCCATATTCTTTTTGGCCGTATTTTATATATCCTGATTCTTCACGCATGGCTCACACACGGGGACGGTATTCTCCCAAATATGGAATCTAATTAAAACAATTATTAATTAAAATTGGTGTTTGGAATTTATATTTAGGTATCGATAGCAGTGGATCTGGGATATGACTGCACATCTTTCAATCAAAGGGTTCCTTGAATGAAACCCTTGATTTTCGCAGGAAATGAATATGAATCCGCAGGGTGAGTGATAAGTATAAAAATAGCTAAAAATTGACAGAGATCTGATCGATCAATAATAAATCAATATTGATCGCTATGAACCGGTATTTCCTACGACAGATGAAGGTTTAGGCGAATCATCCTTTTCCTTTTGGCCTTCCTTTTGGCCTTCCTTTTCTCGCTGAATACGTTCATATATTTCTTCGCGATGTACCGAAATGCTTTTTGGCGCATCCACGCCTATCCGCACCTGGTTTCCTTTTACCCCAAGCACGGTAACGGTCACATCATCACCGATTACCAGAGTTTCACCAACTCGCCTAGTCAAAATTAGCATTCTTCGATCTCCTTAAAAATCTATAAGCTCCTGATCTGAAACATGTCAAAGTCATTACTTCTCCATGTTTATTTCGACCAGTGCAATAAAAATTGCAACTTAGAAACAAATAAAGTTACAAATTAACGGCCACCCAATTATTTTATTATTATGCCCTCAAAAAACCCGCCCCAAAACGCTGTAAAACCATTAAAACATGCCAGCTAGTGTTTTGTTTTTTCGACCCTTTCTTGGTTTTTATCTAATTCAAAAGCGGTATGCAACGCCCTGACCGCCAACTCCAGGTATTTTTCATCCACCACCACTGACACCTTTATTTCAGAAGTTGAAATCATCCTGATGTTAATTCCTTCTTCCGCTAAGGTCTTAAACATGGTGCTGGCGATGCCCGCATGCGAGCGCATTCCCACTCCGACCAGTGATACTTTGACGATTTTATCGTCACCCGATACTTCTCGTGCACCCAGCTCCTTCGCCGTGTTTTGCAATATAAGCAATGCTTTTTGATAATCATTACGATGCACAGTGAAGGTAAAGTCAGTCGTAGCATCCGCAGCAACATTCTGAATAATCATGTCTACTTCTATGTTTGCTTCGCCAATTGGACCCAGGATGCGATAAGCAATACCGGGTTGGTCTGGCACACCGAGTATAGTGAGTTTAGCCTCATCTCGATTAAATGCTATGCCAGAAATCAGCGCTTGTTCCATGCCATCTTCCTCATAGGTAATTAATGTTCCCTCACCCTCTTCAAAACTGGAGACAACTCTTAACGGTACATTGTATTTTCCAGCAAATTCAACCGCTCTGATTTGCAACACTTTCGAACCCAAGCTCGCCATCTCCAGCATCTCTTCGAATGTAATCCGTTCTAAACGACGTGCTTCGGGCACGACACGTGGATCAGTTGTATAAACACCCTCAACATCAGTAAATATCTGACATTCGTCAGCTTTTAGCGCCGCTGCAAGCGCCACCGCAGTCGTATCAGACCCACCTCTACCCAAGGTTGTAATATTCCCTTGTTTATCTACGCCCTGAAATCCAGCGACAACAACGATATAGCCCTCTGCTAAATCCCGTCTAACGCATTCACCATCAATATCCAGAATCCGTGCTTTGCTATGCGCCGCATCTGTCAATATATGTACTTGTGCCCCGGTGTAGGACCTTGCCTTACTGCCAAGCTTTTGCAACGCCATTGTCAGTAATGCTATGGATGTTTGCTCCCCGGTAGACAACAACACATCCAGCTCACGTTCACTCGGGTCTGCGGTGATACCACTTGCCAACTGCATCAGACGATTTGTTTCACCACTCATTGCCGAAACAACGACAATTAGATCATGCCCCGTGTTTTTATAATTCAGGACTTTTTTCGCGACCTCATTAATACGATCAAGGCTACCGACCGATGTACCCCCGTATTTCTGTACATATAAGGCCATTTTTTAGAATATGTCCAAATGAGCTAGATTAAACACTATTAGTAATCGTGTTGTAAAGTTAATTGTGTTAAGTCTAAGTTAAGCTGAATGATGTTGCCACTAGATAAAGTGCTTGAATTGAAAAATATTTTTTACAATTAGCAGTGCTAATCGATTAAACCGATCTAGCCCGCCAATTGAGCTTCCACCCATGTGAGGACGGATTTTAGGGCATTATCGAGTTTAGCGGGGTTATCGCCCCCTGCTTGAGCCATATCGGGTCTGCCACCGCCTTTACCCCCTACTTGT
>CAZZJI010000025.1:0-46829 GCA_964654485.1 uncultured Gammaproteobacteria bacterium | reverse complement strand
CGTGTGTCCTGAACTTCAAACTCAAACTCAAAGTCAAATTTTTTGTCTGTTCCGGCTCCTGTTTCTTTATTTTTTCTTTTGTTTTTTAAGACACCCGTATCGCCCACTTGCCCACCTGACTCGGCATAAAAGGGTGAACGATCCAATACGACGATAGCACTGTCACCTGCCGCCAAGCTTTCAACAGGTTTACCATCGACAAACATACTTAAAATAACCGCTTCATTTTCCACATGGTCATAACCGGTAAACTCTGAATGACCCTCTACTTCTAACGCTTGATCATACTCACTGCCAAATTGACTGGCGGAACGTGCGCGTGCGCGTTGATTTTCCATGGCGATGTCATAACCCGCCATATCAATTTTCAAATTGCGCTCGCGCGCGATGTCCGCCGTTAAATCGACGGGGAAACCGTATGTATCATACAATTTAAACGCAACATCGCCAGGAATTACCGCTCCTTCAAGGTGCTCAATAGATTCTTCGAGTATTTTCATACCCTGCTCGAGAGTTTCCGCAAAACGTTCTTCTTCCTGTCGCAATATTTTTTCTACATGCGATTTGGCTTTTCGCAATTCAGGATAGGCGTCACCCATTTCATCTATCAAGGGCTCCACAAGCCGGTAAAAAAACACGCCATCAGCCCCTAAACGAGTTCCATGCCGAATAGCGCGGCGAATTATTCGCCTCAGCACATAACCACGCCCTTCATTGGAAGGCACAACGCCATCAACAATTAAAAATGCGCAGGCACGAATATGGTCAGCAACGACTTTAAGTGAATTGTCAGATAAATCCTTTGTTGTTACTTTTGTTGTCAACAGTGCGGTGGCTTTTATGAGGTTTTGAAATAAATCAATTTCATAATTGCTGTGCACCCCCTGCAATACAGCAGCAAGCCGTTCCAGCCCCATGCCCGTGTCAACGGATGGCTTGGGGAGCGGCGTTAATTCCCCATCCGCTGATCGATCGTATTGCATAAAGACGAGGTTCCATATTTCCACATAACGATCACCCTCTTCCTCCGGCGTGCCGGGAGGCCCCCCTGGTATTTCTGCACCATGATCATAAAATATTTCACTGCAGGGTCCACAAGGTCCGGTTTCCCCCATCGACCAAAAATTATCTTTATCACCTATGCGCGAAAATTGTTTTGGGTTAACGCCAATTTCCTTCAGCCAAATGTCGGCAGCTTCATCGTCCTTATCATAAACAGTTATCCACAACCGATCTGCGGGCAAGTTGACCGCTTCCGTTAAGAACTGCCACGCATAATTAATTGCTTCACGTTTAAAGTAATCGCCAAAACTAAAATTACCCAGCATCTCAAAAAAAGTATGGTGGCGTGCGGTATAACCCACATTTTCCAGATCATTGTGTTTACCCCCGGCGCGCACACAACGCTGGCTTGAAGCGGCGCGAGAATAAGGGCGTTTTTCTAACCCGAGAAAGGCATCTTTAAACTGCACCATGCCCGCATTCGTGAACAACAGGGTCGGGTCATTTGCAGGTACCAGCGGACTACTGGAAACCACTTCATGTCCGCGTTCCTTGAAATATTCTAAAAATAGATGGCGAAGTTCAGCGCTACTGGTCATACGCAGTATTCTTCACGAAATAAAATTTAGAAATAAAGTTTAGAAATAAAGTCACGGAATAAAATGTCGAAATAAAAGAGTTGAATATAAGACCAGTAAATAAACTATTCCCCATCCCCAATTAAGTGCCATATCTGATCGCTGGTAAATCCACGGTTCTGTAAAAACCGGGCTTGTTTCGCCCGTTCTTCAACATTTTCCGGTAGTGAGCCACCAAAACGTTTTTCTTGTACTGCTTTGACGAGTCGCTTCCAACTGTCGTCACTCGCATCAACGTATTTATTTATTAACTCTTCATTTACACCGCGGTCTCTTAATTTTTTTTGTATATATAGGGAACCAAATCCTTTGTTTTTACGGTAACGAACGTAATGCTCTGTAAAACGCTCATCACTTAATAAACTTTGCGACTTAAGATCATTTAATACATGATCAACTTCAATTGGATCGTATTGCTTATCAAGCAGTTTACGACTCAACTCAAGAGTGGAATGCTCACGTATTGCTAAATATTTCGTTGCAGCCTGGCGAATTTCACGTACTTCAGTCAAGGTATTTCTCTTCAGTTTTTATTATTCAGCTTGATAAATTACAAGTGCTATTGTTTAACCCACTACAGCATCTAGGAGGCTGTCCGAGAAGTAAGTTATTAAGTTTCGGCCACTTCTTTTTCAGATTTTTCAGATTTTTCAGATTTTTCAGAAACGGGATCAAACGTTGGCAGTAATTCTGCTCGAATTTTACCTTCAATTTCTGCCGCAATTTCGGGATTTTCCTTCAAAAAATTTCGGGAATTGTCTTTACCTTGTCCGATTCGGTCACCATTATAGCTATACCAGGCACCCGCTTTATCTACTAAGCCTTGTTCTACACCTAGATCCAGAATTTCACCTTCACGGGAAATACCTTCATCATACAAAATATCAAATTCGGCCTTTTTGAACGGTGGCGCGACTTTATTTTTAACCACTTTAACACGTGTATCATTACCGATGATTTCATCACCTTTCTTTATGCTGCCAATTCGACGTATATCAAGACGTACAGAAGAATAGAATTTTAATGCATTACCGCCAGTCGTCGTTTCCGGATTACCAAACATGACGCCAATTTTCATGCGAATCTGGTTAATAAAAACCACCATCGTGTTAGAACGTTTAATGTTCGCCGTTAACTTCCGAAGCGCCTGAGACATAAGACGGGCTTGCAAGCCCATGTGGGAATCACCCATATCGCCTTCAATTTCAGCTTTTGGTGTCAGGGCGGCGACGGAGTCAATGACAATAATATCAACAGCGCTGGAACGCACCAGCATATCGGTAATTTCCAGTGCTTGCTCGCCTGTATCGGGTTGTGACATGAGTAATTCTTCGGTGTTAACACCCAGTTTTTCTGCATAATTTAAATCAAGCGCGTGCTCAGCATCAATGAATGCAGCCGTGCCACCCAGCTTTTGTGCTTCGGCGATAACCTGCAACGTCAATGTTGTTTTGCCTGATGACTCAGGGCCGTAAATTTCAACGACACGACCTCTTGGCAAGCCGCCAATGCCCAAAGCAATGTCTAATCCCAGTGACCCGGTAGAAATTGATTCAATGCTTGTTATATCGGTATCGCCCATACGCATGATGGAGCCTTTACCGAATTGACGGTCTATTTGACTTAATGCCGCCGCTAATGCCTTGCTTTTGTTTTGATCCACTCTGAGATCTCCCGTTGTATATGACTGAACTTCCTAAAACCCCGTGCAGCGGCCATTATTCCACAAATTGAGCCGACGGACCTAGCCTTATTTTTCTGTTAAAATCTATGATTTACCTGCAAATATTGAGTCTGTGCGACTGATCGCGATCACTTCGTGGCATTAAGCACATCCACAAGGCCGGACAGCGCGTGATGGACTGCGTATCGCCTGATTAATTCTCGATCGCCTTTGAATATTTGTGTATTTGTCAACGTGTCAAAAAATTCTCCACTCCAGGCAAAACAGACCATACCGACAGGTTTCTGTTTCGTTCCCCCCGTCGGACCCGCCACGCCACTGACAGAAAGACTGACTTGTGCCTTGCTTGCCAAAAGTGCGCCTTCGGCCATTTCTTGAGCAACTTGCTCGCTCACTGCGCCAAAAGATAGCAGTGTCTCTGGATTAACTGAAAGCATTTCTTGCTTGGCTTCATTGGTGTAAGTGATAAACCCACGATCAAACCAGCCTGAACTGCCAGGGATATCTGTCACCACTTTTGCAACCCAGCCACCTGTGCAGGATTCTGCGGTAGACAACATCCGTGCCTTTTTTTCTAATATCACACCGACCTCTGTTGCCAAGCTATATAGCTCCATTTGCACACTCCAACCTTTGCTACCAACCTTAATGCTATGAGGATTGCTTTATTAACCCCTTAATTATTCTACTACACTCCTCGTCTAAAAACTGATATTCAGAATTACTGTTTATTGACCGGCACTAACTAGCGGATTGGAGCAATAAATCCCAAACACCTGTGAGCTGTACAGATGAATCATGCAAATAAAATGTAATTTTAACACTAAAAAAATACCGCAATTGCGGTATATACCCATTAACGTTTAAAACTTAGACTGAATCCCGAGACAAAATAACTTATATCAAAAGGAGCATTCGAGATGAAGATAATGAAGAAGATGTTATTAGTATCAACAATATCTGGTTTATTAATGATTATCAGTGGCGTTGCAAACGCGGTCGCCCTACCGGGATCAGCTTGCGTTGCAGAGGGAGGAGCGGCAGAAAAAGGTATAATTGGTTCTCAAGGAGAGTATAAGTGGACAGATACAACCCAGTCGAAAAGAGTCCATTGTCCAGTTGTGTCGAGTAGTTTTCCTCCTGTACAAATCTTTAACGTAGGTAACGCAAGTAACGGTACTCTTACTTGCACGATAAAAAGTCTTTTATTAGGTCGTGGGGGTGCTGCTCTTCAAACCGGTGGTTATACAGCATCCAGTAAAAAGGTAGGGTATGGCGCTGTAAGATTAAAGGTAACTGGCTACAGACCAACACAACAAACCGTTAGTTATATAAGTTATTGTGACTTACCAGCAGCAATAGGCAACTATCAAGGGGCAGAAAGTGTAATCTTTAATGTTGCCGACAGCTACTAGCCACTAAAAAATTCAGTAACATAGCAGAGTGGTTTTTAAATTCATATAAACCACTCTGCATACCATCAGAGATAAATACTTATGAGTAATATATTGCGTGTATCAATTATTTCTGCAAGTGTATTTAGCCTGGCCGCTATATTAGTTGTGTTGAATTTGAAAAATAGTGATCCAAATACATTTGAACATACAGATGCAAGTGGCAATAATACACCTCCTCTGTCTTCAGTTGTAGACTCGATACAACGTGATCAACAGAATAAAATTGCTGAACTAATAACGAGCTTAAACATTCTGCGGGAGGAAGTTGCCTATATTGGGGGACAGCAGCAAAAAATACTCGAACAACAAAGAGAGATTGTGGAAACTAAAAATTATCCACAATTTAACGAATCAATGGAACCCATTGCTAAAGAAACATTAAACAATCCAGAGCCTGTAACATCTGATGCTGAATTTCAAGCAGCACTTGAGCAAAGGTATACTATGTATGATTCATTGTATCAATCTGGCGAAAATGATCCGCGTACTGTGATACGTATCCAGGATGCTTTTCAAGTAATGCAAACAAATGATGGTATTGAAGTTGGTGCAGTGGATTGCAGCGAAAACATCTGTCGTATGCAAACAACCGTTACAAATAGTGATGCTGCAAACGAATTTGTTAATAAATTTCCAGAGATATTACCATGGGGAACACAAGCCGCGTATTTTATTACCATTCAGCCAGATGGATCTGCCCAAGTAACCCATTTTTTTACAACCGAGGACGGCGCGCCTCTGCCAGAGTATTTAGACGAGCAATCAGGGTGAAATCTCCCTCCACATGCACATAGACCACTAAAAATAGAATGCGACGGTGCGCTTAACCCAAATAAATCAGTTGGATCGTAGCAAGGACGCACGTAGTTAGGGCAACGCATTAGGGCAGGACGCCCGTAAGTAGAAGAACGCAGGACGCAGTTATCGAGAAGCAGTTGCCCTACAGGGAAGTAGGCGAGGGGCGTGAGCAAGAGCGGAAGCTTCAACTGATTTATTTGGGTTTATCTCGTGACCTCACGCAGCGACCGCCAAGAAGACATACTATGATGATAAAAACAGGCTGATTTAGTTGGATGTTTTTTCTCAGGTATGCATGCGGTTTAATTTGAGGTGCTGAACCTTCTTCGAGCAGGCATGGTGAAAGACCTGCAGGAATAGCCGTGGAGTAGCTACGGCGCGATGATTGGAAAACCCCCTTCTCCTTGAAAGACCATGGTATTTGTTTTTGCTTCTCTACGCACTATACGCACTATACGCACTATACGACGCACTTCATCATAATTCACATATTATACCTAATTATTTTATTTTAATGAAAACTTTTCATAGCTTGGCGCGTTAATGTAACTGAATATTACGATTAGTCTATTTTTCCTATACTCAAAACAAAAAATTTGGACAAAAAGGATTTTTCAGTGAAGATTGAAAAAAAAGCTTCGAAAATTTGTGCCATATTATTTAGCCCAGATAACAAATACTCTACTTTCGTAATGTCGCAAATTCAGCAATATCCAAGACTCGAATTCACTTATTGCCATTTCGATCCGAACTTACTATACAAAGAAACTAAAAAATTAAGTCCTAAAGTTGTAATAATCGACATTGAGCGTGATACCTCGCATTTAATAAAAATTATTTCAACTATATTTCAATCCATAGCTGCCATAAAAATATTCGTTATTAGTCCAGTAGCAGATGATAATGTTTTATTTTCCTGTCTAAGAGCAGGAGCATCTGCTTATTATGTTAAAAATGAGATGCATATTAAAAAATTCGCCTTCGCTATTGAAGAACTACATAACTATGGCGCTTCTTTTCCTCCTAACATTGCATATAGACTTGTCAGGTCTTTTCACCCAGAACACGCGCCAGGAAAATACAAAAGTAATAAACTAGGACTAACAGGTAGAGAAAAAGAAATACTAGATCTGTTTCTTCAGGGTTTTAGGACAAAAGACGTTGCAAACCACCTCGAAATTAGCTATGAAACCGTGCGCACTCATAAAAAAAATATCTACAAAAAAGCAAATGTGAGATCATTCTCACAAATGCTCACAATAATGCCAGTCCGACTGCGTAATCAATCACGAATTTGAGAGATTAAAATATAGAGAAATAAGGGGTCAAGCTGATCTTCCCCCAGAAAACCGGACACATCGCGTGACAACATGGCCGGATCAACATCCACCACAAAGTACCGCAACCCCTAACCCTACAAGCGTCCCCAAAACGCAAGCATGCTATTCCTTTCAGGCAGCTTACATTTTACGAAATTAAACTATTTTTAATAGTGTTATGTGCAACATTATATAATAAGCACACATCATTACTAAGTTTCAAAATAGTAAATATTTCACATGCACAATGTAAATTTTAAATAGCCTTTCAGGTTTGTAAAGCCTACATTTTATTGTGCTCATGTAATATATATTGGATATCGAAATATATTATTCCGCGTTAACACTCTTTTAAATCAAATAGTTATAGGAATATCTACCATGTATATAAAAAAAATAAAATGTAACTTATCGATATTAGTTTCTACTACTGCTGCTGCTATAATGCTCTCACTTTCAGCGTTTTCTGTAGAAGCCAGAGATATCAGTTTTACCACAGCAACTTTTGCTAGTAATCCGATTAAACTCACGGTAACTTCAAATAATATTCAGTCGTCTACACTGTTGGATGAAAACACTGCAAAGCTAAAAATATCTGCAAAGAATGAGCTTTCTCCTTATGAAGACCCACTAAATCTGATTTATTCTTCAGAGTTTGGAGGAAAAGTACCGGGTAAAACTAATGTTACAAAAATACCGGAAGATGCATTTAACAGAAAAGAATTTAAACGATTTAAACCAGCCCCAAAACCTGAGCGTACACCAGAAAAAATACATCCACGTTTAGTTGAGTGGATTAATAATCGCGATCCCAGTGATGTTGAAAGACTGATCCTTAATTTTAAGGACAACATTGTGATTCCACGTTTTCCTAACCCACGTGAAGATTTACCACGAGAATCAGTAGAAAATCAACGAATTTTTAGAGAAACAGCGGCAATTATTCAGAACTTAAAGAAACTTCGCAACAAAACGTATGATCAACTCGCACAAGAATTGCAAGGCCGATATGGCGCAGAATTTATTGAAGGTTTTTGGTTGATAAACAGTGTTGTCATTAATTTACCTATTGGTCGAGTTAAAGAAATACTCAAAAATCATCCGGAATTACTTTACATAGAACCAGAAAGCGGCGGAGAAAAGCCACCCGCGAATGAAGTAAAAGACGGTCGTAGTGTTATAGTGAGTGATCCCTATTTTAACCTTGGGCAAACTTCTGGTTATATTGGCCTGTTAGATACCGGTATTCGTTTTAGCCACGTGCAGTTCAATAGCCCAAACAATACTGATTTTCGTTTCGATTGTACGGATGGGACTTGTAATAATGTACCTGATGTTTCTGATGATTGCTGGAATCATGGTACTGCAACTGCAGCAATTATCACAGGTAATCAAAATCTCGGAAATCTTTATCGCGGTGTTACCGGCATCACGTTAGATAGTTTTAAAGTCTACCCATCTGGTTGTGGTGGTCTTAATTCAACTGCTGTTGTTAAAGGATTTCAAAAAGCAATTTCTGTTTTTGACCGCATTATCGTAGCCGAGATGCAAGGAGGCGGAAATATGAACAGCACAATTTCAACGGCAGCTGATAATGCCTTTGATGCTGGTGCTGTTATTATTGCTGCAAACGGAAACAATGGCAGTTCTTCGAGTACTGTTAATGCACCCGCCAATGCCCACCGGGTATTGGGTGTCGGAAATTTTGATGTTGCCTCTGGTGATCAAGTGGCTAGCCAAAGTCGTGGGCCTACTTCTGATAATCGTATTAAACCGGATATTCAAGCACCAACTAATACTAGAACCGCAAGCTCAGCATCGGATACTGCCACTAAAATTTTCGGCGGTACCAGTGGCGCAACCCCGTACGCTTCCGGTGCCGCAGCACTAATGCGTAACTGGCTTCGTAATGGTATTGGCTCGATCGATCCTGGGCAAGTTTATTCTCATCTTATTCTTTCTGGACAACAACCTTATCCTTTTAACAACACAAGTGGTGCTGGAAAAATCGTGATGCCTACCGGTGGGCGTGGATATTGGGGAAAGACTGTTATTACTCACGGCGAAACATTGGAAATTCCAATTAACGTAAGCTCGAGTAAAACAAAAATAGAGGGTTCACTTTGGTGGCCTGAAACTTCTAGTCAATCTCATAGCGATATAGATATTTCACTAATTTCACCTAGCGGTATAGTAAAGGATCTTAGTGTATCCATACCAAGTGTATTCGAACGCGTTCGATATTCCGGTACTTTGAGCCCAGGAGTATGGAAAGTTAGAATTCGAGGTTATTCCGTACCGACTTCTACTCAAACGGTTTATTGGGGCGCAAGAGTACGTTAGAGGATAATTTAAAGCACAAAAATAGGTGTCAGAGCAAAATATTTTCGAATGTAAGTTATAATTTGTCACTGGCACCTATAATTTTTATTGAGTCAAAACTTGTAGACTATTTGTTCGGTGTAATTCAGGCACTTCATTGGTTTAATATTGAAGAATTTGCGCCTCGCTCAGCTTATAAACCTCCGCGACTGCACTATTACCTTGAGTGTGGGACGATATAGAAGCACTGCTTGCAGCACTGCTGAATCTAAGCACTCATTTTTTTCATACACGGACTCCCTAAACGTCTTGTCTCCCAGTATGGTCGCAATATTTCCTTTGCTGTAGTAACGCTCGATTTTTTCATCATTACTGCAGAAAAGCTATTTATAGTTTGCTTGGCGTTATAACCCTTACCGCATACTACATTAAGCCCGATACCTTTTGCAGCAACGCGTCATTATCAAATGGCTTTGCCAGATAATCATCCGCACCATAACGAAGTGCCTTTTCTAAATCCGCCGATGCCATACCGGAAATAACCAGAATCTTGAGCGAACAAAGTTCCGGGTCTTTGCGTATATATTTAAGTACCTCGAACCCATCAACACCGGGCATTTTAAGATCCAGGGTCATAAGCCGGGGTGACAGGTTCTTCAGCATCACACCTGCCCATAACGCATCCGGTGCAACTGTCGGTAAAAACTTCGCTTGTTGTAAAGTCCTTTTTATCGCCTTCGCCATATTACCATCATCGTCCACGATCAAAACTGAACGCGATTGTTGTTTAAACTCTTGAGGAATCGGCATGTTGTTCTCCTGAAGGAAATTCAAAAAATCTACCGTACGAACGCGATTATCCCTTCCACCGGGTAGCTTATAGGCTTTCAAATGCCCCCGCTCAATCCAGCGAAGTACTGTGCGAAAATGTACATCGCAACATTTACCTATTTCACCCGTTGTTAATGCCCTGTTTTCCATAGAAAATATCTTGCTCCGCATAATTAATAGACATATATGACAATTATGACTATAATGACATTTAAGTCAAGTAAGACATCCGCATAGCAATCCAAATAACAAGGATTTTTTTACAGACGGTAGTAGCTCAACTGGGGGTATGTTTGGAGATAAGAAATGAACCAACATACTTTATTGTTAGTAGACGATGAACCTGCTCAACACCGCACCATCAAGCGAGTGCTGCGCGGGCAATCTATCCATGTTGTCGATGCCTACAGTGGTGAGCAGGCGTTAGAAAAGATTGCCGCCCAGCCAATCGATTTAGTTCTGTTAGACCTGATGATGCCGAATATTGATGGGTTTGCCGTTCTAAAAATTTTACGCCGTTATGATGCCACCCACAGCATACCGGTGTGTGTATTTTCAGGCGTTACCAGCCTCGAGAAGCGCCGCCTTGCCTTTGATCTGGGTGCCGATGAATTTATCCCTAAAACATTTGAAAACAGTGAACTGCTGGCACTGATCAATTTATTATTGCCGCGCGACGAGAAGCGAATCCAACATCAGAACAGTAAACTAAAATTATTCCAGTCTGCCCGCCAGTGTCAATGGCAACTCGATACGCCCCCTGACCAGCTTATCGACGCATGGAGTAAAACAGGCTACTCAGAAGAAGAAATTGCTTCATTCCTGGTTTCAGTTGCACAATTCAAAAACAAAACGTCGTTAGCGCACACACTGAGAGTCAGCGAGTATAGCAAACTGCTTGCAGGCAAATTGGGATACACCGATAAATATTTGACTCTTATCAGCAAAGCGGCAGCACTGCATGACGCGGGTAAACTGTGCCTCCCTGAAACAATCTTAAGAAAACAAATACTTTCTGACAGCGAATTACTAACCGCAACTCAATACACTTCGGCAGGCGCCGCAATTCTAGAGGGGTTCAACTCTGATCTGTGGAATATGGCAAAAACCATCGCACTGACGCACCGGGAAAAATTTGATGGAACGGGTTACCCGCTGAAATTAGCCGGAAACAAGATTCCGATTGAAAGCCGTATCGTTGCCATTGCAGATATTTTTGATGTGATGATGATGCGCCTGGATAAAAAACTTTATTCCTGTGAAGAAGATGTGTTTAACAACATTAGAAATCTTTCTGAAACCTGTTTTGATCCACAGCTTGTGGAGCTGTTTCTTGAAGACCGCAATGCGTTAATGGAAATACATCAGCGGCATCAGAACAACGGGGACTATAAAAGGCACTTGTGTTGTACCCTGACCTAATTATTTCAGCAAGGAAATCAAAACATGATAAACAATGCAAATAGTCTTGGTTTGGTTTTAGGCGTTATTTTTTCATTAATATCATGGTTTTTACTCATTTGGATTCTTGTGGTCTTTGGTAAATGGTTACATGGTGATTCATCTGCAAAAAAGACACATCAAAAAAACACCCCTTCCAATACAGAGAAAAAACCACTTCATGACGCGGCATCAAAACAGAATGCCAAAGTTGCTTAGATACGTTTCCCAGGAAATTCAAAGAAACAAGTCAGCAAAAATTAACGCCTTATTTTTCTATAGGAATGAAGGTTTAAAACCCTTTTCGATCGCCGGGTAAAGTTTACGTCCCTGCACGCCGAGACAAAAATAACCGCGAATGGAAAGCACCACAAGATCAATACAACCTGAATTTAAGTATGATGCAAAACCTCAATAGCGAAATATACCAAGAAATCTTGAATCATACTGCCGATGGCATTATCACCATCGACACACAAGGACGGATACAAACATTTAATCCGGCAGCAGAGACAATGTTTGGCTACGATGCTGATGAGATAATCGGGAGGAATATCAATTGCCTGATGCCCGAGCCAGACAGTCTTCAGCATGACAATTATTTACATCGCTACCGGGAAAACCGACGGGGTCATATCATCGGTATCGGCCCAAGGGAAGTGATGGCCCGGCGCCGCGATGGCAGCACCTTCCCCATGGACCTCGCGATCAGCGAACTGCAGCAGACCAATGGACAACATTTATATATCGGTATTACGCGCGACATCACCCAACGCAAACGTGTCGAGGCAAAGCTACTTGCCAGTGAGGAGCGCTTTGAGTTGGTGGCACGCGGCACCAAGGTGGGGATCTGGGACTGGGACCTGATCACGGGCCGGATCTATTTCTCATCACGCTGCAAAACCATGCTTGGCTACGATGAAGCGGATATCGAAAATCATTTTCTGGGTTTACAGGCATTGATTCATCCTGACGACCTGAATCAGGCGCTGGAATGCTGGGATGCCTGCATGTTTGAGGAAGCCGATGACTTTGATATTGATTACCGCCTGCGTAACAAGCAAAACGAATACCGTTGGATCCGGTCACGGGGTGCGGCGCAGTTCGATGGCGATGGAAATCCGCTGCGTCTTGCCGGTTCACATATTGATATTACCAAACGCGTACAGGTCAGCGAAGACCTGAAAATACTGGCGGCCAACCTTGAAATCAAGACTGAAAGATTGGAACGCAGTAACCGGGAATTAGACCAGTTTGCCTATATCACGTCCCATGATCTCAAGGCACCACTGCGTGCCATCGCCAATCTCTCACAATGGATCGAGGAGGACATGGAAGAAGTGATGACTGATGATATACGCAAGCAAATGGGGTTATTACGTGGCCGGGTACAAAGAATGGAGAACCTGATCAACGGCATCCTACGGCATTCGAGAATCGGCCGGGTGAACATGGATAGCGAAGTTGTGGATGTAGCGTCACTACTGGATGACGTTATCAACGATTTGTCTGTGCCCGACAAATTCAAAATCGAGGTTGCCCCTGGGATGCCCACCTTACATATCGCCCGCCTACCCTTATTTCAGGTGTTTGCCAACCTGATTGATAATGCCATTCGTTTTCATCATCAACCCGACGCTGGCCAGTTGACAATCTCGATGCAAGCACTCGATACGCATCATTATGAATTTTCTATCACGGATAATGGTCCGGGTATCGCCACTGAGTATCACGACAAGGTGTTTCAAATTTTCCAGACCCTCAACGCTCGAGACACACTAGAAAGTACCGGTGTCGGCCTGACAATCGCGAAAAAAATCGTTGAGGAACTGGGTGGGAAAATAAGCCTGGATTCTGCTGAAGGCGAAGGCGCCACCTTTCGTTTCACGGTGGCCGATACCAAGGAGGCGGATCAGGTTACAAACGATGTGGCTGATAAGCTTCCTATCAGGAGAGCCTCAGGATGAATAATACGGCGGAAATACCTGCAATGAAATAGAGAGTGCAGGCGCCGACCTATTCACAGTGAAAAAAATTCTTGGGACCCCGGGCAGCAAGATCAACCCGGACTCTGCCGAAGTGAAGGTTCAACTTTTCGATTTACCAGGCCGATAACAAGACACAAATAGCACTAAAAAAATAGCACCTTAGGCAATGTAATTAATTATTCTCAACAAGCGGATACAACGGACCCGCCAAATACAGGAGCGACACACTATGCAGGACAATAAAATTACAATTCTATTGGTGGAAGACGACGAGATTGACGTGATGAACGTGCAACGCGCTTTCAGAAAAAACCACATCACCAATCCCGTCTTTGTCGCGGGCAATGGCCTGGAGGCATTGGCCATGCTACGCGGCACCGACAACCAGGAGAAACTCAATCCGACACCAAAAATTGTCCTGCTGGACATCAATATGCCAAAAATGAATGGCCTGGAATTTCTCAAGGAATTGCGTGCCGATCCAGACCTACGCACCCTTAGCGTGTTCGTGTTAACCACCTCTGATGAAGAGAGGGACCGTATGGCCGCCTACGAAATGAATGTGGCAGGTTACATACTCAAGCCGGTAGACCCTGGCAAATTTATGGAAGCGGTGAAGGCCCTGGATGTATTCTGGTCATTGATTCAATTTTCTGAATAACGGGGAAATACACATGATGATTTCAACACTAGGAGCCTGTTACTGTTCACTTGCCCTTTTTTGTATCCGCTAGATGATTATATGACAGAAGAACTTAAAATTTTGATTGTTGACGACGATGACGTGGATCGCATGGCGGTACGTCGTGCGTTGAGTAAGTCCAGTTTACAAACTATGATCGAGGAGGCCACTACTGCCACAGCAGCACTTGAAGCCCTACAAAACACCGCCTTTGATTGCGCACTTTTCGATTACATGCTGCCAGATGGCAACGGCTTATCACTACTGCAAAACACCCGCGCGGCAGGTATTGATACCCCGGTGGTGATGCTCACCGGGCAGCGCGATGAACGCCTCATCGTGGAACTGGTACGTGCAGGGGCCTCTGACTACATTCCCAAAAACAAACTCAACGGTGAAAACCTGGGGCATTCAGTACAAACCGCTATTCGTCTGTACCGCGCAGAGCAGCAAAGATTACGCACTGATGCCGAGCTAGAACACGCCAATCGTAAATTACAGGCTAGCCAAGCACAATTGCTGCAATCGGAAAAACTTGCCTCCATCGGCCAGCTTGCTGCGGGTGTAGCCCACGAAATCAACAACCCGGTAGGTTACGTTTATTCCAACATTGGCACGCTGCAAAAATACGTGGACGATCTATTTCAGATACTCGAGAGTTACGAGCAACTGGAAGCATTGGTGGATACAGAGCATGCAGCGCTGAAGACGGTGCAGGCTCTTAAACAAGAATTGGACCTTGAATACCTCAAGGAGGATGTCCGCGATCTGGTTAACGAATCCCGTGAAGGCATCTCACGCGTCAAAGGGATTGTGCAGGATCTCAAGGATTTTTCACACGTGGACGAAGCGGAATGGCAGTGGACAGACCTGCACCGTGGCCTGGACAGTACCCTCAATATCGTCAATAACGAAATCAAGTATAACGCCGAGGTGATCAAAGAATATGGCGAACTGCCCGAAGTGGAATGCCTCGCCAGTCAGCTCAACCAGGTATTCATGAACCTGCTGGTCAATGCCTCCCACGCAATAGAGGAACGCGGCCAGATTACTATTCGTACCGGCCATGAAAATGAGCAGGCCTGGGTAGCGATCAGTGACACCGGCAAAGGTATCGAGTCCGAACATCTGAAAAAAATTTTTGATCCATTCTTTACCACCAAGGCTGTGGGTACCGGCACGGGTCTGGGTTTATCGCTTTCCTACGGCATTATACAAAAACACGGTGGGCGTATCGAAGTAAACAGCGAAGTCGGCAAGGGCACCACCTTTACTGTCTTCTTACCGGTAAAACAGCAAGAAGCCTCTGCCAAAAAAACCGCAACAGAGGCAAATCAGGTAGCTGAATGATATGACACAAGCACAAACACAAATAAAGACTAAACAGGAATCACCGCAACGCGCCGTTTCGACCTTGTTGTTCGTCGACGACGAGGCCAATATTCTCACTGCATTAAAACGTCTGTTTCGCTCACTTGAGTATAAAATTCTCACCGCGCAAAACGGTCTCGAGGGACTAACGGTACTGGAACAGCAACCAGTAGACCTGGTGATCTCTGATATGCGCATGCCGGAAATGGATGGTGCCGCCTTCCTTGAGCAAGTAGCAGCGCGCTGGCCGGACACGGTACGCATCCTGCTCACCGGCTATGCCGATCTCACCTCCACCATCAAGGCGGTAAATTCAGGACAGATCTATCGTTACATCAGCAAACCATGGGAGGAGAACGATATCACCCTGAGCGTCAAACGCGCCCTGGAACAAAAAAACCTCGAACTGGAGCGAGATCGTTTACAAGCCCTGACCCAGGCGCAGAATGAGGAACTTAAACAGTTCAATGCCAACCTGGAAGACAAGGTTCGCGCCCGCACAGGTGAATTGCAGCAAGCAGTCAGTTTCCTGGAACTGGCGCACCAATCACTAGATTCCAGTTATCAGGCCACTGTGGAAGTGTTTTCCAACCTGATAGATATGCGTGAAAATCGCGCCGGGCAGGCCCGGCTGGTGGCCGAACAGGCGGTACAACTGGGCCAGTTATTTGGCATGGATGAAATCGATCTGCGCAACCTGCGTTATGCCGCCTTGACTCGCAACATCGGCAAAATTGGCATGGCCGACAACCTGCTAAAAAAACCTAGGAGCGCCATGAACGATGCCGAGCACAAAACCTTTATCAGTCACGCTGTCATTGGTGAAGGTGTACTTATGGCCATGGAATCCTTGCACGATGCCGCCCGTATCATCCGCCATCAACACGAACAGGTGAGTGGCAAAGGCTATCCCGATCAACTTAAGGGAAACGCCATTCCGCTGGCTTCACGGATTCTTAAAGTGGTCGGCGACTATCACGACTTACAAAACGGTTTGTTGTTATCAGCTAAACACAATGCTGCAGAAGCTGGCGTTTACCTCGAAGAGCAGCGAGGCAATAGATACGATGCCGATATCGTCAACATGTTTCACAAATTATTGGGGCGTCAGAAAGACCCGAACAATAAGATTTCCGAGCGTTGTGTCAAATCCAATGGCCTGAAACCGGGCATGATACTGTCGCGTGACCTGGTATTAAATAACAAGGTATTACTCCTATCTAAAGGCTTTGCCTTGAACGACAGCCTAATCGAGCGTATCGACCAACTGGAAAAATCGATTGATAATGACCTGGATATTTATATTCTTAATCAAAGTATAAAATGATATATGACGGCGAATAAAGCATCTAATCTTCAGTGACAAACAAATCACGAAAGTCTGCTGGGCGGCATGATCCTAAATAAATCAGTTGAACCTACCCTGCTGAAAAATAAACAACAGACACTATTGCCTAATTTATGAGCACAAAAACACACACGCTATTATTGGTCGATGATGAGGAAAACATCCGCCGCGCACTTACCAGGGTATTACACCGCGATAACTATACAATTTTGCAAGCTGGTAGCGGTGTACAAGGGCTAGAGCTACTGGAAGCACACCCTGAGACGGGTGTTATCCTCTCTGACCAGCGCATGCCAAAGATGACCGGTATCGAGTTTCTGTCTCGCGCCCGGGAAATGCACCCTGACATCGTACGCCTGGTGTTGTCAGGTTACTCCGATCTCAAGACGGTCACCGATGCCATCAACCAGGGTGAAATCTACAAATTTCTTACCAAACCCTGGGAAGATGATTTGCTGCGCGCCAATGTCAAGGAAGCCTTCGAACATTATGAACTGCGTTTCGAGAACGAACGCCTGGCACGCGAATTACAACTGATCAACACCGAGTTAGAGCAGCGGGTCAAGAAAAAAACACAAGAAGTGCTGATGAACGTACATGCATTACAAATTTCCCAGGAAGTGCTAGAACACCTGCCCGCCGCTGTCGTCGGGGTCGACGAAGATGGCATGGTAGTCATAGCCAATCAACAGGCTCAACTACAATTCGCTCTTGCTGGCCCCAGCCTGATTGGCCAGGTTGCGAATGAAACCCTGCCCGAGGCAATCTACTCACAGGTTGAAGACACACTTCGCAATAAAACATCCGCCAGCATAACTATTCAACTGGAAAATACCAGCATGTATGTTCACTGCGGACATATGGGCCGCACTTCCCAGGCCCAGGGTGTGATTCTGGTGATGATGCCGGTACAACAAAAGAAGTTTGCAGAATGAAAACAACCAAGGCAAAAACAGTGATGCAAAAACACTGTAAACTGAGCGAGGTTGAAGCAGGTATGGTACTGGCCAGGGATATATGCGACCAGCAAGGCCACCGACTGATGAATGCAGGTGCCGAGCTGAATGAGACGATACTCGCCCGCCTGCAAAAACGGGATATAAAAACCCTGACAGTATGGCAGGAGCAATCATTAAGTGAAACCGAAATCGCCGTACGGCGTGATGCTATCACGTCTAGTCTGGCACACCGCTTCCGCAAGGTGCAGGACAATGCTGATATGCGCCAGCTGCACAGTATCCTGCTGGCCTGGCGTTTGCAGGATTTTGTGGAAACTGACGACGCAGATAATGATCCCGATCCGGAAAACTGACCACAATGCCTGGCTTGACACTTAATAATCTGGACAAATACATCAGCGAGTTGCCATCGCTGTCAACCGTTGTGACCCGTCTACTCTCCCTATTACAACGCCAGGACGTCACGATGGCAGCACTGACGACTGAATTAAATAAAGACCAGGCGCTAACAGCGCGCATTTTGCGCATTGCCAATTCACCGTTCTACGGCTTCCCCAGTCACATTAGCAGTCTCCAGCATGCGAGCACGTTACTGGGCTTGCATACCATGCACAGCATTATTACTGCGGCAGGCATCATCAGCCATTTCCCCCTGGCCAAGGACGATGGATTCGACCGACTGACGTTCTGGCAACACGCAATCGGCACGGGCATTGCTGCCCAGGTATTGTCAAAACCAAGTGGGTTTGACGCAGATCAGGCATTCACCGCCGGGCTCTTGCATGATATTGGCAAGCTGGTGCTGGCTGCTTACTTCGAAGAGGATTTTTCCCGTGTGATGGCTTACCGGGATGAACACCAGTGTTTACTCCGCAAAGCGGAAAAAGCCGTGCTGGGCGTCGACCACACCGAGATCGGCGCGCGAATAGCACAGCAATGGAAACTACCCAATGTGCTGGTGGCCGCGATTCGTTTCCATCATGTACTGCCTGGTGCGGTCACGCCACTGGCTGAACTGGTGCATGTGGCCGACATTCTGGCCCGTGGACTGGATATAGGCCATGGTGGTGACGATTTGATTCCGGCTCTGCACCCGGACGCCCTGCCACGCCTGGGTCTGGAATGGCAAAACATCCGTAATGCACTGCCTGAAATTAAGCGCCTCAACAACAGCGCCAGTATATTACTGGATTAATCCTTACACCCCATCTGGCCATTCAAGTTTTCCTTCAGAGGAAACGCGTTAATCAAACTCTACTGCGGATACGACTTGATTATTTGCGAAACCAACGTCTCGTCAAGGTGTAGCAATGCAACGGCCTGAT
The DNA here is from genome assembly GCA_964654485.1 of uncultured Gammaproteobacteria bacterium. Lineage (GTDB taxonomy): Bacteria > Pseudomonadota > Gammaproteobacteria > SG8-11 > SG8-11 > JAADIM01. The sequence goes on along the minus strand of CAZZJI010000025.1, from coordinate 27,665 downwards.
CGAATTCAATTGGGTTTGTAGACATAAAACAATGTACCGACCCTTCTATTTGGGATTCAAAGTGATGTGCCAGGGATAGAATACACACCATATTTTCTACATCAGTTAAATTACCATCACTCGACAAAAGAGCCTCTATGGAATCAGATGGACTATGATAGCCACTAATAACCAATCCGACTTGTTCCACAAAGCGAAAGTGTTCGCATATTCTGATCGTAACAGCGTCGTGAGAAAATCCAAATGCCTGCTCTTCAAGTAAATCGAGATTCTGGCTATCGTTCGCTTTTTCGCCTATATCCGCTTTCTCGCCTATATCCGCTTTCTCGCTTGTATTCGTTTGCCCAGCCGATAGTCGTGCCGCGTAAACCAGCTTTTGGTACTTCTTGCCATCATATTGATTCAGTACTAACATACCTATATCGTGAATCAGTCCAATTAACTGCATATCCTCCGCCAGTTTAGGTGCACATACTTTCGCAATAAGTCGGCATAATATGGATATTACCTGACTATGTTCCCAGATTAATTCATCAATTTTATTTTGATTTTTAGTATGCGAACGCATTATGGCCATCACTACGGCGCTACGAATATTCTTTAGACCCAGTAAACCAAGCGCAGTCTGCACATTACTTATCCTTGAGTGCCTATGATACAGGGGAGAGTTGGCATACTTTATTATGGAACTCGCCAACGTCGGGTCCTTGCTAATGATCATTCCGAGCTTTTTGAAATCAGGGTCTTGCGTTGACAGAATATCTAACACCTGCACACCTGAAGGCGATACTTGTGGTAAAGGCAGTTGTGACAGATCAATTCCCATAGTGAATACACAATATTAGATTAGCATTAAAATTCGTGGTATAATGATTTTATACCATCCTACCGCGTAACAGAACTGTCAACCACTATAATCAGTTAAACCTGAAGTCCTTGTAATCGTGAAAATCGACCGAAATCCAATTATCTTTGAAATTATTTTGACATCGTCAAATATTTACAGATAATAGATAGGTGCTGACATTTTTTTTATAAGGTTTCTAACATAGCTCGAATCGCATAGTTCGAAGCGTAGAGTTAAAATCATAATATCCACTTTGTTATAATATCTGTTAGAAATTTTTGCTGCTCTAAAAAATATCTCCTACAATTATGATGCTTAAGTGTCTATTTGCTTGCATTGATCTGTAAAATTTCTGTAATTCTGTAATGTAATGAAAGGTATTGTCTATTTAAAGACAGTTTCGATAACTTTAACACTGGGAATTTGCATAGTGCATATCGCCGTTTTAGAAGATGATGAAAATCAAGCCAAGGTTGTTTCTCTTTTCCTTGAATCCGCACAACATACCTTTGAAATACACGGCAGTGGCAAGGAATACATTGAAGGTATTAAAAATAATGATTTTGACTTGCTTATTCTGGACTGGGAACTACCCGATATGACAGGTATAGAGGTACTAAAATGGATACGCACCAATATCGGATGGAATAGACCCGTTCTGTTTATGACTGTACGCGACAGCAAAGAAGACATTGTCACTGCATTGGAACACGGTGCTGATGACTACATGATTAAACCTGCTGATCGGCACGAATTTTTAGCGCGTATTAATACATTGTCGCGGCGCGTTAACACTAATGGCAAACAAAAGGATAGAATAAAATTCGGCGACTTCACGATTTACAAAAGCGAACGAAAAATTTCACATCACGGAGCAGCGCTCGGCTTAACACCTAAAGAATATGAACTCGCCACGTTGTTGTTCGAAAGTGAAGGCCGATTACTGCCGAGAATAGACATCCTTAAAACGATATGGGGCATCGAAGCTGAAATTAATACACGTACGGTGGATACCCACATTAGCCGAATTCGCAAAAAACTTGCGCTAGAACCAAAAAACGGCTGGAGCTTGTCCTCTATTTACCACCATGGCTATCGTTTGGAACGTATAATAACATAATCGGTATTGACTCGAATGAGGCCCTCTTTACTAACACTAACTCAAAGCTTTCTAACTTCAGTACTACTTATATTATCAAGCACATTCCTTCTCAGCTGTTCTGAAGATAACATTCCGCTACTCGAAAAAATCAAAAAAGACGGCGAATTAGTCGTCGTTACGCGCAACAGCCCTACCACATACTACTTGAACTCTGACGGCGGCCCAGCAGGCTTTGAATACGATTTGATTAAAATGTTTACTGATGAACTCGGCGTTACACTCAAGGTAATTACACCAGACAGTCTTACAGACATTTTTCCAATGATTACATCCGGGGAAGCGCACTTCGCTGCCGCTGGTTTAACCGTGACAGAAAAAAGAAAAAAGTGGGTGCAATTTGGCCCTGTGTATCAGCAAATCCATGAACAGGTGATCTATCATAAGGAAAGTCCACGGCCTAAAGATATCAATGAGCTTGGCAGTGGCATACTTGAGGTCGTCTCTGGCAGCAGCCATGTTGAGCAACTTGAAAAACTAAAAACCAATTTCAAAGATCTAACCTGGCATGAAAATGATGAACTGGAAAGCGAGGAATTATTGTCGCTTGTTTGGCAACAAGTGATCGATTACACCATTGCAGATTCCAATGAAGTGGCATTAAACCAACGATTCTATCCGGAATTAAAAATTGCATTTGACCTGGCGCAACCGCAATCGCTGGCCTGGGCCTTTCCGATAAGCCGCGACACCACACTTTATGACGCAGCCACGATTTTTATTGAAAAAATAAAAGAAAATGGCGACTTAAAAAATATTATCGGCCGATATTATAGAAATGTAGAATCAATGAACACCGCCAGTCGCCGATCGTTTGCTATACATTTTCACAAACGATTTTCACGCTATCGCGATCTATTTGAAACCGTCGCCAAGCAAAACAACCTGGACTGGCGATTACTCGCAGCAATTGGTTATCAGGAATCTCACTGGAACCCAAAAGCGGTATCACGTACCGGGGTGCGGGGAATCATGATGCTGACACGCGATACAGCAAAATATCTTGGCGTAAAAGAACGCACCGACCCAACACAAAGTATTGAAGGGGGGGCGCGCTATTTTGCAGAATTAAAAAAATCTGTGCCAACGCATATACCTGAACCGGAACGAACCTGGTTTGCGATTGCATCTTACAACATTGGTCCCGGGCATATTGAAGATGTACGAAAAATTACAGAAAAGCGCGGACTTGATCCAAACAAATGGCTGGATGTGAAAGATAGTTTACCGTTACTGCATAAAAAGAAATGGTATCAAAAAACCAAATATGGCTACGCCCGGGGAAACGAAACGGTACGTTATGTCACTAATGTGCGAACATACTACGACTATCTAACGTGGATAGTCGGCCAGGAAGAAACCGACGAAGAACAAAAAAATGAAGCAATAAACTTTGACTCCCTGGCTTTGTGAGCGTGCCGTACTTCGTACGGTTGATCAACCTACTTCACTACGGGTATATATTAATTTTCTGATTTTTTTTTATCTTTTTTCCTCTTTTTTCAAAGAAAAAGGCTTTCAGCAGTTCACCACACTCTGCAGCCAGAATGCCTGATTGTATATCTACTGTGTGATTAAATTTGCCGCTGTTTAATAAATCAAAAGCCGAGCCTGCAGCACCCGATTTGGGATCGCTGGCGCCAAATACAACGCGAGCAACACGTGCATGAATGATCGCCCCAACACACATCACGCACGGCTCGAGCGTCACATACAACGTTGAACCCGTAAGACGATAATTTTTAATTGATTGTGCGCCAGCACGTAATGCCATAATTTCTGCGTGCGCACAGGGATCATTTAATCTGATAGGTTGATTCCAACCTTCGCCGATCACTTCGTTCTCTACTACAAGCAACGCGCCAACAGGTACTTCACCTTGTGATTGCGCCCGTGAGGCAAGCACCAGTGCCTGCCGTAACCAGCGTTCATCTGTGATTATTCCCACTTGATTGTTAACGAGCAGCAAAAGCCCTGTATTGGCGCGGGTTTTCCGGTGATCATAAGTGTCAATACCATGAAAAATACCATTGTCAGAATTGTTATTGATATATGTTACGTCAATTAGCTATATGACCAAACAAGTAAAATTGGAATTCCTTGTTGTCAATGTTCATTCGCGACGTTGGACTTCATCACATCGAGTCGATAACGCCTATCAAACCGATCCGTTTCGGGTAAAGATAATCCGCCAGCTTGGTGGAGGTTCAAGTCTTCTCCGGATTCAGCCGTTGAAAAAAGGCAGTAGCATCGTAACCCACAAGACTCCGAAGATATTGTACCTCCCATTTTATCTCATACCTAACGCAGTTCAAAATCCATATCGATAATTTTTCGTGGGGGCGGTACGAGATTCGGTGAAAGATAAGATGGCCGTTGGTTATCCGGCAATTTCAGCGAAAACTCTCCGACAATGATATGTGGCCTGCCCTCATTAACAACCTTTCGCACGTCCCCATATAGGTACGTTTTAACGGCGAAATTCCAAAGCATACTAGACATCCCGTTCATCCCAAATGACGTAAGCAACGATGGCCTCTCACCGAATTGAATTTCTGGAATATAGATAATGTAACCGAGTGTTTTTTCATATTCTTTGGGTGTTACCTGACCAAGTCTTTGCAATCGTCTATGTATACTGCCTTCGATAGCACAACCATATCTGTTGTAGTACGCATTTTTCTTCACGTTAAACTTGACCGCTAAATACTGGCGGGCACCTTTATCAAGGTTCTCTGCGAATGACTTGGACAGCAGTACTATTTGACGGCTACAGTAATCAAAAACTTTCGACAATTCGTCAAATATCGCCACCTCAAGATCTGTACCACTCTTTGTAATCGATCGGCGATCTATATCTTCATCATCGTCAATCGGCAGCCGTGTTGCCAAGATCAAAAGATCCTCTGTCGTAATAGACGGCGGCGGGGCAAATTTAGGTCCGTTGGCTGCATAAACTCCCGGGGACTGATTGAATATTAGTCCATTAGTGTATTTAGTAATCACAGCTGAGGTTTAGCACTAATAATTATTGCATCAGGTGTCAACCAATCAGAGTGAGATACGTTATTTATGTAATGCAGTGCCAACGAGGCAATGTATAAGTTAACTTTCTATTCAAATCAAAGGAGAAATAACGCATGAAAAAAAGTACTGCTGCGCTATTCGCAACATTAATTTTTTCGTCAACAAGCTACGCTAATCCACCACAGACGCCTGATCTGGTGCAAGGTGGTAATCGCTGGAGCATCACTTTTTACGATGACTCAAGCCCAACACATACCCAGTGGGCCACGCAAACGCTTTGTTTTTACGCGGCTGGTAATGTAGGCACACATCAACGTTATGAGTGGGTATCTGATTCATTTCCGGACTGGAATGGACGTGCCACGCAGGAAGGTGATCAGATCTTTATGCACGGCGATTACCAGTGGCCACACGGCCAGGCGCGTGATCGTGGTCACGATGGTATGGAGTGGCAAATTGTTACGGGTGATCAGATTGTTGCGGATAAAGTAAGCACTCTGGGTACAGGTCACTGGAAGGAATGGATCGAAGATGAACGATTTGGTAGAACCGTCGGCTTCGGCAATGCTCGTCTGCAACGGATCGGCAACTGTGAAATTAAGGACGCAGAAGAGGCACTCTACCACTATTTAGATTTAGAGTTACCCCTTGACCCTGATGGTAATGTGCTCGATAACCCAGCAGGTATTCCCATGGCCGGAGGCAGCACAGGCGCTACGGGGACTACATCTGCACGCATGTTTTCCTCAGATAGTGACGTATTGTCGTCACAGCCTGTCGAATTTATGCCCACGGCCGGTACCAGCAGGATGGACTAAATCTAACGGTGTTTCGCGGTGTGTCGATGGCTGAAAGGTGAAGCCATCGGCGCAGCCCGAACTTAGAGTCGAATAGGGGTGTGAAATCGAGCCCATGATTTTCGGCTGGCTGGCAAATAGAAACCGGGGCGGAAATGGCACACTGAGCAGCCTCGGCAATTGCTCCTGCATTACTCTACTACACGCCATCCCTGGCGCTAATTGGCGCATGGGTTTGCGGAGCAACACTTCATCCACCAGCAAAGCGGCACTTTCAGCCATGCGGCGTGCGCCGCAGCTGGGACAGAACCCTCTTCGTTTGCAACTGAAGGCGACCAGATGCTCGGCATGGCAGGTCTCGCATTGCACGCGCAGAAACCCGTACTCGAGACGACCGCATTTTAGATACTCATCGAACTCCTGGCGAACGTAGTCCGGCAACGCCCTGCCTTCGGATGCCCACTGCATCTCGAAATCGGGATAGTATTGCTCGACAAGCTTATAGAGAAGCGTTTGTTCCGACCGATGACGCTCGAAACGAACCAACCCCTTGCCGGCATCCGTGCCAGCTAACAGCTGCAACATAATCGCATCCTTGCGATGAGGTATTTAGCTGAGGTTATCAGACGCCAGCAGAAAACTGTATAATATAGTGGCCTACGAGCAATAGGCTGCAACTATTTGGGCTCTTTCATGACCAAGCTCCTGGCTAATGGTTGGTCGCGCAGCTTGATCAATATCACGATGTTGTGGTGTCAGCGATTTCTTGTTTCCCCCTCACCGACAAATTGACTTGGCACGAGATTCCAATCCTATTGCTTGATGTTGCCAGCCATTACCAGGTCACTCCCACTCTATGGTTGCAGGTGGCTTTCCGGATATGTCATAGGTGACCCTGGATATACCATCAACTTCATTAATGATTCTATTGGAAATCGTTTCTAACACCTCGTACGGCAAACGTGCCCAGTGCGCGGTCATAAAATCCAGCGTTTCAACTGCACGTATTGCGACTACATAGTCATAGCGACGGCCATCGCCCATGACACCAACAGAACGAACCGGCAAAAAAACGGCAAATGCCTGACTGACCTTATCGTATAAATTATTTTTTCTTAGCTCATCGATAAAGATGGCATCTGCCTGGCGCAATAAATCTGCGTATTGTTTTTTTACTTCCCCAAGTATACGAACACCCAAGCCGGGACCAGGAAATGGATGCCGATAAACCATGTCGCGGGGTAATCCCAACTCGACGCCCAGCTTTCTAACTTCATCTTTAAATAATTCTCGCAGTGGTTCTAATAATTTTAAGTTCATATGTTCCGGTAAACCACCGACATTATGGTGTGATTTGATCATATGTGCCTTACCCGTTTTTCCCCCTGCGGATTCAATCACATCTGGATAGATGGTGCCTTGCGCTAACCACTTTGCATTGTTTAATTTGTCAGCCTCTTCCTCAAAAATTTCAACAAACAGATTACCAATAATTTTTCGCTTATTTTCCGGCTCATCAACACCTTTTAGTGCATCCAAAAAACGATTTTCTGCATCGACCCGAATGACCTTCACACCCATGTGTTCCGCAAACGTCGCCATGACCTGATCGCCTTCATGCAATCGCAATAAACCATTGTCAACAAATACACACGTCAGTTGTGCACCAATAGCTTTGTGTAACAATGCTGCCACAACGGATGAGTCGACCCCGCCTGACAGCCCCAGTAGCACCTCTTCTTTACCTACCTTTTCCCGAATGTGCTTTACACTGTCTTCGATAATATTTCCCGGTGTCCACAACGGCTCGCAATGACAAATATCATATATGAACCGCTGTATAATACGTTCGCCTTGTTTTGTGTGAGTCACTTCCGGGTGAAACTGCAATCCATAAAACGATCGACTTTCATCTGCAATACCCGCTAGCGGCGCATTATCTGTACTGGCGATGACTTTAAACCCGTTAGGAAGCGCATTAACGCGATCACCGTGGCTCATCCACACATCCAATAAACCAAAACCTTCAGTATTAGTGTGATCTTCAATATTTCTTAATAGCGCGGAATGACCGCGAGCGCGTACTTGTGCATAACCGTATTCATGATGCGCAGCTTGCTCTACCTCACCACCCAATTGGGCGGCCATGGTTTGCATACCATAACAAATCCCTAATATAGGAACACCCAGCTCAAAAATTATTTCAGGTGCTCGTGGCGGCGTGTCAGTAGTAACCGATCCAGGACCACCAGACAGTATAACGCCCGTGGGTTTAAATGCGTTTATTGCGGCGCTATCAATATCATAGGGAAATATTTCACAATAAACATTCGCTTCGCGTACGCGCCTTGCGATTAACTGAACATATTGCGCTCCAAAATCAATAATGAGTATTCGATGAGCGTGTACGTTTTGTTGCTTATTTTGCTGATAGTTTTCTTCCAACAGCGGTGTCCTTTATTATTCAGGGATATTGCATTGAGTGTATAGGATGAATCGTTACCCCCGTACGTCGCATCGGAGTCACTTTTGCTAACCTTATCGTGCTAATCAGTAGTGCTCGTCAGTTCGATAGTTTGGTGCTTCTTTAACAATAGCGACGTCATGAACGTGACTCTCACGTATTCCTGCATTAGAGATTCTTACGAATTCTGGTTTGGTGCGCAGCTCATCAATGGTATGGCAACCGGTGTAACCCATACTCGCACGTACCCCACCCATTAATTGATGAATAATGGCTGACAAATGCCCTTTATAAGGTACCCTGCCTTCTATACCTTCTGGTACCAGCTTTTCTGCACCACGACCTTCCTGGAAGTAACGATCACTGGAGCCATTTTGCATCGACATCGCACCTAGCGATCCCATACCGCGATAGGATTTATAAGAACGTCCTTGAAACAACTCAATTTCACCGGGCGCTTCTTCTGTTCCGGCAAACATACTGCCTATCATCACCAAATGTGCGCCTGCTGCGATCGCCTTGGCGATATCACCCGAATAACGTATACCGCCATCCGCGATGATAGGTATACCTTTTGATTTTAATTCCGCCGCGACATTTGCAATTGCAGAAATCTGCGGTACCCCTACACCCGCAACAATGCGCGTTGTACAGATTGAGCCTGGTCCAATGCCTACTTTTACTGCATCTGCACCCGCGGCAACCAAATCTTTAGCGGCAGCGCCAGTCGCAATATTACCACCAATAATTTGCAATTCCGGGTAATTTTTCTTTACCCACTTGACGCGATCAAGCACGCCCTTTGAATGCCCATGTGCGGTGTCAACCACGATAACATCAACACCCGCCTCCACCAACGCACTCACTCGTTCTTCTGTACCCGTACCCGTACCGACAGCGGCGCCCACTCTTAGACTGCCCTGCTCGTCTTTACATGCGTCAGGAAACTCTTCTGCCTTTTGAATGTCTTTAACGGTTATTAAGCCACGTAATTGAAAGGCATCGTTGACAACCAACACTTTCTCAATGCGATGCTCATGCAACAGTTTTAATACTTTGTTAGGTTCTGCGCCTTCTTTTACGGTAACCAAACGTTCTTTGGGTGTCATAATGCTGGATACTGGATTATCCAGGTGAGTTTCAAAGCGTAAATCCCGGTGAGTCACAATTCCAACCAAGGCTTCGTTATCTACAACGGGCACACCGGAAATATTATGCGCGTGCGTCAGTTTCAAGACATCATGTATGCTGGTTTCAGGCGCAACGGTAATCGGGTCTGCAATGACCCCACTTTCATATTTTTTCACTGAAAGCACTTCTTTCGCCTGTTCTTCAGCACTTATGTTCTTGTGAACAATGCCAATTCCCCCTTCCTGAGCTAGACTTATTGCCAGCCGGGCTTCGGTGACGGTATCCATCGCCGCAGACAATAACGGCAGATTTAGCTTAATATCCCGTGTTAGCTGTGTGGCAAGCGACACTTCTTTGGGTAAAACGCTAGAATGTGCCGGAAGTAGCAACACATCATCAAATGTAAGGGCTTCCTGGAAAATGCGCATATTTTGAGAGTTCCAATAAGAGAATGCTGTAAATTAATAAAAAACCTTAGAAATCATTGATAGCGGATTATAAGTATTGACGTTAATCGGGTAAACTGCTTAGCTTAATATACTTAAAAGAATTGTACGGGAAAGTGGCTCTTTGCAGAATTTTAGACGAGAAGTAGCAAGAAGTAGCAAAATCTACACAAAATGAAGCGGAGTTAACGTCGAACAAACAAAAAGATTAAACACTACATAACTACATTATTGCCAATACATTACTAATCGGAGGGTTTTTTATGAAAAAAATTGCCATATTAGCCGTACTTCTTATGGCGAGTACCGCATGTTCCACTATGGATGAAGACATGAGTATGGGTGGATCAGAGGACGTAGCCGCGCTTATTAAACAAGCCACTACAGAAAACAAGAAAGCAGCAGAAGTAGGCGGGTTATGGCGTGATGCAAATAAAATGCTCGACAAAGCGGCAGCGGCCATGAAAAAAGGCGATGTAAAAAAAGCAGGTGAATTAGCCAAACAAGCCTTAGCTCAAGGAAAACTCGGACAAGCACAAGCCGAGGCGCAGAAAAATGCTGGACCTTGGTTGTTCTAAACTACTGAGTATATAATAAAATATACTTTACCCGTTTACAGACGCCTACTCCGCATTTTCGGAGTAGGCCGGAGTTGGCGTCTGTAACTGATTAAAACAAAACTATTGTGCTAAGGCTCCCATTGCCATCCTCGACACATCTGAGAATTCGTTGTAGTCCATAAAATATCATCAATACACTGATCCCATGGGCATGCAATTCATATGAACACATCAACTTCAGAACGAGATATATACAGTGTGTCCGAACTCACAAAAATAGTTCGAGAAATACTGGAAGATAATTTCCCTCTCATTTGGCTTGAAGGTGAAATTTCCAACCTCGCCAGACCTGCTTCCGGGCATATTTACTTTTCTTTAAAAGACGATTCATCACAAGTACGTTGCGCCATGTTTCGCATGCGCAATCGAATACTGAATTTTTCACCTGACTTTTCACCGAGCTTTTCACCGAAGAATGGCAAACAGGTATTGGTACGCGCCCGAGTGAGTTTGTATGAAGCCCGTGGCGAATTCCAACTCATAATTGAACATATGGAGGAATCCGGTGATGGCGCCTTAAGACGCGCGTTTGAAAAATTAAAACTAAAATTGGCAAATGAAGGTTTGTTCGACAACGAAGATAAACAACCCCTGCCTGCATTACCAAGATCAATAGGTGTTATTACTTCACCGAGCGGTGCAGCTATTCAGGATATACTGAGCATTTTAAAAAGACGGTTTCCCGCTATACCCGTTAAAATTTATCCCGTTGCTGTTCAGGGGGAAAAAGCCGCTGAGGACATTGTGTCTATGATTCACTACGCAAACGAACAAAACCAATGTGACGTTTTGATACTTTCTCGAGGCGGCGGCTCGCTGGAAGATTTGTGGGCATTTAATGAAGAATCAGTCGCACGTGCTATTTACGATTGCGACATTCCAATCGTAAGTGGTGTTGGTCATGAAATAGATTTTACTATCGCCGATTTTGTAGCAGATCATCGCGCAGCAACACCCTCTGCGGCCGCTGAAATCGTCAGTCCCGATCGTGCTGAGTGGTTACAAAATCTTAACAATACAGTAAACAATTTGCATAAAATAATTTTGCAACTGTTAAATCAAAAATCACAAACACTTGACTACTTACAAAAACGCATGCAACACCCCGGTCAGCGGTTACACCTGCAATGCCAACGTATCGATGGACTGGAGCTACGCTTAAAAAACGCGCTGTTTGTGCGACTTAAACAGCTTAACTCTTTTTTGGACACCATTTTTGCTCGTCTAAATCAACACACACCGATACATAAATTAAAGCACTATAAAACGCAACATAAAAACATTCACCATCGATTAACAGCCGCAATAAGACAATCTATCTCTGTAAAACAACAACTACTGGCGAACACCAGCCGAGCACTGGATGCGGTGAGTCCACTTGCCACTCTTGGACGGGGCTATGCTATTGTCACTAAATGGCCTGATCAAACTTTAATTCAATCTTCTCGTAACGTCTGCTTAGGAGACAAAATCGAGGCCCGGCTAAAACAGGGTCGTGTAATATGCCATGTTGAAAAAAAATTCGATGAATAAACTCACTGCACTAATGCAGCCGCATCCGCAACAACCACAGCGCCAAAGATTTATTTCTGTACAGCTTATTAATCTATTATTTAACTTGGCTAGTTTACTTCTCGCTGCAAGCACTCTTCTCGCTGTGAGCACTCATAACACACTGGCGGCGATAGATCCGCCGCGTGAAAACCCTGTACCAGGGGGCATTGCAGTTGTTCCGATCAGTAAAGTACATGCGATTGTCTCGCCCCACGTTACCTATAATAAAAGACGGGTTATGGTTCTCGATGGCCGGTTTATCTGGTACGCAGTGGTTGGTATTCCGCTGGCGGCCAAACCTGGTCAACACGAATTACGCATCGACCGGGCCGATGGTAAAATCAGGAAAAAAACATTTATAGTAGAACCGAAGGACTATGAAACTCAGCATATAACTTTAAAAGACAAGCGCAAAGTAAACCCCCTAAAAAAGGACCTAACACGTATTAATAAAGAAAAAAAACTGATTTCAAGCGCTTTTCGAAACTGGCGTAACGATTTACCAAGTGAAATGCTTTTCACATTGCCGGTGGAAGGAAGATTAAGCAGCCCATTTGGCTTACGACGTTTTTTTAACAAACAACCCCGCAAACCTCACAGTGGTATCGATATTGCCGCACCTAAGGGCACACCCATCAGGGCACCCGCAGGTGGCAAGATACTTAAGACAGGTAATTATTTTTTTAATGGAAATACCGTATTTATAGATCATGGACAGGGCCTGGTAACCATGTACTGCCACATGGATAAAATCGATGTTAAAGCAGGTCAACAAATAAAACAGGGCGAAGCGTTCGGAACTATTGGTATGACCGGACGCGTCACCGGACCGCACGTCCATTGGAGTATTAGTCTAAACGACACACGCGTTGATCCTGATTTATTTTTTCCGAAAACCGTCGACGCAGCACTCGCACAAAAAACAAAACCCTAATTTAAACAGTAAATGTATAGAGCCGCTCAGTCAGGCTCCCGATAATCGCGCTCCGTTAATAAATCAGTACCACATTGAAGGTTCTCTATCCAATCGAAAAAATGGCTGATCATTTCTTTGCCATGGAAAGGCTTGCCATGTTGCGGCACAACCATCTCAATATCCATTTTTCTAACCATATTTACCCATAAGCGACATGCTTTGTTGGAGACCATATAGCGCATATGAAACTTTTCCATGAAACGAACATGGTCATCGAAATTCTCTACCGGTGCGTATTCTTCCTCACTAATGGATGCCCCCATATCACCAGAAAATAAAATTTTACTGATCGGATCGTAAACATGAAAATTACCCACCGAATGTAGAAAGTGTGCAGGCACCAATTTAACGAAACTGCTGCCCAGAGGCAAATTTGTACCCCTATCAGGAACGGCAACCATGCGCTCTTCCATATTGGTGACATTTTTTTTCTGTTGAACACCCGAAATTAAATGCGGCAAAAAACGCGTCCATAGTTTAGAAGATACAATATCGGCCTTACTAAAGTTCAACCACATACCCATGGAAGCAATAATATCCGGGTCCTGGTGGGAGGCGATGATATACCTTAGATCCTCCATGCTCACATACCTTAATATGGAAGTAAGTAACGGGTGATAGGTAAGTTGCCCGCCAGGATCTAATAGAGCAGCTTGTTGATCGTTAACAATCAGAAACTGATTGGCTTGAATACCCATACCTTCGACTAGATCGGCAAACACCCAGCACTGATGGTTTGCATCTTTATATAATGAAATACCCATGACTCCTCCTTATTATGGGGTATGGTCACAACAAGCGCTAAAATCAACTGCGCCTGAACCAACTTGTGTAAGACCAAAATCTATTGTTCTAAATGTAAATGCATTAGAAAAACATAATTTATTATTACTTGTATAGAATGCGTCAATCGTTAATGATTGGCCCCGCTATAGCTCTTTTATTGTTGAAAGCATCAAGCAAAATAAACTTACATCCTGTTTTATTTCCATCTGTAAACCAACATTTTAAAAAGTTTAATATCTCTCTATCTACACCTTGGCCTTGGTAAATATTTTTAGCCAATCGCCCTATATTAACGACAGGCATACTTGAATAACGCTTTCGCCTTTGAAGTGACTTAATAATTCGCCCAAACGTACTTTTTAGAAGTTGGCTATCACTTTGAATGATATCGGTCGAGAAATATTCATTTAAGTCCGCATCAGCATCTCCCCAATCAAAATTGGGGCGAGCTTCAAGAAGACCTAGCCTGCGAAGGGAGCTAAATTTAGACAATTTTTGAAGATGGCGATTTAGGTACGCGCTCGAAAATTGATTTAGCGCGTTCATACTCAGACTGGTCGACTTTATCTAGTTTTGCTATCTTTAATAGCGCACTCAAACCTCACAGCATCTTTACCGTTCAGCATAGGCGTTTATTAGTTTTGCATTCCATTTCAAATTATCCATCAATTGTTACTAAACTAAACATCGTCTCGATAGAGCATATATCTAATATATTATGTGTGATTATAGCAGAGTATTTTTTTTTCTACCAATATACTTACAATAATTAGCTAATTAAAATATTACAATCATTGTCACACCCGCTCCAAACCGCCCTTAACACGCATTTAGAGGCTATATAGCCGGAGAATTGCCGCTTGGTGACAGGGATTATTCTCACTATCTCTGGGATGTGTAACAGTAGCACCTAAAAACCCACTTAAAAGATCATTAATGCTATTAACTATTTTTGGCTTTTGATAAAAAGTACATTGCAAATACGTATCTTCTTTTCTAACATTTCCGCAGCAAAAACCACAAATGAAGCCATTGAAAATAAAGCATATTTTCAATAATAATCAGAACCGAAAAATATTTCTGGAATATTTTTCCAATGCAATTAAACGATATCACTGGCTTAATCATGCCTTCTGCATGACGGATAACCACGTACTAGAATGCCGACGATACCAATACGGTAATTGAATTCTTTCACGAACTCAGAAATCGACTGTGGGCCACCTATGATGATAAGTTAAGCGGCGTGCGCTTAGTTTTTCTACAACCTCAACGTCACGCTTAACTGACACGCAGCGCCTTGTTATGTGTTTTTTTTCTCAACACCCTGTGCCACCGACTGGATAGATGCTAGTGATTCTACCCACTCCAATTTACTTTCACTCCATACATTAACTTTTGGCGTGATATCTCTTGAATTATCAAGTGTCCCAAAATACACCATACATGCGCCAGGGTACTTATTATTCAAATTAAATATCGGAGTACCGCATAGGCTGCAAAAATGCTTTTCTCCTTCCCCGGCTCTAAAGCTAATCAGCTTATCTTTACCATGTGTAATTTCTAGAGATGTATATGGCAATGCCACATAAGTAGAAAATGCAGCTCCGCTATGAGACCTACAGAAATCACAATGGCAATTAACTACATTCAGAATTTCCGACGTAAGATTGTAATTTACTTCCCCACAAAGACATGATCCTTTAAGATTATTCATTTACCTTCACTCTTTATCATTTGATGCATAATGCCCCTTTGCACGTCCACTGGAACTCTTTTGTTACCCCGATATTTTTTAGCCCACTATTTGTTAAGTTATTTCTCCTGGGAATGATAACCTAAAATATTATATCCATGATTGAAACAAAACTTATGTGAACGATCTTTCATGAATTACCAGGAACTTCCAAATGCTGCACTATGTCTACACGAAAACCAGCGGGGTCTTGTAACATAAAATGCACTTGCCCCCATACTTCTTCTTTTATATTCATAACAATATTAAGTTTTAAATTCTTGGCCTCCTCATATGCCAAAGCTGCATCTTTCACCTCTAATGAAATCACATAACCATCAGAAGACATTATTGGGTGAAGAAATTCAGGCTGTGAGCCGTGATTAGGCAATAAGAATCCGAGTTGCGCTCCTGTATTGGGGGATACAAGATGCAAGTAAAAACTCTGATCATAAAAGACAGCACTAAAACCAAAAACTGTCTCATAAAACTGTTTTATATCGTCTAAGTTAGATGCCACCATAACTGGAAACATTGCTTCTATTTCTATCATTTGGATATACTCCTAAACTTGGTTGATTTCGTAGGAGATAGTATTAGCAAATAAAATCATTTTTTATTGTACAAAACGGACAAACTTTTGAATTGATTAGGTGTAAATCCAGATATGCTTTTAAATTCACGGATAAAGTGCGGCTGATCATGATAGTGGTCTGCCCATGCTGTTTTATTATTTACTGTATTCATAATTTGTAACATATATTGAAATCGAAATACTCTTGCAAGCTCTCGTGGAGAAAGCCCCAAATACAGTTGGGTCAAACGACGAAGTTGACGAGCAGATAACCCAAAGTCAGCACATTGCTTATCAGAAATACTGATTTTAGAAGTAATATTTTTGTGGCAAAACCGAATATAACGAACCAATCTTGAATCTATCTCGGGGTAGCGCATTTCACTAAGTAATATAGCTGTTAACTTTTTACATCGAGTGCTAAATTGAAGAGATTTACCTATGCACTCAGATATATCGTGTAACACATGGCTTGGCAATACATCAGAAACTTTCACACCGTCACCTGCATTCCACTCGCCTAATGGAGTAGAAATTAAACCCCCGTGCCCTAATACTCGAAATCGGATACCAAAGTATGAAACAGGTCCAACAAGATCAAATACTATGGAAGATGAAAATGGAGTAATAATGGAAATGTCTTCTGGACAATTAACATTGATAATTAAATCAATACTATTGTCTGGCATACTACGGTAACAATATTCACCGCTGGGCACATTAAGCTGCCAGAAGCTCTGTATCCAATGATTTAATGGTGGTGATGGCAAGAAAGTCAGGCAGGCATTATTTTGCTCTACATTCCCTTGATACGGGTGAAAGTCTATATTTAATAGCATAAAATTATTACTGTCCGCTGGAACGCCTGATTATAAGCGATTTTCTTTGCGATGCCATATACGTATATATGATCCCTTATTTTTTTTAGCAATTCATATTACATCATCATAAAACTTTTTTGTTATTTCATCCGCAGGAAACATCAGCCTATAATGTTTATGATCAATCAATGGTATACCCAATATGTATTTACAGGTACTAATATCGATGATAATTTATAACCGTATTTGCATTTATAGTTGCTCAACACTCTGATGAAACTCAATTACATTGCAGTCTTGATCTCGAATAAACAGCATTACCCCACCATTAGCTGATGTTATTGGGCCTTCGGTAATTTTTATACCTAATTTATTTAACTTAACTTCGACCGCATGAATATCAGTTACATTTAACGCCATATGGGTATACCCTGGATGCTTCTCCGTTACATCCATAAGTATGTTCTCTTTTATTCCTGAATCCGCGTTTAAAATAAAATTGATATTAACACCTGATGAGTGCTCCATTATTGCTACTGGCTCTGGCCCAACTGGGCCTACTAAAAAAACGAACCCGAGTTGTTCATAAAACTTTTTCGATCGTTCAAGATTAGTAACTCGAATTCCAATGTGATTAATTCCTACGATCTCTTTCATATTAATTTTCCTTATAAATTTACGCATCAACGTAAAATAATATCGAAGTTCACATCGTACGTTTATAAATAAATAGATTCCTTATCAATTGGTAAGAAATAGAAATCATCTAATCAACCTCACTTACAATCCGTGACAAAGATGCTTCAGTTATGCCAAGATAAGAGGCTAAATGATATTGTGTGATACGCCGAAACATATCGGGAAACTGTTCAACAAAATCTATATAACGCATCTTTGCGCTGCTTTGTAAAAAACTCCGTTCTCGATTCATTTTTTTGACTAAAATACTTTCTATTAACTTTCGATGTAAACGTTCAATCATTGGGTTGTCATCAAATAGTGATTGAAAATCGGAAAAATCAGCTAAAAGAATTACGGTATTTTCTATCGCTTGAATGCCATAAGGGGCTACCCTCCCTAAATCTTTAGAAAAAGATGTAGACATCATGCCTTCTGAAAGAAAGGCTCTATTCCACTCTTTCCCATCATCAGTCAAATAATAATACCGAGTTAGTCCTGAAATAATAAAAAACACACTATTATTATCTTCAGTTGGATCGACAATATGTGCTTTGTTTTTGTATTTCCTTAGCTTGAATAATTTTAGAAGCGCACCAAATTCTTTTGAGTCTAGGTTTGAATGCTGTCTTAGAAAATTCGAAAATGATTGAATATGCGATCTGTTCATAATTAAGGTCTAATTAATGGTTTCTTAATTAAGCTATGTACACCAGTGCCAGCTCAATCGTAACCCCCATTACACAATTGGCGAAGAGTGCTTGGTGTGCTGCGCATTACAGATGGGGTAGTGTCAAACCAGCGTTTGAACTCTCTACTCATATGCGACTGATCAGCATATCCATGCATCTCAGCGATATCAGCAAGAGAGCTTGACTCTATCAATGCCCTTGCTGCTCTTCTAGCTCGCGCCAGAAGTATCCAATAAGTTGGCGATCTATCGGTTTCTTGGCCAATCAACCTTTGCAAGGTTCTAGGACTAACGCCAAGTTTTTTTGCGGCCTGCTTTACTGAGCTAACATCGGTAGCGAAACAATTAAGCGCCTCCTCTACGGAATAACTTCTTCTGGTATAATCAGCTAGTCGGTTTGAAATATCATCAAAATTATTATTGCTGTCGTTGATCGACCTCAATAGTTCTTCTTCTGCAATATAAACCCCCGGCTTCATTCGATAGCCAGACAAAATTGAGTTAGCCCCTATTGAAATTATTTTTGCCTGATCGAACATTGGAGATACAAACCACTTGGGTCTTCCTCTGTCCACCACTTTCATTATAAGATCACGACATCCATCAGGCACGATGATAGCGGCGACTTTTGATTTAGAACTAGAGTTCCACAAAGATAATAAATTACTACTCATGATTTTCTTTATTCAGATCAGGTTTTATTACTGCGCCTGGTTTTCCTTTGTAAAAGCCTTCGCTCATAATCTATTTTTCAATCGTGAGCGCGCTGTCAATACAGCTTAATCTTTATAATCTGTCTCAAGTGGCATTTTTTTGTATAACATAAAGCTTGCAACATACACAAAAAAATGACGCTTTGGTTCCACTGGAGTTATGTGTTTTTATACCGATAAACATTTGTTTCCCTCAACTCAAAACCGGCCTTCCTATATAAAGCGTTTGCAGCCTCACGGGAGGGTCTTGATGTTAAGTCTATAGTCTTTGCACCGGCTTCTTTTGCCATACTAACAGCACACTCCAGGAGCATCTTGCCAACCCCCTTGCCACGAGCGCTTTTGTTTACCACCACATCTTCTACCCATGCTCGTGTGCCAGTTGGAATTTTAAATATAGCTAAAGTAAGGCTGCCATAATATTGGCCATCTTTTTTAGCCATTAGCAAACGCGAGGATTTAGATTGAATTATTTCTCTTAAATCTGTTGGTGATAACAGTAGAGCTGACGACGACAACTGGGACAGCAAATCATTGATGGCTTCAAGTAACTCATCAGAGTAATGAGTGATTTCAATTACATTCATAAATTTTCTTGCTTTATTACGTAACAATAATTATATAATATTTAAGGTCACTGCTGTGTCGTTAACTTTCATATCAAAGCCAACTGATTACTTACTGCGAAGAATTAGGGTCAGGCTCAATGTCAGCAAGTTAAACCCCAAGCCATTGATCAAAAAACCACTATCGACAAAACAACAAGCGTTCTTAAAATTGAATTCATTGCCATTTTGTCGCATTTATTCAAGACAACATAACCAACACAATATAATATTCACCATTCTAAATAATTATGAGATTTGTGCAATGAAAAATCTGATGTTCAAATATACGATTCTTTACGTAAAAAACGTCACAGATACGCTTATATTCTTTGAGGCTGCCTTTGGGTTTAAGCGAGCAATGCTGCATGAAAGTGGTGATTATGGCGAACTTGATACTGGTAATACGACACTATCGTTCTCTTCACTGGAACTCATGGCCAGCATTGGCAAGAACCCAGGACAAGTTGATCCAACTAACCCTACATTTGAAATAGCCTTTGAAACAGACGATGTTCCTGCTGCACTAGCTAAAGCCGTAAATGCGGGTGCAACACTTGTTCAAGACGCAGAAGAAATGCCATGGGGACAAACCACAGCCTATGTATCTGATAATAATGGCTTTTTAATTGAATTATGTACTCCTGTGCTAGCTCAACCGTAACCCCCATTACCCAATTGGCGTAGAATGCTTGGTATGCTGCGCATTGCAGATGTGTATATTGTAAGGACACCGATGACCTAATAAGTCATCGCTGCCTCCTATCCGTTTTTTAAGCTTGCATGGGCATGGTGGTCCAATACAATCATTCTCACTATTTACATAAACAATTTCCGTAACAAACAACCACTGGCTGGATGCTGGTAACAATAATCACTTTCATAGGCTCCTTCCTAATCCCATGACTCTCGGTTTACCTTGACGCAATGAGCGCCATGTTAGAATTAACGGTGTAATAGCGATTCAGATCAAATATGCAATTTCCTATAGGTTTTTATAACAACAACGTCTGCTTTGTACTATTTTTATACCTCGTTTAGCTGCCCTCTAAACACCCGCACACACTGGGTTCTTGATTTAAATTAGTACCTTGCAATGTATCAGTATAGTTCAAATTATCAGCCGTGAGATGACTGGTTGAACGAAGGAAGTTATTTGAACAACGGCAGAAAGAACAATGGCTATTCCCAAACGCCGCGGTATCGCGTCGGCTTGATTTTTTGGTTAGCAATTACTTTAATTCTAATTCAAAGTCGTTTTTTGCAGCTATTACAATTGAATTTTTAATTCCTTCTATATCTTGTAATTTTTCATCATATTCCAGTTGCTTATTTTCATCTGTGGACATTGAAGAAAATTTCTCCAGTCGTGATTCATAACTATTGAGCGCTTCCCATAATATGTGATATTCACTTACAGTGGGCTGTATACCTTTATCCAACATTTCGCAACTCCGGTTGTGTGACTAATTCTACTTTTGATCTATCCATACCTAGCTCTTCCAATATTCCAAGATATTTTTTTAATGGCATATTTACCGATGGGGCAATCATATAGTGTCCATCATGCCCTGCTCTAGTGTCTTTTACTAACTTGAGGCCATCAGGCAAAAGAGAATCTTTTTTAATTTTCCATATTTTCTTTCCCGGTTTGGTCATGATTTTTGTCAAATGATCGAATGCTGAAAAACCATTTCCATTGGCCATTACCATTTCAATTCCATCACGTATTGTAATTACCACATCAACTCTAGCTCTATCTTCGCTAAAGTTCGGCCATCTCGCATTACCCATGCGGTATAAATCTTTGGTGAACTCTCCAATATCCATTATGTATAAATTATCTTTTGCTATCACGACTATTCTCCTTTTACGTGTTTAGTTAATTTTATTTGCTAACGTTTTGGTTAACAGGCGATTTTTTCAATGCGCGGGTTTTTGCGCATTGAAAAAATTGTCCTTGTTGAACCTTATTCGTTAGCTGTTTTCCTTGTGAATTGAAAACATGGATCGCTACCAGGATTTTTCGTATACCACTGAGATATACGTTTAGCTGCATCTATTAACTTTTGATCATGTTTCATCGTGCCCAAATAAGCTAAAGACATAAAAACATCATCTAGCGCAATTTTTTTAGGTTTCCCGAGAAATGACTCACCACCTTCGCAGGTTCTCTTATTGCCAGATGAATTCACGCGCCCACTATTATCAATCCGCCTTTCTAACCATACTGCTGCCTTAAACAATGAGCTTTCTAATTCTGTTGATTGAAAACCTGCCAGCAATACATCCTTTCCAACATTTATCGCTACAGCTTGGTAGCTGGTATCCCACCCACCTCCTTCAAGAAAATATCCTTCAGGATTCAATAGTTGAATAGCATTTTGAACAAATGTAGAAGCGGCCTTGATCGATGGTTCATTATGAGCCAAAACCCCGCAGGCCTGAAAGGCCAGGGCATCAAACAATAAGCGATTTGGTGCATGGTGATCATATTTCATTAGCACCTCTTGTTGGGATAAAAGCCAAACAATGCCACGCTTAAGCGCTTTTTTCGTCATTTTACGGCTTCTTTTATTTGCAACTTTCTTGACATCTACTATTGCTTCCATAGCAATGATACCAAGACATGCATCACCCAAATAAAAGGCGGCTGCACTTGCTATGTCACCCTCTGACAGCGAACGACCTCGGGCAATCTTTGCCGGAATTGTTGTTCGAACGTAACCATTCTCACTAATCGCTTCAGTGCCCTTTCTAATTCCTAAATAGGCTTTTTTAGCCCTACCCATATCACCCGCAACAAGGGTTATACGCAATGCTTTACCAGCACCTAGTTGAAATCGCGGACTATACAACTTACCCCATTTATGATTTCGGCCAAGGAGGCCAGATTTATTTTTAGCAATACCTTTACCGGCCAGTGTTTGGAATTCTGTGGTAAAAGCCTTATAAACCATAGCATCAACAGGAGCAGGATCAACAGCGCCAAAACAATTTGACCCTGCTCCAATTAATATTAAAATAATAATTAAAGATAAGTGCATAGTAATACCTTTGTTGCGCTAACCTTGATTTATCTTTCCTAATGATAGTCTACGGTAAGTCATTTTAATATATAACTCTAATACAGCATCTAAACGACATGTAACCCTGCGCAATTATCAATCGCGCCGTTTAATTCGACAATGTCTAAACTAAAATTAATGGAACAAGTTCGCCGAGAAATTAAACGAGGGGATAGGGACACCGATGATTTGATTACCAACGAACAATTAACGGTATGTCTGGCCTGAAATCTTTGGAGAGTCCAAGCTGATTCTCATTAAATGTTACCTCCATAAGATGCTCATTTCCGTGTTCAATTGAGAGCCTATCAGCGCTACTAACTGCTTCCAAGACATCGGAGATAGATTCCGATAGGATAGGGTATAAAATATGAACCTTACTAATTGACCTAAACACCCCATTATCTACGCTCTTTATTGACGTCCCTGGCTCTACAAACGGCATATAGACGCAAAGCGGTTCTAGAATGTCTTTTGAATTGCTTCCAACATGGAACGCCCAAGGTGCTTGAAAATAATCAGGTTCATATTTCCAGCCTTCAAATGGCATCTCCAAATCATCGTTATCTTTCCGATTGAAGATCAATCCGAATGGACATGCTGTAGGAGTACCTACGCGCTCAGGAAATAACATATTCCTACCAGGACCATCTACTGCTTCTTTCGCATCGTGGACCCACAATATTTCCAATGTTCCATTTGAAAAATTGAAACGTCGATTTGATGTGCCTTGCCCTTCATGCTTGTTTCGTGTGCCTTCTGACATTCCTAGTGATGATAATAGATCGGCTACTTCACCACCCGGTTTAACGAGAATAAAAAAGTGATGAAGCTCAAGATTCATTTATGCATCCTCGGAGTATGGAAAAATATAACGTTACGCTTGAAAGGCGCCGCGTTTTTCGCGGCCTGCTCGAAGCGCCTGGTTATATTTCCTTAATCTCTAGTTTTAACGTAAACTTACCAATAATTATTAATGCGATAGAAAGCAACAATAGCGCTACTGCGGGCAGTAATGCTTTTCCATTTACCTCTACAGCAATAATAAATAACACCGAAGACAAAAACATTAATACTATAAAACCAGCCACTAAAAGCGAATAATTTTTATCCGGTTTTAGCCAAATCTCGCAATACGGACATATAAATTCAGTTACTAAAAATTTCATATTCCTATCTTGTATGGGAACTTCGGTAAATGAATAATTTTCTCTACAATTTGGACATTCCATAACTAATTATTAAATATAACGCCTAAATTAGCCGCGCATCTTTTGCGTCGGCTGGATATTTTGATAGGGTATTTCTATTCATGGGCTAACCTAGTACACCGTCAAGGCTATTTTGACGGTGTACTAACCCAATAAGCATTGTCTTTCATCTTCTTTAGCTCTTCTTTTGAGTGTTTTGTGTACTTAACAATCTTTTTCTCCATTTTTTCGCTCCTTTGCTAGTTTCATTTCTTCCAGTTCTTTCTTGGTCCGTATTAGTGTGCCTGGATCGGCTATATGTTGTTCCAGAATATCTTTTTTATCAATGGTTTCAGGCTCAAGCCGGATAACACTTTTATAATAGCGATGATATTTTCGCTGGGAATATTTTTCCATTTAATTCAGCTTATTACCAGAAAAAATTAAGAGTGTTATACAGCGAGACCAGTCTAATATACCAATATCGGAGATATACAGCACGTGCGATCTTTTTTGATGTGTGAGCCGTATAATATTTTGGGTATTTTTTCTTTCAACTATTCATAATGTTATGTACTTCCCTTTGGAATATTATACGGCTTATGCGGTTTTTGGTGTAGTTGCTAGATTTAAGCTTAAAGTCAGTTGGATTAATCCATAATTTCGCTCTAGATACTAATTTTAGGGAGCAACATATGGCCAACCTGGATAGTAGTACGAACAACCCAAAGTTACTTACTAAACTACGCAACGTAATTAAACTAAAGAACTATAGTAAAAAAACTGAACAAGCATACTGTCATTGGGTAAAATGTTTTATAGATTTCCATGATCTACGACAACCAAAAGCGTTAAATGAAAACCACATAAGCGAATTTTTATCTTTTCTAGCATTAAAAAAAAAAGCATCACCATCAACTCAAAACCAAGCCTTTCATGCAATTATATTTTTGTATAAACATGTACTAAAAATAACATTAAATAATTTATCTGATGTAGCCAGAGCGAAACCCAACAAAAATATTCCAGTTGTTTTTTCGCAAAGTGAAGTATGTTTGGTAATATCACATCTAAAAGGAATTTATAAAACAATTGGGAGCTTGCTTTATGGTTCTGGGCTGCGTTTAAGCGAATGCTTGAAATTACGCGTATTGGATGTTGATTTAAGCCGAGCTGAAATAGTAGTCAGACAAGGGAAAGGAAATAAAGATAGGACAACCGTGTTACCGGATACATTAATTGTTGATATTAAAAAAGCAATCGATCGGGCGAAAAGATATTATCAGCAAGACATTGCGGATGGCTTCGGTAATACCGTTTTACCGTACGCTCTGCATCGTAAATATCCAAATGCCGATAGTGAGTTCAAATGGCAATTTATCTTTCTGTCTCATAAACGCTCCATAGACCCAGGTAGTCGTCGTGAGGCAAGACATCATATTTCTACCGACTCTGTGCAGCGAGCAGTACGAACAGCAATTCAAAAATCAAAAATAAGAAAACAGGGTAGTTGCCATACCTTTAGGCATAGTTTCGCAATTCATTTATTGGAAAACGGTTATGATATTCGCGCCGTACAAAAATTGCTTGGACATAAAGATGTTAAAACCACACAAATTTATACTCACGTATTAAACAAGAGTCGGCTTGGCGCTAATTAGCCCACTATCCACCATGATTGGATAGCTAAAAATTCGGTTAGTTAACAGGAATGTTAGTAGAAAGATAGATGGTGCCAGTTGGACGAGTCGAACGCCCGACCTACTGATTACAAATTAGGGATAGATCGGTATATTCCCTGACTTCAATACCTATCTCTTTAGTCAAAGGTATCTCAGAATGAAGTACCTCCTGCAGTTCTTTTATCATTTATAAAAACAACCTATCTCATAATGGGTTTAAACACATCGCCATGCTCAGCGGCGTGCTAAAGGGGCGCGACTTTTGCGGATTTTTGCAAAAGGCGTGACGCTTTAGCACGTCCACTGGAGCATTTTGATGTGTAATCATTTATCCAACTCTATTGCTTGCTTCAAATATTTTTCCATTTTGGCTTCTTCAACTTCACCGAGGGTAGAAAATTTCAAATGCCGCATATCTTTCCCTGTTCCCTCGAGTTCCTGCGCATTTTTTATATGGGCACCACGAAATATCTGGAAATTGACATGTTCCTTATGAGCCATTATTGAGCAAATGTTTTTATTTATCGAATAGGTCGGCACATTCCACTTCATTTCCTCTTTGATATCTGACGAATGATCCGTGACAATCTTTCGCAATTCCTGGACAATTTCTTTCAATGGAGAATCCAATTTACCAATATATTGCTCTGCATTCATAGTTTTGCCCCTTTACACATATCTATATATAGACACCACATTCGGTGTAATTAAATACGTCACATCTGACGCAGATCCTGAATATTGTCTAAATAACCCCTAGATCAATCAACAGCCAATAAGCGATATATGCGTTGAGCCGGGGTTTTGAACCAAGCTAACTAATTGAATTCAAAGTATTATCATCCCAAAAATAACTATTTTCCACTCTTAATTGAACCTATTCCGGAGTTAAATGCGTCCGATAAATTGCTTCGGGTTCTTTGAGAAGAAACTTATCCTTGGCAAACTTACTATTTAGATAATAGGCACGCGATTTAAGTTGTTCTTTTGTTTTCTCGACAAATGTTTCACTGCTTACCGCTATTGATTCACTCCAAGCGGGATCTCGTTGCAAACAATCACGCTGTAGCTCTTCTTCAACTAGTTGTCGATGTAACTGTTGGAAAGAAGGAGGGTGGTCAATATTTAATAGCTCCACTAACTGAAAAACGTCGATGATGCCTTTTCGTTTAGGTGGGTTTTGAATTTCATTATACCCACTACCAGGCCATTGCGATGGATGTCTAACGACACCCGTTCTCACTCTATTTAAATCGACATACACCATACAACGTAATAAATAGTCATTAGAGTCAACTGCAGTTGCATGATAGCGGTCATCCCAAAAAGCACCTTTTCTATTTTTTCGTTTATTAAACTCTTGAGCTGTTCGACCCGCGATGAGTTGCATACTTTCGGAGATAGTATTCTTAGTAGTATCTAACACTAACAAATGAATATGATTGGATGTCACGATATAGTCCAATACGCATAAACCATAACGCTATTTTGCTTCGTACAACCAACTAATCCAACGAACTCGGTCTTTTGCGAATTTAAGCAGGTATTCTTTCTTGTGACATCGATGCGTTTTGAACAAGGACGTTCTTATGTCGCGATGAACAGGGAAGTTCAAGAGCGACGATGTACCAGATAAGTCCAGAGGCATAATAACGATTGGCACGGGGCATGGTATTTTAATCCTTAAAAGCGCCATTTTTGGGTTAAAAAGGGCTGATTAAGGTCAAATATTCACGTTTTTTTATGTATTATTCCATAGATTCAATGACTTGGCTTGGTCCGACCTCAATTTATCAGGGCTACTATTTATAAACCTACACCCTGTGAAGTCACATGACTCAAATACACAGTACCGGAGATATGCTGCATCGAAAATACAATATCTAAAATCGACATCAGAAAATTTTACTTTTTTTGCTACTAAACGGATGAATAGATTGTTAATGAAGCGCACACTTTCCACGTCTTTGGTGAACTTTTGGTCTACTCGCTCAATTCTTCCGCTATCTTCTAGCATTTTATAACTCTCAAATTTATTTTTTGTGGCTAGTCGAGTAGAGCTCAGGCGCGCGCAGTCTAAGGTGAAGAGTTTCCGACCTGC
>CAZZJI010000024.1:47394-49631 GCA_964654485.1 uncultured Gammaproteobacteria bacterium | reverse complement strand
CCGCCTGTGGCTTTTAATAGTAGGTAGGCATTATAGTAGCGGGGATCAAGTACATATTGTCCATTGCTATCTGTTGTGGTTTCAGCAATGACTCTGGAAACAATTTCACCTTTATCCCATTCATATACTTGGACGGTTGATCCGACTAAAACGGCATCAACCACTTTTCCCTTTATTTCACCGTTTAGTGGCTCGGGTGAAAGTAGGTCTTCTCCTGCGTTATTGCAAGCGGATAAAATAAGAGATAAGGTTGCTAAGTATAAAAACCGACGTTTCATCACGTTATTTCTCCCTATATATTTGCTTCCGTATGTTTTTAAAAATACTGTGCTTAGTCGGAATGGGTTTAGCTGGATTTTTCTCAAAAACGACACAGAACCAAGGGCTTATCATAATACACTAAATTTCGATCAAATAGTGCTTTTTCTCAATAAATAAATGTATTCGCTCCCCCGTCTCTCACTGACTTAAGCTTAACAAGTGTATTATTAACCACCAGTGGCAAATATCTTTTTGTATAGAGCACATGCTATGCATCTTATTTTTTAACGCGGGTTTCATTTCCCGACAAAAAAATTATAGTTAAGCTTGTTCAAAAGAAAATGAAATGACCTGCTCGATTCTTTCTGCGCCCAGCATTATCATTAGGAGGCGATCGACACCCAGCGCTACGCCTGAGCAATCAGGTAAACCATGCGCAAGCGCATGCAACATGTTGTTGTCAAAAGGCACGTCACCAAGTGACTTACTCTTGCGCACCCGCAAATCATGTTGAAAACGGCTACGTTGTGTGTCGTTATTAATTAACTCCTGAAACCCATTAGCCAATTCCACGCCATCGACGTACAGCTCAAATCGTTCCGCGATTGCAGGGTCGCCTTCTCGAATATGCGCCAATGATGCCTGCGATGCTGGAAAATCAAAAAGAAAGGAGAGTTTATCTTTGCCCAAACCAGGCTCCACACAATGGGTGAGTAACAAATGAAGCCAACCATCCCGGTCATGCGGTGATAAACCAGGTACAGAACCTATACCAGCGTCGACAGCGCACTTTACAAGTTCTTTTGTAGATGCTGTAAAGGGATCAACATTAACCGATTTTTCAAATGCTTCGCGATAACTTATGTATTGCAGCGAGTTAATACTTAATTTTTCTGGCAGTACATACATAATAAGTTGCCCTACCTCTTCCATCAGTTCCCTGTAAGTCATGCCGGGTCGATACCATTCCAGCATCGTAAATTCAGAATTGTGGAACCGACCTTGTTCGCCCTGGCGAAATACTTTGCATACCTGATATATAGAGCCACTGCCGGCGGCCAGCAATCGTTTCATCGGCATTTCTGGAGAGGTATGTAAATAACGCAATTCTTCGACGGAAGATTCAGGAGAGGATATTGCTGACCGGTGATTGACTACAAAACTGTCAATATAAGGATCAGTTGTTGCAGCGCAAGACAAACAGGGCGTTTCAACCTCCAGTACATTTCGTTCATCGAAAAACAAACGAATTTTTTTCAATAGCGCTGCGCGTAAACGAAGTGTTTCTATTTGAGCCGAGGGTCTCCATTTTTCGCTATTATTTAAATTCAATGTTAAACCTAACACATCGGGTGAATTATTCTTTCGCGCGCCCGGCATATTCTCCTGTGCGTGTATCTACTTTTATTGTTTCGCCGGATTCAATAAATAGCGGGACTCGCACCACGGCACCTGTTTCCAGTGTCGCCGGTTTACCACCACCACTGGCAGTATCGCCGCGCACACCTGGATCAGATTCTGCAATTTTTAATACAACAAAATTGGGAGGCGTAATTGAAATAGGCACGCCATTGTATAGGGTGACAGTACACATATCCTGGTCTTTTAACCATTTGTGTGCATCTCCCACTGCATTGCTATCCGCCCCCACTTGTTCAAATGTTTCAGGATGCATAAAATACCAGGCATCACCATCCGAATACAAATACTGCATATCTGTGTCCATTACATCTGCCGCTTCAACACTTTCGCCTGATTTGTAAGTTCTTTCCACCACTCGCCCGGTTTTTAAATTTTTAACTTTGATGCGAGTAAATGCTTGCCCTTTTCCCGGTTTGACAAAATCGCAGTCCTGAATCGAACATGGATCTCCATCAATCATCACTTTCAGGCCATTTTTAAATTCGTTTGTACCGTATCTAGCCATTTACGCCTCGATTTGGGATGATACCCCTTATTTTATGTAATTAAGAGTT
>CAZZJI010000024.1:0-47294 GCA_964654485.1 uncultured Gammaproteobacteria bacterium | reverse complement strand
CATTAAAATCCGATATGATACCTCGATCTCAACTAACTTTGCAGACCCTAGACCTAAATTTCCCGAAAACAAGCTGGCAAAAAGCGCTTTCCAATGCCATTAGTCAGCCACATGAGTTGCTAACGTTACTAAATCTGGACCCTCAGCTGATAGCCGATGAATTCGATATTGATAGCCCATTCCCGCTAAAAGTACCGCATAGCTTTGTCGCACGAATGAAAAAAGGCCAACCGAAAGATCCACTCTTGCTGCAAATATTGCCGTTAAACAAGGAAAAACTAAAAATGGTTGGCTACGGCGTGGACCCGGTAGGTGATTTGTTGTCCATGTCTACAGCGGGTGTAATTAAAAAATACAATGGTCGCGCATTGCTAGTTGCCACCGGCGCGTGTGGAATTCATTGTCGTTATTGTTTTCGTCGCCACTTCCCTTATTCAAACGCCAACCCCGCATCAGATAATTGGATACCTGCCATTAACGATATCCTGAATGACAATTCAATCAATGAAGTGATATTAAGTGGCGGCGACCCGCTGTGCTTGAGTAATGATCGACTAAACAATTTAATGAAAAAGCTTGAAGAAATCCCGCACTTAAAACGAATTCGAATTCATAGCAGACTCCCCATTGTATTGCCAGAACGTGTAGATAATGGGTTAATATCCTGCCTATCAGACGTTAAACTGAAAAAAATAATCGTACTGCACATTAACCACCCTAATGAAATTAATAAAGCCGTAAAAGATACCGTGCAACGTTTAGCAAGCACAAATGCCATTTTATTTAATCAATCTGTTCTTTTGCGCGGTGTTAATGACAACAGCCAAACATTATTAACCTTAAGTGAAACATTATTTGAAACGGGTATTACACCCTATTACCTGCATATGCTCGATAAAGTTCAAGGTGCGGGGCATTTTCATGTCAGTGACAACAGCGCCCAGCTTTTGATGAAAACACTGCGTAAAACATTACCTGGCTATTTAGTCCCCCGCCTGGTACGCGAAGAATTAAACCAAGAATTCAAAATGCCAATGTAAGCGGGTCATCAGAATTGAAATGGTAACCCTGTTGAACTGGTTCGCCTCTATAGTATGTTTTTAATAGCGTCGGCTATATACATATATTAAATACAAAAGCTAATTAGGCTCAAGAATTTATATAACAAAGTCGATATATCTTTCCGTTATACATGAAGGAATTTGTTATTTAACATAATAAAAAGTAAACTCTACACCCGGCGCAGAGTGACTACCGCATTCACTATTGTAGTAACTACACAACAGTAATTACGAAATGATTTTTCACGACGCCCGTTTGAGAACAACACAGTATTATTTTTTATATAATTTACAATAACTTAGTACTATTACTGTAACGGCATAATCAAGGACCTACGTGGCACAAAGCGAAACAATAATTGGCTTGTTGGACATACCCGAGCAACAGAAAAATAAAAACGTCGAAATTCGACCCAAAGAAATTAATAAATGGATCAACACCCTGCCAAGAGCCAATGTGGGTGAAACGGCCAAACTCGTCTACAAAAACCTATATCAATTAAATAGAACGAAAATTTCTGATTCCGATCGATTAAAAATTCTGACATTATTCGGGGAACCCATTAATTTCCTGGCAGAAGCACTGAAAAAACATTTTCTTGGTTTACCCTTTCCGTTGATAGCCAAAAAACAACAAATTGCATTGTTGGCAAGGGAGATCCAGGCAGAGATGGCCGTCGGCTATAAAATAGTGGCAGAAGGAAAGTTAACTGGCCGTCGTTCTTCCCTGGGAAGTTCGCGTATAAACAACAAGACGCTTACCACCACCATTTATTATGCAATGCGATATCTGGGCATTGTATTACTTAGATCCTATCAGATATATGTACCCGTACCCGACGATATCTGGAAGCAAATTAATCGTCTATACATACATGCGTATCAGAACGGATTCGCTAACGTTGCGATTGCGAATAACGAAAACAAATACATTACGCAGCCCTCCATCGAAAATTTATTTAAACAAATGTTACTGCTATCTCTGGCCAGTCCGTACCGATTGCGCCAAGGCGACATAGAAAAAGTTGATTCCTTTTTGCAACAATGGAGTCCGTATGCGGCACTATGCTCAATTGAAGACTCCGAGCAACAAGTTGGTATGTTTTCAATTAATCTCAGTAACGATGACGCACCTGGATTTTTCATACCATCTGATAATCCGACCGCACTGGTCCGCATTCTCGATACCAGCAATCTGATTTCCGCGATAAAAGACGGCATCACACACTATAGCCGCTATGTTTCGAGCCATGGAGGCAATAAAAACAACGTTTTATCAAAAAAAGTATTAAAACTCCTGCAAATGACCTGGGGCGGTATCGCGAAACGCAGTTTTTCCCGATCAAGAAAAAAATCAAAAGTGCTGGTGACATTTGGATTAAGTAGCATACATCATCTTATTTACCAAACAATGAAATCCGCGATAGAGCAAAACCAGGAACTAAAAAAGAAATCTGTTAACAAGAATACGCCTAACGAAGTTTGGCCCCCTAAAGATAGAGGTGCTGCGAACTTCAATGAGCCAAAAAAACAAAACGCTTTTTCCGATCTGGATTTGCTTGAACCAGTATATGAAAAAAAAGCACAGTTTACGAGCAGATCTGTTTTTGCTGTCGCCCAACCACATTCCTCCAAGCAAGACATTTGGAGTCCACTCTATAATGTCAGTGCAGTCGATTTTGACGATACGTTATCCAGCTATTCGACCGGCATGGGGGAATTTAATTTTGTCAATGAACCCCAAACTGTAAAACATGAGACACATCTATGCGAAAGTGTTAATGAAAGT
This sequence comes from uncultured Gammaproteobacteria bacterium, assembly GCA_964654485.1. Taxonomy (GTDB): domain Bacteria; phylum Pseudomonadota; class Gammaproteobacteria; order SG8-11; family SG8-11; genus JAADIM01. The sequence goes on along the minus strand of CAZZJI010000024.1, from coordinate 44,444 downwards.
CCAGGCGGATATCGACTACTTTGGCGGCCAGCCAGCCACCGAAATAAACTTATTAATGCTTTAGTTGGAGAACTGATTGGTATTCGGGAATACAGAGATGATGCCCCCCCCCAAAGGGGTATCGGGGTAATTCGTTGGATGAAGCACAATAGTATAAACAAACAACTCGAACTAGGCGTACAAAAACTAGCACCGCATGCCATTTCTGCCGGTATACAAATAGTTAAAAAAATCAAAACGCAGGGATCGTTTATTAGAACGTTGCTACTGCCTGAAATTGAATCAATGAATCAACCGATGACGTTGATCACGCCCAGCACCTACAGTGTCGGAAATATACTAACCATGAGTATTTTTGGTGATAAAATACTCATAAAATTAACTAAACTGGTAGAAATGACAGGCACGTTTTCTCATTTTCAATTTTCCACGCTATCACAAGAAGAATTAACGGATCACGATAATGATCAATCCGGACTAAATTTCGACGATGTATGGTCATTAATTAAATAAAAAATAATTCCCTGCTACTATAATTCCCTGCTAATAGTATGGCGCCTTATACTATACACAGCTACTATACACATACACAGCTCGACCATATTTACCCACTCAGTGTAATATAGATAAATTCCGGCGTTTTTTATAAGTATTTGCTAAGGTTTTATAAATACTAACCGAAAAGATATTAGAAGAAGTCAAAATAATCGGAGTACCGAGTGGAAGACTCAATAGAAAAAACAGTAAAACTGTTGACAGTCAAAGAATCGTCAAACGACGCAGAAGCCATTTCCAGCATGATGCGAAATGCAGGGCATGCCATCAGATCGACAAATATTGAAAGCGAAGAAGATTTAATCGAAGCACTAAATCTACAAACATGGGATTTGATGCTTTGCTCTGTTGCAATACCCGAGTTCACCGCGCTTCAGGCCAGTGAGATTGTGCAACAATCCGGCAAAGACCTCCCCATTATTGTTTTAACAGATTCAGACGACCCAGCCACCAAATTAAAATTACTCAAAGCGGGCGCACAAAATGTTGTAAATGAAGCCCATTCAGAATTGCTACTACACTCAATTAACCGCGAGCTAGCCGATCTCCAGGAAAGGCGTTTACATAGACAAAGTAAAATTGGCTATAATGAAAGCGAGAAAAGAAACCGTGCATTGATGGACAGTTCTCGCGATGCGATTGCCTACATCCATGAAGGCATGCATATTTACTCTAATTCCACTTATTTAAACACATTTGGCTTTACAAATGCCGAGGATATTGAAGCCGTGCCAATCATGGACTTGGTCGGCTCCGATGAACAACAAAAATTCAAGACGATTTTACAAAAATTAAGCAAAGGAGACAATCCTGATTCTGAGTTTGAGTTCTCGGCAGTGCCCGAAGAAGGCCAAAAATTCAAAGCGACTATGGAATTTACACCCGCCAGCATAGAGGGGGAACATTGTACTCAAATAATCATTCGCACAAAAGGTGACAATAGCGAACTGCAAAAAGAACTCGATACGCTTCGCAAACAAGATCTACTTACCGGTTTATTTAACCGTCAACACTTCATGGAGCAATTGGACACCGCGGTCAGTACTGCTGCGAACACAGGTATAAAATGTTCGTTACTCTATATTGAAGTTGATGACTTAAAAACAATTACCGAAAATATAGGAATCGCTGGCAGCGATTTTATCCTTACTGACGTTGCAAACATTCTTCGTAGTAAATTGAGCGAAACGGATCTTGCTGCCCTTTTTTCAGGAAATATATTTACCTGCCTGATTCCAAATAAAAGCGCCACGGATGTTGCAAAAGTAGCTGAGTCGATACGCCAACAAACTGAAAATCATATTTTTGATGTTGAAAGCCAGTCGATCACTTGTACAATTAGTATAGGAATAGCGTCGATTTCGGAAACCAGCGGCAACGCAAAGAAAATTTTGTCTCAGGCAGAGATTGCTTGTAAGAAAGTCCGGTCTAACGATGGAAATGGCATACATGCCCATACCGCTGACGATGAAAAAGCGAGTTTTGAGCGCGACCTGAAATGGACCGAATTAATAAAACGGGCACTAGAGAAAAATGATTTTAAACTAGCCTTTCAACCCATCGTCAGCTTACACGCAGAGCCTGGTGAACGTTATGAAGTCTTGTTACGGATGGTAGGGGAAGGCGGCAAAGAAATAATGCCAAGTGAATTCTTAGGGGCTGCGGAGCAAGCAGGCTTGATGCCTGATATAGACCGCTGGGTAACAAAACAAGCCGTCAAAATACTCGCATCACAACGCGGCACCCATGTCGAAACCACCTTTTTTATTAAACTATCTCACGACTCAATTAAAGATCAGACACTTTTAGCGTGGATCAGCAAACTACTAAAAGCAGCACGAATTCATGGCGGTAGTCTTTGTTTTGAATTAAGTGAATCCGCTGCGGTAGCTGCATTGAAAGAAACCAAACTATTCGTCAACGGATTAAAACAATTGCATTGCGAATTTGCCATTGACCACGTTGGTTGCGAAGCGACATCATTCACTTATCTAAACCATCTTGCCGCAAAATATCTAAAAATTGATGGTTCACATATTTCTGATTTGGCAGGAAACGAACAAAGTAAGGAAATTGTTAAAGGCATCACTGACCTTGCAAAATCACAAAAAAAACAGGTCATTGCTGAACACGTTCAAGACTCCAACGCACTGGCGATACTATGGCAGCATGGGGTCAATTTTATTCAAGGGTATTACTTGCAACAACCTGAAAATGAAATGTCTTATGACTTCACTACAGAAGAATAACACTGCAATAAACTAGCACTCAACCATTATTGAGACGCGCGCAACGCTGCTATACGATCATCTAATGGCGGATGAGTCATAAACAATTTCTTAATACCACCACCTAGACTACCTGTGATCCCAAATGCGGCCATTTGATCGGGTAAGTGTGGCTGTCCTACGCTAGCTTTTAATCGCTCAAGTGCAGCAATCATTTTTGCCTTATCAGACAAGTTTGCGCCACCCGCATCAGCTCGAAATTCACGCTGACGACTAAACCACATCACGATTATGCTAGCGAGAATACCTAAAATAATCTGCGCGAATATTGATGTTATATAAAACGCCGGACCATGACCTCGTTGAGTTTTAAACACGACTCGATCAACGAAGTGTCCAATAATGCGTGAGAAAAATATTACAAATGTATTCACTACGCCCTGAATCAACGCCATTGTAATCATATCGCCATTGGCAACATGACTTATCTCGTGTGCGATAACTGCTTCAGCCTCATCGCGCGTCATCGAATTTAGCAAACCCGAACTGACGGCCACTAGTGCATTATTGCGCGATGGGCCTGTAGCAAACGCATTAACATCCTCAGTGTCAAAAATAGCAACTTCAGGCATTTTTATACCCGCCTGTTTTGATTGCCTTTCGACTGTTTGACACAACCACTGCTCAATATTATTGGCGGGTTGCTCGATCACTCTTGCCCCGGAAAAACGCTTGGCCGTCCATTTCGAAATCATTAATGAAATCAGTGATCCACCAAAACCAAGCAATGCAGAAAAAACCAGCAATGCATTCATATCCAGGTCGATGCCCTGTTCGTCCATCAAACCATTAAAGCCAAGCAAATTCATGGTAAAACTGAGCACAACAAGAATAGCTATATTCGTGGCTAAAAATAAAAAAATTCGATTCATTCAAAACTCCCAATAGTGAGACTATATTCTATATATACATTGCCCTGTTGAGCAATGTATATATAGGCAACAAATCAGGATTCAAGTTCAGGTATGTGTGATTTTTAAACAGCGCTGTTTTAACATCACCGACAATTCGAGGATTATTCTAGGGAGTCATTTTTTATTTCAAATGCAATTATTTCTGGTAATTTCAAGCATTTATTTCCTAATTTTAATGGTCGCGATTCGTCTTTCCAGTTGATATAAAGATTTGAACCAAGGTAAATATGTTGTTTGCTATAGATCAATAATATCTCTTCGCCTGAACTTTTCTTTGCAAAAACACAAGGTATCATCTGCCCTTGCGCTTTAAGTTGCTCATCTTGTATCACAACGCACTGCCCATGCGTGCCAATTTTAATAATCGTAATTTCGACATCCCTGCTTCTTCTTCGATGAATTCGACTTACGTAGCCAACATTAAAATTATTTTCACCCTCTTGCTGCAAATTGGAAATAACTAACTGCCCTATAAACATGGTTGGTGTATATTCCGATTCCTGCAGTCTTAAATGCACCCCTCCCTGGCTTTCATTTATTACGTACCATTGCTTATCATCCCTAACATTATTATCTGCCAAAGTCAGCGAAGTTTTCTGTGCCGGGTTCTTAGGAGGCGAATTATCATTATTAAAAAAATTGGGATTTTCTAAATCGCGAATAAATCTAAAACAATTATTAAAACCAAAAAATAATTGCAATTCACTGTATTGATTTACATATTGACGCGGCTCAGTGCGGCTGAAAAAATGCAATTTGTTAAGCATTTTATCCACCAAATGCTGCTCATCATATACATCCAGGGACAAATCTATTGAAAGGCTATCGCTGACATCGTTTTGCAACTTGTCACAAATAATCTGATCATATTTTTCGCGCAATCGTTTTTCAAAATTACTAATATCAAGCAAAAATGCCGATTGATCACTCATATCAATCCGCTCATAAAGAGGCGGGCATATTTGTTCATGATAGATAATCAGATCACCGGTTTTTAGCGCCACGCGTTTATCGGGTTTTAACTTTACATTAGCGCTTTCATCATAAATATAGGTTTCCATTTTATTTAATAGCGGGAATGGCCAGCTGATCACATCCATTAACCCCATCAAGTGCAACACAATATAAAGTTGTTTAATATTTGCGTATTTGAATCTACTGTTTTCAGCACTGGATATACGATCCTCTACGCCATGCAAACACCCTCTAAATAAATACGCCTTATTTACTAAATCTATTTTTTCCATGGCAAAAAAAAGTTGATTACAATCACGCCATGATTGTTCCGGAAATTTTTGGTAACGCAAGGCACTTAAATGTTGTTCCATATAGGAAAGTTCAATCACCTTAAACGCAAGCAGTTGAACACGATTTTGTACTGCATTAAATAACTTATCAGGAAGCGAGTAATAATGCTGAAAAATTAGTTTGTATCCTATGCTCAATCCACGTATTGCTCTAATCGATGAGACAAGTGCATAACGTCGTTTTTCAGACTCCGGAAATTCTTCTTTAATATGAAAATCGGTATAAACTTCCAGGATTGCGGCATAGCTGTAACGATAGGCGATGTCTAAGTGGCGTAACCTCGTTGGCTGTGTGACTTTATATCGATTAAGCATTTTTAGATGGTCGGCAACCGTACTCAATAAAAGAACGGGGTTATTTTTCAGCATCTTTAGTTTTTTTAAAAAGGAAATTGTGTGTTTTGGCTTATCTACACTTTTTACCGGTTCGAATAGATTAAAATCAACAGCAAACTCTCGGGCAGGCGGTACTACGCGAGATTCACCCCTGGACTTCATCACTATGGAAAGATAATCTATTAAAGGCAGCCGCATAGTACAACCCATTGATTATTAAAAGTGTTTTTACTGAAAAATATTGACATTAGCCCAAGAATAAATTTGAGCAACACGCCTACGTTACGACTAGTATTAGATATCGACCACTAAAAAATGTGCATTGTAGTCAATCAATAGCGAAGAAATTTAAAGTTAGGAAAACAAACGAAACCTATTTTTCTTCAACGTCTTCCTCAACAACGGTTATACGTTCAACCTTACGGTAACCTTTGGGTAGTTTACGCCCACGACGACCACGTTCGCCGATAAAATTATCCAGTGCAGCATCATCAAATTCTTTACTCTTTTTGCCAGCATTTATTAAAATACTGCTTCCTTCGGGAATAGAAAGCATCGCCAGCAAATACTCTTCTCTTTTGGCTACCAGCGCTGACGGAATACCGATTATCTTGTTACCCTTTCCTTTTGATAACACCGGCAGTTCTTTCGTTGGAAACACCAGCATATGCCCCTCGCTGGTGACTGCCGCGATCCAGTCCGTTTCAATATCGTATACCGGTACGGGTGGCACAATACCGCTTGCTATTTTGGGCACAGACAAAACCGCCTTGCCTTTTTTGTTTTTTGTAATCATGTCTTCCAGCTTAACGACGAACCCATAGCCGGCATCACTGGCCACAAGAAAATATTGCTCAGCTGTCGCACCCATCATCACGCCCGCAAAGGTCGCCCCCTCAGGTGTATTAAAGCGACCCGCCAATGGCTCACCATGGCCCCTGGCTGAAGGTAACGTATGGGCTAATGTGGAATAAGCACGTCCTTTTGAATCTAAAAATACAGCCAATTGGTTGCTTTTACCCATTGCACTCGACAAATAACCATCGCCGGGTTTATAAGCGAGTGCCGCTGAGTCTATTTCATGTCCCTTAGCCGATCGAACCCAGCCTTTCTGAGACAATACGATCGTAACAGGCTCTGAACTAATGAGCGCAGTTTCATCGATAGCTTGTGCGGCATCTCTTGAAACAATTGGCGAGCGCCGAGCATCACCGTATGTTTCTGCGTCTTGTTTAATCTCCTTTTTTATCAATGTTTTCAAGCGGGATTTTGACGCAAGTGTTTTTTCCAGCAGATCCCTCTCTGCTGCCAGTTCCTTTTTCTCACCCTTAATTTTCATTTCTTCAAGCTTGGCCAAATGTCTTAATTTCAATTCCAGTATGGCTTCTGCCTGGATGTCAGATAACTTAAAGCGCTTCATTAATACCGGTTTGGGTTTTTCTTCGGCGCGAATAATAGCGATCACTTCATCTATATTGAGAAACGCAATTAATAATCCATCGAGAATGTGTAGACGCCTAAGAATTTTATCCAGCCGATATTGCAAACGCCGGGTAACTGTTTGCGTGCGAAATTCCAACCATTCCTGAATAATCCCGGTAAGACCTTTTACTTGCGGACGACCATTTATACCTATTATATTCATATTCACACGATAGGTTTTTTCCAGGTCTGTCGTTGCAAATAAATGCCCCATCAGTTCATCAATATCAATCTGATTGGAACGCGGTATGATAACTAAACGCGTTGGACTTTCATGATCGGATTCATCACGTAAATCTTCAACCATAGGCAGCTTTTTGTTTTGCATCAAAGTAGCGATTTGTTCAAGAATTTTTGAACCTGATGTCTGATGCGGTAACGCGGTAATCACAATATCACCCGACTCATTTTCATAACGCGCACGCATACGTATCGACCCCGTACCGGTCTCGTACATATGTTTAATATCTTTTTTAGGCGTAATGATTTCCGCGTTTGTTGGGTAATCCGGGCCTTTCACTATTTTGCATATTTCACTAATGGTTGCTTTCGGGTTATCAAGCATATGGATGCAGGCATTAGCGACTTCTTTTAAATTGTGTGGCGGAATATCCGTGGCCATACCGACCGCAATACCAGTCGTCCCGTTTAACAAGACATTAGGCAGTCTGGCAGGTAGATTTGCGGGTTCGTCCAGTGAACCATCAAAATTAGGCACCCAGTCAACGGTACCCTGTCCCAATTCTGCTAATAGCACTTCTGCATAGGCTGATAAACGGGATTCCGTATAACGCATTGCAGCAAACGACTTGGGATCATCCGGTGAACCCCAATTGCCCTGACCATCCACCAGCGGATAACGATAAGAAAATGGCTGCGCCATCAGCACCATTGCTTCATAACAAGCGGAATCACCATGGGGATGAAATTTACCCAAGACATCACCGACAGTACGTGCAGATTTTTTATGTTTAGTACTCGCTTTCAAGCCTAATTCAGACATTGCATATACAATACGCCGCTGAACCGGTTTCAAGCCGTCGCCAATAAAGGGCAACGCACGATCGAGAATGACGTACATGGAGTATTCCAGATACGCTTTTTCTGTATAAACAGATAAAGGTATTTTTTCTATACCTTCAAAATCGATTTCAATATTTTCAGACATGAGTAAAAATCACTGACTTCTGTTTCAAATAATAAAATTCAAACTACTTCTGCTAAATCACCGCGTTCTTCCAACCAGGATTTACGGTCAGAAGCACGTTTTTTACCAAGTAACATATCCATTATTTTATTCGTATCATCACCCGGCTCAATAGTGAGTTGCACCAAACGGCGCGTATCGGGTGATATTGTGGTCACACGCAATTGCTGAGGATTCATTTCGCCCAGGCCTTTAAAACGAATCACATTCACTTTTCCTTTAAGTTTTTCTGCCGCGATTCGATCCAACACACCTTGCTTCTCCGCTTCATCCAGCGCATAAAAGGTGTTTTTACCGACGTCGACCCGATACAAGGGTGGCATCGCAATATAGACATGCCCCTTCGCAACCAGCGTATGAAAGTGACGTACAAATAATGCGCACAGCAGTGTGGCGATATGTGCGCCGTCCGAATCCGCATCAGCTAATATGCAAATTTTTCCATAACGTAAATTTTTTAAATTATCTGATGCAGGCTCAACGCCAATTGCGACAGAAATGTCATGCACCTCTTGGGAACCCAATACTTGATTTGAATCCACTTCCCAAGTGTTTAATATTTTCCCGCGCAATGGCATGATCGCTTGAAACTCGCGGTCTCTGGCCTGCTTTGCTGAGCCACCCGCGGAATCACCTTCGACTAAAAATAACTCTGTACGAGTGACATCCTGTATGCTGCAATCTGCCAACTTCCCCGGTAACGCTGGGCCGGAAGTCACTTTTTTACGTATTACTTTCTTACCCGCCTTCAAGCGCTTTTGCGCACTAAGAATGGCGAGTTCGGCGATACGTTCGCCTATATCAAGGTGCTGATTGAGCCATATGCTAAATGTATCCTTGACGACACCGGTTACAAAAGTAGCACATTCTCTCGAAGAGAGACGTTCTTTGGTTTGACCAGAAAACTGTGGCTCATCGAGTTTAACCGATAAAATATAACTGACTTTTTCCCAAACATCTTCTGGTGATATTTTCACCCCTCTGGGCAATAAATTACGTATATCACAAAATTCTCTGAGCGCCTCGGTTAAACCGGTGCGCAGGCCATTTACATGTGTACCGCCCTGGGTAGTCGGTACCAAATTTACATAACTTTCTGTGGTCGCGTCATTATCATCAGGCACCCAAACCAAGGCCCATTCGACCGCCTCAGTGTTACCCTGTAGAGATCCAACAAAGGGCGCAGCGGGTATCATCTCTGCACCGTGTTGCGTTGAAATCAAATAGTCCGTTAATCCGTCTTCGTAATACCATTCCTCCTGGTCTCCTGATTTTTCTTCCTTAAATGTAACCGTTAAACCTGGGCATAAAACGGCCTTGGCGCGAAGCACATGTTTTAATTTTGATACTGAAAACTTTATTGAATCAAAATATTTTGAATTAGGCCAAAATTGTAACGTGGTGCCGGTATTACGTTTACCCACTTCAGCAACGACTTTAAGTTTAGACGCGCGATCACCATTTTTAAACACCATGTTGTATTCTTTTCCATCGCGTTTTATCCACACCTCCAGTTGTTTTGATAGTGCGTTCACAACAGACACACCAACCCCATGTAAACCCCCGGAAAATTGATAATTCTTATTGGAAAATTTTCCGCCCGCATGAAGCCGCGTCAGAATGACTTCAACACCAGGCAGTTTTTCAACGGGATGTTTATCTACCGGCATTCCTCGACCATCATCTGCAACCGAAAGAGAGCCGTCTTTATGTAACGTCACTTCTATTTTTTTCGCATACCCGGAAATAGCTTCATCTACGCTATTATCAATCACTTCCTGCGCAAGATGATTTGGCCGCTCTGTCTGGGTGTACATACCAGGCCGTTTGCGTACCGGATCCAAGCCAGATAATATTTCTATTGACGATGCATCATAAGCACTGCTCATTACGAATACCATTTCTCCATACAATAAATTAACGCAAGTGTAACTTGCCCACAGCGATTAAGCGAGTGACAGGTTTTCAATATTTTCAGTGTTATCGTCCTGACCTACTGGACAAAGGCAGAAATTGAACAGGTTTTACGCAATATTTTAGCAGCGCTAGTTAATCGTCTATTTAATTAGTTCAAATCATTGGATAATGAAAAACGAATATTTTCCGCTATCGGATTCACTTCCATTTGACAGGCGGGGTGATCAGTACCCACACTGATGTTGGCGCCACCTTTAACCGCCTCGACCATGTCATCGCTTAATTCAAACCGTAAAAAATGTACAGCCGACGTCTTTTCTTCTGATTCCCGTTGCAGGTCTTCATCTGCTATCGCAAAAACTTTTTCATGTTGAGTGTCGGATTGGGTGTCGGATTGGGTGCCCAGGGTAGCCACTTTCATCCATATTTTGTTTTCTATTCCGAGCAGCCTGACCAACGCATCTTTACGCTCATGAATATCTTCGTATTCTATCATCAGGGTCGCTTTCCAATTGCGCCCATCAGGGATTAGCGGGTTATAGGCGGCCAATTCTGCTTCTATCCCCTGCGTATCGAATATTTTTTCAATTCGCAGCATTTCCTGAACCTGGTACTGCATCGTCAATCGGTCTTCAAATATCAGTGTAATATGGTCTCCGATCTGCAGACGGCGATTTTTTTTATGTGCCATAACCTGTTTTCGAAAATTATTACGAATTTCAGAATATTCTTCAAGGCTGTGCAAACTTTCTCGTGTTAATTTATTCATTATCATTTGCCTAACCCTTTACCTAGCCCATAGGCAATACGTAACAGTGTCATGGGGTGCGTGGGTGCTTTATTGTCGGCTAAACCGTTTTCTATCTGATGCCCCGCCATTGGACAATCACTGGAATAATAATCTGCGTTTGCGTTTTTCACTCGATCGATTACCGGCCTGGCGATTTTCATAGACACCTCATGGTACTCTGTTTTCACAGCATATGTACCATCGTGTCCCGAACACCTTTCTATCGATTCGATCAGCGTATCCGGCACCAGTTGCAGGATTTCACGTGTTTTAGCACCGATATTTTGAACGCGTTGATGGCATGGTAAATGGTAAGCGATTTTCCCCAATGACACCTTAAAATCAGTATTTAGCTTGGCTTCCTTGTGACGTAACATCAGGTATTCAAATGGATCAAATATTGCATTTTTTACTTTTAATACAGCCAGATCATCAGGAAACATCAGCGGTAATTCCTGCTTAAACATTAATACACATGATGGAATGGGCGCGACAATATCCCATCCTTGGTCTACAAGTTTTGCAAGTATCGGTATATTCAAATTTTTAGCTTTTTCGACGGCATCAAGATCACCCAACTCCATTTTGGGCATACCACAACAATGCTCTTTTTCAGCTAAAGTAACCACAATACCGTTGTGTTCAAAAACAGCGAGCAAATCCATGCCCAACTGTGGTTCGTTATAATTTCCGTAACAAGTCGCAAATAGCACGACTTTACCTTTTGTAGACGATGTTGATTCGGCTGAAATATTTTTATTTTTGTTTAAATTTAAAGTCGCTTGTACTCGTTTACGCAATGTTTTGCTTTCATAAACCGGCAGTGCAGCAGCAGGATGAATACCTAACACGGAATTCAACACATTTCGGATGACCGGCATTTTGTTTGATGTATTTACCACTTGTGACACAACGGGAATACTCGCCCATTTTCCCACGCTGTCAGTACTGGTTAATAATTTGTCCCGAAACTTCACGTCACCCTTTTTATACTTTATCGCTTTAGCGCGCAGCATCAGATGTGGAAAATCCACATTCCAATCATGGGGGGGTACATACGGGCATTTAGTCATGTAACATAAATCGCATAAATAACATTGATCAACGACTTTCCAATAGTCTTGTTTCGCAACACCATCAACTTCCAGCGTGCTGGACTCATCGATAAGATCAAACAGCGTAGGAAACGAATTACACAACATCACACAGCGCCGACATCCATGACAAATATCATATACGCGCTCCAGCTCTTTATTTAGCAAAGCCTCGTTGTAAAAATCGGTCTCTTTCCAATTAAGCGGATGGCGGGTAGGTGCTTCGAGACTGCCTTCGCGATTTTTGTTCATGGACATTGCTGGGCGTAAACAGGTTGGATTTTCACCAAAAAGGCGTAAAGGTCACAAAGAAAAAATTTTTGATTAAAAAAAACTTTACGATCCTTGTGACCTTTACCTTTGCGGTAAATAGGATTCCTCGGGACGTTAATCGAGATTGTCTAACGCTTTTTGGAACCGGTTTGCGTGTGAACGTTCCGCCTTCGCCAATGTTTCAAACCAATCGGCAATTTCATTGAAACCTTCTTCACGCGCCGTTTTAGTCATACCGGGATACATGTCAGTATATTCGTGAGTTTCACCCGCGATCGCCGCTTTTAAGTTATCCGCAGTCGGCCCAATAGGTAATCCAGTTGCAGGATCACCACAAGATTCCAAGTATTCCAGATGGCCATGGGCATGACCGGTTTCACCTTCAGCTGTGGAACGAAATACAGTAGATACATCGTTGTATCCTTCAACATCCGCTTTCGCAGCAAAATATAAATAGCGACGATTCGCCTGTGATTCTCCAGCAAATGCATCTTTTAGATTTTGTTCTGTTTTACTACCTTTAAGTGCCATGATACTTCCTCCATATGTGAGATCCCCCACCAGTCAATAAATTAAGTGTTAACTTCCTTTTCAATGAACTGATTTCAATACAGTTTTCGGTGCTGTTTGAAAACAGTTTTCAATTATCGCCCGGTCTACTGCATGAAATACCGTAACAAAATTAGAATGGTTCTAAAATCTGAGGTTTAAAGTATAGTACCACCATATGAGTAGTCAACAACCCCCAATATAAATACGCTAATTTGTATAAACTATATACCTCGCTAAGCGATGTCAGATTGACCTATTTGCCTCTATTAAGGTACTTTAGCGCCACGTTCTTAAGGGCCTACCGGACTTAGCAGATCGTCGCAAGGGAGAAGCCACTAGCTCAGATTTTTCGATTAAATTGAGGCATAGTTGGACATATTCTCTTATTATTGAAAGAGAGCGAGTTTAATCGGACAACCTCCTAGCACCCCCTCAAGGGGATACCGAGGTCCGCAGCAGATTCATCCTAAGTCTGACAATCTATTCAGACAGCGTCAGAAATAATCAGGAAGATAGAAACGTGGCAAAAAAAAGTAAACAAACCGATTTTGAACAATCCCTAAAAGAATTAGAATCAATTGTCGACAGTATGGAAAAAGGTGAAATGAGTCTGGAAGATTCACTCAAAGCGTTTGAACAAGGTATCAATTTAACGCATTCCTGCCAAAAATCCTTAAAAGACGCAGAACAAAAAGTCGAAATCCTCATGAAAAAAAATGGGGACAACAACTTTAAAAAATTTACCGTTGATGACGAATAGTCTCACTTGTCCCAACCAAACAGAAGAATTTAAATAAAAAAAGTGCCATTAACCGAATATTTGGAAACCTATAAAGCCAGGACAGAACGTACACTGGACCATTGGCTGCCGCCGGCATCGACTAATCCAACACGACTCCACCAAGCAATGAGATATTCAACGTTGGATGGTGGAAAACGTGTACGGCCTGCATTGGTCTACGCCACTGGAAGCGCATTGGGCGTTGCATATAAAAGCCTCGATGGACCTGCATGTGCGGTTGAAATAATCCACGCTTACTCGTTAATCCATGATGATTTACCCGCGATGGACAATGACGACTTGCGCCGTGGCAAGCCGACCTGCCACAAGGCCTACGACGAAGCCACCGCAATACTCACCGGAGACGCGCTACAGTCGTTGGCATTTCACATCATCGTACACGACCATCAAATTATTAGAGACGCAGAAGTCAGGTTAAAAATGATCGATACCCTTGCGCTGGCCTGCGGTTCCCGGGGCATGGCGGGCGGCCAAGCGATTGATTTAGACTCCACAGGAAAAAAACTGACACTGCCCGAACTTGAAAATATGCACATACATAAAACAGGAGCCTTGATTCGGGCCAGTGTCGTATTAGGCGGCTTAAGCCAGCCGGGGATCGATACTGGTGTATTAGAAAGGTTAGATCATTATGCAAAATGTGTCGGACTGGCGTTTCAGATCCACGATGACATTCTTGATATAGAAAGTGACACTCAAACTCTGGGCAAAACACAAGGTGCTGATGAGGCTCAGGAAAAGGTGACCTATCCCAGCCTGATCGGATTGGACAATGCGAAACAAATGGCGCAAGACCTTCACGAACAGGCACTCGATAGCCTGGCGGGTATGGATGCGCGCGCCGACCAATTGCGTTGGTTATCCGAATTCATTATTGGACGACGAAATTAACCTGTAATATACTTTTTGCCGAATTTTTTAAATCAATCCAACCTACCGGGGTTTCTATTGCTGTGTTGATATCCGCGTGGTTTGAATAGATCCAACAACTCTAATTCATTGAATTTATTGGATTATAAAGCAGCTCCGCATTGTTGCGCGGCTAATAATTTTCCTTTTTTCTTGCATCGTTTTCGCTAAACCGTCATCATTACCCGTTCTAGTTCAACTGAATGCCTTAATTTTTACTTAATTTTTTTACTAAACTTTTTTTTACTAAACATTGTGACAGCCGCATGCCTGATTCTGTAACCGACAACAATCTGCAAAATAATCTGCTTAGCACAATAAACACACCCGAGCAGTTACGCGACTTGCCACTATCCGATTTACGTGGATTGGCAAACGAAGTACGGGAATATCTTATTCAATCGGTCAGTAAAACCGGTGGACACTTATCGTCCAGTCTGGGTACGGTTGAACTCACCGTCGCATTGCATTACGTATTTAATACGCCCGATGATCAATTAGTATGGGATGTGGGCCACCAAAGTTATGCGCACAAAATACTGACCGGCCGCAAAGACCGCATGTTTTCGATCAGACAAAAAGATGGACTTTCAGGATTCTTAAAGCGCTCAGAAAGCCCTTACGACACATTCGGCGCGGGACACTCCAGTACGTCTATAAGCGCTGCGTTAGGCATGGCACTGGCGGCCCAACAAGAAGGCAGCGATCATAAAGCAGTCGCCATTATTGGTGATGGCGCGATGACTGCGGGCATGGCATTCGAAGCACTGAATCACGCCGGTGATGTGGACGCCAATCTGTTGGTCATACTCAATGATAATGACATGTCGATCTCACCCAATGTCGGGGGCATGTCAAATTACCTGGCAAGAATATTATCTGGCCGTCTCTATTCGTCCGTGCGCGAAGGCAGTAAAAAAGTATTAGGCGTCATGCCAACCATGTGGGAATTCGCTCGGCGCGCTGAGGAACACGTTAAAGGCATGGTCATTCCGGGCACCCTGTTTGAAGAACTCGGATTTAACTACATCGGCCCAATTGATGGACACGATCTTGATACGCTGGTCACCACATTAAAAAATCTGAGCTCGCTTAAAGGTCCACGTTTTTTGCATGTTGTCACTAAAAAAGGCAAAGGCTATGCACCAGCAGAAAAAAATCCCTGCGATTTTCATGGCGTTCCACCCTTTGACCCCGAAACAGGCAAAACTATTGCGACTTCATCTGCAACTGCTTCTACAACTGCGTCCGCTACACCGGCAAAAAAAGCCAAACAACTGACCTATACGCAAGTATTTGGCCAATGGATTTGCGACATGGCTGCCGTGGATAAACGCCTTATCGGCATTACACCCGCGATGCGTGAAGGCTCAGGACTGGTTGAGTTTTCAAAAAAATACCCTAAACAGTACATTGACGTCGGCATCGCTGAGCAACACTGCGTAACGCTCGCGGCCGGATTAGCCTGCGGCCGCGCAAAACCCATTGTCGCCATTTATTCCACTTTTTTACAACGTGCCTACGACCAACTCATTCACGATGTCGCCATTCAAAATCTACCGGTACTTTTTGCGATAGACAGAGCCGGTATTGTCGGCCCGGATGGCGCAACCCACGCAGGCGCCTACGATTTCAGTTTCTTGCGTTGCATACCCAATATGGTCGTGATGGCACCGACTGATGAAAACGAATGCAGGCAAATGCTTTATAGCGGATTCATGCATAACGCCCCCTGCTCCGTTCGTTACCCACGTGGCCACGGCCCTGGCGTTAGCGTGAAAAAAACAATGACGATGCTGCCCATCGGCAAAGCTCAACACTGCCGTACAGGTGCCGAAACCGCCATTCTGGCATTCGGCAGCATGCTGCAACCCGCGTCGATCGCCGCTGAAAAATTAAATGCCAGCGTCGTCAACATGCGCTTTGTCAAACCCATAGACGAAAAAATGATTCTACAAATGGCGGCCAAACATAACCTGATTGTCACTATTGAAGAAAATGCCATCGCAGGCGGCGCGGGTAGCGCGGTCAATGAAGTGTTAGTTGCCAATGGCATTGAGATTCCCGTCATCAATCTGGGCTTACCGGATGAATTTTCGAATCACGCAAGCCGGGAACAGATACTGGCTGACTACAACCTTACAAGTGATGGTGTTATTGCGACCATCGAACAGTTTTTTGCGAATCAGGCTTGCCAATATCATCCAGTCCGAGTAAATTCTTAGTATTTTAGTCCAGTATTTATTTTAGTGAATTATTTTCATGGGTGCAA
Source organism: uncultured Gammaproteobacteria bacterium (assembly GCA_964654485.1). GTDB lineage: Bacteria > Pseudomonadota > Gammaproteobacteria > SG8-11 > SG8-11 > JAADIM01. The sequence goes on along the minus strand of CAZZJI010000024.1, from coordinate 27,746 downwards.
ATTACACCGTAAAAATTCTAACTGATTTTTCTGCAGCACATGCGCTGCGGGACTATCCAGGCGTCTGTAGCCGGGTGCATGGCCATAATTGGAAAGTGGAGGTTGAGGTCGTTGCAAATCAACTGGATGCCATTGGTATGGGCATCGACTTTAGAGATTTAAAAAAGGCAACGTGTGATCTTATCGAAGTGCTCGATCATCGTTATATAAACGATATCGAACCATTTAATAAAATAAATCCTACGGCAGAAAATATTTCCGCCTATTTCTATCAGGGATTATCTGCAAATTTAAATAATGAACGAACTCGCGTAAAAGCCGTCACGATTTGGGAAACAGACCGCGCATGCGTCCGCTATTCCGAGGATATTGAATAATGGGTGAAACCAGCAAAACCAATAGCAGCCACTCAGCTACAAATAAATCTACAAACCTATCTAAGAAAAAAGATACAAGCCATACGATCGATGACGTACAGGGCAGTAAAGATACCCGTCGCATCACAATAGACAAGGTAGGTATCAAGAATATTCGCCATCCCGTCAAAGTACGAGACCGCTGCGGTGGCGAGCAACATACCATCGCCACCTTCAATATGTACGTGAATTTGCCACATAGTTTTAAAGGCACCCACATGTCACGGTTCGTCGAAATTCTTAACAAACACGAACGCGAGATATCGGTTAAATCTTTCAAGGATATGTTGAAAGAAATGAACCAACGCCTGGATGCTGAATCCGGCCACATTGAAATGTCTTTCCCCTACTTCGTCACTAAAGAAGCACCCGTATCAAAAGTCAAAAGCCTTATGGATTATGATGTTACATTCCTGGGGCAAGTCATCAATAACGAAACAACCACCAGTATAAAGGTCATCGTCCCGGTTACCAGCTTGTGTCCGTGTTCTAAAAGTATTTCTGACTATGGCGCACATAATCAACGCTCACACGTCACTATTACCGTGCAGACCAAAGGCTTTGTCTGGATAGAAGATGTTATCGATATCGTAGAAAGACAGGCAACCTGCGAACTCTATGGCATACTAAAACGCCCCGATGAAAAATTTGTTACGGAACGTGCTTATGATAATCCAAAATTTGTGGAAGATATGGTGAGAGATGTTGCCATAGAACTAAATATAGATGACCGTATTACCGCCTATACCGTCGAAGCTGAAAATTTCGAGTCCATACACAACCATTCAGCTTATGCATTAGTCCAAAAAGATAAATTTGAGCTAAAAACATAAATAAATTTCTAGAATATAAAATTAGACCAATATAGTAATACCCCTGCATAAGCAACACATTCCCTGCGGTTATGCTCGCGCCCCCCCCGTTTTATAAATACAAAATCTGCATTGGTTATTGCGCTGGCTATAATAGATATATAGTTAGCGTAGTGTATTAAACTACACTAGAAAATTTGCATGAAAATTAAAGTTAAATACCAAATTGACGAAATAATTAATACCTCAACAGTTCAGCTGCAAAGCCATGTAGCAAACCACACAGGAACAGTAATAGCGATGAGTGCCTATAAAATCATATTCTCCGGACCCGTTGGTGCAGGTAAAACAACGGCGCTTGCTACTATTAGTGATATTGAACCTTTCAAAACAGAAGAAACCGCAACAGATGAAACAGCCGACAGAAAAGAATTGACCACGGTCGCCTTGGACTATGGCATGTTGAAACTGGAAAATGGCGAACGTATACATCTTTACGGCACACCTGGACAAGACCGCTTTGATTTTATGTGGGAAATTCTCTCTGACGGTGGCATAGGTTTGATATTGCTGGCGGATAATATGCGACCAGACCCAATGGCCGATCTACAATTCTTCCTGGAGGCATTCAAAGATTTTATCGACGACACAGCAGTCATAATAGGCATAACACGTATGGATATGAGTCCCGCGCCTTCTATTAGTGACTATCATCGATGGTTAAAAGAAAACAAACTAAATATTCCAGTGTTTGAAATCGATGGTAGAGAAGAAAAAGACGTAATACAACTGGTGCAGGCGCTGCTGTACACATTAGATCCAGGGGTGATTAATTGATGGAAGAACAATACGAAACCCTACTGTCGCTTGATGGCTTTGGTGTCGCATTCAATGACACTATTATTCTTGCATCTGTCACGTTAAGCATTCCGGAACGTGGCGTTTTTACCCTATTGGGTCCTGCTGGCACAGGTAAGTCGACTTTATTACGTACCATTTGTGGTTTAAATTCCCCTCTTCCCAGTTTACGCGTGTGGGGCGAAGCACACTACGCGGGTGTTAGACTTTTTAGTGGCGAATTGCCCGTTTTAGTCGCGCAAAACGCCAAACTGTTAATGTCCACAGTATATGAAAATATTGTTTACGGGTTGCCAGAACGCGAAAGCTTGTCTGCCAAACAAAAACGTGATGTAACAGAACGATTGCTAATTCATGCCGGACTCGAAGAACTCGTTGCGAAAATGGACGAAAATGTGGTGAATCTTCCTCTGGGTCAGCAACGTCACTTAGCGATACTGCGTACATCTGCATCCAGCCCAAAATTAATCTGTATTGATGAACCCACTAGCGATCTGGAGGAAGACGCTTCGCAGTCTTTGTTAACGTACATCAAACAACTGTCTGAACAGCGTGCTGTACTCATCGTATTACATAATCAAACTCAGGCAAAACAATTAAAAGGTAACGCTGCGTTGTTGGCCGGTGGTTGGATTCAAGATGTATCCAGTTCAGAAGAATTTTTTATGTCGCCAAAATCAGATCTTACCAAACACTTCATTGTTTACGGCAACTGCACGGTACCGCCGGTGGACGCGAAACCCGAAGAACTCGATCCTGAGTTGCAACCCCTTATTCGTCCCGTGCCAACAGAAGCACGCAAATATAAGAGTGACTCATTTGGGCCGCGTAATTTTCTTTGGCTTAGAAAAGGCACGCTAGCTGGCACCCCAAAACCGGGCTTACTGGTTGACCTGGAAGACGATCTGGAAGCATTAAAGCGGGTCGGTATTACAGTTTTAGTCTCGTTAACCGAAACACCTATAGACCCGGCGAAACTGGCCCCCTACAACATCACTGGTATTGCATTTCCGGTTGTTGACATGGGTGTGCCAACAATAGAGGCCGCGATTGACTTGTGCAAACAGATTGAACAACTAATCAACAAGGATGAAGCAATAGCTATGCATTGCAAAGCGGGAATGGGACGCACCGGCACTGCATTGGCCACACAACTCATCTGGGAAGGTTCTTCAGCGCTGGACGCACTGGAAACGGTACGCCGTGTTGAGCCAAGGTGGGTTCAATCAGAAGAACAAGTAAAATTTTTAGAGGAGTTTGCTCAGGCAGTGGCAGAAACCGGTTGTCAAAATGACCCTTCCCGGTCAGTTGAAGCCATAGGTACACACTATGATGGCACCTAGGTGCCACCTAATTTTTAGCTAATTATTAACTTCAATCAGTCGTCAAATAAATATATAACAGGAGAATATTATGTCCCTCGATAAAGCACTACAGCAAGCCGTTTCAGATGTACCTGAATGTGTCGCAGCCGGTTATGTTGATATGTCAACAGGCATGTTATTAGGCGCTAAAACAGTTGACTCCCATCCAGCAGAAGTTCTGGAAGTGGTTGCTGCGGCGACTGCAGATATGTTCCAAGGCACCAACGTATCGCTGATCGAAAGCATGTTTAAAAAATCACGTGGCGTTGCAGAGGATGGCCATCATTATTTCCAGGAAATGATTGTAATGAGCGACAATCTCATTCACATATTCATGCGCAGTAAAGCCAATGAAGATCATATTTTGGTGCTTGTATGCCGTAAATCAGCCAACCTGGGTATGGTTTTAACAAAATCACGCGGCTGTTTACCTTCTGTGGAAAAAGCAGTATAGAAAATGGTAAAAAAAGCTACATCGAAGGAAAGGATCAATATCAAGGAAATATCAGCGCAAATTGAAAAACGCATACGTCCTATATTAAAAGAACTTAATGCATCCTCTCAGGAAATAGAGGCATCGAGTGTGATGACCAGGGATGGTTTGAGCGTCGCATCAGTAATGGAAGAAAAAGTTGATCCGGATAGGCTAGGTGCAATGTGCGCATCGATGTTATCACTGGCAGATAAAACGGCTAAAGAACTGGATCGCGGTAACTTGAAACAACTTCTCATCGATGGATCTGAGGGCTATTTGTTGCTTATTCATGTTGGTGCCAGCGCTGTGTTAGCCGTTGTTGCCCGACCCAATGTTAATTTGGGTAAAGTGTTATTGGATGCAAGAAAAACTGCGAGAAAAATATTTGATATTTTTATAAACGACGATCTCAATGGGCTTTTAGATAAACTATAATCATAACAACGTCAATATTACAGACAATATGTTAATTCTACGAATTAATTCACTTCGTAAGACTAGAGGAATTTAATAGTGAGTAGTGAGCAAGTAGTACAACTACTGACAATATTGGAATCCGATAATGAAACGGATCACATCAAAAGCCTATTACAAAATAATGGAAAAGCGGTAAGAGCTGAAAACATTACCAATGCAAAACAGCTAAAAATAACGTTAAAACAGCACACCTGGGACTTGATTGTCTCATCCTATTGTACGTCAGATATAGATGCCAAAGAAGTTATAGAATTCACCACACAGATTCACCCGGATATTCCTGTGATCGTTATCACAGATGATTTTAACGAACAAACCCAACTGGATATTTTGCAAAATGGCGCCCGGCATTATCTGCGCAATAACAGTGACCAATTATTATTATTAGTTTTAAACCGGGAACTAGCCTACTTGCGAACCCGTCAACAACTACAACTTGCAAATTCCAGTTTTCAAGAAAGCGAAAAACGAAACTGGACTCTGATGAATAGTTCCCGTGACGCGATCGCCTATATTCACGAAGGCATGCATATCTATTCAAACACGGCTTACCTGGACACATTCGGATTTTTCTCCGCCGATGAAATTGAAGCTATACCGATCATGGATTTAATCGCTACAGAAGACGCCGAAAAATTCAAAAAAATATTACGCAAACTAAGTGAAGGAAACAACCCTGAAGAAGAATTTGAATTCACTGCAATACGAAATAGCAATGAAAAATTTAATGCCATTATGTCATTTTCACCCGCAAGTATTGAGGCAGAACCCTGTACTCAAATTGTAATCAGGAGCAACCAGGTTCTTGAAGAAGAACTTGAGAGTTTGCGCCGTCAAGATTTACTAACTGCGCTATATAATCGAAACTATTTCGTCGAACAACTAGAGAAGGAAATTACTCATGCAGTTGGCGATGATAATTATGTTAACAGCGCCCTGATGCATATTGATCTGAATGGATTCAAATCAATTAGTGAAAAAATTGGCCTGGCGAACAGTGATTTGGTATTGCGAGAAGTCGCTAATTTAATCAACGAAAATACCACAGATAAGGATATCGCTGCACGATTTGCGGGCGATGTCTTCACAATTTTATTTAAGCAAGCCGACATAGAAAAAGCGACAAATATTGCCGAATCAATTCGTGAGGCCTTAAGTAAATACAAATTTGACATTCAGGAAGAGTCATTTTCCTGCACTGCCAGTATAGGCATCGTGCAAATATCAAACAATAGCGACAGTGGTTTAAAAACGCTATCACAAGCTGAGTCTGCATGTAAAGTGGCAAAATCTAACGGTCGCAATTCAATATATGCATATACCCTAGCCGATGAGAAAGCCAAGGACGAACGGGATCTAAAATGGGTGCAAATAATCAATAATGCACTTAAGCAAGACCATTTTAATTTACTGTATCAACCTATCGTCTCACTGCATGGCAAACAAGGAGCGCGTTATGAAGTTTTAGTGCAACTGGGTAATACCGGCAACCAAAATATGGCATCAGAAGAATTTATGTCAGTTGCAGAGGACACCGGCATGATAACAATGATAGATCGCTGGGTCATAAAAAATGCCGTAAAAGATATTTTGTTAGAATCAGGAAAAGCAGAGACACAGCTTTTCATAAAGATATCATCTAAATCAATCGAAGAAAAATCGTTTCTGATTTGGTTAAACAAATTGATCAAAGCATCTCATTTACCTGGCAACAAGCTTATATTCGAGTTAGATGAGGCAATAGTTTTAAAATCAACAGCTAAAGCCAAGGCATTTATAAGCAATTTAAAAAAACTGGGTTGCATGACGGCGATTAAAAATGCGGGTCATAGCAAAGAATTGTTTGAGTTTTTAAAACTTGTCGATACTAAATATTTAATAATTGATCCATTATATACATCAAGTTTAACCAGCAGTGAACAAAGCCAAAAAACAATAGAAACTATTTCGAGCGCCGCTAAAAAACACAGCATTTTGTTGATCGCCGAAAAAATTAATGATCCATCTATCATGGCTATACTTTGGCAAAGTGAAATCGATTTCGTTCAAGGCGATTATTTACAATCGCCGAATGAAACACTGACATATGATTTTTCCACCGAATCATAAATTTTTAAGCAAACATTTTATGTTAATTCTAAATACGGCACTTGAGTATGGACGAGAAAGAACAAGATAAAATTTGCGTTGATTGCAACGAAGGCAAGCGTATGGGTTGTCAGACTTTTTGCTGCAGTCTGTTAGTCCAGCTTCACCCCGAAGAAATGGAACCCACTGTCGATGGCTCCACAGCAAAAGGCTACGTTGATAAAACGCCTGACGGTATTTGTGTTCACATGGACCAGAATTTGGGTTTGTGCAATATTTGGGGGGAAAGGCCTCATACCTGTCGAGCATATGACTGCAATTCGGATTTCCTAATGCAGATCGTGTTACGAGAGGGATTTGTAAATATTGCCAAAACTGCCATCGCAGCTTCGAAAGTGTTTATTCCAAAAGAATCTTATATAAAAATTCCTTTGTTAAAACCTTTGTTAAAACCTTCGTTAAAAGAAGCTTTTGTTAAAAGAAGACCTAGCCCTTGAGCCGACTGGTATGCCAAAAATAACATTTAATAATCTAGACTATGTTTGCCGTGACTCTGAAACAGTGTTAGAGACACTGCAACGACATGGCGTAAATATTGCGTTTTCATGCCGTAGCGGTATCTGCCACACGTGTTTATTGCACAGTAAAAGCATTATTCCAGAAACAGCACAGAAAGGGCTGAAAGACCCCCTACGTGAACGTGGTTATTTTCTCGCCTGCAGGTGTCTACCAAAAGAAGATATGGCAATCACATCACCAAACGAAGAAGACCTTTTCAGCTTGGCACTGTTCAGCCCGGCAATCGTTTACGCAAAAGAAAAAATCGCGCCCAATATTATCCGTCTTCTATTAGAACCTGCGACATCGCTTTATTATCACGCCGGCCAATTTATTGCTTTGAAACGAGCCGATGGTCTTTGTCGCAGTTATTCGCTTGCCAGTGTACCTAGCAAAGATTATTTTCTGGAAATACACATTAAGCGTGTAGCTAACGGAAAAATGAGCAATTGGATTTTCGATGAGTTAAATATTAACGACGAAGTAGAAATTAAGGGACCACAAGGACTCTGCTATTACAATACGGATAAAGCGAATCAAAACCTGTTGTTAATCGGCACCGGGACCGGTGTAGCACCATTAATTGGTATCATTAACGACGCATTGCAAAACGGACACACGGGTGAAATACATCTTTATCACGGCAGTCGTTTCTCTGACGGAATTTACTTACAAGACGAACTTCAAATGCTGAGTAAGCAGCACGCCAATTTTAGCTACACTGCCTGCTTATCGGGAGGTTCATCTACTTCGGAATACACATCTGGCCGGGCAGATGATATCGCATTTGCAAAACATACGAACCTAAGCAAGTGGCGTGTTTACCTTTGTGGTATTCCCGCAATGGTCTATGCCACAGAAAAAAAAGCATTGTCCGTTGGTGCATCTCAAAATGAAATAGTTATGGATCCTTATTTGCATACCCATGAAAATAATGAACAAGCGGAAAATAACAGCAACAGCATGGAATATATCGAAGAGACCCGTTTTTATCCAGACCCTGATCCAGAAATGTGGGATGCTTTGCAACAAGGTGCTCTATTATCGGAAATATTAACTGATTTCTATCAACAAGTTTATAAAGACCCGCAGCTAGCACCATTTTTTGAAGATGCAACTAAACAGCGCGCGATTGAAAAACAATACAATTTCCTACGCCAGATATTTACTGGTGAAAATGTCTATTTTGGCGATCGCCCACGAAATGCCCATCACTGGATGGTCATCTCGGATGAATTATTTGATTATCGCGAAGAACTGATGGCAAACTGCCTGCGAAACCATGGGTTAGCAGAATTTCTTGTAGAAAGATGGCGCGCCGTAGAAGAGATATACAGAAAGCAAATTGTGAAAACCAAACCATGGAATAAAATAATAGACGGTGTTTCATATCCAGTAGAAGGTTTTGATGAAATAGTTCTTAGTTGTGGTTCAATATGTGATAACTGCCAAAACGAAGTCGCAACAGGCGAAAAAGTACGTTATCACGTCCGTCTGGGTACGATATATTGTAAATCATGTATGGATCGCTAAGAGATGAGAAAAATGTATCAAACCACTCAGTCTGGCACCCGATAATCGCGCTCTGTTAATAAATCAATACCACATTGCAGACCTTCTATCCAATCGAGAAAATGGCCGATCATTTCATTGCCATGGAAAGGTTTGCCATGTTGTGGCACAATCATATCAATATCCATTTTTCTAATCATATTTACCCATAAGCGACATACTTTGTTAGACACCATATAACGCATATGAAATTTTTCCATGCTGCTGATATGAGCATCGAAATCCTCTACCGGTGCATATTCTTCATCGCTGATGGATGCCCCCATATCACCAGAAAATAAAATCTTACTGATCGGATCATAAATCTGAAAATTACCTACCGAATGTAGAAAGTGCGCAGGCACCAATTTGATAAAACTGCTGCCCAGGGGCAAGTTTGTACCCCTATCAGGGACGGCAATCATGCGCTCTTCCATATTGGTGACATTTTTTTGCTGTTGAACATCTGAAATTAAATGCGGCAAAAAGCGCGTCCATAGTTTAGAAGATACCACGTCGGCCTTACTAAAGTTCAACCACATACCCAAGGAAGCAATAATGTCCGGATCCTGATGGGAAGCAATCACATACCTTAGATCCTCCATGCTCACATGCTTTAATATGGAAGTAAGTAACGGGTGATAAGTGAGTTGCCCGCCGGGATCTAATATAGCAGCTTGTTGATTGTTAATAATCAGAAACTGATTGGCTTGAATACCTATACCTTTGACTAAATCGGCAAACACCCAACACTGATGATTTGCATCTTTGTATAATGAAATACCCACAGCTCCTCCCCATTACCCTTACTGTATTTCTTCTTAGCATCTATAAAACTTACCTCGCGGGCAACTAGTTGTAGACGCGTATAATGTTTTGAAAATCCCGATCACTCGCTGGACCAGTTACAACGAGCTGTAGTGGTTCTTCCTATTACCACTTTTAGCGACCATAAACAGTATATCTTTAATTGATATTATTTGTCAGGCAAAGAGAATTATTTTAGACACCACTTGACTCGCAGGAAGCGTCCATATACATCCATAGCGATAGAGAATTAGGTTTACAAAGCAGTGTTATTATCTTGAAAAGAAAAACATTTTAGATCATTCTTTAGCGCCATGAATAGAAATTTTTTAAGAAAAAAATATTACACAATCAATCTCATGAGAATATAAAAATATTTAGAAAGGCTTGCATCGATTTCTTCAGGAATGTTGATCAATATTCCTATGAGGTCGCTTCTCTGATGAGTGGTGATTTTGAAATTAAATACACCTAATTCTCAAACGCCATGGGTATATGTCTATTTTTATTCACCAACCTTAAACCGGCTAACCAGCATAGACAGATTTTCTGCTAACTGACTTAACCGTTCATTAGCCGAAGCAATATTGGCCGAAGCTTCATCGCTACATTGAGCGAGATTGTCAACCGTTACAACATTTTTATTGATATCCTCTGCCACTATGCTTTGTTCTTCGATCGCGCTGGCGATCTGTGCATTAATATCCGAAATACTATTTACGGCTGCGGTAATAGATTTCAGGGTTTCGCCAGTCAAGATAGCCTGTTTTACGCTCGTTCCGACTGTTTCGAGCCCCCCATCCATAACGGTGACCGCACTATCAGCACCCTGTTGTAGCCTCTCGATCATTTCCTGTATCTCAACAGTTGATTCCTGTGTTCTGCTGGCCAGTGTTCGAACTTCGTCAGCGACCACAGCAAAACCGCGACCTTGTTCGCCTGCACGAGCCGCTTCAATAGCTGCATTCAAAGCTAACAGGTTAGTCTGATCCGATATTCCCCGGATGACATCCAGCACTGCACCGATGCCTTCGCTGTCTGTTTTAAGCGTCTGAATAACTTCGGCGGCCTTTTCAATTTCACTAGAAAGAGTATTGATGATGCAAATATTGTCTTCCACGACTTGCAGCCCGGATAAAGTTTCTTCCCTGGCATTACGTGCAGATAAGTCGGCTGTGGTGGTGCTGCTTGCAACTTCCTGAATCGTTACGGCCATCTCGTTAATAGCGGTTACCACCAGGCCGATTTGATTTTTTTGTTTCGCGGAATCTTCTTTCGCTTGTATTGTTATGGCCTCCAACTCTGTTGATGAACCTGACAATTGTTGTGCTGACCCTGCAATTTCCTTAACAAAAACTCTGTGATTTTCAAGGAATCTATTAAACCCTCTTGCGAGGTTGGAAATTTCATCGCTGCCACTGTCATCCAAACGCCGGGTCAGGTCGCTGCTCCCAGTTGCCAGATCATTAATACTGCTATTCAGTGCCGCCAGTTTTCTTGCAACCACTACTTTGTATACAAAATAGATTGCCGCCACGATAATCAGTAGCGTTCCGATTAACACAAACACGATCTTTGTACTTGTTACGGCGCTGGCGGCAACCTGTTCGCTGATATCGCTATTAATTTCAAGAATGCCGCGTACATCACCGAGCTTCCAACCTACCCTGGGCGTATCAGGGTGGGAATTGTGGCAGTTAACACAGCCTTCGACCACCATGGTGTCTGCAACAGCCACTCGAACGATAGATTTTTCATCTTTGCTTGCTTCTTGTACGAAGACACTCCCTGGATTCTGAACAAGATAATTCCATGCCTCGGTCTGAAAGGTGTCTAAAACCCGTGATTTGCGGTTAGGGAAAGGATAGGCACTGTACAAGTTGACCGTCGTTCCCTCATTCTTAAGCAGCTCACTTAAGTCATGAATCATGGTTGCGGGTAATGGGAATGCATTAGGATCATCTTTGTGGTTGATGGCAGGCTTCATATTAGAGCCTGCTTTTACCTTTTTCAGGATATTCTGCACATAATATTTACGCAGCACCTTGAATTGCGTTGCGGTTTGCTGTGCCGCATTTGTCGCCCCTTCAACGGCGCGATTCTGTATCTGGCTGGGCAAGTAAAAACCCAGCACAACAATGGCAACTATAAATAACAAGATAACCGGTATAGCAAATTTCCAAAACAAGCTGCCTAAATTAATTTTTCCTGACATAGAGTTTCCCCAACAATTAAGGATTTAGAAGACTGGACCCTGCCGAAAAACCATAGATACTATGAATTTGGACTTGGTCGAAACAATCACTACAATTAGTGAGCTAATAGCGGTCTTCTATACAGCGAAAAGGCTCTCTTAATTATCGACCTATCAACAGACAAACATTAGCTATAAAGAAGCAAGTAATAATATCAGCCATTATTTTTTTTGGCGTTAATTTGACCTTATCGTCACCACTAATAAGCCAGGAAGTGTCCAGGACTCGCATTGCAAATATTGAAAAAGAAAAGAACACACCCACCATGAGGCCAAAACCAATTGCGGCAAAAAATATTAAACAACCGGTTTACGCTGAGTTCGGCCCGATTGTTAATGCCATGCACGATTAGGGGTGAGAAATATAAAATGCGCGTCACTAACCAGTATTTTTCCGCGCCACAAAAAACACGCCCAGCATAATTATGGCACAGCCAATAATCTGCAGCAGCCCAACGGTTTCATTCAAGATTAAAAACGCCAAACAAAGTGTTATAACCGGTCCACTGGTACTAATAATGGATGCACCGGAAGCGCCGATACGCTTGATCCCTTCGGCAATAAATATCATCGGCACCACCGTTGAAAATATTGCCATAGGTAATATGAGTGCATAAACCTCGGCGCTTTGAACGAATACATTAAAGCCATGAATAATAAATGCATGAATAAAAGCAGCAGCCGTCGCCGCAATCATCGCATATGTTGTAAATCGTACAGAGCCGTGTTGTTTAATTTGCTCAACACTGCCAATGGTATAAAACGCAAATACAATTGCCGCGCCAAATACCAATAATGACCCCTTAATCATTTCTGGACTTAAATCAGGTATTTTTTCGATAAACACTAGCAAAATTCCCGCATAACTTAACAACAAGGCGAAGATGATAGTGCGTGTAATTTCACGAGGCCGAATAAACAAACTGATAATGACGACGAACGTTGGAAATAAAAACAAAATCAGTCTTTCTAACCCGGCTGGAATGTACATCAGGGCGCTAAAATCCAGGATGGCAGATACATAGTATCCGATTGCCCCAAGCATGAAAATAATACCAAATTGACGTGTGCTTGTTGCAGACAATTGCTGTTTATAACCGTTATAATGTAACAGCACGAAAAAAAAGGGTAACGCCACAACAAAACGAAGTGTCAGCACACTGATTGCATCAATGCTGGGATCAACTTGGTAAATTAATTTAATAAGAATGGCTTTTATAGAAAAACCCAGTGTTCCCAATAGTACGAAAAAAACACCGGTCAGCTCGTTGCTGCTTTGTATTTTTCTGATCATTGCCAACATAAGATGCTCCTTAAAACCTGGATTTCTCATACGGCAAAATAAAAAGCCGTGGTTGAGATCCACGGCTTTTATGTTTCGTTTTATGTATCTTGTAATTTAAATACTGACTACGCTAACAATAATTCAGGCCGTGGTGAATTACCTTCCACCACAGCAGTTTGGAATTTTTGACAAAGCTTTGTTTTGCGATTATGTTCATGCATCAATACTGCACCACAGTTGAAAGGAATGTCAAGAAAAAATGGCCAACTTTTTGACGACAAAGACGATCCACTTGTAATTATAAATACACTGGAATTGCTGCAATAAGTGGAATTTTTTCGTGTATTAATGTCATATCTTATAGCGAAATAAAACAGAGCATAAATCAAAAAAGAGGCTACTATGAAGAACCCGTTATTTAATTGGATATACATGACAGTATTTGTGATTGCATTGACAAGTTGTGCCACTACGAAAATACCGCAAACACCGCAACAAGTTGCGCAGGGATTCTGGGACGCCACGATCGCTCAAAACATGGCCGAAATACGCGAGTATAGCAGTAAGACCAATCCGCCACCGCCAGATACCCAAATCCCGACATGGCCTAACGCAACAGTCACTTTTGGCAAGGTGCAGCTTAAGGACAATAACGCCTGGATTGATACCACCATCGAGCTTACAGAGCACAATAAACCCGTGTCGTTAAGCTTCACAACCGTGTTAATAAAGGAAGTATCGGAGTGGAAAGTCGATCACTCAAAGACGATGGAAAATATTCAGGCTAAACGCGAAGAAATTGACAGTAAACAAAATACCGCTAAAAAGCTGATGAAGAAACTGCGCGAGCTGGGTGATCAATTTGCGCAAGATATCGATAAAGCGGCGACTGAGCTAAAAAAACAAATGCCGGAAATTAAAAAAGACATGGAATCATTGGGTAAAGACATCGAGAAAGAATTTAATGATGCCTGGAAACAATATGAGCCTGCTGTTGAAAAAAATCTGCAAAAATTCACTGATGCGATAAACAAGGCAATCGAGCAAGCGAAAAAGAAAAAGGAACAAGAAAACGAGCCCAAACCGGACCCTTCCATCAAATTAATCTGAGGTATTAGCAGAACACTAGAATCACCTTCTCCTAGTACTCTTTCAATGTGATATTGCCACTGAACTCGGTAATATCACATTGAAAGAGTACTAGGAGACTGCCGGTTGACGAGCGGCGGCCCAACGACTTCCTGCCATAAATCATCATAATTCATTTCCACTTCAGAATATTTCTTAACTATTTTGGCCATTGTGCCGTGTTTTACTTAAATCAAATAACACGAAGCTATACAAAAACTACGCGTAACTGCTAGTAACTGCTCATAACAAAAAGGGACCAAACAACACTATGAACAAACAGTCTACGTATAACACGGCCAATACAACTAGTTACTTTCTCGCTTTTATCACTTTATTCTTCCTTTTAGCTATTTCAATCAATGCCAGTGCAAATAATCAATTCAGTGATGGACAGACGATAGCGCTGGAAGATGTTCATAACGGTAGCCTTTTATTTAAATCAGATTTGGATAATCAATACCTGCTGGCACCCCGTATTAAGACGGATGTACTGATGAAAATTAACGGACTAATATCACGCGTGACAGTACGTCAGTCATTCAAAAATACCAGCACCGAATGGGTCGAAGGAATTTATGTTTTCCCGTTGCCTGAAAATTCGGCGGTTGATCGCATGAAAATGATCATTGGTGAACGCGTCATTGAAGGCAAAATTATGGAGCGCAGTGCAGCAAAACATTCTTATGAAAAAGCAAAAAAACAGGGAAAGAAAACAGCCTTAATTGAACAGGAGCGTGCAAACCTGTTCACCAATTCGGTGGCAAACATTGGGCCAGGAGAAGAAGTTCATATTGAAATCGAATACCAGCAGATATTACGCTATGACAATGGTACGTTTTCGGTCAGGCTGCCACTGACGATAACACCACGCTACATCCCCGGATCGAGCATCATGGCAGACGAACGTATAAACACATTCAACGACACAGGCTGGTCACCTAACCCCATGCAAGTGTCTGATGCCAAACGTATTACACCCCCCGTTATAGAGAAAAAATACAAAACAAACCGGGTTGATATTCGCGTAGAACTCGATGCTGGCTTTCCTCTGCAAAAAATTACTAGCCGATATCACGCGGTTAACCAGCAATTTATCGACGACGGTCAATATTTAATAAGCTTAGCAGAAGGCGAGATACCTGCAGACCGAGACTTTGAACTTGTCTGGTCACCTCAACCCAGCCATACACCGCGTGCGGCCCTTTTTACAGAATTACAAGCTGACTATGATTATCACCTTGTAATGGTACTGCCCCCTTCGGATGGCACAGTCGGCACGCAAAGCATGCAGCGTGAAGTTATTTTTATTATTGACACCTCTGGCTCCATGCAAGGAGAATCCATCGAACAGGCGAAACGCGCATTAAATATAGCACTGGACCGACTACGCCAGCATGATCAGTTTAATATTATTGAATTTAATTCCAATTACTCAAAAATATTTTCTGAACCACAGCCCGCGACCCATGAAAACATATTAAAAGCAAAACGGATTATCGGCTACTTGAACGCGGACGGTGGCACAGAAATATACCCTGCTTTGCAAGCAGCACTTGATAATCAAGCTGGACAGACAAATGAATACCTACGGCAAGTTGTCTTTTTAACAGACGGCAGTGTTGGCAACGAATCAGAATTATTCAGCCTCATTAAGAAAAAACTGGGTAACAGCCGCCTATTTACCATCGGCATCGGCTCGGCTCCAAACAGTCATTTTATGAGCAAGGCCGCAGAGTTTGGCCGTGGTAGTTTTACCTACATCGGCGATGTAAACGAAGTACAAGAAAAAATGCAGGCTTTATTTTCGAAACTGGAAAGTCCAATCATGACTAATCTGGATATTGAGTTTCCTCAAGACAATAATGTGATCAGCTACCCTGATCGAATACCGGACTTGTATATAGGCGAGCCCATCATGTTGGCCGCCAGAAGCGACAAATATTCACGCGAATCGTTAAGCATCACAGGCCAGCGCGCGCACCAACCCTGGCGCATTGAATTGCCGCTGGCAGATGGCCGGCAATCATCCGGAATCGCGGTACTGTGGGCAAGAAACAAAATCAGCTATTTACTTGATAGCGTGTACGAGGGAAAAGACAAACAGCAGGTCAAACAAGCCGTCATCGAGACAGCACTGAAACACCATATCGTCAGCAAATACACCAGTCTGATTGCGGTTGATGTCACGCCTTCGCGTCCGTCGCGGGAAGACCTCAACAGTAAATCCGTGCCAAATAATCTCCCGCAGGGTACAGAACAACAAATGCAGGTTATGCAACTGGCACGCACTGCAACGAACAGTCGATTTCATGTTCTTAGCGGCGCCTTGATACTTGTTCTTGCTCTTCTACTGTATGGCTACATCAAGGTAAATCGTGTTCACACATATCAGACATAAGCTGCCCAAATGGGTATTGATGGGTTTGATTGTGCTGGGTCTGTGGCAAGCAGGTCAGGGACTTTATATTTATGCCAAGGCGCAATTGGCGCAGTACTTAATTAAAGATGCATGGTCAACGATGCAAGCAAATCAGAACGCTAAGCAGAGTTCTAATCAAAGTTCTAATCAAAGCCCTACTAAACCCTGGCCCTGGGCCGACACCTGGCCAGTCGCACACATGCAAGTGCCACGACTAAACATTGAGATGTATATACTGGCCGGGGATAGCGGTCGTAACTTGGCATTCGGACCCGGCCACCGCTATGGCACAGCCAAACCAGGACATCCAGGCAACAGCCTGGTCAGCGGTCATCGTGATACGCATTTTAAATTCCTCAAAGAACTGCGTAGCGGGGATGAAATAAGAATAGAAACACAAAACCGAACAAAAATAATTTATGAAGTACAAGATATGACTATCATGCACACACGTAACGCCCGCCTTCCCGATCCAGAGGACACCGCCTTACTAACATTAGTCACCTGCTATCCATTTGATGCAATACTGTCCGGTGGAGATTTACGCTACGTCGTGACAGCCGTTAATAAAAAAAATAAGCAGGGCCTTTAATTTTATTTCAAATTTCGCATTGCCTTTTTAAGGCCAATTTTCCATTTGCACAGCGAAACCCCGCTGCGGATATACTGGGTATCTGCTATCTGAACCTATCCTTCAGTTTGTCTTTCAATTTATCCTTACGCTCATCCAGTTTCTTTTCGCTTTTATCTTTCGCAGCCTGACTTTTCTTATTTAATTCATTTTCCTTTTCTTTTATTAAGGCATCGATTTTGGCATCAACCGCATTTATTTTTTCCTCTGCATTATTTTTCTTTAACTGCAAATCTTTCTGGGCGCTATTGAATGTATCCAGTCGTGATTCCAGCTTTGCAATCTGCTCTTTCGTTTTCTGCTCTACCTTATCCTTGAGTTGCTTTTCGAATTCCTGTGCTTTTTGTTTAAATTGTTTACCTATGGCATTTTTGATCACATCATCCAGGTCTGACGAAATATCGATATCATTGTCTTTTAATGTTCCTTTTAAATCAGCTTTCACTTCAAAGGCATTAACACCCTGCAATGATTCTCCGATTGTTTTAACCAACTTGCCGGGTTTTTCGTCCCAAGGAAGGTCAAAATTGGCAGATTTAAAATATGACGACATGTTAGCATCTAATACACCTTGTTTTAGTTCACCATTTAATGTCATATTCATGACAGCACTGCTCAGCGCAAGCGGGAATGACTTATTTTTGGATACGACGAAGTTACTTACCTCATAATTCGACAAAGTCAATTCAGTTGTATCGATTGAATTACCGGGTTTTGTATGATTGAAATTACCGGAAATTTTTATCTGACGGCCCTTTTGCAGGTTATCATTTTGAAACAGAAAACTTGTCGGGCGTCCCAATATTTGCTGATCTGATGTAATGTCTTTCACTTCGCCATTTAAATTACCTGATTCCAACTCTAACGAGACACGCGTGGATTTGATTAATAAGTCAGGCAGTGGATTTTGTTCTTTAAATTTAATATTGATACCCTTATAACGAAGAATTTGCTGCTTTTCATCATCTTCTTTTGAATCCATCGTTTTCAATAACACCGGACTGATCCTTTCGTACCAATCTAGCGCGATCCGGGTCCAATACGCCGCAGTTTCACCAAACAATAAGCGACTCATATTGGATACACCTGATGACGACAAAGAATATTTTTCTTTCAGATTCGCGAAATCTTTTGCTGGGGCCTGTAACACCGCCTTAAAATTATCATTCATCAACCCGATGTCCTGGCGAAATTCCTCACCTACACTGCTTAGTTGGCTAAGATCTGACTTTATATTTTTCTTTACTTTCTTCAGTTCATCAATAGCGTCGGACAGCGCCTTCAAATCCTTCAGCTTGTCGCCTGTTTTAACCGGCTTGATTGAATTTAACGTCTCACCATAGGCATCTAATGTATCCTTATCAGGTAGTTCATTTAATTTTTTATCCCATTTCTGTTGGGATTTATCCATATCAAGTCGCGCTTCTTCGACTAAGCGATCTGATTCAAGCTTTTCCTTAGCCAGGATATCGTTTACATCGGGCAATTCGACTGAGGACATAGAAAAATCAAATGATTCGCTGGCATCTGAAGGGGCTTCTTGTTTTTCAGCAATTTTCCCCGAATGGGTGCGTTTCGTGTTCAGCCTGACTTTCTCAACATTCATCTCATCGATGATGACTTGCCATCTTAACAACGCCAGTCCGTTCATATCCAGATTGATGCGACCTACATGAAGTACGTTGATCATCGGGTCTTCAGGGCTTGTTACTTGCAAATTGTGTAATGAAAAACCCAGAGGTGAAACCGTTAAATCTGCATCATCCAGTTCTACTTTAGCACCGACCATCTCGGTACCGGCGTACTCAATGGTTGCCTTTAGCAACGTGCCAGCAAAAAAATAAAATCCACCCACCAGCACGACGGTGAAGAGTAGAAAAACCACAAAACCTGGCCAACGTATCCAGTCTTTCATTAGCGACCCAGCCTTGATAGAGAATTATAAATATTAAACAATTTCGTGCCCTTTATTACCTGCACAATTCGAATCTTGTTTACCCACTGCAGTAGTGAGGTACGATATTTAACGATTAAATAATTAGTCATCAGTACAAACGGAATGAAAAGCAGCAAAGAGATGAGCACACTACCCATGACGATCGTATTATTGAAATGTTCCAAACGCCAGAGGGTTGAATTATACAAACTCGTCCACAGCGGGTTCAGTGATTCATTCGTTAGCACAAGCTGACCCAATAGATGGAACAGTGGATCCAGCAAATAAGCGATGCCCGAAAACACCGTAAGACCAACTAAAAAAGCAGCTATGTTTGTCCTGATGACCAGTACTAGCAAAATAACCAGCAGGTTATGCAAACTGAACAACGGGGTAAAACCGACAATCATCGAAAAAGCCAGCGCCAGGCTGATTTGGCCTGGACGCGTTTCGGAATTTAGCACCTTGAGGAATCTTGCAAATATATCAAGCATAAATGTACCTTATAAAAAATGTGCCAAAAAAATAATGACTGCACAATTGATTTGCCATTTTAGTATAAATTTCTTAAAAACGTGCTTTAATTTTTTCTACATACAATTCAACCACTTGACTTGATCTGCACAAATTTAACTGTGACGAACCCCGCGCAAACAGCTCGGCCTTAAAATGGGTTATTTTAGAGCAACTTGCGTACTTTTTTGTTAATCTAGCGACCCTTGAATAGTGAGCCATCGAGTCACCCATGCCAACTGCCATAGCTACAAATAACGCCGATATTATGCCACTGCGCTTGAAAAAGAATGAAGATCGCCGCATTCGGGCGGGTCATCCGTGGGTTTTCAGTAATGAAGTGGATATCCAAGCCACACCGCTAACCGGCTTTGAGCCTGGACAACACATTATCATTGAAAACTGTATGGGTAAACCCATCGGCAGCGGTTACGTGAATGCACATTCATTGATTTGTGCCCGCTTGATCAGTCGTGACCCGGCTTACCGCTTGAATAAGTCATTTATTGTGCATCGACTAAACATTGCCCTTGCACTGCGTGAACAATTTTTTGAGCAACCCTTTTATCGATTGGTTTATGGCGAAAGTGATGGTCTGCCGGGTCTGGTGATAGATCGATATGACGCGATTGTAGTTGTACAAATTGCCACAGCCGGTATGGAACGGGTTAAAACAGATATCATCGATGCGTTAAACAAAGTGATCAAACCAGAGACGATTTTATTTCGCAATGATGTATCCACTCGCAGCATGGAAGGCTTAAAAGATTATATCGAAACCGCGCAAGGCAGTGTGCCTGAAGCCATTGAATTGATAGAAAATGGCACGCGTTTTCGAACATCCTTGTTATCGGGTCAAAAAACAGGGTGGTTTTACGACCAATGCGCAAATAGAGCTAAGTTGATCAAATATATAAAAGGCAAAAAGGTATTGGATGTCTTTAGTTATATCGGTGCCTGGGGTCTTCAGGCAGCCACCCACGGCGCTAAAGAGGTCACCTGTATTGACTCATCCGCGCGCGCCATTGATGCTATTAAAGAAAATACGACGCTGAATAACCTACCTGATCATTTATATACATTGAAAGGGGATGCATTCGAGTTATTAAAATCCTTAAAAGAGCAACAGGAAAAATTTGATGTCGTTATCCTCGACCCCCCGGCTTTTATTAAACGAAAAAAAGACATGAAACAGGGGTCACTTGCTTACCAACGAATCAATCAAATGGCGATGCAGGTGTTGGCTAAGGACGGCTATCTAGTCTCGGCGTCCTGTTCTTATCATTTCAGTACGAAAGACTTCAAAAACATGCTTTTAAATGCCGGTAAACAGGTGCACCGCCAGTTGCAATTTCTGGAATACGGGCAACAAAACCTGGACCACCCGATCCACCCCGCTTTGGCGGAAACTGAGTATTTAAAGACCATTTTTACGCGGGTTATCCCTTCGTAAGCTTATCAGGGTATACTTCGCCACATGATTATGTTTCCGAATATTGATCCCGTTGCACTCAGTCTGGGTCCAGTGAAAATTCATTGGTACGGGATAATGTACCTGGTTGCTTTTACCTCCGGTTGGTACCTCGGCCGGGTTCGCGCTAAACGACCGCAGTCGGGATGGCATCCCGATGAGGTCGGCGACATCCTGTTTTACATCGCGCTGGGTGTGATTCTGGGTGGCCGCTTTGGTTATGTGCTTTTTTATAATTTCTCTAAATTTCTGGCTGATCCCATTTTTTTGTTTAAAATCTGGGAAGGTGGCATGTCATTCCACGGTGGTTTGATCGGCGTCATCGTTGCGATGTGGTTATTCGGGCGTAAAACCAATCGTGGTTTTTTTACTGTCAGTGATTTTATCGCGCCACTCATACCATTGGGATACGGCGCGGGCCGCATCGGTAATTTTATCGGCGGTGAACTTTGGGGCCGGGTGACGAACGTGCCCTGGGGTATGGTTTTTCCTGGTGCCGGTGTAGAACCACGCCACCCGTCACAACTTTATCAGGCCTTTCTGGGTGGCTTCGTCATTTTTATTATCCTTTGGCTGTATTCCAAAAAACCAAAACCGACTATGGCCGTATCAGGCATGTTTTTAATTTGCTTTGGCATTTATCGAATTTTCGTGGAATTTTTCCGCCAACCCGATGCACACCTGGGTTATATCGCATTTGGATGGTTAACCCAGGGACAAATATTATCCGCACCCATGGCGCTACTTGGAGTTGTATTTTTGTGGTTAGCTTATAAAAATAAAAATACGGATGTTGAATCCAATGTAAAGAAAAAGAATGCAAAGAATACATCGAGGCACAAGTCATGAAGCAGTATCTTGATCTAATGCGCCATGTCAAAGAAAATGGCATTAAAAAAGAAGACCGCACCGGCACGGGTACCGTAAGTGTATTCGGCCATCAAATGCGTTTTGATCTAAATGCCGGATTTCCTATCGTCACCACTAAAAAACTTCATTTACGTTCTATTATTCATGAGCTACTTTGGTTTCTAAAAGGCGACACTAATATCAAATATTTGCATGATAACAATGTGTCTATCTGGGATGAATGGGCAGATGAAAATGGCGATTTAGGACCGGTGTACGGCTATCAATGGCGTTCTTGGCCAACCCCTGACGGATCCAAAATAGACCAAATCCGCCAATTATTGGATCAAATAAAAACAAACCCCGACTCGCGTCGCTTACTCGTTAGCGCGTGGAATGTGGCGTTCATAGAAAAAATGGCGCTACCGCCTTGTCATACGCTTTTTCAATTTTATGTTGCGCAGGGAAAACTATCCTGCCAACTATACCAGCGCAGTGCGGATGTTTTCCTGGGTGTACCCTTCAATATTGCTTCCTATGCCTTACTTACCATGATGGTCGCACAAGTCTGTAATTTAAAAGTGGGAGACTTTGTGCATACTTTTGGTGATGCGCATTTGTATCTTAACCATCTGGAGCAAGTGGACACACAACTTGCACGCGATACATTTCCACTACCCACAATGAAAATTAATCCTGATATCAATAACCTGTTTGATTTTACTTTTGATGATTTTGAACTTGTTAACTATCAATCCCATGCCACTATTAAAGCACCCATAGCCGTATAGGGAAGCACTGATGACTGTTATATATTAAAATTACCCAACGACATGAAATGGTTTCGTGGACAAACGATTGTATTGTCATTCATTCCATAGATGACGCGATTTCTCCTGAATATAACCCACCTTAGTAGTCGCGAGGAACCCCAACGCAGTCATCACAATGAGTCCGCTGCTGGACTTCGTCCCTCACTTCAAACTTGATACTAAGCTTTAAGGCCTTTCTAAAATTTAATTTGATACGATGTCATTTCTTTTTACTGGCTGCCTCCAAACAGATTTTCTGATCATTTGTGAAGACAATATTTTGGTAATGAAGCCATTGGTATGAAACTTTACGACAAACTTCATATCCTCTTTTCTCTAAATAATGAGCGATAGAATAATGAGCTACTTGAGGTAACAAAAACATTATCGCCACACCAAAAAGAGCCGTTTTTACAATTCTTCGCGTTAACCTATCTGAAGGCGGCTTCTTTTTCCAGACTTCAAGAATCATATATATCACTAAAGCACCCAGACCGATACCGATACCTAACATGTAAAAAGCACCTTTATCAAAAGAAATGCTCAAGGGCATCGAAATAAGCTGTCGTATAATAAATATTGCATCTATACCAAACCAAATAAGAGCACCTAACGACATTGATATAAACCCCAATATCGCACCGTATTGCAACAGCAATGTAGACTTTTTATTATCATCCATATTAACGGAGTTTCGGTAATGGCAATATAAACTTTCTCAAATAGTTAGTCGCTAAATTAACAACTATTCTTTCAGCGGAATCAATTGCATAGTCAATATAAGATTCCACGACACTATTAGCAACATTTTTTAAGCCTTGTTTTTTCCTTTCTAGATAAACCTTTGCATCATCTCCGAGTTCATCCAGCCCAGCGACTAATCGGTCTGTGATACCGTAGTGTGTCCAATTTAGACAAGGCAATGGACGCTCCGATACCAACCACAACGACAGCCAAGATTGGACCTATTGCCAGCGTAAAACCGCCCGCAGCAACAGCAAAAGCGATCGATGCGCCGGTTGTTATTCCAACCTTAACAATATCGGTTGCCAAAGTACCAACAAGTTGGCTAAGGGTTGCTTCATCTGTCAGAAAATAATTAGCTACCCGGTAAGCTGAAAGTAATACGACTGAAATAATTCCACCTGTTTTTGCAGCATTTATAGCCCCCGCTTTACCAAGCCCCATAGTTACAACTTTGGGATTTTTGATACCATACTTAGTGCCAGTTAGAACTGTTCTTAAACCAGGGTGACCTTTAAGAATAATATGCGGCTTTCCGCCATAAGTTTTCACATACGCTTTAGCCCCGACACTGCCAAGATCACCGACAAGTTTTGTCAGCGTTACAATATCATCAGCAGATGCGTAGTAACTCGCCCCAACTTCTGCCTTTGCTTTAATTTTCTGCCACGCCTCTTGAACATTAGGTTTAGTTGCAACTGAGGACGACCGCACTATCGCATCCATTTCTGCCATTGAAATGATAAAAACTTCATGCTGGTTTGATAGAATTGTTTGTTTAAAAGTTCTTTTTTCTTGGTCCGTTAACATGGCATACTCCCTTTGTTTTGATTGCCTCTAAGAAATAATATGTTAAATAACACTACCATTTGAAAATGGATCAAACAACACGGAGACACAGCGCACTGATGAAAATTGCGAGTACATCTTTGAATCCCTGATAAATTAGCAACAGTCCCGATCTCGCTTTCTAGGTCTCTTACTCTTGGAATGCAAAACTGTAATCTAATCCCCATATCCTACGCCATCACGATGCAAGACGTGGGCATAGTTCCAGACTTTGTTTACTATCTCTGCTGCACTCAATGAAATGACCTTTCTAACTATAACTATTTAATTCTTCTTTTATAATGTTGCTTGAAATGCCTACCAATAACTCTTTGTTTTATTTATATTTTATGGCATTGCATTCCATCGACCATTTTAGCTGGAAATCAGGACCAAAAATTTTGGGTCAAACCAAACCATTGAAACAATAGAAGAATACCCTAAAAAGCATAAGTATTTGGCTTTAATCGGGCCATTTCACCCGTAAAATAATGCTTTTAGGATAAAAGCATTATGCACTTGGTATTGTCCGACACTACTCAATTCATCAAGGAAAACGCAATTATTAATCTTTTTAGATTAGATACACCCAAGGGTCTAAATGCGACAAGCCAAAAAACCAAGATGCTATTAATAGAAAGTTATTTATTTACTTATTTCAATTATACTTTACATAGCAAGTATTTAAGGATATGGAGCTTGACTGATTAAATATTGGTCGGTGAGAAAATGCCAGAAATAAACCATGAAATATTAACTTGGGCACGTGAAACCAGCGGGCTAACGGTTGAGGATGCAGCTAAGAAACTGCTACTTAAAGACACCCAGGCTGCGACAGGTGCAGATAAGCTACTGGCGATGGATGCAACACTTGTTTGCCTGCTTAACAAGGAACTGCTAATGGCTGACCCTATCACTTGCTTTGTGGATATGCTATCCCTTCATCTCCTACGTCTGTCGCAGTATCCCGCGCCCAACATCCCCCTATCATAGTGCGCCAAAACTTCTTCGTCGGTGAGGGCCTTGCTATAGTAGGCTACCTCGTCCAAATCGCCGTTGTAGTGGAAACGATCACTCAGGTTCAAGTACCCAATGTTGAGAGGTGTTGTAGAGGCAAAACCTGAGGCATAGTTTTTCGCAACTGAACTTTTAATCCCATCTACATAGAGGTGAATATGCGTTTTAGTTTTGACAGCGACAATATGATGCCAACTCCCATCTGTTATTGGACTGTTACTCATGGGCCAGTCGGTATTACCGCCCGTTCCACCGTCAACGTCCACTAGCATGAAGATAGCCTGGCCTTGCACCTCGAGGCGGCCGGTGCAACCGGTCCATATATGGGGGTTTGGGTGAGTGGGGCCTTGTCTGCCGACGATAACCTCGTTGTTCTCGCCGCTGTCTCTCTGGCAGTCGCTAGTGCTGTTCATCCAGTACTCGATAGAGAACTCGTCGTCGCGCCCCCAGTCAAACTGCCCATTGTCCGGCACATCAATTTCGTTGCTGCCATCAAAGCGCAGGCCCGCGCCAATCAGCCCTTGGGTGGCTGTGGGGCAATTGGAGCAATTAGCGCTGGGATCCCCGAGAAAATCCGCGTAGGGTGAGGTGTTTTCAAACTTAAAGTACTGGGTCATTTGCGCAAGACACACGGACTCTTTCGGCGGCTCACCCGAATCACTTGGGTCAGTTCTGTCTTCCAGTTCAGCCAAATTACTCATCCCATCTCCATCATCATCAGGCAGTGGCTTATAATCGTCCACAGAGAAAATTAATGGGGTGTTTGTCCCTTCTTCAACAGTTAATTCTTTTTTAGCGTTCGCTATTGGCCAAAATCCATCTTGCCGGATAGGATTGCTAAAAATAAAATCTTGATATTCCCATATTATCTGTGGGCTGTATACGCCTGTTGCGAGACGGATTTGTGCAGTCGCCGTATTGGCGGTAGCGTCAACTACGAGCTCACATGTGTCGGCATCGATTAGCGTATCGCAGCTTAAACTTCCTGCATCAGGAATAGTTACGAAAGCACGCCATATTCCCTGATTTTGAGGTAGCTGAGAGTTTTTTGTTGTCGGCATCGCAATAGATACCTCATCTTGCGAATTTGTCGGCGACCAAGAATCCGATCCTGAATCACAACTTGATAGAACAGTGGTTATTAAAACAAGCGCACACCTAAATGTCATGGCAGATTCCTTTTTCCCGACTTACACCAGAGACAGCAAATTTTAACTTTATCCGATCTTTTTTATAACTTGAAAAGAGCACCGTATTGCGTAACAGTGCCCAAAATCTTATCGGATTAAATTGTTATCTTGTCTCATCCAGTTATAGTTATTCTGGTAATTCAATAGCAGTATACACAGAGAGATTTTTCCTACGCCTTTCAGTAACACCCAACGTCACCATATAATACGCGCCATTAAAAAAAAGACTTTTAGTATTCTATCTCTGACAGTGTTTGTCAATATATACCCATCGCGATTAGGTTTACGTTAAAAAGATATACAATTCATAGTGTTTAGCTATAATGCTAACACAACGAATGAATTTACACTTGCCTCTGCAGAACTGAAGTCCTTGCGACTCAGTCATCGTGAAGCTAAAAGGAAGCGCGATGCAGATCGGATTAAAGCCATTGTACTTTTCGGGACAGGTTGGACAGCTGCACAGATTGGTGAAGCGTTATTGATGGATGATGACACGATCAAACGTTATCTCACTCGTTACTAAGAAGGCGGGCTAGCGAGACTTTTGAAAGGCCAGTATAAACAACAAATTTTGAAAATTGCTGAAGTACTTAATGACGAATAATTATTACCATGCCCCGCCTATTTTTCGCTGAATATAATCTCTGTATTTAATGTTCCAGAAAATACAGTGTCTATTAGCAGTTTATTTGTTTCTTTAGTTAGTCTGAACCCAGACTGCTCTACAGGTTGATTGGCAATATGTTTAAGTTTGTTTTCCGGGTAGTGGATGATTAAAGTTACATGATACGGAAAATAGCCATCCAGGTATTTTCGATGATAAGGACCATTTACCAGGCTGTATGATTTATCCGGATTTTGATAAAATACTCTAACCTCGGCTTTTACACACAGCTCGGCCCTTTTATTCACATCCTCAAGCTCGATGAGTTGCCCCCTGGCCCGCGCAGTACCGATATTTAGTGTCGAAGCGATTTTCAGATTGCGCATAAACCGATAACGGTAAACAATATCAACCTTAGCAACCGGATCGAGATTCTTATAACATTGTACGAACTTAACCCAGCCGTTATCAATGCTGTTCGAATCAATGGTTAATTCATTGATAACATGCAGGGGTGGTTTATCGGGTAATTGCGTCAAAAATACCAGATCCCCTTCATCAACCTGGAGCGGAGGAGAAGGTTCATCTTCGTTAAACCATTTCTCGAGCTCGGCAGGTGTCATGCTTTCACTTGCGAAGGCCGGATTGAGATA
>CAZZJI010000023.1:7628-49678 GCA_964654485.1 uncultured Gammaproteobacteria bacterium | reverse complement strand
TGGTGTTAGCACCGTGATCGGTCAGAAACTGCGCCAACTCCAGGTAACTCGCATCGTATTCACCATCATGATAACCGAGTTGCATCATAGCGGAAGTGAAATGTAACCGGCTTTGGGAAGTGCGATCAAAACGTCGGGTCAAAAATGTATGGTACTGGCTATTGAATCTCTCCAGTCGGCACTCTGGCATGTTGATCCCTGCATCGAGTGCCAGTAAATACGTAACGTATTCCCATGCCCCAATGTCGTGGTCATCATGACGGCTCGGGAACTTGGCGATCCACAGATGATCTTTGTCATCGACGACACAGGACTTCGGCCTGGCACCGCCAAGCGAGGAACCGGGGGAGATCAGCATATTCAACCACTTTAGATAGTCCAGGTCATCAAGGTTTCCCGCGTCCTCCACCTGAAAAGCCGCGTGTTCAAGCTCACGCAATAACGTGATAGGTGGCGCTGTCAATTGCTTATTGTTATCCAGAAAGTCCCCGTCAAGATCCTGTTTAAATCGCAATGCGCCCATACGATACATGTCGTGCACACCAAGCAGATAATCTGACTCATTCAAAACGTTGGGCTTGCGCCCTTCCTGGCGAGCAATGACAGCCTCACGCCGCTTCATCAGAAAACGTCCCCAGCGATCCGGGCAAGAGTCCAGAAAAACACGAGAGTTCTGCTGTTCCTGACTGTGCTGACTACCGGCATAGAGACGCAATTCCGGATCGATTTGCTGAGCAAATTCTGACTGCAGCCACGCGTCGTCATAGGCAAAGCTGAAATGCTCTTTACCTTTGACCACATCAGCGTGCAATACGCCAATCAGTGTCGGCTTCTCAAACACCTCCCAATCGGCAAATACATAAATTTCTCTGCTCATCGTGCGCTACTCAGCGTGGCTGCCCCTTCAACTTGATATCCTGAAGCTTTCGTCCCAGTTCATCGTCGCTGGCCACCTTGGCGAAATCTTCCACCATGCCAAGCACACTGAGTACCGCCACATAGTGACCAATGGATACGGTTGGATCTCCCTGCTCAATTTTCCGAACGGTAAGACGGCTTAGGCCGGTACGCTCAGCGATGAGCGATTGGCTGTATCCCCGGCGTTTGCAGGCAAGCTTGATGTTCTCACCCAGCAAGGATAGCGTCTCGCGATTCTTGGGAAAAACCGGGGCACTTCGTTTCTGCCTGCCATTATTAGTCATAATAATTACCAAATCCTGTGATTTTGATAACTATAGTGCTCAGATCGTATTTAATAAAGCATATTATTGGAACTTATGGCGATTACTTTTGGCAAAATGGGTAAGTATATGAATCAGCATTGGCAAACATGGGCGTCACGTAATCTTGGTCTCCCAAATCCTATTTCAGAAATACTACTTGTAAGGATCAGTTTCGAGGCGATCCTCCCTCGTCCCAGTAGAAACGGCATTTTTTTCAATTAAAAAGGCGATTCACGTTTTGAATCAGAAGCATATTTATACTGCTACTTTACGATCTGTTGCAATATGTCCGTTACATCCTTTACGCCAATCCGCGCCATCGCATCGGCATTTCTGACCCGTGCTCCCCACGGCACTTGTTCAATCGTTTTACCTAACTCGGCCTCGATGGCTTCGGAATATTTGTTAACAACCCATTGCTGACTTAAGTACGGTCCTGTTCGGGCGGGATTCGATGTCACATACAAACCAATCACCGGTGTGCCGACTGTCGTTGCCATGTGGGCAGGCCCGGAGTCAGGCGAAACAAGCACACGTGCTTTTTTAATAACGGCTAATAATTGCTTTAAATTTGTTTTGCCAATGATATTAATCGGTTTGTATTTCGCTAGTTTAACAATATTTTCTCCCATTTCTTTTTCCTGCGAAGAAGGCCCACCCGTCAATACGGTTTGCATATTGCAGTGTTCGACCGCAAAATCACTCACACTGGCATAACCTTGCGCACTCCAGTTCCGCCAATTTCGAAAACGGGCACTGGAACAAGGCGAGATCACTAAGAATTTTTTATCACCCGGTGTTTCAATCGACAGTACATTGTCTGCAAAGGCCGCTGCTTCAGGTGGAATTGGAATATTCCACTCGATTAAATCATCGTGTACACCCAAGGCCCGCGCAAATTCAAATAATCCATCCATGACATGCTGTTTTGACACGGCTGCTATTTTTTGATTAGTAAACAGCCACTGATAATCTTTTGCTCTTTGCCGATCAAATCCCAATTTGATTTTGCTTGAGATTAACAAGCTCGCTAAACTGGCCCGCAGAGAGACTTGCATTTGCACTAACACATCAAATTGGCGACCTTTCATCGCCTGGCGTAAACTTTGATAGGCAGCGAGGCCTTTAGACTTGTCAAAAATGATAAACTCAATACCAGGAATATCGCCAACCAGGGTATGTTCCAGTTTGCCGATAACCCAGGTAATGTTTGTTTCTGGCCAATAGTGTTGAATCCGGCGCACAACAGGCACAGTATGGCAAACATCACCAACTGCAGAGAGTCGAAAGATACACAAACGTTGAGGTGCAGAGTTAAAGGGTAAAGACATGGTATGAATATTAAAGAGAAAATAATAAAAAGCCAGTACATCCTGTACGATCAGGATTTAACGAATGACATCAATGAACCCTTATTTGACCCCACCTTATTACAACAACACAATCTAATTACCGGACAAGCCAAGGGGCGCGGTATAACATACTTTTTTACCAAAAAAGGTCACCAGCTTGTTCTTCGCCACTACCGACGTGGCGGCTTTGTCGCTAAGTGCTTTGTCGCTAACGGACAAGAGGATCGGTATTTTTGGACAGGGCACCAGCAGACCCGTGCCTGGCAGGAATGGCATTTATTAGCAAAACTGATTGACTTAGGTTTGCCCGTCCCTCACCCCTTTGCCGCCCGCGTTTTGCACCAGGGATTATTTTATACCGCCGATATCGTCACCGTATTGATAGAAAACGCCGAGCCACTTGGTGAAAAAATCACAAAATCACCTTTGGAAAAAGAACAGTGGGAAAATATTGGCAAATGCATACGACACTTTCATAATAACAATGTTTATCATGCGGACTTGAACGCAAATAATATTTTGTTAGCCGATAATAAAATATTCCTGGCTGATTTTGATAAAGGCAAAATCAAAACTAACAGCGGCCAATGGAAAGACAGTAATTTAAGTCGATTAAAAAGGTCATTTAAGAAATTACAATCTATCAATCAACATTTTCACTTTAGCGAAAGCGATTGGATAACATTGCGAACCGCTTATGATAACGCGCATACATAAGCAGCTGGTATTTTTTTATTCATTGGATTGACTGATATAGGGCACTAATTCTTGCACATATTGCTCTGCGATACCCTGAAACTGAATCACTAATTGTTTTGCATTCGCGCCCAGCTTTTCGCAGCAGGCGGGGTCGGCTAATAACTGTTTAAACGTATTCGATATTTCAGAATCTTTATTTATCAATAACGCGGCCTCATGATCAAGAAAAAGCGCGGCCTCATCAGAAAAATTAGTCATAAACCGCCCAAACACTATAGCCTTACCCAAGCTGGCTGGTTCGAGAATATTATGCCCTCCCACATTTACTAAAGAACCACCCATAAATATAAATTTTGCTTTTGGCATAAAACCAGTCAATTCTCCCAACGTATCGACCAAATAAACCTTTGTATCATCATTCACTGTGTCATTTTTGCTGCGAATAGCAATTTTGTTAGTGAGTCGGGACAATTTTTGCAAAATTTCAGCTAACCTTTTCGGGTGCCGAGGTGCAATTACCAATAAATTATCTGCTGTATCAATTGACAACCATGACTTTAATATGACTGCCTCCTCATCTTCATGAGTCGAGGCAGCGAGTACATAGGGTCGCGTTAGTATATTGCAGGGCGTATCAACAGCACTTTCTTTTTTATTATAAGCGAATTTAATATTTCCGATTGATTTTACGTTTTCAATTGGTGCGCCCAAATGAATAAAGCGGTCTCTATCAATATCTGAACGTGTGAGTATTACTGACGGCATTTGCAGGGCCACAGCATAAATGCTTCGTAACCATTGCCCCGTATCCAGGGTGCGCTTCGATAATCGTCCATTTATAATGGTAAGTGGAACGTCATATTGCTTACATCGTAAAAATAAATTTGGCCATATCTCTGTTTCCATAACAAACGCACACTGTGGTTTTGTCGCCTTAATAAAACGCTGAACTGCGCCAAAATAATCTATCGGTAGGAAACAATGAAACATATTTTCTGATATTTGCGTGCGAGCAAATACTCCACCAGTTGGTGTAAATGTAGTAATCAAAACGGGTACGCTGGTAAAGCGTTGCCGCAACAACTTAATCAGGGGAAGAACAGCACTCACCTCCCCTACGGAAGCCGCATGTATCCAAATAGAGTTTTTGGGCAAACTGGGATACGAAAAACCAAGACGTTGAAAAAAATAGCGCTTATCCCTGATAACAATTGATTGCCAAAGGGTGTAAATAACAATAGGCAAACCAAGCAGATAAACAGCGAAATTATAAGCAAGCAATATTCGGCGATATTTTTTGATTTTTATTCTCATCGATACTCGCCCAGAGTTCATTCGGGGTTGATTAGAAGTCCCTCTATTTCTTACGGCGCCTATTTTTTACATTATAAACAGGTGGCTCGCCTTCTGGCCGTGTTTTGAACCGGCAATGCACCCATAAATATTGTTTGGGTACTTTTTTTACCTGCTTTTCGATAACTTCATTTATTCGTCTGGCGTCCACTATCTCATCACCACAGGGAAAGTCTGTCAATGCAGGTAACAAAGTAAGCTTGTAGCCTTTATTGTTTTCCAGACGTTGCGGGAAAAAAGGCACGACAAGCGCCCCGGATAATTTGGCAAACCGGGCCGGTGCAGTCAGTGACGCCGCCATCACGCCCATAAAAGGCACAAAAACACTGTGACGTGCACCAAAGTCTTGATCGGGCGCATACCACACTGCTTCATTGGCCTTCAAACTCCTGATGAAAGCACGTACGTCGTGGCGTTGAATAGCGCGGGCATAATTTTTTTCGCGACATTGCTTTAATACCGCCTCATAGAACTCGTTTTTACTGCTTCTGTAAGTCACGCTAAATTTCTGGGACAAGGAAAGCAAACGCCCGCCTATTTCCAGGCAGGTAAAATGCCCACTTAATAAAATAACACCTTTACCCTGGCGTAACGCGTCGTGAAGATTCTCCAGGCCTTCCACCTGATATATCTTCCTTAACATGTCGTCTTTTCCCCACCAGCTTAACGCAATTTCAAACAGTGACTTACCCAGCGAAATGAAATTGTCTTTTACAAACTGTTTTTGTTCCTGACTTGATAGTTCCGGAAATACCAGATTCGTATTCGTTTGCGCAATCTGCCTGCGTCTCGTCATAACATAATATAAATACCGGCCAATAATAGCGCCCACATTCATTTGTAATGAATAAGGCAATCTCGTCGCTAATCTAAGTAAGCTAACGCCGAGTATCGGCAACCAATTACGCGGATGAGAATGTTTTACGAAAACAGACGAGCTGACACGCAAATTATTTTCGTTATTCAAAAGATGAAGCCCTGGATAAATAATTCTTCATATTACATATTATGAAGCTTGTTGATGAAAAAACTATCGTATCAGTCTGGATATTTCTTTAAAATGTGCATGCTTTGCGTCTTTTAACCACTCAAATAATACAGATTCCATATTTGAGATAACACCGTTGCACTGACGTATCCGTGCAAGCGCATTGTCCTTATTCAAGCCAGATCGTGAACACACTGCATCTTGTACTATAAACACATCTTTACCTAAATTGATTAAATCAATTGCAGTTTGCAAAACACAAACATGCGCTTCGATACCGCACAGAATAAATTGATCTCGTGTTGATTGTGCTAACTGATGATTAAAATCTTCGGCACCCATACACGAGAAACAAGTCTTTTCAAACACAGGTCTATTTTCGATAGACTTACTCAACGCCGCGTCGGTCCCACCCAAACCTTTGGGATATTGCTCGGTAATAAAAACGGGAATATGTAATAAAGACGCCGCAGTAATCAAAGTATTCGAATTCCTGATTACTTGCTCTTTTTCATCGACCCGCATCGCATCCAATAATTTGGATTGCATATCGATAACAATTAGCTGACTATTATTTTGCTGGCATAACATTACAGTAAAATATTGAGCGAAAGATCAAGCAATTTAATGTAACCAATCATTAACCAGCTTCAAGTCAGTCGTACTCAATGTACCGGCGGCAAGTTTTAAGCGAAAGGTATTTAATATGTAATTATAACGAGATTGCGCATAATTACGTTGCGAAGCATAAAGCAAAGTGCGTGCATTCAGGACATCAACTGTTGTGCGAGTCCCCACCTCGAAACCGGCCTGGGTCGCATCCAACGCACTTTGTTGTGAAACAACAGCTTGCTTAAGTGCTTTCACCCGGCTAATACCTGCTAGCACACCAAGATAGGCATCACGAGCACCGCGAACTGTCGCACGACGTTGTTTTTCCAGATTCTGAACGACCTGTTCTAACTGATGACGGGCCTCGGAAACACGGGAACTTGTCGCACCACCTTCGTATAGATTCCAATTAAACTGCAACGTAATTGATGTACTGGTAGTCTCTCTCGGAAAAAAATTGCTTTCCAGCCTGTCAGAAAAATTATGGTTGCCGACAAGATCAAGCGTTGGATAGTGTGGACTCTTTTGTATTTTCACGCGACTACGTGCAATTTCTACAGCAAATTTCGCGGAGGTTAATTGTAGATTTTGCTCAAGCGCCGTGTTACCCCACTGCTCAATGTCAGAAGGATTAGGCTCAAGTAAAGGCGTATCTTTTGTTAACTCAGTAAATTGCTTAAAATATTTTCCCGTCACTTCTCTCATGGCTTCATGCGCATTTGCAACACGATTTTCTGCATTGATCTCATTTGCAATAGACAAGTCAAATCGCGATTGTGCTTCATGCACATCCGTTATTGCAATCAAACCCACATTAAATCTCTGCTTTGTTTGCTCTAATTGACGATCAATTGCTTTCTTTTCAGCTCGAGAAAATGTCAAATTATCCTGTGCAGCTAATACTTCGAAATACTTATCTGCAACTCGGATCATTAGATCCTGATGTGCAGCAGTTAAATCCACTTCCGCTTGCGCAATAACGTAATCCGCCTGTCCGCTCTGTACAAAGGAATCATAATAAAATAGCGGGAGGGTAAGGTTTAAATTGTAGCCACTCGTTGAAAAACTATCTGAAGTAGACGGTACACCAGGACGGGTCACCTCATCGTTACTGGAAGCAGAATTGGCGCTCAAAAACAACGAAGGTAAAAATCGCGCTCTACTTTGCGGCCCTGCTTCCAGAGACTCTAGCCTGACGGCTTGGGCGCGCTTTAATTCCGGATCGCTGTTGATTGCGAGTTCATAAACTTCCATTAAGTTTGCGCTGAAACTCAAGGACGGTACAAACAGCATTAAAAACAGGCTGATGAAAAAATTTATATTTTTTTTCTTCATCTTAACTTGTACAGAGCACTAATCATCACAGCACAAAGCGCTGAGGTTGTGGTGCATTCAGTAGTACGGGCACTTGCGTTTCCATTAAACATTCCTGTAACCATTCACTGTCACTAACGCGTGTCACCAAAACACTTTCCATTACCGGCGAATCACCCACAATCACGTATAATCGCCCACCCACAGTCAAAGCTTGCTTAAAACTATCTGGCAACACGGGCACTGATCCTGTCACAGCAATCACATCATAAGGCGCACTCTTATGCCAACCGGACGCGGCATCCCCCACTTCCAGAGTCACATTTTCAATTTTATGATTTGTGAGATTTTTTGCCGCCTGCGCACTCAAATCGGAAAAATATTCGACACTTTCAACATGGTTCGCCAAACTGGCCAATAAAGCAGTCAGATAACCAGTACCGGTACCCACTTCCAACACCCTGTCGGTCGATTTTATATTTAATGCCTGTAGCAACTTTGCCTCACCAATAGGCGTCAGCATAGCTTGCTGGTGTTCCAACGGTATATTGATGTCGGCAAAAGCAAGGTTCCTATACTCCTCGGGAACAAAATCTTCTCGTGGTACTTTTGATAAAATATCGAGAACACGTTGATCGAGCACATTGGCTGGACGAATTTGTTGCTCTATCATGTTAAATCGAGCTTGTTCGGTATCTACATTAATCACTGCATGTTCCTAACTAAAACTAAACCAGAAGCGACAGGTTAAGCGGTTTGCCCCTATGTAGCAAGCGCTAGACGCATTAATAAAAATTAGGAACCTTGCAAAACAAGATCATTTGGGCTAGTGTCGGCACTACCAGCTAGGGGTGCGCAACCATTATAAGCCATTGTTTTTAAAATGTTCTTATTGAGTGCGCTGAGAATAAACCCTTTGAACCTGATCCGATACCTGATCCAACATGGCGGAGTAGGAAAGCTTAGCGAAAGACAACCCATCCTGTCTCCTTGTAAGCACGTCCTGACCGTCACCAACGATCACCTTTAATGTAATTAAGTTAAGGACAAGAGAGAGTGTATGAGCGCAAATCCAGAAAATTTTCTAAATAAAACAGCAAAAATTAATCCCACTGCTGTTCAGGCATTACCCAATTCAACAAAGATTTTTGTTCAAGGTAGCCGAAAAAACATACAGGTCGCGATGCGCGAGGTCAGCCTCACCGATACCCCTCTAGAAAACGGGGAATTTGAAAAAAACTCAGCTATCACGATTTACGATACATCTGGCCCCTATAGCGACCCCAATGCGGAAATCGATATCCGAAAAGGCCTGCATGAAATACGTAAAACCTGGATTGAAGAACGAAATGACACAGAAAAATTAACGGACTTTACCTCGGATTATGTAAAGCAACGTATCAACAACCCCGACCTGGATAAATTACGCTTTAGCCACAGCAGAACACCCATGCGTGCAAAAGAAGGCAAAAATGTCAGCCAAATGCATTACGCAAAAAAAGGTATCATTACACCCGAAATGGAATATGTTGCCATTCGTGAAAACTTGCGGCTTGAACATTTAACTGAGCACACGCCCGCTAACAACACCCAACACCCTGGTCAATCATTTGGCGCGTCTATACCAGACAGAATTACACCCGAATTTGTAAGAGATGAAATTGCGCTGGGTCGAGCAATAATCCCTGCGAACATTAATCATACCGAATTGGAGCCCATGATTATTGGGCGTAACTTCCTGGTAAAAATCAATGGCAATCTTGGCAACTCCGCCTTGTCCTCATCGATAGAAGAGGAAGTCGATAAGATGACCTGGGGCATACGCTGGGGTTCCGATACAATTATGGATTTGTCGACGGGTAAAAATATCCACGAAACCAGAGAATGGATTATTCGCAATTCACCGGTACCGATTGGCACCGTACCGATCTACCAGGCACTGGAAAAAGTAAACGGAAAGGCAGAAGAACTAAGCTGGGAAATATTCAAAGACACATTGATTGAACAAGCAGAACAGGGTATCGATTATTTCACTATCCATGCGGGCGTATTACTTCGCTACATACCCCTTACCGCAAACCGGGTGACGGGTATCGTTTCACGGGGCGGCTCAATTTTGGCAAAGTGGTGCCTGGCTCATCACAAGGAAAATTTCCTGTACACGCATTTTGAAGACATTTGTGAAATCATGAAAGCGTACGATGTTTCATTTTCACTTGGTGATGGTTTACGCCCAGGCTCTATCGCCGATGCCAACGATCGAGCACAATTTGGTGAACTGGAAACATTGGGTGAATTAACTAAAATCGCCTGGAAACATGACGTACAAACTATCATTGAAGGCCCCGGCCATGTTCCCATGCACATGATAAAAGAAAACATGGACAAACAACTGGAAGTTTGTAATGAAGCGCCATTTTATACATTAGGCCCTTTAACAACAGATATAGCGCCGGGGTATGACCACATTACTTCGGGCATTGGTGCAGCCATGATTGCTTGGTACGGCACCGCGATGTTGTGCTACGTCACACCAAAAGAACACCTCGGCTTACCTGATCGCGACGATGTAAAACGCGGCATCATTACCTACAAAATTGCCGCACATGCTGCAGACCTGGCAAAAGGCCACCCAGGCGCACAAATTCGCGACAACGCCTTATCCAAGGCACGCTTTGAGTTTCGCTGGGAAGATCAATTTAACCTAGGCTTGGATCCTGAACGCGCACGTGCGTATCACGACGCAACACTGCCTAAAGATGCGCATAAGGTTGCGCATTTTTGCTCGATGTGCGGACCGAATTTCTGTTCCATGAAAATTACACAGGACGTACGCAAATATGCGGCAACCCAAGGAATACGACAAGTTGATGAGGCATTTGAAAAAGGCATGTCCGAAAAAGCCATTGAGTTTAAAAAGCAAGGCGCCCAGCTTTACAAAAACATATAGCGCCTAGTCATTGTTTATAAACTAATATCTAAAATTGCTCCATGCCTGATACCATTATAAAAAAAAACAAATTCGTTTCGTTTATTTACCGAATACTCGATACAAATAAAACGGTAGTGGAGCAATCCGACATCCCGATGGAATACCATCATGGCGTAGATAACACCCTGTTTGAAAAAGTTGAAAATGCATTAGCAGGCAAAAAAGCGGGTGAGCGAGTAGAAGTCACATTATCGCCCGAAGAAGGTTTTGGCCAGCCAGACCCCGAACTTATTTTCATCGACGACATTGATAATGTGCCAGATGAATACCGCCACCTGGACGCGCGTCCTGTATTCCAAAATGACGAAGGAGATACACGGGAAATGGTCGTCACCGGCATTAAAGACAATAAAATAACGATTGACGGCAATCACCCGTTTGCTGGCAAAACAATACTATTCATCATTGACATTATCTCAGTTCAGGACTCACCCATTTTAGGCACAAACAGTAGGGAAAATAGCTTGTGATAAAATACAATCTTCGTATAAACTAATGACTTTCACTTGTTGGCGCTGTCGGCACCAACGCTAGATGTACCCAAAATTCTACCAAACACTATCCCTCGCACTATCCGGAGCAAAAACATACATTAAATGAATTGGCTGCTACAAAAAAAATCACTGCGAATAAAACTGGTTATCATCACTGTAGTTGTCGAAACCGTTATGCTCGTGCTTCTGGTGACAAATAGCGCCCGACTCATTGAAAACAGTCAAGTTGAACTGGCTAATCTACGACTTGATGAGGTTAAACCACTCATTAACACCGCACTTTCCGCTCCGTTGGTTGAAAAAGATTTTGCAAAATTACAGGAAATTTTAGATTACATTCGCCGGGATGAAGGCATTGTTTACCTGGTTCTTTACGACGACGCCAACAAAATCGTTGCCTCCTCAGGATGGAACAAAGAAGAACCACTGCCCACGTTAGAACACGAACTCGCAATTGACATCAACAACAATCCACAACGATTTGATAGCAAACTTGAAATACAGATATCAGGGATTACATACGGCACACTTTATTATGGTATCTCTACAATTTTTTTGATTGATGCAAAAGCGCGTTTAATCAGGGAAAGCTCAATCATTGCCGGATCTGCTATTTTACTTTCAATCGCCATACTTACTTTATTGGGTTCCTGGATAACACGGCATCTGGTAAAACTCAGCAAAGCAAGTGTAGAACTGTCGGAAGGTAATCTCGAAATACAACTTCCGGTAAACTCACAAGATGAAGTAGGCCAACTCGCTAAGACATTTAATCTAATGGCGACAGCAGTAAGCACCCGAATTAAGGAACTAAGTAACAACGAGGAAAAATTTCACGCGATTGCAAATTATACTTTTGATTGGGAAAGCTGGTATGACCCAAACTACAACCTTATCTGGGTAAATCCATCAGTTGAACGAATGACCGGTTACACCATAGAAGAATGTTTAGGGATGGACGACTTCCCATTCCCCCTGATCACAGATGCTGATAAAGAAAAAGCAACCAAAAAATTCAAGTCTGAGAAAACTGGCATCACCGTAATTGAGATAAAACGCAAAGATGGTTCGTTATTTTGTGCGTCTATCGGCTGGCAACCTATCTATGACAATGAAGGGCAATACCTCGGGATAAGAAGTAGCGCCAGAGATATCTCAGAACAAGTAAGCGCACAACAAGAAGTCGTTAATAAATTGGAAGAACTACAACGTTCCCAGCAGGAACAAACGCGGCTGTTATCTCTTTCGCAGCAAGAGCAAGCCCGCTTAACCAGCCTGCTCTCAGCAATACGCGTCGGTATACTTTTCGAAACTGAAGATAATCATATTACCTACCATAACCCCGCGTTTTTTAATATCTGGCAAATCAAACAGCCACAAGATTTTACTGGGAAACCAACCATTGAATTATTAAATTTAGCTGCCTGCAAACTGGATGATACCTCGCGGCGACAACTTGTACCAACAGGCTCTTTGCTCGCAAACAAGCAAAACGACAATGAATCGCAGGAGTTGATTTTACTCGATGGAAGAACTGTGACTCAACTCTCGTATCCCGTGAAAAATATTGAAAACAATACAATAGGTCGATTATTAGTATTTGAAGATATTACTCATAAGCGCCAAACGGAAGAGCAGCTAGTCTATCTTGCGGAAAGAGACGCGCTAACGGGGCTTTATAATCGCCGCCGCTTCCAAGAAATACAGGACAGCATGCTGGAATTTGCACTTAAACATAATGCGCAAGGCGCTTTACTTTTTTTCGATCTGGACGAATTTAAATTTATTAACGACACCTTTGGACACAAAGCCGGTGACGAAATGCTGATAAACATCGCAAATGAATTAAGTACAATCCTTCGGCGCAATGAATATTTTTGCCGAATTGGAGGAGATGAATTTGCAATATTATTACCTAACGCCACGACTAACGACGCAGAAACTTTATCCACCAGGATTGTTCGCACGATATCCCAGATCCCCTTTAAACATGGCGAGCAAAAACTTCGACTAACGGCAAGCTTGGGAATCGCACTGTATCCACAACACGCGGCAGACTCTATAGAACTGCTAGCGCATGCAGATGCCGCTATGTATCAAGCAAAAGAAGCGGGCAAAAACACCTGGCGCCTATACAGAGAAGATCTGGACACGGCAAAAGACATGTTTAACCACATCAGTTGGAATACGCGAATAAGTCAGGCAATCGAAAACGAACATTTAAAATTGCACTTCCAAGGTATTTACGATACCAACACCAAGCAACTCGTACATATTGAAGCATTGGTACGCATGGTTGATGAAGATTCACCTGAACAACTTATACTCCCAGGTCATTTCATACCCTTTGCAGAAAAAAATGGAAAAATTATCGATATTGATCGATGGGTTGTTAAAAAAAGTATTGAAATATTAGCCCAGTCAGACGAATTTCCACCAGTCGCAATTGCGGTTAATATTTCTGGCCGGTCATTTGATGATCCCTCGTTGCCTCAATTCATCTCTGAACTACTTCGATATCATAACGTAAGCCCGAGCAAATTAAACATCGAACTGACTGAAACTGCGGCAGTTTCCGATCTTCATGATGCACAACGATTTATCGACTCACTACAAAAAACAGGGTGTAATATTTTCCTAGATGATTTTGGCGCTGGATTTTCATCGTTTCTTTATTTAAAACACCTGAATGTCAATGCGCTAAAAATAGATGGGACATTTATTCAGGATCTGCCTAACGACCACACCAATCAAATTTTCGTTAAATCTATAGTGGATGTAGCAAAAGGTCTAAATAAAAAGACGGTAGCCGAGTTCGTGGAAAATGAAGAAACATATAGATTATTAAAAAAACTTGGCGTTGATATGGTGCAGGGCTATTACCTGCATAGACCAAGCAAAACACCGCCTCTACTTGAAAAATCAAAGAACGACACTAAAAAAAATAAATAATCACACTAATTAGTGTCCATCCACAAACGGTCTACGCGTTGCACAGCAATGCAATTTTGTCTGTCATGCGCGACAAAGCCGATACTGGCCACGCTGAAATTAAGAATGCATTATTCTCCTTTACTGCTATTGAGCGCAACCGACTACGCCATGATTGACTCAACGATCGTACGAGCACATCAACATGCGGTTGAAACAAGAGGAGGGGATAAAAAAAGTATGTATAGGTTAAATCTAAGGAGGATTAAGTACTAGAATTCATGCGGCGCGTGATGCCTTAGGCAATCCGACTGGATTTCAATTTAACATCCGGGCAAGCCTGTGACCTTGAAGGTGCAAACGTTTTGTTGCCTAAATTTGTTTCAAACATAGCCGCATTTTTGGCGGAATAAAGCGAGACACTTAATTGAGAATTTTTTTGGAAAGCTCAAGCAATACCGGGCAATTGCGACAAGGCAGACTCCCAGACTCCTCCTCCAATTCGAACTCGCGAGGGATACGCAACGCCTGATTGCGCTATCTGGATATCCTCATACTCTGACACACGGCTAAGCAATATGCCAGTCAATGTCGGTGGGTATCAAGGCCGGAAAATCGGGGAGGTGCTTGACGTATTTCTCAATACATCAAGCACTTCTTTCCGTCTCGACTACGTGATATTTACACCTTCACCATAAACTCTGGACTATCTCATCTCGCAAAGACATGTCCCGGCTTCGTTGGTTTTTGTGCTGGTGGCTTCGTTGGTTTCTGTGCTTGTGGTCGAGGACTACCCACAAAGACATGTCCCGGCTTCGTTGGTTTCTGTGCTGGTGGCTTCGTTGGTTTCTGCGCTGGTGGTCGAGGACTACCCACAAAGACATGTCCCGGCTTCGTTGGTTTCTGTGCTGGTGGCTTCGTTGGTTCCTGTGCTGGTGGCGTAGGTTCTGGCGCTAGTGGTATATTAGAAAAACAGCTGCTGACAGGATATCTCCTTTGCTCAGCCTCTTCAATGAAAAAGCTAGAACTCCTAGACGCTCCAAATGGCAGTGTTTCGTAACATATTTCGTTGTATTTTACAGACTGAATGGCATATACCCCTGACACCGAATAATTCCTCACGGTCCTTTCCATATCGTCGACAACTCGTATTTGACCGACAAGCGCTAAAATTATCTCTTTTCCTGCATCCCCATCAGTATCGACGACGGAGTTTATACCGTAAGTAGCATCCGGTATCGGGTAGCTAGTGATTCGCTGAGCGGCATGTTGTATAATCATCAGTTTGCCGACGAGCGCAATTATTATTTCCCCTCCAGGAACTCCGTCGGTGTCCGCAACCGTATTAATTCCATAGGTGGTGTTTCGTGGTATGGTATAAGTCTTTATCTGGCGGGTTCTGTCAGTAATAACCATTATCTGGGTTGCAAGCGTGACAATAATTTCTCCACCTGCAATACCATCCGTGTCCTCGACGCTATTTATACCATAGGTCGCATTATT
The DNA here is from genome assembly GCA_964654485.1 of uncultured Gammaproteobacteria bacterium. Classification (GTDB taxonomy): domain Bacteria; phylum Pseudomonadota; class Gammaproteobacteria; order SG8-11; family SG8-11; genus JAADIM01. Next base: position 34,217 of record CAZZJI010000023.1, on the reverse strand, counting down.
TGGAATTCGGTAATAACTTATTTGGTGAGTTGCTGGATGTATAACCATTACTCGCCCGACAAGTATAATTACTACTTCTGCTCCAGGGACTCCGTCGGTATCCTTAATCGTATTAATCGCATAGGTGGTACCCAGACGCGAAAAAGGTATGCGGTAAGGAACTACAGAACCAGTCCGATCAGTAATAACTATCACTTTGTCGTTGAGAACGACAATAATCTCTTCCCCGGCAATACCATCTGTCTCCGCAGTGGAGTTAATAAAAGCACCAGGCTCTAGAGAGTAGGTGCTGGTTTGGTTAGTATTTGGATGATATATCGAAATGCCGGTAGCCGTTTGAGTTATGGTGTCTTCGACCCCATCCCCATCTGTGTCAGCAGTAAGAGCGTAAGCTGTAGTTGATAGTGCGAAAGAAGCAAAAAACAAAATAATAATTAACACCATTTTATGTACTGTACTGCTCCCCATTTCCCTCTCCTTCTTTAAAATAGACGACATAACTTATCTTTCTCCTTATTGTTTTACGATTTAGACGACTCTCCATGCCAGGCAGGCCTTAAACATACCACAAAACTATGTTCATGCAAGTAGGTATTTTCAGCAGGCTACCGCATTAAAAATCACTTGAAAACAAGTCCTAATTAAGGTAACAGCACAACTCAACAAAAATATTTACCCTAAAGGCGAATTAATCTCTGAGGAGGAAATGGCACAATTAATACTTACGAGGCATGATGTGCTACCAAAATTAAATTACTCTTTGATACCTGCCAGCTAACCCAAGAATGTGAAGTTACTGTTCTACAGACCCTTAGCACAATAGCGGTCATTCTCATTCCACGCTGCTTTTCTCCTTTTCTTTGCAAGGCTGAGCGAAGAAGACCCTTTGCTAAAACAAATTCATACACAGATGACAAACACAGGTCATGATCGTGGCGGCATTCCCTTTTCTGATTTCAGACGATCACGTAGTCACTCTACGGGGAGTCTAAAATCAGGGAAACATGCTTCTCTGGATATCCGGTCTCGCTCCACCTCGCCTACTCGACCTCCGCCCCAACATCATATAGCCGGTTCGCTGTTCGCTACGTACACAGGATCTACCTCATGCTTCCTTCAGACATGCCGCCGGTCATACCTACCCTGCCTTGTTGGCGTTGTCCTTCCGTCCGGTAACGGTGGACTGTCATTCCAAACACCTGCTTGGAACGGCGGCCTGTGCGTCATACCAGGCACACGTTAAATTCGTTGACTTAAACAATAATTGTTCTATAATTCGATATATGTCGAAATATAAAAAATTGAGCGCAACTGACTATGCCACTATTTTTAAGGCGTTATCCAATCCAAACCGTCTGAAAATACTTTCAAAAATGATTCGACACTGCAAAGTCGGCACAAGTTGTTCTGCGGTTGAGTTTGAAAAATGCTGTGTTGGCGACGTAGGAGAACACCTTGATATTGCCCCGTCGACCTTGTCTCATCACATAAAAGAATTAAATAGGGCGGGCCTGATACAAATGGAGCGTCGCGGACAATATATGGATTGCTGGGTAAATAAAGAAATATTGGAAATACTTCAAAATTTCTTTATTGAAGAAAATTTAAGTATGTTATCAAAGTAAGCTCTTCTTAACTAAGAAACAAAAAGCTAAGAAACAGAAAGTTAAGAAACAGAACGCTAAGAGACAAGAAGAGGTAAACACAATGGACCACAAAGAAGCAGACGAAATTCGCCAATCAGTACGTGATAGCTATTCAAAAGTAGCCGAAGCCAGTAATGCAGGAAACGACTGTGGTGTCGGCTCCAGTTGTTGCGGTGTCTCTTCTGACGGACAACTCAACACACTCATTTCAACCCGCCTGGGCTATTCAGAAGATGACCTTCAAAGTGTACCCGATGGCGCTGATATGGGGCTAGGCTGCGGTAATCCCCGTGCTATAGCGAGCATCCAGCCGGATGAAACTGTTTTAGACCTGGGCAGCGGTGGTGGCTTTGACTGCTTTCTGGCAGCACAGGAATTAAAAGGAACGGGCCAGATCATAGGCGTAGATATGACACCAGCGATGATCAGCAAAGCACGCGATAACGCAAATAAAGGTAATTACAAAAATGTTGAATTTCGATTGGGTGAAATCGAATTTCTTCCTGTTGCGGACAACACGGTTGATGTCATCATATCGAATTGTGTTATCAATCTATCACCCAATAAGCCCCAGGTATTTCGCGATGCGTTCAGAGTCCTGAAACCCGGTGGCCGCCTCGCTATTTCAGATGTTGTCGCCAGTTGCGAGTTACCCGAACACATTCGCAATGATCTCGTGCTGTATTCCGGTTGTATGGCAGGGGCATCGCAAATCCAAGAACTGGAAATTATAATAAAAGAATCAGGTTTTACAAATATTCAAATCACACCAAAAGATAATTCCAAAGACTTCATCAAGGACTGGGCGCCTGATCGCGGAGTTGAAGAATACGTAATATCTGCGCATATAGAGGCGAGAAAACCGGCCGCTTCTTGTTGCTAGCCACTGATTTTTTTATTTCTAACTTTTTTATTTCTAAATATGGGCTTCAACTAATTATTCCATAACCAGGCCGCGCCCCTCACCCCACTGGAGTCCCCATATTTCGGTGGCACTAGCCTGGTCTGTACCTGGTCCGAAAAAACATATTCACCCCATAGCCGAGGAACATTCGTGTATAAACGCGAAATATTTGACATCCCGCCACCCAAAACAATGACATCCGGATCTAGAATATTGATAACACTTGCCAACGAACGCGCCATTCTATCTTCATATCGTTGAATAATCGTTTCACAGAGACTATTGCCCTGTTCACTTAGCTTAATAATATCGATCACATCAAGTTCTTCGCCGGTCTGCAATTTATAATCCATAACCAAACCCGGTGCAGACAAAAATGTTTCAATGCATCCCGTTTTTCCACAATAACAATGATGACCCGTCAATTCGTTTTTGTTTGGCCAAGGCATTGGATTATGCCCCCATTCTCCCGAAATTGAGTTAACACCGGATAAAACACTGCCCTCGACAACAATGCCGGCACCTGTCCCGGTGCCAATAATAACACCAAAAACAATGTTGGCGCCCATTGCGTTACCGTCCGTTGCTTCTGACAACGCAAAACAATTTGCATCGTTATTGATACGAATCGCTTTTGCCAGTAAATTTTCAAGATCTTGCAAAATAGGTTGATCATTCAAACAAACGGAATTAGAGTTTTTCAACAAACCCGTCTTTTTAGAAATTGCACCCGGTATTGCCAAACCAATCGACACGGCAGATCGAGACACCGCGAGGCTTGTTTCAGCATTTTCAATTAGTGTGGCTATCGATATTAGGGTTTTTTTATAGTCGCCCTGCGGAGTAGGTAAACGCTCACGAAGTAGTATCCCACCTTTTTCATCAAGTGCGATAATTTCTATTTTTGTTCCACCAAGGTCAATTCCGATTCGAACCATAGTTTAATCTAATACTCCGTCAAATACGCGAATAGGAGACACTGTGTTAATGCGTTAATTGGCCCATCTCCAGCAAAGCGGTAAAGGGTAGAGAATATTGTAAAGAGAGTATAGAGGTAGGAACACCGTGACCCCAATTTTTAGGCTCACACGAGTAAATACTGAATATTTTATTGATTATTCACAATTTAAGTGCTATAAAATCAGCATGACCACTGCAGCAGAAAACACCGAAGAAATCCGCCAACGTATATTGCAGGCAGCAGAAGAACGCTTTCGTGTGTATGGTTACGGCAAAACGACGATGGCTGAAATCGCTAAAGACAGTGCTATGTCAGCGGCTAATTTATACCGTTATTTTGAAAACAAACTTGATATTGGTACTTTTCTTGCCCAGCAATGCATGGCGCAACAGCTGGATATTTTGCGCGAAGTGGTTCGACGGCCTGGACTCACCGCCGCAAAATGTCTGGAAGAATTTGTACTCGCTAAACTGCGGTTCACCTACGATAGCTGCCTGTGTGAAGATAAAATCAATGAGTTAGTCGCTATTATCGCCAGCGAAAAAAAAGAAATAGTGCACCAAAAAATGTTGGCAGAACAATCGCTTATCGCAGAAATATTGTCTGAGGGCAACAAATCCGGTGAGTTCGATATAGCTGATGTGCTTAAAACCTCAGAATCCGTACAAACAGCCACTGTAAAATTTGGCGTACCGATATTTATGAGCCTGTATCCACTTGCGAAATTCGAAAAAATGGCCATCGGTGTAGTCCAACTATTATTGCGCGGCCTGCTAAAACATTAGAATTCCGGCTTGATTACACCAATGCGTGTGTGATTTAGTCTATAAAAAATGAATATTTTCTGATTTATTAATTATTCAGGACAACAGGAGCACAACAATGGCGGAAGATACAACTAAGGATTCATTCGCAACAAACTTCGGTACATGGGTGGTTAATCACAAATGGCGCGTACTGTTGCTTTCGCTCATTGTCATTTTTACTGCCGCCAGTGGCGCGCGGTTTCTAAGCTTTATCACCGATTATCGAGTATTCTTTTCCCCCGATGATCCCAAGCTCATTGCGTTCGAAGCGCTACAAAACACCTATACCAAAAATGACAATGTGCTCTATGTTATTGCACCAAAAAATGGTCAGGTGTTTACACGTAAAACGCTGGATAGCATCGAACTACTAACAAAAGAAGCTTGGCAAACACCATATTCTATTCGCGTTGACTCAATTACCAATTTTCAATTTATTACTGCTGACGGAGATGACCTGATTGTCCGGGACCTGATTGAAGACAGCCTGTCTCTAAGCGATAAAGATCTGCAACTTGTCAAAACCATCGCACTCAATGAACCGCTGCTGGTAAATCGTGCCATCTCACCGAGCGCGCATGTTACCGGTATCAATGTCACTATCCAGCTACCCGAGAAAAAGGGAGGTGGTCTTGTGCCAGAAATTACTGAATTTTCACGAAATCTGGCAGAAAAAATAAAGGCTCAGAACCCGGAACTCGATATTTATCTTACCGGCATGATCTTTATGAATAACAGCTTCCAGGAATCGTCTCAAAAAGACATGGGAACCCTGGTGCCACTGATGTTCCTGATTGTCATTCTGGTCGTTGGACTGCTACTGCGCGTAATTTCTGGCACCGTGGCCACTGTCATTGTCATTTTCCTGTCTATCCTTGCAGGCATGGGCCTGGCAGGCTGGTCAGGAATCAAATTAACACCGCCTTCCGCCAGCGCACCGAATATTATCCTGACATTAGCGGTCGCCGACTGCGTGCATATTTTAGTGTCCTTCCTGTATAACATGCGCCACGGCATGGAAAAGAAAGCAGCGATGATTGAAAGTATCCGCATTAACTTTCAACCCATCTTTCTTACCAGCATAACAACCGCCATTGGTTTCCTGAGTATGAATTTCAGTGACTCACCGCCATTTCAGGATCTTGGAAACATTGTGGCAATGGGCGTAATCGCTGCATTTTTTCTCTCAGTCACAACGCTGCCCGCTCTGATGATGGCGCTACCTGTGCGCGTTCGCGAAGGCAAGACTTATGGACATAACATGATGGACAAGCTTGGAGAATTTGTTATCAATCAGCGTGGTAAGTTGTTATGGTTTCTCAGTGCGGTTGTCATTGTGTTGGTCTCGTTTATTCCGAACAATGAATTAAACGACGAATTCGTAAAATATTTTGACGAAACAGTCGATTTTCGCAAAGCAACAGACTTTACTACCGAAAATCTTACCGGCATTTATTTAATCGAATATTCACTAAAGTCAGGTGAAAACGGCGGCGTTAGCAATCCAGAATTTTTAAAAACCGTTGATGAATTTGCGCAGTGGTATCGAAAGCAACCCGAAACTCTGCATGTAAATACTGTTACTGACATTTTCAAACGCCTGAATCAAAACATGCACGGCGATGATTTTGATTGGTATCGATTACCTGAAGATCGCAATCTTGCTGCACAATATTTATTGCTCTATGAAATGTCGCTGCCCTACGGCCTTGATTTGAATAATCAAATCAACATAGACAAATCAGCAGTGCGCTTTACTGCAACATTAAAAAGCTTGTCCAGCAATAATTTAATTGCGCTTGAGGAACGAGCACAACAATGGCTTAAAGACAATGCCCCGGCTGAAATGAAAACGGATGGTGTCAGCCCTTCCATTATGTTTGCCCATATAGGCAAGAAAAATATTATGAGTATGTTAACGGGCACCACCATCGCACTCGTTCTAATTTCATTCATACTCGTTATCGCGCTGCGCTCGATTAAAATTGGCCTGATTAGCTTAATACCTAATCTCGTGCCTGCGGCAATGGCGTTTGGCGTTTGGGGCATATTTGTCGGTGAAGTCGGGCTAGCCCTTTCTGTTGTGTCAGGTATGACATTAGGCATCGTTGTTGATGACACTGTGCATTTTCTGAGCAAATATTTACGTGCACGGCGCGAACAAAACAAAGATGCCTTTGATGCGGTACGTTACGCCTTTTCAACAGTGGGTACCGCACTGTGGGTCACGTCGCTGGCGCTCATCGCTGGATTCTTGTTATTGAGCTTCTCCGCATTTAAGCTAAATGCAGCCATGGGCTTGTTAACCGCGATCGCCATCGCGATTGCGTTAATTATCGATTTTCTACTGTTGCCGCCACTATTAATGAAACTAGAGGGAAAGAAAAATGAAAAACTTGTTGGTGCTTCTGCAAAAACCTCAAGCTGAACATCAGTTGAGAAAACGTTTATATGCCTTCTCTAAAAAAAGAGTTACAAAAGGAGTTAAAAAAAGCGTGCTCCTTGTCAGCGCTCTATTACTAACAACCGTATGCCAGGCTGAAACTGCAGAAGAAAAAGGTCTGGCCATTGCAAAACAATATGATCAACGGGATATTGGTTTCTCGGATCTAACAGCCAATATGACGATGACGTTGCGCAACAAACAGGGTGATGAAACCACTCGGCTTATTCGAATTAAAACACTTGAGGTCGCTGGTGATGGCGACAAATCACTGTCTATCTTTGATACCCCTGCAGATATAAAGGGCACTGCAATGCTGACATTTTCACATAAGCTAGACCCTGATGATCAGTGGTTGTATCTGCCTGCGCTAAAAAGAGTTAAGCGTATATCGTCTCGTAATAAATCCGGTCCTTTTATGGGCAGCGAATTCGCGTTTGAAGACTTAGGCTCCCAGGAAACCGAAAAATTCAAATATAAATATTTACGCGATGAAGTCATTAACGGCCAGGATTGCTTTGTTGTCGAAAGATTCCCTCAGTACAAATACTCTGGATATACGCGGCAAGAAGCATGGTATGACAAAAAAGAATACCGCCTTATAAAAATTGTATTTTACGATAGAAAAAATACGTTATTAAAAACACTTGAATATTCGAACTATCAAAAGTATCTTGATAAACACTGGCGTGCAGGAAAAATGCATGTTAAAAACCATCAAACAAACAAAAGTACAACTTTACTATGGAAAAATTATAAATTTAAAACGGGCCTTAGCGATCGGGATTTTGACAAAAATACGTTGAAGCGTGCCAAATAATAATCTTTGCAGTCAATTAAAATATGCCAAAATTATTCCATCCCTATTTGTTATTGTTATTTTTTAACACAGCGCTGGCTGGCGAATGGTCAGGCTTTGTGTCGCTGGAATCGCGCTACTTTTATAAAGATGCGTCATCACCATTGCAAACTGACGCTAATACCTCTGTTGCTTTTTTACCTGAATACCGAATTGAATGGGATAAAGGTTATCAATCCCTGACCTTCACACCCTTTGTCCGATTGGACAGTCAGGATTCGGAACGTAGTCATGTTGATATTAGAGAATTAGTCTGGATAAAGGCCGAAAAATCCTGGGAAATGCGTGTTGGTATCAGCAAAGTATTTTGGGGTGTCGCTGAATCACAACATCTTGTCGATATTATCAATCAAACCGATCTGGTTGAAAGTTTTGATAGAGAAGATAAATTGGGACAACCCATGTTAAATGTGTCACTAATAAAAAACTGGGGCATTGTAGATCTGTTCATATTACCTGGATTCCGCGAACGGACATTCCCGGGAAACAGCGGACGATTGCGTACACCACTCCCTCGCGTTGATAGCAGTCAGGCGGTATACGAATCATCCAGTGAAGAAAAACATATTGATTATGCGGTGCGCTGGTCAGACACGCTAGGCGATTGGGATATCGGATTGTCACATTTTTACGGCACCAGTCGTGATCCTGCGCTATCACCCGGAGTCGACAATGCAGGCGAGCCAGTACTCATTCCGCGCTATGACCTGATCAACCAAACAGGGGTCGATATTCAAGCGACGTTGGAAAGTTGGCTGTGGAAACTCGAAGCAATTCATCGATCTGGACAGGGTGAAAGTTATTACGCCGCAACAGCAGGGCTAGAATACAGCTTTTACGGCATTTTTGAATCAAATACAGATCTGGGTATCGTTTCCGAGTACCTTTATGATGATCGTGGTGAAACAGCGCCCACACCATTTCAAAATGACGTACTAATTGGACTACGTTTTGCGTTAAATGACACCCAAAGTAGCGATGCACTCATTGGTGCAATCATCGACCTGGACAATGACTCAGTGCTCTACAGCGTAGAAGCAAGCCGCCGCCTGGGCGAAAGCTGGAAATTAAACCTGGAAATTCGTACTTTTCAATCAGTACCAGTAAAAGATGATTATGTATCGCTGGACCTGGCATATTATTTTTAATCGTAAAAGGCGCAACGCATAACCACGGCTAACGATCCAAAACCTGCTTTACCGCCGCCACACGCAACTTACGTAACTCATCCGAGATCGATTTTCCCGTAAAGCCTTTTTCAATAACTTGTTTTGCATCCATTTGCGCTGCTGCATTAAAAGCAGCGCGGAAGATATCTGCTTGCACAAAGGTTGAATTTTCAAAGCCTTTTCGCCCTTTGGAGTCTGCTTCTACGGAAATTAAAAACAGTTCAAAACGCTCAGGACGACGAAACGCATCCAAAGAATCAAACATTTTAACAAAAGTTTCGGGGCGCAGCTCATCAGCTCGAAACACTTTTGTGTGATACTCAGCAACCAATAATGCCAGTTCGCGAAAATCATTGGGGACTGCAAATCGATCGCATAATTTATTAACCAGGCCGACCCCACGCAATTCATGCCCTATATGCTTTGGCCACAGTTCTTTAGGTGTTGTCCCTTTACCAAGATCATGCGTTAAGGCAGAAAAACGCACTCGTTTGTCTTCAGTTAATTTCGTCGCTTGTTGCAACACCATCATCACATGTATACCAGTATCTATTTCCGGGTGATATTTTTCTGTCTGCGGCACGCCAAACAAACGGTCAACCTCCGGAAAAAGTATTTTTAGCGCGCCACACTCACGTAACACGGTAAAAAATATTTGCGGACTGTGCTCGCCCAAAGCACGATTCAGTTCAGCCCATACCCTTTCTTTTACTAACGCATTGACCTCCCCGTTATCAACCATTTTCTGCATTAAACACCTAGTTTGCTCTGACACGCTGAAGCCAAGTTCATTAAAACGTGCGGCAAATCGAGCAATACGCAAAATACGCACCGGGTCTTCTACAAATGCGGATGAAACGTGGCTTAATTTTCTAGCTTTGAGGTCTTTTTGCCCGGCAAAGGGGTCGACAAGATGACCATTTTTATCTTCCGCGATCGCGTTAATGGTTAAATCTCGACGTTGCAAATCTTCCTCGAGGGTAACTATTTTTTCATGGTTAAATTCAAATCCGGCATATCCTGGGGCTACTTTACGCTCTGTGCGCGCCAACGCATATTCTTCATGCGTCACTGGGTGTAAAAACACAGGAAAATCCTTACCAACCTGACGATAACCCTGCGCAATCATTTCTTCCGGAGTTGCACCCACGACGACCCAATCGCGATCTTTTACTTCAAGCCCAAGAAGTTTGTCACGAACCGCTCCCCCTACGAGATATATTTCCATATACTTAGTTTACTGTCAGAAGAGGAAATTAACCAGTTATGGCGTCAGTAAAAAAATACCTACTAATAGCATGTCTAAGCACCATTGGGCTTATTTCCGGATGCAGTAACTTAGGATACTACGCGCAATCGATCAGCGGACAAATCAATATATTAAACAGTCGCCAGCCCATTGAAGAACTACTGCTGTCAGAAGACACAAAACCAGCGTTAAAGCAAAAGCTGGCTTTAGCACTTAAGATGCGCGAATTTGCTACAAATAAACTCGACCTGCCCGAAAACGATAGTTATCGGAGTTATGTAGATACCGGAAGCCCCTATGTCGTCTGGAATATCGTCGCCGCACCGGAATTCTCGTTACAACTGGAAGAGTGGTGTTTCCCCTTTGCGGGTTGTATTCGATATCGCGGTTATTTCGCCAAAGAAGATGTAATCGAATATGCGAAACAATATGAAGAAAAATCTTACGACGTATACTTGCGCGGTGTTGAAGCGTATTCCACGTTAGGCTGGTTTGACGACCCGCTTCTAAATACCGTGATACATCGAGGTGAAGCCAGTCTCGCTGGGTTAATTTTCCATGAATTAGCGCACCAGGTCGTATATGTTGATAATGATTCTGCTTTTAATGAAAGTTTTGCCAAAACGGTAGAACTGGAAGGAATACGATTATGGATGATAGACAACGGAACAGAAGATGCCTTTCATAAATACAAAAAAAATTCTTCAAGACGCAACGATTTTATTGAATTGGTTACAAAAACTTACGGTAAATTGCAACGACTTTATGCACAAAACATCACTGATAACGAAAAACGCGAAAAAAAGCAGGCTATCATCGACGAAATGAGAAATACCTATAAGCAGCTAAAACAACAATGGGACGGTTACCAGGGTTACGATAAATGGTTTTCAACAAAAATAAACAACGCAAAAATTGCCGCAATAACCACTTACGCAGATTACGTGCCCGCATTTACAACATTATTGCGGCAACACGATAATGACTTCAAACAATTTTATGTTGCCGTTTCAAAACTGGGTGACCTGCAAAAAAAAGAGCGGAGTATAAAACTGCAGAACCTGGAGAATCCTTAAGCTGCCTTGTTTTTAGAATCAGTTTTTAGAGTTAGTTTTTAGAATCAGTTCTTCGCATTATTTCTCCTTGCATTAGCCCGATAATTATAATATTTTCTGCGCGAATTTTGCTGTGCCAGATATTTTGGCATAATCGCCTCTACCGACTTGGGGATAGTATTAAAAATAGCTGGAAATTCTTCATCGCAAATGCTATCCACTTGCAATGAATTATAGTTATCTCGAGAAAATGGTTTGGTAGGCAATAAACCCAATAGCGTCGCCTGCAAACTGGAAAGCCCGTTACCCAGCCCCAATACATGTCGCTTGATCCCAATTTGACTGGCGGTAAATTCAACCAACTGTTTTAAAGAATACACTTCCGGGCCACACAGTTCATAGCGTTGACCGTAGGTACTTCTATTATCTATCGCTTTCACAAAACAATTAACCACATCACCGACATAAATCGGTGCAAATTTTGATTCCGCGCAGGCCAATGGAAATATGGGTGGTGATATTTTTAGCAATCCGGCAAATCGATTGAAAAAATCATCATCTTGTCCAAAAATAACAGAAGGCCGGAAGCTGGTTACATTTATTCCATCCGCTTTGTGTACGCTATTTTCTGCGACACCTTTGGACTTGAGGTATTGGCTTGCGCCTTTTTCCGCGTCTGCGTTGAGCGCGCTCATATGCAGCAATCTGCTTATATTATTTTTCTTGCACGCAGCAATCACTTTTTCCGTCAGCTCAATATGAGATACATTAAAGCTATTATTGTGGCCACGCTGATTAAGAATACCGACAAGATTAATAACAATATCAACACCGGCCAGATGCCGATTTAATTCTTTTGCGTTATAAACATTCGCGTTGATAACACTTACACCGGGCAGCACCAATAGCTCGCGGTGTCGCTCCCGTTTGCGTGACAACACCTTTACCAAGTAAGCTTCTTTTATCAACTCTCCGATTAAATGCCGACCGACAAAACCGGTGCCCCCTAACACGCAAATTGTTCTTTTTTTAATCAACAGTAACTCCTGAAAAAAATAATCTTTGGCTATCCGCTTTGACATTCAAACTTTGGCATTCAAAATAATGCAGTCCAAGTGTAGCAAATTTTAGCCAAAGAAGACCCCCAACGTAGCGGAGGGGTTATTGATTTTCTGGAGATATTTTCGGCATGCGCTCGGATAAGATAATAAGTTTACCATTGAGACACGGATCAAAAACAGTTGTAAAAGCCATGACGTTTTTAACGTACTGACGGGTTTCAGAAAGTTCATGCTCGCGATGCTCCACCGGCTCACTTTTAAAATCATGTTCTTTATCCAGTCTATCAACGGCCAGAAACCCATAGTAGCTTCGATGACTTGCGGCCTTGTAGTTGCAGTTTTAATTATAGGATAAGGAAAATACAGACAAGCTATCACAAAATAAAAAAAAATCCCTATACTGCAGAACACAGCATAGGGGTGTTTTAGTAGATTAAAACGAGGCGATAACTTCGAGTTGAACAATTCCACCGTCACACGCGACTACACCGCAACCACCCGATGATCCTGCATTTGAAGTTTTGAAATCACTGTCGTTAATACGAAACTCAACATTGGTCACCAGGTTTTTATCCAGCATATAGCCCGCAGCTAACGTAATACTGATCACATCATCAATTGTAGGGTCGCCTGGTAAATCATAACGGACATGGTCAACCCGCGCCGTCACGGAAAGCTGGTCAGTAATTGAATAGGAACCAGTGGCCGCGGCCGCAAAGTCGATTTCTTCTGCCGGAAGAAGAAGCTCCACACCTGCGATTAACATGGGCATCACGAAAGTTGCATTTACATCAACGATCGTTTTAAAACCAGTCTCCTGTGTAACAAACCCGGCTTCCACAGTTAACCGTGGTTCTCGTTTCGGTGAATAATTAGCAACCCCCATCAAGGACGGCTCATCGGCTACATTACCCAAGTCATTCAAAATAGCGCCTGCCACTTGAAAAGAACCGATCGCCGCAGACACTTCTACGCCTGCAACATTGTTTCCTGAAAGATCTGTTGCGCGATTCAAAATATTATAAAGTTGTCCGTGTGAAATCTGATATAAATCGGGTGCATCTTCTGCTTCCCATCCCAATGGATTATTAAATACACCCCCTTTTACGCTGACATCAGCCGATGATGTCCAGGAAAAAAACGACTGCTCAATACGGCTGGAATCACTACCGCCGCGAACATCGGATTGCGTATTTAAATCAACATCAATTCGCACAAACATCGCCTCGTTAATAGCCGTTTTCAGATCCACCTCTGCTGAAACAGCAAATCTGTTTTCATTGCTTTCATTCAGCACGGGCGATGGCGATGTATCATTAACGCCATCAGATACCGTATAAATAATGTCTGCAAAACCACTCAGTTCCACTTCGGCCGCCAGTGCAACATTAGACACACCGACAGAACCCGCTAAACAAACAACTAACCCCGAAACTATTTTTGTAACATCAACCATAACATCCCTCGTTCACTAAATATAAGTTCACTAAATATAAAGTTCCTAACAAACTATTCAAAAATCGGAGCCTACGTTAACACAACCGTCAACGCACGAAAATTGAATTCAACCTTAATCATTTCTTAACACATAGCAATTTACTTTCACAAAATTGTGAATGCTATTGTTAAACCTAAATTTATATGGGAGCTATAAGAGTGATTGATTTTTGACGAAATTTATAAATTCAAATTCAATTCAAAATATCTATTTAAACTGGCCAGATGCTTGCAGATCTGCGTGATAAGAAGAACGCACCATGGGTCCGCTTGCAACGTTTGAAAAACCAATATTCTCAGCCAGCTTTGCCAATTTATCAAATTCCTGGGGTTCGACAAATCGCACAACAGGCAAATGATATTTACTTGGTTGTAAATATTGCCCAAGCGTAAGCCGATCACATTGATGATCCCGCAAATCCATCATGACTTGTTCAACTTCTTCAATAGACTCACCGAGACCTAACATTAAACCTGATTTCGCCGGTATCTGCGGATACAGTTTCTTAAAACGTTTAATCAATTGCAATGACCACGCATAATCAGCGCCTGGCCGTACTTGTTTATATAAACGCGGAATAGTTTCCAGATTGTGATTAAATACATCGGGCGGCATCTTCTCCAGAATACCAAGTGCGACGTCCATACGCCCACGAAAATCAGGCACCAGCACTTCGATTTGTGTTTGCGGTGAAATCTTTCGCAGCGCACTTATACAATCGACATAATGCGCCGCACCGCCATCGCGTAAATCATCGCGATCCACCGAAGTAATCACGACATATTTAAGCCCCATGGCTTTTATCGTTTTCGCCATATTAATCGGTTCATCCTGATCCAACGGCTCAGGCCGACCATGGGCTACATCGCAAAATGGACAACGCCGAGTACAAATATCACCCATAATCATAAACGTCGCTGTACCGTGTCCAAAACACTCACCGAGATTAGGACACGACGCTTCTTCACATACGGTATGCAAGTTATGCTCACGCAAAATAGCTTTCAACTCCGTCACCTTACTGCTGTTCGCGGGCGAACGCGCGCGAATCCACTTCGGTTTACGTTGAATCGTTTCTGAAGGAATTACCTTAATAGGGATACGTGATACTTTCTCTTCGCCGCGCTGCCGAAGGGAAATACGTACCTTATTTTGATTTTCAAAATTTTTTCTATCTGACATCTAATTTTTCTCTGCTTGCTAAAGTAAGTCGAAGAACAACTATTTTTTCACGATACAATGTGACTACCGCACTAACCTAAATAAATTAGTTGCTGTTGTAAATGATGTACTAATTTCTCACCTACTTTTTTCAGGGACCCAAATTCTGCTAAATCTGATAATTGGGTAATCTCTAAACTCCTGTAACCACAGGGATTAATCCGATTAAACGGTTCCAAATCCATATCCACATTAAGGCTTAGCCCGTGATAACTTCGCCCTCTTTTAATCCGCAGTCCCAATGACGCTATTTTCGTATCTTTTTGATTTATATAGACATAAACACCTGGCGCAGAAGATTT
The DNA here is from genome assembly GCA_964654485.1 of uncultured Gammaproteobacteria bacterium. Classification (GTDB taxonomy): domain Bacteria; phylum Pseudomonadota; class Gammaproteobacteria; order SG8-11; family SG8-11; genus JAADIM01. The sequence goes on along the minus strand of CAZZJI010000023.1, from coordinate 19,043 downwards.
TGCATAGGCTTCAAGCCCGTACTCACGCAATAATCCAATAATTGTTTTTTCGATTGCGGTCACCAAATGTCTCACACCCCACGCACGCCGATTCAAATCCACCAATATATACGCGATGATCTGCCCCGGACCGTGGTAAGTCACTTGCCCACCTCTATCCACCTGAACAACAGAAATATCACCCGGATCGATAATATGGTCTGGTTTTCCATTAAGTCCCTGGGTAAATACAGAGGTATGCTGCAGCAACCAAACTTCATCAGGCGTCTTATCATCTCGCGCCGCAGTGAATTCCCGCATTTCTTCCCACACTGGAATATAATCACGTAAACCTAATTGCCGAACGATAATTTTTTTATTTTCTATCATAATATAGAAAGGAATTATCCCCTTTCCCTGCGACTCACACACCTGTCATCAAAGCGCCATAACGACGTGCTTACTATCTGTCAATTCCTGATAAATAGCATCAAGCTGTTGGCGATTTTTCGCCTGAACTGTCACCGTGATCGAAACATATTTGCCAGCTTGACTATCGCGTTTGCTAATCAATGTTTCGTCAAGATCAGGAACATGGCGTCGAAAAATATCCAGCACATGCTCTTCAAAATCAATACCGGAAAGACCCATTGCCTTTACCGGAAACTCACAGGGAAACTTAAGAGGAGATTCATCAGAGAAATCAGTCATTTTTTAGACTCACTAATGGCAAGTAGACATTATCATGTCTTCTTATAGCCTAGATTTAAAATCCTGCAACAAATCATTCATGGTGCGCCAGAGAGGTCCGGGGGTACCATTACTTATCTTTTTACCATCAAGACTGGTCACAGGCAGAATATCCTTCAACGAACTGCTTAACCATATTTCATCTGCACCACGTAATTCAAATTCTTTTATTACCTGTTCTTTGTAAACAATATTATTTTCGGACGCAAGCTCTAAAATTAAATCACGCGTAATTCCAGGTAATAAGAATGGCCCTTTAGGCGGCGTAATTAACAGCCCATGCTGGACGATAAATAGATTACTTGCCGAGCCTTCAGTAGCGCAATCATCGCGAATTAAAATCGATTCAACTGCCCCGGAATCAACAGCCTGCTGTCGAAGCAACACATTCGGCAGCAAACTAATTGATTTTATGTGACAGTTTTTCCATCTGTAGTCCTCTAGCGTGATTGTCGCCACGCCCTGTTCACTCAACTCAGGGGCAACAGCTACCGCCGGATTACACATAGCAAAAACTGTGGGTTTACTGTCATCAGGCAAAGAATGCTCACGGGGCGCCGCACCACGAGTAACCTGCAAATACACACCGGCGTTTTTATCCGCATATCCATTACATTGCACCAACTCGTTTAATATTTCTTCCCATTGTCCCGCCGACATGGATAAATTCAATCGAATTGCATCGAGATTCTTCTTCAAACGATCTAAATGTTGATCAAGACGCAATAATTTTCCATTATAAACGGGTATTACTTCATAAATACCGTCGCCAAATATAAAACCACGATCAAGCACAGACACCTGTGCCTGTTCTACCGGCAAATATTTACCGTTTAAAAAAACAAGCATACTTGTTGCAGATCCATCTCTATTTGTCATTATTCAAACATTAGCTTTACTTCGTCGAGCAAATTATTCCACAAACTGCCAGAATCAACGGATTTTAGTGCGACCAATTTATGCTCTGCAAAATTTTTCTCGCCTAGAGTTACAACAACAGTACCCAGTTCCTGTCCTTTGTTGGTTGGCGCGGTGATTTTACTTGTGATATTCATCGCCGCATTCAATCGCTTATATTGTCCTCGAGGCACGGTGACATAAAGATCTTCCGTTAAACCTAATGGCACCGTTTCCGCATCCCCTTTCCAGATGGGTGCGTCGGTCAACACTTCATTCGCTGCATAAAGCCGATGAGTTTCAAAATAGCGAAATCCATAGCTCAACAGTTTCTGACTTTCCGCCGTGCGTGAGTTTTCAGTGGATGCACCCAGCAGAACTGAAATTAACCTCATATCATCACGCTTAGCAGAAGCAACAAGACAATAACCAGCAGATTCGGTGTGCCCAGTTTTCACTCCGTCCACATATTTATCACGCCACAATAATTTATTACGATTGTATTGTTTAATGCCATTAAATTCGAATTCTTTGATTGCATACCATTCATAGTGATCGGGGTAATTTTTTATTAAAGCGCTGGCTATAGTTGCCATATCTCGCGGTGTTGTATAGTGATCTTCATCGGGAAGCCCGGTACTGTTTACAAAATTAGTACTCGACATACCGAGTTCTTTCGCATGTTGATTCATTAATGATACAAAAGCATCTTCACCGCCACCGACATATTCAGCCAGCGCCACTGTCGCATCATTTCCCGATTGTATAACGACCCCCTTGAGAAGTTCCTCAACGGTTACGCGCTTACCCACTTCCACAAACATACGTGAACCTCGCATTTTCCATGCTTTTTTGCTGATAACAACTTCGTCTTCAAGATTAATATTTCCTTTGCTCAATTCATGCGCCACAACATAGGAAGACATCATTTTAGTAAGACTTGCAGGCTCCATGCGTGTATCCGCGTCTTTCTCAGCAATAACTCTGCCGCTGTTAAAATCAATCAATAAATACCCATTGGCCTTTATTTGGGGCGGCGCAGGCACCAAAATAGGCGCTGCAACAGTAACATTAATCAACAGCAGCGATAAAAACAAAATTAACGCTACTTTTATAGTTTTCACTAAAGCCATTAAATTCATAAAACTCGATACCTTCATATTTTTGCTAGCCAATAGACGTACTATGTATTTTTTTTACTCAACAATAATAGCGGACTCAGCATAACCAAGATTATTTAACCTATCCACTACTTCATCGGCAGACTGAACTGAAACTAATGGGCCGACCCTCACTCGAAAAACGGGGCGTTGTAGCAAACCAATCTGGCTGATTTTCACATTTCTAATATTGGACTCTGCCAATATTGATTGTACACCCTGCGCGTTACTTCGCTCGGCAAAAGCACCTATTTGAACATAAATATTATGCGTATGCTGCGTTTTAGCAACGACTCCCTTCATATTGGTTTTTACCGGCCCGGATTTTTTCCCTACGGGGTTAAGCGCAACAACTTCAACCAAACCTGTACCACGATCTGTAATACCCAGCTTGGTCGCCGCAGTATACGACAAGTCAATAATTCGATCGTTATGAAATGGACCACGATCATTAACCTTAACAACAATATTTTTTCCATTTTTTAAATTAGTGACTTTTACAAAAGTAGGCAGGGGTAATGATTTGTGAGCTGCGGTCATCGCATACATATCGTAAGGTTCACCACTGGATGTGCGTTTGCCGTGAAACTTTGTGCCATACCAGGATGCGACGCCTTTCTCTCTATAACCGTTGCTAGAGTTCATTACATTATAACGTTTACCAAATACGCTATACGAAGCCGGGTTTCCGTATTTACTCTTTGGCAGCACACGGGGTGTAGCATTGGGAATAGAAGCGATATCAACGGGTGACTTTGATGGCCCACCGTCCTGCTTACCCAAATTGCCACATGCAGCAGTTAACAGCAACATTAACATTACCAATAACAGCTTCATAATAACAAACACCCCGATCCAGGCAAAAAGTTAATGCTACTAGTACACTGTCACGGCTATTTTGACGGTGTACTAGTTCAAAAGCAACTTCACTTAGTTCCAATAATTGATTTAATATATCAACCTGACTAGGAGGCTAATTTTTTGCTAATCCTGACAAACGGGAAGCAAGGATCTGTTGGCTAAGTTGATAAACCGCCATCGCATAAAGTGGGCTACGATTATAACGAGTAATAACGTAAAAATTCTGCAATCCAACCCAATACTCCCGCCCATTTTTCACCTCCAACTCAACCAATGCACCCAATAATTCGCCTGGAATATCATCTGAAATAGTCACGCCAAAATCTGAAAATTGTTTTAACGCAGTCTTGGGCTTAAGACCCTTTTTGAGTAGCTTCTTATACTTAGAACCTTTGACTTTTACCTGACTAACGACGGATTGACCTGGCACCCAACGATGTTCGCTAAAATAATTTGCTACACTTCCAATAACGTCGTCGATATTGGTCAGCAGATCTCTTTTCCCATCATTATCAAAATCAATTGCATAGTGACGATAGCTGCTAGAAATAAACTGCGGCTTACCCATGGCGCCCGCATATGAACCTTTCAGAGACAGCGGATCAATTTTCTCCTCGCGTGTTAAAAGTAGATATTGCTCCAACTCACTGCGAAAAAATTTGCTACGTTTCGGGTAATTAAATGCCAAAGTCATTAACGAATCAATCACCCGGTAACTTCCTGTGTTTGCACCATAACGTGTCTCTACACCGATAATCGCAACGATAAACTCAGCAGGTACACCATACTTGTCCTCCGCACGTTGCAAGGTACTTTCATTTTGTTTCCAAAATTCTACCCCGCCTTTCACACGAGCCGGCTTAATAAATATATTTCGGTATTCATGCCAAGGCTTACCCTCAGCAGGTCTGTTCATCGCATCAATGATGCCAGTTTTTAATTCTCCCTGGCGCAATACCTCTGCCAATTTGTCCGCGTTGAATTTATGCTTGCTGGCCATTTCATCAACAAATTCGCGCACCATTTTTTTGTTAAAAGTGCTGTCCTCAGCAAATGAAGTGGACGAAATATAGAAAGCAGCCAGACAAAATAATACACAAGATTGGCCAATTGCGGTTGTAAAACTTAATCTTTTCTTAAACATGGATTTCTTAAACACAGATTTTTTAAACATAATTTTTTTAACCATCTTCTTCATTAAACCCAACACACCATTTACGTCGACAATAATCTACGGTGTGTATGTATAGACATCAGCATACCGAAACTCGCCATCAACGTCACCATTGATGTGCCCCCATAACTTACCAAAGGCAGGGGTAGCCCCACAACTGGCAGCAATCCTGTCACCATGCCAATATTAACGAAAACATATATAAAAAATGTCATTGTCAGACTCCCGCCAAGAAGCCGGGTAAATGTATCCTGAGCATGGGCGGAGATATACAACCCCCTAAGAATAACAAAAAAATACATTGCCAAAAGCAAAATCGCACCAAGCAAACCAAATTCTTCGGCAAACGCAGCAAAAATAAAATCAGTCGAGCGTTCCGGTAAAAAATCCAATTGTGATTGCGTGCCATTCAACCAACCTTTGCCATAAATACCACCGGACCCAATAGCAATTTTGGATTGAATAATATGGTATCCCGCACCCAAAGGGTCATTTTCCGGATTAATAAAAGTCAGAACCCGGGCTTTCTGATAGTCATGCAAGGTAAACCAGAGTAACGGGGCACTAGCTGCAATAATTCCCGAAAATAACAACATCTGCCGCCAACGAATACCCGCTAAAAAAATAACAAAAATACCCGCACTGCCCACTAACAATGCCGTGCCTAAATCAGGTTGTTTGGCAATCAACAGCACCGGAACGAAAACCATAATCAATGATAGAATAATGCGAGGATTTTTCGGCGGTAAAGCTTGTTCAGAAAGATACCAAGCCACCATCATCGGCACAACAAGCTTCATCAATTCTGAGGGTTGAAAACGGAAAAATCCCACGTCCAACCAGCGTTGCGCCCCTTTCCCCAATTGACCAAAAAATAAAACCGCGAAGAGTAAAATTAACCCGACTGCAAACAGCCAAGGCGCCCAGCGTTGAATGTGATGGGGCGCTATTTGCGCCAGAACCAACATTACAACAAAAGCAACGCCCAAGCGGATACTCTGTCTATAGATCAACTCCAAATCCTGATCACCCGCGCTGTATAATATTAGCAGGCTAGTAACAGAAATGAGTAACAAACCCAGAAACAAAGGAAGATCAATATGAAATCGAAACAAGAGACTATTTTGCCCTTGGCGGCTGGTCGAGGATTGAAAATCAATTGAATCAGCAAATTTCATCTTTTTTAATACACTAATTTTTATTACGCCACTACTATCTAGTAATTAGCATGATCTAAATTCAGGAGCCTCTGATTTCGAAATCAACATACATACTTATTGTAGAAACTTACTGTAATAACTTATTGCAAAACTTACTGTAAAATGAAGGCATCCATCACTTTTCGAACAATTGGCGCGGCAACGGCACCACCGTGTCCGCCGTTTTCTACAATAGCCGCAACAGCAATTTGCGGACTATCTATCGGTGCAAATCCAATAAAAAGTGCATGATCCTGCAATTTCTTTTTGATTTTTTTCTCGTCATATTCTTCATCCTGTTTCACACCAAACACTTGCGATGTCCCCGTCTTGCCAGCAATTTCATAGGGTGATTCAATCCCAATCTTTCGTGCTGTACCGCGCACGCTGTGTACCACTCTTTTCATTGATTTAATTATACTTTTTACATTATCCGGATTGTTAAACATAATGGTATTTACTTTTGTCGACTTTAGAAAATCAATTTCACTGGTGACCGGGTCTTGTATTGCCTGAACTACGATCGGTTGCATTTGCTTACCACGATTAGCCATGGTCGCTGTGATCACCGCGAGCTGCAGTGGTGTTGTCAACATAAAACCTTGCCCGATCCCGGTAATCAGCGTCTCTCCAGGATACCATACCATCTGACGATTCTCCCGTTTCCACTGGCGTGATGGATTTAAACCTCTTAGTTCTCCGTGTATATCAATACCTGTTTTTTTCCCAAAGCCAAATAAATCCAGAAATTTGGACATTTTGTCTATCCCAAGCTTATACGCTAAATCGTAAAAATAAATATCACATGATTGCACTATCGCTTTATCGAGCTGAGTTTTACCATGGCCTTTTTTTTTCCAATCACGATATTTTCGCCGAGTTCTATCGCCTTTCAACAAGTAGTAACCGATACAGGACACGCTGCTATCATGATCAATTGTGCCAGTTTCCAAACCCGCTAGCCCAAGAAAAGGTTTAATCGTCGAACCAGGAGGGTATCGCCCTGCAAGAGCACGATTAAATAGTGGCTGCTCTAGAGAATTTGTTAATTCTCTATAAGTTTTAGGATCTATACCATTCACAAATAAATTGGGATCAAAAGAAGGCGTATTTACCAGTGCCAATACCGCACCGCTGGCTGGCTCAATAGCCACTACTGATGCATTATTATTACCAATCGCAGCTGTAGCGATACGCTGTAAATTTGCATCAATATTCAAATAAATATTTTGGCCTGGCGCAGGTGGTGTACCTTTTAATACGCGGATCAATTTTCCTTGTGCGTTGGTCTCCACTTCCTGGTAACCCACATTACCATGTAGAATATTTTCATAATATTTCTCTATACCGGTTTTCCCGATATGGTCCGTACCGCCGTAATTTACGGTGTCGATACGTTGTAACTCTGCTTCGTTAATACGTCCAACATAACCGACGACATGGGCTGTCAATCCAGCTAACGGGTAGTGGCGTGTTAATCGCGCTTCTATGTCCACCCCCGAAAAACGATGTCTGTTAACTGCAAACCGGGCTACTTCCTCATCATTCAAACGAAAACGTAATGGGATGGAACTAAAAGAAGGACTTCGTTTAACCATTTTTCTAAAAACAGCAATATCGTTATTACTGATCGAGATCATATCTCGTAGCTTATCCAATGTACTCGCCATATCTTCAACCTGATCAGGCACAACCTTCAATACAAAAGAAGGTAAATTTTGCGCAAGCACAATTCCATTACGGTCATATATCAACCCCCGTGTTGGTGCAACTGGAACAACTCGAAGACGGTTTTTTGTTGAGAGCGTAGTAAAATGATCGTGGCTAACCACTTGCAGATAAAACATCCGCGCAACGATGAACAGCATTAACAAAGCGGATATAAAGAGAAACGCCACAGCCCGCTGATTAAAGAGCTGAGTCTCACGAATATGGTCTTTTATTGCAATACGAAGACTCATTGTGGAGTCTAGGAAACTCTATAAACTGTACGCACTTTGCGCATTAACGTATCTACCCAGGGCCAAATAATCATGCTCGTGATGGAAGGCAACCAATACATCCAGGTATTAGGTGATTTACCAATAACCCCCTGCACCCATAATACGATCATCTGACTTAAAACAATTAACACGAAAATACTTAACGCCTGCTGCCCTTTAGGATAAACCCGAATTCGTTGGTGTAATTTTACGGTAATCCAGGCAACAAGTGCTAATGCAAAAGCATGTTGCCCAAGCAAAGCGCCCTGGACCACATCTAACATCAATCCAGTCACCCAACCATAGCCAACCCCCACGCGATCCGGCGCTTCAATGCACCAGTATATCAGCAATATAGTAACCAACTCCGGGCGAAACAGGCTAAGAAAATCTGGTAATGGTATCATTACCGCCATCAGAGCAATAATGAAGCTAGCAAAAATAAACAAACTACCGGTACCGGAGCGCCGCGTCGATATCATTGATCTGGCTCCACATTTGTTGCGTTAGACTCAATGTCCCTGTTTTCAGAAACAGATTCAGAAACCGGCACTTCTGCAACTGAAACTTCGGCAGCTACAGCTTCTACGGTCGCAGTGTTAGATACAGAGCCTTCAGCATCGTTAGATAAAGAGCCTTCAGCGTCGTTAGATAAAGAGCTAGGTAATGAACCTTCAGCGTTTTTTAAAGTGTCTTCAGCATCTGAAACACCCGGCTCTTCCTCAGACTCATTTTTTTTATCCGCCGACCAGACCAACAAAACTTCTCGTCCACGATCAAGATTAGCGCTGGGTGTCACCACCACTTTTGCATAAGACCGGCTAACATCTGTATCGACTTCACTGATCCTACCAACTGGGTAACCCGGTGGAAATCGCCCACCCAGACCCGATGTCACCAAAAGATCATCGATCACAATATCTGCGCTGTTCGGAATATTCGTCAACTCTAGAATACTCGTACCGCCAGTACCAATCGCGATTGCGCGGTAGCCGTTGCGATTTAATTCTACTGGAGTGGCGTGACTAGGATCAGTGATCAGCATCGCGGTACTGGAAAAAGGACCAACATGAATAACCTGCCCCATTACCCCATCAGCATCGAGTATGGGTTGTCCGTTAAACACACCAAAATTGCTACCTTTATTTATTACAATCTGACGTGTAAACGGATCGAGATCAACTGCTATTATTTCACCAATAAGCACCTTTTCTTTAACGCGCTGGGAGGACTGTAACAATTCACGTAAACGTAGATTTTCCGCCTCAATTGCAGAAAATTTTTGCAGCTGCGTTTTCAATATAGTTTGCTGCATCCGCAGATTAGTATTTTCCTTCAATAAATCTGCTCGATCGGTAAACGAACCTGTCACCCATAGGCCCAGGCTAACCGGAATATTGACTAATTGCTGCAAAGGATATATGACCACACTGAGCGCCCCTCGAACAGTTTCAAGGTGCTGTTGCCGGTGGTCTAACGTCATAAGCGCGATGGAAAGGATACTGAGTATCACCAAGCGGGTTGTGGAAGAAGGACCTTTAATGAATAGAGATTTTATTGCTATGCTCCGCCAATAAACTCGAATTTGCTATTAGCACTTTTCATTTCTTATATCTTAATCACTAGTTTCGCTAGTAATAAATTCTTATTTTACCAAGTTGAAAAATATTCCTCCCAAAATATACATATATAAACGGTATATTCCTGCCCGACTTTAATCCAATACAAACAAATCTCCGCCATGTTCATCCATCATCTCCAATGCGCGGCCACCACCACGTGCCACACACGTCAATGGATCTTCTGCTATAACCACGGGCAAACCCGTCTCTTCCATAATCAGACGATCAAGGTTTCTTAACAACGCACCGCCGCCAGTCAATACCATGCCACGTTCAGCCACGTCCGCGCCCAGCTCGGGGGGCGTCTGTTCCAGCGCCGTCTTCACCGCACCGACTATCCCGGATAACGGCTCTTGCAGCGCTTCAAGGATTTCATTGCTGTTTATAGTAAAACTTCGCGGCACACCTTCGGCCAAATTACGTCCCTTGATTTCTATTTCCCGCACTTCGTCACCCGGATAGGCTGATCCAATTTCGTGCTTTATTCTTTCCGCTGTCGCTTCGCCAATCAGTGTCCCGTAATTCCTTCTAATATAAGAAATAATCGCTTCATCAAAGCGGTCACCGCCGATACGCACCGATGCTGAATAAACAATGCCCGCCAGTGAGATAATCGCCACCTCCGTCGTACCACCACCGATATCCAATACCATTGACCCATTTGCTTCGGAAACCGGTAATCCCGCTCCAATCGCCGCCGCCATGGGCTCTTCAATCAAAAATACTTCACGCGCCCCGGCGCCCGCAGCCGATTCTCTGATTGCCCGTCGCTCAACCTGGGTTGAACCACACGGTACGCACACTAAAACGCGTGGACTGGGCCTGAAAAACTTAAATTTATCCTCGTGAACACTGCGGATAAAGGTTTGCAGCATCTTTTCGGTCACAGTGAAATCAGCAATAACGCCATCTTTCATTGGTCGAATCGCAACAATGTTACCCGGTGTACGCCCTAACATCCGTTTTGCGTCCAATCCGACTGCCGCGACACTGCGTGGACCGCCAGGCCCACGTTCCTGACGAATAGCCACTACTGATGGTTCATTGAGCACAATACCCTGCCCCCGAACGTAAATCAGTGTATTGGCGGTACCTAAATCAATAGAAAGATCGTTAGAGAAAACCCCAGTTAGACGCGAAAACATAAGTCAGTGTTAATTCCTATAGAAAGTAAAGATTACTGTAGCAGTGGCAAGTAGTTAGAGCAAGAATAGTACCCCATAGTCGATTACGATGGCGTAACTATAAATGTAAAATTAGAAACTCACAACTCTAGTGTAGCTCAGTTTTAACTGTAGTTTAGTGCGGACCCGTTCTTATGAGCTTAATCCTGACTTTAGCCCAATCGCCCTCTACCATTTCCCATAATACAACTAACTATGGTAAATTTGACGCCCTTTTAACCTCACAACAAACACGGGAGCACATTTATAGTGTCGCTGGATAAGGAAGATGTAGAGAAAATTGCGCATTTAGCACGGCTATCTATCAAACAAGAAGATATCCCTGGGTATTCGCGCGAGTTATCTAAAATCCTCGATTTAGTCGATCAAATGAATGCCGTGAACACCAAAAACGTCGAACCCATGGCACACCCACAAGATAATAAGCAACGGCTCAGAGAAGATAAAAATACTGAATTAAATCAACGTGATGGATTTCAGGCGATCGCCCCCCAAGTAGAACGAGGACTCTACCTGGTCCCCAAAGTCATAGACTAGTCATGTTGAATATTAGTGTAGTGTATTAAACTAAACATATGTCCAAAACCCCACCAATCTGCCGCAGCGG
>CAZZJI010000023.1:0-7528 GCA_964654485.1 uncultured Gammaproteobacteria bacterium | reverse complement strand
TTGCCGTTCTTGAAAAGGTAGCCTACATTATCCTGCGAACGGCGCCTTGCTGCAACACATTGGTGGAACCCTGGACATGCGCTTAGTTTAAGACACGACACTAGATGCCCGAACCGGTAATAAACCAACATTCTTTCTCACAAACAACGACGACTTAATTTAACGGATCTAATCTGATGCATAATAAAACCATTGCGGAATTGTCAGCAGGTCTAAAAGACAAACAATTTAGCAGTGAAGAAATAACACGTGCCTTTCTTGATCGGGTTAAAAAATTCGACCCCAAGCTAAACTGCTTTATTACGTTGACTGAAGATATCGCACTGGCACAGGCGAAAAACGCAGATAAAAAAATTCAACGTGGCACTGCAACCCCATTAACCGGTATACCAGTCGCACAAAAGGATATTTTTTGCACAAAAAATATTAAAACAAGCTGTGGCTCCAAAATGCTGGACAATTTTTATTCGCCCTATGACGCAACCGTCATTGAAAAAATGAACAACGTCGGTGCCATTATTTTGGGTAAAACCAATATGGATGAATTCGCCATGGGTTCGTCTAACGAAACCTCCTTTTACGGACCGGTTAAAAATCCATGGGATCTCAACACGGTACCAGGTGGCTCTTCGGGCGGGTCTGCTGCTGCTGTTGCCGCCAGAATTGCGCCAGCCGCAACCGGCACAGACACCGGTGGTTCGATACGCCAACCAGCCGCACTTTGTGGCGTGACCGGGCTAAAACCCACTTATGGGCGTGTCTCCCGTTATGGCATGATCGCTTTCGCATCCAGCCTCGACCAGGGCGGGCCATTAACCCAGAGCGCAGAAGACGCGGCCCTGATCCTTAACACCATGGCTGGATTTGACCCGCGCGATTCGACCAGTACCGATATAGCCGTGCCTGATTACACAGACACGTTGGCCGATAAAATTAACGGCTTGACGATTGGTATCCCAAAAGAATTTTTTGGTGACGGACAGCAAAGCGGTGTTGAAAACGCTATCCAGGAGGCACTCAAGGAATATGAAAAACTTGGCGCAAAATTAATGGATATTGAACTACCCAATAACGGGCTATCTGTACCAACCTACTACGTAGTCGCTCCCGCAGAATGCTCATCAAATTTATCCCGTTTTGACGGTGTGCGTTACGGTTATCGCTGCGACAATCCCGTCGATCTCGAAGATCTGTATAAACGATCTCGCGGCGAAGGTTTTGGCCCAGAAGTGAAACGCAGGATCATGATTGGCACTTACGCCCTGTCAGCAGGCTATTATGACGCCTACTACCTTAAAGCACAGCGATTACGCCAACTAATCAGTCATGATTTTAGCGAGGCGTTTAAAAAGGTAGACATCATCATGGGACCCACAACACCGACGACCGCATTTAACATAGGCGAAAAAACCAATGATCCGATCACCATGTATTTATCGGATGTTTACACTATTGCGGTAAACCTGGCAGGCTTACCAGGCATATCCATACCTGCCGGCTTTTCTGAAAACAAACCCGTGGGATTGCAGTTAATCGGCAACTATTTTGAAGAAGCGAAGCTACTCAATGTCGCCCATCAATACCAGTTAGCCACAAACTGGCATCGTCAGATACCGGAAGAATTTAAATAATCTCCTAAGTTAATCTAAAACAAGTTAATCTAATATAAGTAAACCCATTAAGGGGAGAACGGTAATGCAATGGGAATCCGTCATCGGATTAGAAATACACACACAACTCGCCACCCGCAGCAAGATTTTTTCTGCAGCCTCTACCGCCTATGGTGCAGAAGCAAATACCCAGGCCTGCGCTGTTGATTTAGGCATGCCGGGCACACTGCCCGTGTTAAATAGTGAAGCGGTGCGCATGGCGGTTAAATTCGGATTAGCAATAGGTGCTCATATTGCGCCACGTTCTGTGTTTGCAAGAAAAAACTATTTCTACCCCGATTTACCCAAGGGGTATCAAATAAGTCAAATGGATCTGCCCATTGTCGGCAATGGAAAAATCGACATCGTACTGGATGAAGAACACAGCAAAACCATTGGCGTGACGCGCGCACACTTGGAAGAAGACGCCGGCAAATCACTGCACGAGGATTTTCATGGCATGAGCGGCATAGACCTGAACCGGGCTGGCACCCCCTTATTGGAAATCGTTTCTGAACCCGATATGCGTTCTGCAGTGGAAGCCGTCGCCTTTATGAAAAAAATACATTCATTAGTGCAATATCTTGAAATATGCGATGGCAACATGCAAGAAGGCTCATTCCGCTGCGATGCAAATGTCTCGGTGCGACCCAAAGGTCAAAAAGAATTTGGCACGCGCGCGGAATTAAAAAATATTAATTCATTTCGATTTGTTGAACGCGCCATAAATTACGAGATCGAACGGCAGATCGATCTTCTCGAAGGTGGCGGCAAAGTTATACAGGAAACACGCCTCTATGACTCGGACAACAATACGACCCGGCCAATGCGCAGCAAAGAAGAAGCAAATGATTATCGTTATTTTCCAGATCCAGACTTACTCCCCGTCGATCTGGACGATTCATTTATAGAGCAAGTACGGCAAACGTTACCTGAACTACCTGATGAAAAGAAAAAACGCTTTATGTCTGACTTTGGTTTAAGCGCCTATGACGCAGATGCTGTCACTTCCAGCAAACCGTTAGCAGATTATTATGAAGCTGTCGTAGAAGCCTCGGGTAACGAAGCCAAGCTTTCTGCGAATTGGATCATTGGCGAACTTTCAGGGGCATTAAATAAAGCCAACCTGAGTATCAACGATACACCGCTAAGCGCAACAATGCTGGGCGGAATGATAAAACGTATTTCCGACGACACCATTTCCGGCAAAATTGCCAAGCAGGTGTTTGAAGCCATGTGGAATGGCGATGGCGACGCGGATACCATTATCGAGAGTAAAGGCCTAAAACAAGTCACCGACACTGCTGCCATCGAAAAAATCATAGATGACATCATCGCGGCAAGTCCACAGCAAACACAACAATACCGGGCCGGAAAAGAAAAATTGTTTGGCTTCTTTGTCGGCCAAACAATGAAACAAACGCAGGGAAAAGCCAACCCCAAACAAGTTAATGAAATTTTAAAGAAAAAGCTCAATCCCCAGTAAAACAAACCGATACTACATATCATGGATGATCATGACACAGTACATCGCTTCGAATTTGAAGACATTCCAATTAGAGGTGAAATTGTAAAACTCGAGGCCTCACTGCGTGAAGTCATGTCGCGCCATGACTACCCACCTGTAGTACGAGACCTACTCAGCGAGCTTATGGTCGCCGCTTCATTGTTATCCGCCACAATTAAATTTGAAGAATCGCTTATTATACAACTCCAGGGAGATGGCCCAATCAGCATGGTCGTTGTTGAATGCTCAAATCAACGCACTTTGCGGGGCCTTGCACATTGGACTGGCGACATCTCTCAACAAAGCTTGCCTGATTTAATGGGCGACGGGCGTCTGGTTATCACCGTTGACCCAAGCAGCGAAGCAACTCGTTACCAGGGAATAGCGCCGTTAGAAGGCGGTGACGTTGCCAGCGTAATCGAAAACTACCTGGCGCGTTCTGAACAATTAAAAACACGATTGTGGATCGCCACTACTGACTTCGCAGCGGCAGGGTTGCTTATTCAAAAACTACCAGACGAAAACAACTTTGACTTTAATGACGAAGTTGAAGACGACGCCAATGATGCCTGGGATCGAATCGAAATACTGAGCACCACGATAAAGGAAGACGAACTATTGGAGTTACCTGTCGTAAAAATATTGCACCGCTTGTTTCACCAGGAAGACATTCGTCTGTACGAACCAGAACCCGTCAGCTTTCGATGCAGTTGCTCTCGGGAACGCGTCAGAGGTGCACTACGCGCAATTGGCTATGAAGAAGTCGCCAGCATTCTCTCCGAACGCGAATCGATCGGTGTAAACTGCGAATTTTGTAATTTATATTATGAATTTGATAAAATAGACGCAGAACAAATATTCGCATCAGAAATTTCCCCGGATGTGCCGACGACACGCCACTAAATACTTTAGGAACGCGCCTGCTAGCGAGCATTTTCTCTTGCCAGTTCCGCGGGCACATATTCAAACGTAGTTGCTTTTAGCACCCAACCTGAATCGTCCATCACCAACACAGTCCATTTACCCAGCATCGACGAATCAAGAATCATGCGTGAATCTGTACGCCAGCGCGGGCCTTCTACTTCTATCGGTATATCTGCAACAATGTCTCCTTGATACTCCCATCGGTGCGTGATAGTTTTGCCAAACAGATGCCTTAGATCCGTGAAATAATATACTTGTGTGATATCGTTACCTAATAGAACAACCTGATCTACTGGCTCTTTATTAATAATCGACGTTGTGAACTGCGCGCGCGCGACACTCCCGATCGGTTTATCTGCGGGCACAGCAATAGCAGTATTCACAAATATCCAAAATACAAAACAAGAAATAGCGATTTTTCTATTCATTTTAGCGTGTTTGTTCATCTGCCTTGCGTATAATAAAGTGACGTTTTTCCATATATCTACAATCGGATAATTCTATTAAAACTTGACCCCCGAATAACCCGCCACCTGCATTGCTGTGCCGCTTGATATCATTATTTTTATTCGGGTTATGGCGAAGCTCGGTTGCATAAATATTTACACTCACCAGTTATACTCTCTAATACTGTCTATCAGTCAAACCTCTTACAATTAAACAAAAAAATCAACTGCTTACACACAAAACAAGCGCTATAAAAACGCAATAACGCTTATAAATTATAAGTTTAGTGCATAGTAAGGGAAATAAAAATCGGCCGGATTAACGTTAAATTAATTAAATCAATGGTATTTTATATTGTAGCGAAAGTAAGAATTAGCCGATAATAGCAATATTGGCTAGCACATTTTTGAAATCATCAGAATATGAAAAAAATTCTCATTTTACTTATAAGCATTTTGGTTATTAGCTGTACGTCACCTGGCGAACTAATTAACCGCGCCTACTTAAAAGTTGATCGTTATGATGGTATTTCCAAGCAGGAGGCTGTCGCCATAGCGGAATACTATTTTAATTACAAACAGAGTGCTTTTACAGAATCGGCTATTGCAAAATCGAATGCGGTCTACGTCGATCGTAATCCGGAGGAACTAAAGGACAATTGGAAATTTCGAGTCGTCTCAACACTTCCAAATGTGGATATCTACGTTTCATACCTGGTTAACAGAAAAGATGGACAAATTGAAGAAATCAACGAGAAACCAAGCAAATAAAGCAGTTCGTAAATACACGCATCC
Source organism: uncultured Gammaproteobacteria bacterium (assembly GCA_964654485.1). Classification (GTDB taxonomy): domain Bacteria; phylum Pseudomonadota; class Gammaproteobacteria; order SG8-11; family SG8-11; genus JAADIM01. The sequence continues at coordinate 2,207 of CAZZJI010000023.1, read as the reverse complement.
CTTGTAATTTTCAAATTTGAAATCCATAAATAAAGGACCAGTAATTTTTTTAGGAAGTCCAGTTGTAATGTTAAAATTATCAGTATTGTTTATTGCGTTGGTGTTTACAGTTAGTTGCTCAACCGACATCAACAGTATAAAAAAACAGTATTATAGTATTGACACGATAAACGGCATAGATAAAGAAGAAGAGAGAGAAATTGCATTCAATGAAGAAGAACCAATAAATGAATCCGTTTCAGATAGAGCCAAAATAACAAGAATACCAAGAGACTCTGGGCAAGAAGAATCACTAACATCCTCCGTCAGCGACAACCCAGCGTATGATCTCAAACTGCTATCGGGCGGTTTCGAAGCCGATTTCAACAACCACATCACGCTAAAACCCGATCACAGCATGGATTTTTCTGATGACCCTTCCGATGCCGGGGAATTTACTGTTGATACAGGTATTAAATCTAAAGGCGATACAATCACAGTTCGCGGCGCCACCCGCGGTAATCGGGGAATTATTAGGCTGATGAAAGAGACCGTGATTAACGGTTTACGTACACGCGTCAGCGCCTTTAAATTAAACGGAACACAAATAACCCAACTGATCAAAAACCTGGAACTCACTCCCGGCAAACATACCTTAACATCGCGTTGTTATTCCTCCCAAGAGGATGCATTTGACAAAACCAATAACGTATTTGAAAATAAAATAGAGGTTGTAATAACTAACGCGCATGAATACTTGCTCGAGGCACAAACCTACCAACTCAGGGGGGAACTGGAATGCGCAGCCAGCGTTTATGATTTAAGGGATGCGAGATAAGCCTGGTATAAATTTAGCACATCAATTAATTGCGCCAATTATTTAACTATTTTTTGAATTACTATCCGATATCAAAGTAAATAGCGCCGAGGTGACTATTTGTAATATATAAATACGGTAAAGGGCAAGGATGTTAAACATACCAGCCTGGAAAAAATGGAAAAAGCAGCGCAACGCTAAATCCCGGCACAAGAAAAGTATGCACGCAGCCGGTTAACTCGAGCATAAGATAATGAAAAATATTTTATTTGTTTGTATTGAAAATTCCTGTCGTAGTCAAATGGCTGAGGCCTTCGCACACATTCACAGTAATGGTATTATCAAGGCCTACAGTAGTGGTTCACGCCCATCCGGAAAGGTAAATGAGCGTGCAATTGAATACATGAAAGAGGTAAATTATGATCTGTCGACACACTCCTCTATTTCGTTAAACGAAATTCCTGATATCGAATATGAATATGCAATCACAATGGGATGCGGTGATGAGTGCCCAATGGTAAAGGCAAAACACCATGTTGATTGGGGTATCGATGACCCGAAACATCTTGATGCTGATGGGTTTCGTCACGTGCGTGACCTGATCGAACAAAAGGTAAAGACCCTTGCAGATACTCTTGAAAAAGAAACCGGCATCACTGGCGATAAAATTAACTCACCCTCAGCCAATACAATCACGAAACGGTAAACTCTCCACGGGAATTACAGGGAGGTCTCACCTTGCGTGAAATTTTTATTTACTCATCTTTATGCAGCGTATCCTTCAACGCAGACACAACTTGATTAAAATATTTACTATCGCCTGTCGCCCTTACCACTAGAATAGCCCCTTCTAATGAGCTGAAAAATAATCTTGCCATCTCCCTCGGATTTTTTTTGAAATGAAATTCACCCGCTGCCCGGCCTTGCGTAAATAATTTAGTCAGCCATTTCTCATGTTCATTGAAAAATAATGTTACCTGTTCTTGTACTTCCTTCGGTAAGGTAATAAATTCACCACCGAGAACACCACAGAGACAAACTATATTCTCAGTTTCTGATACCGATAAAAACGGTCCAATATACACGGTCAGTTTTTGTGAATAACTGGATTTTTCATCAGCATCCAGTTGTTTTTGTAAATCAAGTACGCCTTGTCTATATCGTTCAACGACCACCCGTACAAGATCTGCTTTTTTCGGATAATGATAATAAATACTCGCTTTCTTAATACCTATTTCATTAGCCACATCCTGATAACTAAACGCGTTGTAACCACGCGTTTGTATCATGTACTGCACAACATCTAGTATGCGATCTGCTGTATTCATTTATGCGCGAATCCTGACATCGCCGTATTCATCCAATACCCTGGCAAACAACGAAATATAATCCTAAATAAATCAGTTGAATC
>CAZZJI010000022.1:41209-50281 GCA_964654485.1 uncultured Gammaproteobacteria bacterium | reverse complement strand
CTTGAATTTCTTCAAGGATTAGCGGGTGTGCGGATGTATGAAATTGCTGACATGATTGCTAATAGCACAGGTGTCATTATTGGGGCAATTCTTACTTATGCTGGTTTAGGTAATGTTCTGCATAATATTGAAAAGAAAATGGGGGTGATAAAGTAGCTAGATTACGCGTGTAGCCTTTAAATTTGGAAAAATTAACTGAATTTTAAACCGTATGTTAGAATTCAGGCGAGCTATTGGGTAGGGGTATACAAAAATAATATTTTTGATCTTTGGTAAAAATTATCAAGCGCAAGGACAATAAATGAACAGGAAAGTAACAAAAGCGGTTTTCCCGGTGGCGGGTATGGGGACTCGATTTTTACCCGCAACCAAGTCTAATCCGAAAGAAATGCTGCCGATAGTGGACAAACCCCTCATTCAGTATGCTGCTGAGGAGGCGGTTGCGGCGGGTATTAAAGAGCTTATTTTCGTTACTGGGCGTAATAAGCGCTCAATTCCTGATCATTTTGATAAGGCCTATGAAATAGAAGCGGAACTCACCGCCAGAGGCAAGGAAAAGCTGCTTGGTCTAGTGCGTAACATCCTACCGTCAGATGTCACCTGTGTCTATATTCGTCAGGCAGAAGCGCTCGGTTTGGGCCATGCGGTGTTGTGTGCAAAGTCTGTTGTCGGAGATGATCCGTTTGCCGTTATATTGGCTGACGATTTGATCGATGGCGGTGACAAGAGCTGTTTGCAGCAGATGGTTGAAGTATTCGAAGACAATGCCTGTAGTGTATTGGGGGTTGAAGAAGTACCGCACGCCGATACAGACAAATATGGCATTGTGAGTACGTCTACGCTTAAAAATCGTGTTGCACCCGTTGATGCGGTTGTCGAAAAACCACATCCTAGCGAAGCGCCATCGAATCTTGCGATTGTAGGTCGTTATGTCCTCAGTCCAAAAATATTTGGCTTGTTGGAAAATACTGGAAAAGGGGCCGGTGGTGAAATACAACTTACTGACGCGATCGCGAAATTACTGAAGGAAGAAAAAGTGTTTGCCTATAAGTTTACCGGTAAGCGCTACGATTGTGGTAATAAACTTGGGTATTTACAGGCAACCGTTGAATATGCATTGAAGCACCCAGAGTTAAAGGATGATTTCCAGGCGTATTTGAAATCGTTTTGTTTGCCGTCAAATTAATTTTTATATCTAACTTCAACCTTGTGAACGACCATAATATTTGACCACTACAAAATGGTGCCGATAAAATGGTGAAACAATACGGGATTTTGCCGTTTGAGTTGGGCGCGCAGGGCCATGGTGTTGTGTTCTGCTTTTTCGCGCTTCAGATCCTCTTCGTTGCCATGTTCTGTACGGGTGCGTATGCGGTTGTGTTGTAGTCTGTACAGAGTGTGATAGCTAGCGGGACACTCCAACGCCAATTTGTTTTCGTCGGATTTTGAACCGGGTTCAGGCAGGAGTCTGATCAAACCCGGTTTGTTCAACAGCAACCAGGCGGGAAATGACGGTGACGGCAGCTCCGGGTCCAGTTCCAGGAAGGTTATCCATTGTTGCCGAAGTGCGTAATCGCTACTGGATTCGATGGCATCAGCTTGCTCTGGAAACTGCCAACACAGTTTGAACCAGCTCAGCAGGGCGGCGGCAGGCTTTTGGTGTAGAAAATCGCACGCACGGGCATGCCTTAGTAACAACACTGGATTGGTTTGCCAATGGGGCGCTTGTTCCACTGCCTGGCGGACAGCGTCCCAATCCATTGCCTGGCTTGCCGTGTAGCTGAGGTGCAACTCGGGTTTGCTTGGTTGGTAAGGCTGATCTTGCAGGGCGATAGATAAGCGTCTCCACAGCAGGATTAACAAGTCACGGCTGTCTTTTCCCAACAGGCTTTCGGCTAGGGGAATTAATGTTTCTTGTAGAATCTGCATGTCGCAGGCGACATCGCTCACGGCGGTATGCAGGCCTTCCGCCGCTTCTACCAGGCGTTCCAGTTCGCCCAAACGCACATGATCGGGTGCTGTGTCACAAAGACGTTCCAATAGACGACGCGCCTCAGCGCTATCGAGATTGATCAATGCCAAGGTGATACCGTTAACCTGATTGGTGGCTGGGGCATCGGTAAACAGGTCCAGCTGTGGCTGTGTTTGTGGTTTACGATAACGCTGGTGGAAACAGCGATTAAGGGTGTGGTTTGCACTGAAACACAGTGGCGCAGATTTTTGATGTGACATCGCTTGAGAAGCCGTTTGTGTCTCTTTGTTACGCCATGTTGAGTAGCTGATTGTCTCTGCTTGCCAACCTCGCTGTTGCAAGTAATCTTCTGCTTGCATCAGTTGTTGCTGAATGTGTTCGGGATCGCCGAACAACGCCTCATCCAGGTAATCCAGCGCACCGCTACGCCAAGCTTCGTAGTCGTTGTAGCTTAAACGTCCCTCCTGCAGTAGGAATTCCAAAGGCTGGTATTCGCCCTGTTCCAGCAAGAGTTGGTCGACTTGGTATTGGATGACATGGTTCATAGTAGCGTTTTTCCAAAAAGTTCTTCCAAATCCTGTTCGTTCCATTGGGGTTCGTTGTTGCCGCCATTTTGATACAGGCCATCGGCCAGGGTCTGTTTGCGTTGTTGCATGGCCAGGATTTTTTCTTCCAGCGTGCCTTCGCAAATCAGCTTGTAAACAAACACGGCCTGCTGCTGGCCGATGCGATGGGCGCGGTCGGTGGCCTGGCGTTCCACTGCGGGGTTCCACCACGGGTCGTAATGGATGACGGTATCGGCGGCTGTGAGGTTGAGGCCTACGCCACCCGCCTTGAGACTGATGAGAAACAACGGCACCTTGCCATCCTGGAATTGCTGCACGGGTTTTTCCCGGTCACGGGTTTGGCCAGTGAGGGTGACATAGGCGATGTTGGCATCGTTTAGTTCGTTCGCGATGAGTTTTAGCATGCTGGTGAATTGGGAGAACACCAAAATGCGCCGGCCTTCTTCAACCATCTCAGGCAATAGTTCCATGAGCATGACCAGTTTGGCTGATTGCTCCATTTTTGAAAGGGGAGTTAAAAGAGCCGTGCACGCCGTGTCCATTTTTACCAGGCGCGGATCGCAACACACCTGACGCAGTTTCAACAGCGCATCGAGCACCACGATGTGACTGCGGGCAAGTCCCTGGCGCTCGATTGCCTCGCGTACGCGGCGGTGCATCGCCAGGCGCACAGTCTCGTAGAGTTCACGCTGTTTTCCCGATAGTATGACACTCTGGACGATCTGCGTTTTAGGCGGCAGTTCCGTGGCGACCTGTTGTTTGGTACGGCGTAACAGGAATGGGCGTATGCGGCAGCCGAGTTTTTCTGCCTTGGTTTGGTTAGCGTGCTTCTCGATCGGTGTGCGGAAGATGTGGCGGAATTGTTTGCTGTTGCCCAACAGGCCGGGCAATAAAAAGTCGAACAATGACCACAGCTCGCCCAGGTGGTTTTCCAGCGGAGTGCCAGTAAGACACAAGCGGTGGCGGGCGTTGATGTCATTCGCTGCGCGGCTGGCTTGCGACTTGGGGTTTTTGATTACCTGCGCCTCGTCCAGGATAGCCAGATGATAGTGGTATGCCAGCAGCTTGTCTTTATCACGTACCAATAAAGGATAGGTGGTGATGATCAGGTCATGATCGGCGATGGCCGGGAAGTGGTTTTTGCGTTGTGGCCCATGCAAGACCAACACCTTGAGTTGGGGCGTAAAGCGTTTGGCCTCGTGGCGCCAGTTGAACATTAAACTGGTAGGGGCGATCACCAGGCTAGGGCAGTCGGCACGGCCCGCTTCCTTTTCTAGCAGTATATGGGCCAGGGCCTGCACGGTTTTGCCCAGCCCCATGTCGTCGGCGAGGATACCGGCCAGTTGGTATTCACGTAGAAATTGCAACCAGTTCAGCCCTTGTTGTTGATAGGGGCGCAGGGTTGCCAGCAATCCTGTGGGGGGCAACACTTCGGAAATGTTATTCAGATCCCGCAGACGCCGAGCCAATTGCTGGATATCGTTGTCGGCCAGCCATTGCAGGTGGGGCAGTTCCCCATCCGATTGATCCAGCGCAGCCAAACGTGCCAGCTGCACACGGTTAAAACGCAGACGTTGCTTGTCTAACTGATCGTCTAGCTGCGCAGTGTTGTCGTAGATTTCCAGCAGGATTTCCAGTAGCGGTGCGACACGTGCCGTGGGCAGATATAGCAGGCGTTCTTCATTCTGCCCATTTGGGGTAAAGGGGACGATGAAATGCTCGGTCGCGATTTCCTCCTGATCTGGCAGGCCGTCAGGGAAATTGCTTATAAAGTTCAGCAGGATGGGCAACAGATCGACATGCTCACCGTCCACTTCTACACCCAGGCCTACGTTGAACCAGTTTTGCTGCACTAATTTGTCGACATCGCAAACCCAATTACTGGCTTTGACCAGCTGATAGTGAAAATTATCATACTCGATACGCCAGCCTAGGGCACGCAATGTGGGGAGCGCTTCCACCTGGAAATCTAGCCACGCCTCAATATCATTGCCTATGAAATCACTGCCCATGAAATCAATAGCGGGGAAAAAACAGTCGTTGCCAGTGTGGCGGCTTCTTTGGTCATCTTCCTCAAAGCCCAGTTTACGCAATTGTTTCACAGCCGCAATTTCCACTTTTCTATCACGTTGCACGCGTATGAATCGTTCACCAACGCGGCGTGTGGGCGGGTCGTGGCGGTTAATTTCAATGTCGTTGTAATAAAAACTAAGACAAACGAAGTTGTGGGAATTGCACCGCTGTTCCAACGGTTGTTCTTCAGTGTTAGTTAAGCGCAGGCAAGGCATGGGTTTGACCGGCGGCACGATTTCGATATCGATGTGTTGCAGGCGTGGAATCGTTGATTCTGGGTAAGTTTTGACAAATGTGTTGTACACGTCAAGCGACTGTTCAGGCGGCACCGGTTGTAACGTCACGAGCTCATGAATAAGGTCTGGTTGCAAGCTGCTGTGCAGCGGGCCGCATTCACCCTTTTCGCTGTCGAGATACCAGGGGGAAGGCAGCTGCAGTAATTTACTCGTCGCAGGTGTGATTTGCCAGCTTGCTCTTTGATAACCGAAATCATCCGTCAGCCATTGAAACTCGATTTGGCGTGCCGTACCTAAACTCAGCGGTGTCCCCCCTTCGGTATTCTTAAAATAACAACGTTTGGTGGCGAGTATGCTCTCCAGTGTGCGCGCGGATTGCGGGCCACTGAGCCAATGAATGCGCGTGTCTGGCGCGCAGGGCAATTGATCCAGCGTACTTAGCAAATCAAGGTCTATCGGCTGCAGAAACCGTGCCGGGGTACGATGGGTCGTTCGGTTAGGTCGGTAGTGACTGGTAATGGCATAGCCGCCGTGTTTTAAACGCCGCGCTGCGCAGGTTTCGATCAGTAACCCCGTCTCTTGTTGAGAGTCATCGAATTGCAGTATATAGAGCAGTACTTGTTGGCTCTTGAGCTGTTGTTTGCTGATTATATTTTTTGTTGGTGATGCGCAGGCTCCATCACCGGGCAGTACCTGTTGATCATCCAACGCCTGCAGCAATACGGCGGCTACGTGTTCACAATTCTTTTTCTTCGCGCAGCTACATTCGCCATGAATGGTGATCTCGTTATTTTCTCTGTCTGTGCGCACATACACCCGCAACGGGCGGCTTCCGGCTTGTGGGATGACGGTGGTGATGAGTTCGCCACCGCGCTGGATATTGGGTGCAGTCACCTGGCCATCAGTGAATAATTGCCAGCCGCAGTCAAAACGCTCTGCGGGGATGTGCGCGGCTATGTCCGCCAAGGTAAATAACATGCGCGCATTATAATCCTAAATACCGTTGTTGCATGCCTGAAATTCATGACCAGCTAGAATAAATCGAAGCGTTTTGCTCATTTTTTGGGTTGCGCAATATTAAGCCGCAGCGCTTCTTTTCTGTTGCCACCTCGCTTACACTATTCCCATGAAAACGACGACAATAGAAGATTTTGTAGGCAATACACCGCTTGTTCGGCTGCAGCGTTTACCTGGTCAAACAACAAACACGTTGCTGGTGAAGCTAGAGGGGAATAACCCAGCAGGATCGGTAAAAGACCGACCGGCGTTGAGTATGATAAAGCACGCTGAAGCGCGGGGTGAGATTAAACCCGGGGATACCTTGATTGAGGCCACCAGTGGTAATACCGGTATTGCGTTGGCGATGGCGGCAGCCGTGAAGGGCTATAAAATGGTGTTGATTATGCCGGAGCACATGAGTGCCGAACGGCGCGGCGTGATGAAAGCCTTTGGGGCAGAGATTATTTTAACGCCTAAGAAAGGCAGCATGGAAGCGGCGATAGATCTGTCGCGTGAAATGGAAAAAGAGGGTAAAGGTAAAGTACTGGATCAATTTGCCAACCCGGATAATCCCAGAGCACATTATGAAGGAACAGGCCCGGAAATCATGCGTGACACACAGGGTAAGATTACCCACTTCGTCAGTTCCATGGGCACAACAGGCACCATTATGGGTACCTCCAGGTATCTAAAGGAACAAAACCCGGAGATTCAGATCGTCGGGGTACAGCCACAGGATGGGGCATCCATTCCCGGTATACGTCGCTGGCCAGAGGCGTATTTACCAAAGATTTATGATGCTTCCCGCGTCGATCGAATCATCGATGTCTCACAAGAAGATGCTGAATATACGACGCTTGCGTTGGCTTCACAGGAGGGTATTTTTGCAGGAATTTCGTCGGGAGGTGCGGTATCCGCTGCATTAAGTTTGTCAAACGAGTTACAGGATGCGGTTATTGTCGTCATTATTTGTGATAGGGGAGATCGATATCTTTCTACGGGTGTTTTTCCTGTCTGATTATTTCAATTCAGGTGTTGAATTTCATTTTATTTAGTTAATTGATATACATACATGCGTGGGCTGAGATGGACGAAAAGCCTCACAGTTAGTTCGTAGTGTATTCGATGATGTTAAGGATTGACAATCTTGCTCATTAGTGCTACGTTATAACTATATTGTATATAGAGAGGCATTTTTATGCATGTATCACTTACACCAGAACTCGAAGAACTTGTTAAAGCGAAAGTTGAAACAGGGATGTACAACTCATCAAGCGAGGTTATACGAGAGGCACTGCGCACTTGGCTAGAGCAACAAGAATATAAAAAGAAGTTAGAGGCTTTGAGGGCAAAACTTGAGTTGGCTGAAAAAAGCCCTATTATAGAAAATTTCTCGATGGATGATCTTATTAAAGCATTAGATAAAAAAGCAGAGCAGTAAATGCCTAAATATACGTTGCGGGAAATCGCAAAAGAAGACCTAGAAGAAATAGGCCGATATACACAACAGACGTGGGGCATAGATCAACGCAATAAATATTTACAGCAATTCAGTAAACGGTTCTCATGGCTAGCAGAGAACCCACTTTTTGGAAAAGAAAGAGATGAAGTTAAACCTGGATACATGAGCTACAATGAAGGTTCACATGTCATCTTTTATATTATTGGAAATGACTTCATCGATATCTTAAGCATTCTACACGAAAGCATGGAGCCAAGACGCCATCTGTAAGAATCGAACAATTCTGTCAATAATATTTCGACGCTATTATTATAAAGGTAAAAATATTTACGATATACCCATAGCGGATAGAGGGGACCGATATCTTTCTACCGGTGTTTTTCCTGTCTGATTATTTCAATTCAGGTGTTGAATTTCATTTTACTTAAAATAATTTTATTTGTGGATAGGGTTATGTTTGTGTAGTTCGAACTACATTTGTACAACTGCCTCGGTATATTATTAATGTCCAAATCTTCTCGAAAAAAATTACCGGCAGAACCTGTATTTGCCACAATAGAATCTCTATCACACGATGGCAGGGGAGTGACGCATATTGATGGCAAGGCAGTGTTTATCGATGGTGCACTACCCGATGAAGAAATCGAGTTTATCTATACTTCAAAAAGAAGGAAGTATGATGAAGGTAAAGTAACTGAAATAAAGACGGCCTCAGCGTATCGGGTTGCAGCTAAATGCGCGCATTTTGGCCTTTGCGGTGGTTGCAGTTTAATGCACCTGGATGAAAATGAGCAAATCAAACAGAAACAAGCCATCTTGCTGGATAATCTCAAACATATCGGTCATGTCTCTCCTGAGAAAGTACTAGATCCTGTTAGAGGACCGGTTTGGGGATATCGGCGTAAGGCCAGACTCGGTGTAAAGTACGTTATTAAGAAAGAACGGGTGCTGGTTGGCTTTAGAGAAAAACGTAATAGCTTTATTGCAGATATAAAACAGTGTGAAGTTGTGCATTCGACGGTAGGAACACGACTTGAGGCCCTTGCTGAATTAATTTCACAGTTCCAAATTCGCGATAAAATACCGCAAATAGAAGTCGCTGTGAGTGACGAAGTGACGGTGCTGATATTCAGGCACCTAGTCGATATGCCTGATGCAGATAAAGAAAAATTAATGCATTTTGCCCAGCAACACAATTTTACGATTTTATTACAGCCGGGTGGTCTGCAGACGGTCGCACCGCTCAACTCAGGATCTGTTTCACCTTATGAATTGAATTATAAAATACCGGATTACAATATCGAAATGGCGTTTCAAGCAACACATTTTACGCAAGTTAATGCCGATATTAACAAACTAATGATTGATTTGGTTGTTAAGTCTCTCGCACCGCAACCCGGTGACACTGTTCTGGATCTGTTTTGTGGGCTGGGAAATTTTACATTGCCTTTAGCCCGCAGTGGTGCTGATGTCGTGGGTATAGAGGGAAGTAACGACTTAGTACAACTCGCGATACGAAATGCACAAAAAAATGATCTGCAGAATGTGACATTTCATACAGCAGATTTGTTTGCTGAGTTTGACACTTTGCCGCAGTGGCGCAAGCAGAAATATAATAAGGTTTTGTTGGACCCACCACGAAGTGGCGCGTTTAATGTTGTGCAATGGTTGTCGAAAACGGGGGTTCAAAAAATAGTGTATGTCTCATGCAATCCATCTACATTGGCTCGTGATGCAGATGTATTGGTTAATACACATGGTTTT
>CAZZJI010000022.1:0-41109 GCA_964654485.1 uncultured Gammaproteobacteria bacterium | reverse complement strand
AAGAAAGCTTGTTGTTGAAACTAAAGTTGAAATCAAAAATAGAAGCGATAATTTCTTCATTTATTTTTCCTCGCCTCTAGGACCAGTTTGAGATGATGAACCAGAACTGACTGATGATGTAATATAACGCGAGTTATCAGTGTCATGCCCCAGCATGCGGGTTTCATCCAAATTTTCTTCGAACTTTTTTTGCCCAAAACTCTGTCCTATACGTAGAGGGATAAAAATGATCAAATCATAAATGCTAACGACAACGTTACCCATGCTGTTAACAAGATTGCCAGTCAGACGCAGTATAAATGCCACTCCATGCAACACACCAACTAAGGCTACACCAATAACGGTACGCGATGAGTGTATAAAGGATTCGAGCGGGATAGCGACGAATGCCAGCGCGAAGGGTAAAATAAAGCCCATCGTCATTTGACCCACAGAGGGTATCCAGCGAAATTCAGGTTTCGCAACAGCGACACCCGCCAATGACTGAGTTAATGCTTCTCGATCTGCCGCGAGAAAATCACGCATGTAAGCAAGAGAAGATTCGATGCAGGCGAAAATAAATAAAAACGTTAACACGGCCCATATCATTTTACGGCGCAACTTGTCATCCATCGAATGGATAATCGGAAACAAACGGGTAATGCCCAAGGCGTCCATTAGGAAAATGCCCAGTGCCGTTTCCATTAGGACTAGAAATAACGCGGCAACATCGGCAGCGCGCATTCCACCAATATAGGTATTTGCACCAACCATTTCAGAAAAAGGTAAAGCAATTAACTGAAAGTTTATTAAACCGCCGAGTAATGCAATGCTTAACACAATAGCGGATATGAAAAATTGTGTCATCGAAGAAGAAGAAAGCATACGCACAGCGGTATCTGTTTTAGCCATGATTGCTTCGTATTTTTCAATTTGCTGGTCAATAATTTTAGAGCGTTTTTCCAGACTTAATATTTTACCTTTGACATGAGAAAGCGAATGTTCAAGTTTGCGCCAATATGGCATCATTTTTTTCAAAAGCATATGCCGTTCTTTACAGGAATTTCGGTACTCCTGCATTGCCGTATTGTGCACGTTGTTAATCGTTGTTTGGATGTCACCTAAAATTTTGCTGACCATTGGGTCACCATTCGAAGGAATTTTGGCGACCGCTTCAACGGCTTTAACCCAGGCTGGTGGCGACGGGGGAACTTCGCTCGATTGGCGATAATCATTGTCGATATTAATGATTTGTTCTTTTAGTTCGCGATGTAAAGACGGGTAACCACTTAAATCGCGGCTAACAACATTTTCCACGCGCTGAAATTCACGTTCGATATAGCGTTCTGTTGCTTCGCGGCCGGCAGCAATGAGTACTTCTTTATTACGTTCTTTTAAACGTTCTTCAGCCAGCATAGTAGACCGTGCACCCAGGCGCATACCATTACGGATGACTTTGCTGAACGACCGGATTGCACTGTGCGCCGGTTGACGAGCAAAGTACATGAGTACGATGAGAACGAAGAGCCAGATGATTACTGACAATGCCAATTGATCTGACCAGAGGGTCAACAAATCTGCCGTTGACATGATTACCTCCTAATTAAATTATTAATAAAGTGTAATGAATTAACGTTTTTGATAGTCCGTTACAATTCGGCTGCTTTTACGACTGTGGTTCTTTACGTTGGTTCAATACGGTTGCTCTTTTGTTAATACTAACTAGTAGTTACTTACCGGATGCCGTGTTTACTGAAAACCTTTTTTACTGGGAACCTAGTTTATTGGAGGCCTAGCTTACTGAATGCAAAGTTAGGAAATATAGTACGGTTAGCGGTATATAACGTATAACTAATTATCGACCGTCAAAGGGATCTTATTAGCTATCTCAATCCTTATATTGGATAAAATACTATACGATACATCGTATCACTCTAATATACTATACACTAACGGTACTGTGTATCCGGTCACATTAACTCCATATATAGCTTTATTTTTATACTAATTGATTTAGTGAAATTGTATTTCAATAACGTAAACTAATTGTTTAACTTGTTTAGAAACAAGCCTCTGGATCATTCAGTTGTATATCTACTTAAACCAACTTCGCAATGGTTAACAATGTTTAGAGATAGTAAATGAGCCTGTTAGTTAATGCAGCAGCTTTTTATATTTGATACGGTGCGGTTGATTTGCACCATCACCTAATCGTCTTACCTTGTCTGCTTCATACTCGGCGAAATTACCTTCAAACCAAACTACATGGCTGTCGTCCTCGAATGCCAGAATATGTGTGGCTATTCGATCTAAAAACCAGCGATCGTGTGAGATAACAATCACGCTGCCGGGGAAGTCCAGTAGCGCTTCTTCCAGTGCACGCAAGGTTTCGATATCCAGATCATTGGTCGGTTCATCAAGCAACAGTACATTACCGCCGCTGCGCAGTAATGTAGCAAGATGTACTCGGTTTCGTTCACCGCCAGAAAGGTCTTTGACTAATTTTTGCTGATCAGAACCTTTAAAATTAAAACGCGAACAATACGCACGTGAGGCCATCTCATAGTGACCGACAGTAATTGTGTCCAAACCATCGGAGATGAGTTGCCAAACATTTTTATCATCTTCGAGTGTCGTGCGTCCTTGATCAACATAAGACAGCTTAACGGTGTCTCCAAAACGCAGGACACCGCTATCAGGTTCCTCAAGTCCACTCAACATACGGAATAACGTCGTTTTTCCTGCTCCGTTTGGCCCTATCACGCCAACGATGCCCCCTTGCGGTAAATTGAAGCTAAAATTATCAATTAACACTTTTTCGCCAAAGGATTTACACAGGTTACTGCCCTCAATGACCAGCTCACCCAGCCGCGGGCCAGGTGGAATAAATATTTCCTTGGTTTCATTGCGTTTTTGTACTTCTTTAGAATTTAATTCGTCAAACCTTGCCAATCGTGCCTTACTTTTTGTCCGCCGACCTTTCGCATTAGCGCGTACCCATTCTAGTTCAGACTTGATGGTGCGTTCATGCGCTGATTGCTGTTTCTCTTCGTTAGCCAGTCGTTTGTCTTTCTGCTCTAGCCAGGAAGAATAATTGCCTTCCCACGGAATCCCGTAACCACGATCGAGTTCCAGTATCCAGCCCGCCACATTATCGAGAAAATAACGGTCGTGAGTGACTGCCACCACGGTGCCGTTAAAGTCGTGGAGGAAGCGTTCCAGCCAGGCAACCGACTCCGCATCAAGGTGGTTTGTGGGTTCATCAAGCAGCAACATATCGGGCGCAGAGAGTAATAATTTACATAAAGCAATCCGGCGTCGTTCACCACCTGATAATGTCGATACATCGGCGTCCCAAGGGGGCAGGCGTAATGCATCTGCGGCTATATCCAGAGTGCGATCCAGGTCCCAGGCATTGACACAATCGATGGCATCTTGCAACGTTGCTTGTTCATCCAACAATTTTGTCATTTCTTCATCTATCATTGGTTCGGCAAATTTCATACTGATTTCGTTAAAACGGTCTAATAACCTCTTGGTTTCACCAATGCCGTCTTCGACATTACCACGCACATCTTTTGTTTCATCCAGTTCGGGTTCTTGCGCGAGGTAACCAATTTTAATATTGGATTGCGGCCTGGCTTCACCAACGATATCGGTATCTAATCCGGCCATTATGCGTAGCAGTGTAGATTTACCCGAGCCATTGAGGCCTAATACGCCTATTTTTGCACCCGGAAAAAAAGACAGGGAAATATCCCTCAATATTTCACGTTTGGGTGGCACGACTTTACCGACCCCATTCATTGTATATATATATTGCGCCATAATTAAATGCCTTGATTAAAATAAAAAGTTACAATAATAAAAAGTTAAAATAAAAGGAAAAACAAAAAGAAATCAAAATAGGGAGTATAATAGAAAACCGAACTAATAGGGTAGATGATTTAAGAAGGTAACAAACATTCAATGAATAAAGATCAAAAAATAGATTCAACGCTAAATTTAGGGCTAAATTTACAGCTAAACTCAGAGTTAAGCTCTGATTTACAATCTCAATTACACACCATCGTCGACTATATTCGCTGGGCCGTAAGTCAGTTTAATAAAGTGAATCTTAGCTTTGGGCACGGCACGGACAACGCGTTGGATGAAGCCATTACATTGCTTAAACATGTTTTGCATTTGCCACACGATATTCCATCCGCTTTGTTCAGTGCGCGTTTGACCAACGAAGAAAAAAAAAACGTTCTAAAATTAATCAACCTGAGAGTAAGCAAGCGCCTACCTTTACCTTACCTTACCAATGAAGCCTGGTTTGCCGAGATGCCTTTTTATGTAGATAACCGGGTTTTGGTGCCGCGCTCACCACTGGCAGAATTAATCGAGCATCGATTTGAACCCTGGCTGGATTTAAACAACAATCTAAGCAATACGTCAGACACGTGTATTCTGGATTTATGCACGGGTAGTGGATGCATTGCGATCGCCTGTGCCGTTGCATTTCCTGAATGCCAGGTTGACGCAGTAGACATTTCACAGGATGCGCTTGAGGTCGCGAACATTAATATCAAAAATCACAGTCTGCAAGGGCAAGTAAACGCCATTCATTCTGACTTGTTTGATTCGCTTTCGCAGCAACGCTATAACATAATTATTAGCAACCCGCCTTACGTCGATGAGGTTGATATGGCAAATCTGCCCGCAGAATTTCAACATGAACCTTCGCTTGGACTGGTCGCAGGAAGGACAGGGCTTGATGTTGTTTGTCGAATATTGAGATCGGCACGGGATCATCTTTTACCAGGCGGCTTGTTAATCGTTGAAGTAGGCAATAGCGAGGCTGCACTAAAAGAACGGTATTCACGGGTTGCGTTTACCTGGCTGGAGTTTGAACGAGGCGGAGAAGGTGTTTTTTTATTGACCTATGAGCAGCTAGTAGAGTATGAACCCTTCTTTAACGCAAGTTATTGAAATATATCATGTAACAGTATCCCTTTTTTCAAACAAGAAATTATGCGCGAAAGCTCGATAATTCGAGTATACTCTATGCAGAATTACTGCTTTATTATTTGGTTAGGAAAGGCATTAAATTAATGGATCAAGCTATTGAATTTAATCTAGAATTAATACAGAATTATAATAAATCTGGCCCCAGATATACGTCTTATCCAACCGCGATTCAGTTTCAGGAATCGTTTACTAAAGCGCATTATCTAAATTGGGCGCAATGGTCTAACAAACAAAGTGAACAGGCATCTGCAGCGCGCCCATTGTCGTTATATTTTCACTTACCTTTTTGTGACACGATTTGCTATTACTGCGGATGCAATAAAGTTGTCACGAAAAATCGCGCAAGGGCAGCGCCCTACCTGCAACGTTTACACCGTGAAATTGAATTACAAAGCCAGCTTTTCAACGATCACAGACCTGTCGATCAACTTCATTGGGGTGGTGGCACACCGACATTTATTAGTCATGATGAAATGACGCAGCTGATGCGTGTTACCCGGCAACATTTTAATTTGCTTGAAAATGATAAGGGTGAATATTCAATAGAAATTGATCCAAGAGAAGTACAAGAAGAAACCATCGCCTTGTTAAGAGAACTTGGTTTTAATCGCATGAGTTTAGGTGTACAGGATTTCGATGAGCGTGTTCAAAAAGCGGTTAATCGCATTCAATCAGAAGAAAAAACTTTAAGCGTTATTCAACAAAGCAAACACCTTGGGTTCAAGTCAATCAGTATTGATTTAATTTATGGATTGCCGCTCCAATCAGTAGAAAGTTTCAACAATACGCTTGATAAAGTAATCAGCGCGGATCCTGATCGATTATCGATATTTAACTATGCTCATTTACCGGAGATGTTTAAACCACAAAGGCGTATCAACGAATCAGATTTGCCTTCTGCAATTGAAAAGCTGGAAATTCTTCAACAAACAATAGAGAGGCTCACCCAGGCGGGTTATGTCTATATTGGCATGGATCATTTTGCCAAACCTGAAGATGAGTTGGCGATTGCACAACGCAATGGCAGTCTCTATCGAAACTTTCAAGGTTATTCAACCCACGCAGATTGTGACCTGGTTGCGATGGGGATCACCTCAATAGGTAAAGTGGGTCAGTGTTATAGTCAGAATGTAAAAAATCTTGATGATTATTATGAAAAACTGGATGTAGGTGAATTGCCAGTATTTCGAGGTGTCGAGCTAAATGAGGATGATTTATTAAGACAATATGTTATTACGCAGTTAATTTGCCATTTTCAACTGAATATTTCAGAATTGGAAAAAAAATTTCGTATGGATTTTCGGGCCTATTTTAGTAATGAACTTGTGGAATTAGGTCAGTTTCAATTGGATGGGTTGATAAAAATAAGCAACGACTCAATTCGCGTCCTGCCAGTGGGTCGATTACTTATCCGTAATATATGCATGGTATTTGATCGGTATCTTAAAACTGCCTCCAGCAAACGCTTTTCTAAAGTAATTTAGCATTTAAGCTCCTTCCTAATAATCGCCTTGACGGTGTACTAGCTGCTTCCGAAATACACACTAAAACTAAAGATTTACTGCTGAATGCCGCTAATTTCGTAATATATTTTTGCTTTTTTTTTAGGAGTAGACTATTAACAGGCTGTATGTACTGGAAAATCTTAGGTGGGTTCGTTCGAGGGGCCTCTTCTCGCCGTATCTGCTTATCTGGACTAAAGCCAGTAGCGTACCGAACTCGTCACAAGTTAATGATCAACTGAATTCACTTTTTCTGTAAAGTTTTTCTGTAAAGATGTCTGTGAAGCTGAATATATCGAAAATAAATCATCGTGAATTGTTTATTTAGGCAAGGAAATTAAAGTGAATGGGATACAAAATCGAGTCTTCAGTTTAAACAATTGGACTTTAAGAAGTAAAGTTAATTTAACGGTTGGTTTTATTTTTCTTATCGTCATTACCTTAGTAACTACCTATACAGTGATACGAGAAAGTGATCGACTTTTAGAGATTGCGGAGCAACAGACAAAAGACTTAACCACGCTTTATTTCGATAGCCTGAATATTATGATGCTCACGGGCACCATGGATCAACGTGGTATACTTCGTAAGAAGATTTTAGCCCGACCAGAAGTCATTGAAGCACGTGTCATACGTGGACAACCGGTTATACAGCAATTTGGCCCGGGCCTACACGATGAAATGCCGCTAGATGAAATGGATCGTAAAGCCTTAAGTGGTGAAGAAATATCTGTCATAGAGCGGCGAGGCGGGCGGCGTGTGTGGACTGTATTGACACCTTTTTTTGCAACAGAGAATACCCGCGGTGTTAATTGTCTGCAATGTCATAAAGTGCCCCCCGGCAGTGTTAACGGTGCTATTCGTATTAGCTTTGCACTGGATCACGTCGATGAAACCGTATCGCGTGAAATGAAATTATCCATTGTCGTAAACTTGGCATTTTTCACTGCCGGTTTGGTTTTGGTGAACTTGCTGATGCGTACCTGGATAATTAATCCACTCTCTAAACTTATTAAAGTCGTAAAACAACGTGCTGGTGGTGACTCTGATGTACGTGTGCAAGTAACGACACACGATGAAATTGGCAATCTTAGCGAAGCGTTTAATACCATGGCCGACAATGTAAACGTCGGCACCGAGCGTGAACATAATGCTGCAGAAGAGTTAAGCGAAAAGGTAAATATGCTACTCGAAGTAATAAACAAAGTAACTGAAGGTAATTACGATGTAAATGTTGGTTTTACAGGACATGACGCCATTGGTGAATTAGCCAATAGTTTGCAAACAATGATTACTTACATTAAAACTTCAATTGAGGAAAAACATCAGGCCGTAGATACACTTAAGAAAAAAGTAGATATCATGTTAAAGGCAGTCACCAAAGCAGCGAATGGTGATTTAACGGGTGAAATGGAATCATTAGGCGAAGATGAAATAGGCCAATTAGCAGACGGCGTGCAAAAAATGACAGGAAGTTTAAATTTGCTCGTGGCCCAGGTACAACGATCCGGTATTTTAGTGGCCTCTTCTGCTACTGAAATCGCCGCGACCGCGAAGCAACAAGAAGTCACTGTTGCAGAGCAAGCCGCAACCACCAATCAAATCGCTACCACTGCAACAGAAATTTCTTCAACGTCAAAAGAACTGGAAAATACCATGGAACAGGTGGCTAATGTCGCTGAAGACACCGCTGCCTATGCAACCAGCGGGCAGCAAGGTCTGCGCCGTATGGAAAACACCATGGGCCAGGTTGTCGAAGCAGCAAGTTCAATTGCAGCGAAACTGGAAATTCTGAATGAAAAAGCAAGCAATATCAACACCGTCGTAATCACAATAAACAAAGTAGCAGATCAGACAAATTTACTTTCATTAAATGCAGCGATAGAGGCAGAAAAAGCAGGTGAATATGGCTTTGGGTTTGCAGTAGTTGCCAGGGAAATACGCAGGTTAGCAGATCAAACTGCAGTAGCAACACTCGACATTGAGCAAATGGTAAAAGACATGCAAAGCGCGGTATCCGCAGGCGTAATGGGTATGGAGAAATTTTCTGAGCAGGTGAAACGCAGTGTCGATGACGTAATTAAAGTGAGTAGTGAGTTGGGACAAATTATTGAAAAAGTGCAGACTTTAACACCCCGGTTTGAATCCGTTCACCAAAGTATGCATTTTCAAACACAAGGTGCGCAGCAGATAAATCATGCAATGATACAGTTAAATGAATCCGCACAACAAACCGTAGATTCACTAAGGCAATCAAATTCCGCTATAGAAAAATTAAATGAAGCGGCAAATAATTTACAACACGGTGTCACTAAATTTAAAGTTTCAAAAGAGCAATAGTAGATGTTGTTATTGGTTTTTTATGTTAAAAAAGATTGTTATGCAATAGACTCAGCTAACGTCGAAGAAATCGTGCCGTTATTAACTCTGCAATCAATTGCGAAGGCGCCAAATTTTGTGGCGGGCTTACTTAACTATCATGGAATCAGCGTGCCGGTTATTGATCTATGTCTTTTTTTGAAAGAAAAAAAGAGTAATCAATATTACAACTCGCGAATCATCATAGTGAATTACAGTAGCAATTACGGCAAAGGACTCTTAGGACTGATCGCGGAAAATGTAACAGATGTAATGCGGCAGGATGCAAGCAAATTTATACCTTGCAACGTAGAATTAACAACTCCCGCCTTTTTTGAGGAAATTGTATCAAATGAAAATGGAATGATACAAATAATTGAATTGCAAAAGTTGATAACTAATGAGTTAGCTAATTTGTTGTTTCCAGAACAATGCATAAAACGAAATAACTCATAAATATGAGCATTACAGAAATTAAATCATTACTACAAGGTATTATCGGTTTAAATGCTAATACCGTCGGTGCGTCTAATTTTGAGCGTGCCGTTCGCCACCGTATGAAAATATGTGAAATTAGTGAGGTTAATGAATACCTTAGTGAGCTAGAAAATTCCGAATATGAAGTTAAAGAGCTAATTGAAGAAGTTGTTATTCCTGAAACATGGTTTTTCAGAAATCAGCAATCCTTTATTGCGTTTGATTCATACATTAAGGACGAATGGTTAGTAAATAATAAGGAAAAAAAATTAAAAATACTAAGTGCGCCTAGTTCAACCGGGGAGGAGCCATACTCCATTGTAATGAGTTTGGACAAACACGGATTAGGCGGCGATTATTTTCAACTGGACGCGATAGATATTAGTACTCGTTTATTGAGTAAAGCGAAAAGAGGCGTTTATGGGAAACATTCCTTTCGAAATAAGGAAAACAATTTTATTGACGCTTATTTCGATCGGATAGACGATACTTTTGTATTACACGAAGATATACGCACTTCAGTAAATTTCAAACAAGGGAATATATTAGAAGAAAATTTAGGGAATGGCACAGCTATTAAATACGATATTATTTTTTGTAGAAATTTATTGATTTATTTTGACCGTAGTACACAAGAAAAAGCAATTGAAAATTTATGTAAATTTTTGAACGACGATGGGGTAATGTTTCTTGGGCATGCTGAAACCGGTGAATACATAAATAAACACCTTACAAGAGCTAAATACGCCCGAGCTTTTGCATATCATCGAGTGCCAAAAGAGAATACCAAAAGCAAGAAAGAGAGAGCGCTCTCAAAAGATAAATTGGACCATAAAAAATCGAAAATCGGTCAAAAAACTACCCAAACAGCATTCAAAAAACTATTGAGTTCCGCGCCAACCGGGGAAAAAAGTTTACATTTTCTCGAAACGATGGAAATAAACCTTCTCGATAACAATCCGCCTAAAAATGATAAAATATTACGGAAGGTTAAACAACTTGCGGACGCGGGCGAGCTAAAGGAGGCAAGCGCACTTTGCGAAAGTTATCTTCAGACACATGATGCTTCTGCACAAGCTTATTATTTACTTGGACTCATTCGAGAGTCAGAAGGGAAACAGAAATTAGTAGGAGAGCTGTTTCGTAAAGCAGTGTACTTAGATCCAAACCATCACGCGGCGATGATCCACCTTGCGCTACATGCAGGTAGACAAGGCGATGCAGATATGGCGAAAAAATTACATCAAAGAGCTCAGCGAGTGGTTAAGCGTAACAAGTCCTAGTGCTCCATCACTAGCCCAGATTTAGCAAAATGACATATATTTATGAAGTCGAGCAATGAATGACAAAATTGTAAACTGTTGGAACAGTATCGGTGTTTGGGGTAGAGAACGGCCACGTTGTCCTGTGCTGGAATCAGTAATACATTGTCAAAATTGCGACAAATACATTGATGCAGGGCGGCAAGTATTGGCACGCGAGGTGTTACATAACGGTAAATTATATGAAGATGAAGAGCAACTTATAAAGTATTCGGAAATTCGAGAGGAAAAAAATCAGAATGAATCTGAATCAGTAATGGTATTAAGGTTTGGCGATGAGTGGTTTGCCATTCCATCGAAATTATGTATGTTGGTTTCAGAAAGTAAGCCTATTCACTCAGTTCCACATCAAAGTCCTCATTACATTAAAGGCATTGTCAATATTTCCGGCGAAGTGCACCTCTGTTTTTCCTTAGATTCATTGCTCGGCGTCGAGAAAGCTAAACAAGAACAGCCTGGGAATCAGCGTGGATTATGTAATTGTCTTATCGTTGTCTCTATTAGCAGAAAACGCTATGTTTTTCCTGCGAGTGAGTTTCGTGGGCTTTATAGATATAACAAATCAGATTTGCTTAATGTTCCATCGACTATAAACAAAAAAACAGCAAAATATCTAATTGGTGTCGTCAACTGGAACGCACTTAATGTTGGTTGCATTGATGCTAGTTTATTGTTTTCTACTTTGGAAAGAAAAATTCAATGAGCAATGACAAACAAACCGATTACAGTAATTTATCAATGTTTGAATTGTTTTGCATTGAGGTGGATGGCCGAAGCACGTCACTGATAGATAGTTTGTTAACTTTAGAAAAAGAACCGGAAAATGCTATCCATTTAGAAGTGCTAATGCGGTGCGCGCATTCTATTAAAGGCGCATCCAGGTTAGTTGAAATTGTGTCAGTGGAAAGTATCGCACATGTCCTGGAAGATTGTTTTGTGGCTGCACAAGCTAAAAAAATAATTTTAGATGAAAATCACATTGATATTCTACTAAAAGCTGTGGATCTTATAAAAAGCATTACAATACAAAGTGAAACTGAATTGGCACAATGGGAAAAAAGTCATGAATCAATAATAAGCTCTACAATTAAATCTATTAATAGCATATTAAAGTTTCCAAAGCAAAAAAAATACTTGGCAAATAAACTCTCCGACATTACTAGTGAAATACCCATGTCTACTAGTGCCACGCCAGTTAACAAAGGTAATTCTCAAGACAGGGTATTGCGAGTCAGCTCTGATCGACTGAATAGAATCATGGGAATAAGCGGTGAGTTGTTAATAACTTCAAAATGGGTCTATCCATACGCTACTTCAATGCTGCAAATTAAAAAAAGACAGTTAGAGTTGGCAAAAATATTAGAAACACTCAAAGACTCGCTAACAAAAATCACGGAAAAAGATTCTCAAATTGATAGCCAAATTTTTTTCGCGCTGAATAAAGTAGGCGAATGCCGCATAATGTTATCAGACCGATTAGCTGATATTGAATCATTCGATCGTAGAATGTCCACTTTATCAGCGCGTTTATACCGTGAAGTAGTTTCAAGTACGATGAGACCTTTCGCTGATGGTGTTCAAGGGTTTCACCGGATGGTGAGAGATCTTGCCAGGGAACTCCATAAGAAAGTAGATCTAACTATTAATGGTCTTGAAAATGAAGTGGATCGTGATGTGTTGGAAAAAATTGAAGCGCCGTTAACGCATTTGATTCGTAACGCAATAGATCATGGCATTGAGTTCCCCAGAGACCGTAAAGCAAAAAGCAAACCTGAAATAGGTAAAATTACGATTTCAGCTATTTATAGCGGTGGGCAACTATCAATTATCGTAGAAGATGATGGTTGCGGCATTGATGTTGAAGCGTTAAAAAACACGATCGTTAAAAAAGGATTAGTCACACGGGATATTGCAGACACTTTATCAAAACAGGAAAGCCTGGAGTTTTTATTTCTACCTAATTTTTCTACCAGAGAAAGTGTAACTGAAATTAGCGGAAGAGGGGTAGGACTTGATGTTGTGCGAAAAGCCGTACAAGAAATTCGCGGTTTAGTTCATATTAATTCAAAAAAAGGCAACGGTACTCGATTTACTTTGCAATTACCACTTACTTTATCTGTAGTCCCCGCATTGCTCGTTGAAATATCGGAAGAATCTTATTCGTTCCCGTTAATAAGGGTAAATCGTGTTCTCAAGGTAAACAGCAACGACATATTACGTAAGGAAGGGCATCAATACGTCATATATGAAGAAGAATATCTGAGGCTGATATCCGCCTCTCAGGTATTTGGAAAACAAGCTAAGGTATCGGATAAAGATGAAATCTCTATTGTTGTCGTAAATGACCACCTAAACAAATATGCTGTGGTCGTGGATGAACTGGTTGGACAACGTGAATTAGTTGTGCAATCACTTGATCCACGTCTGGGAAAAGTTAAAGATATCAGCGCAACTGCAGTGCTTGAAGACGGTCAGCCCACGTTAATCATTGATATAGAGGATTTTGTTCGTTCTATCAATAACATCGCTACAAATAAAAAAGTTGCCGAAGTAATCCAAATCGCCGATGTATCGGATCAAAAATCGAGAAAAAAAATACTGGTGGTAGACGATTCACTTACTGTAAGAGATGTAGAAAGAGACTTATTGGAAGCAAATGGTTATCAAGTTACCATCGCTGTGGATGGTGTAGATGGGTGGAACACGGTCCGATCTCAAACATTCGATTTGGTTATTACAGATGTGGATATGCCAAGGATGGATGGAATTGAATTAGTTCAAATGATAAAAAACGACACTTCTTTAAATAGACTGCCTGTTATGATCGTTTCATACAAAGACCTTAAAGAGGATAGAGAGAAAGGATTGCAAGCAGGTGCAGATTATTATCTAACAAAAGGAAGTTTTCACGATGAAACAATGCTGGAAGCCGTAATCGATTTGATTGGCGAAGCATAAATAAAGCCATTTTGCTCGAGCCTATGTGCTATTAATATAGTGCTATCAATATTTACAGCTATCAAAATAAACTAGCTATAAAAAGGTAATTTTGTCTATGAAAGTCGCGATTGTTAACGATATGTTAATGGCGGTAGAAGCACTGCGTAGAGTGCTTTCCTTGTCTAAGGAAATTGAAATTGTTTGGATAGCAAATAGTGGTGTTCAAGCAGTAGAAAAATGTCGAATAGAAAAGCCAGACCTGATTTTGATGGATTTGATTATGCCACAAATGGACGGCATTGAGGCAACGCGGATCATCATGAAAGAAACACCCTGTCTGATTGTTATCGTAACATCATCTGTTGAAAGTAATACTGATAAAGTATTTCGTGCAATAGGTGCGGGTGCGTTAGATGCAGTTAATACACCGACACTAAGAAGCGCGGATCGCGATGCTCAAAACAACAATGCACTGTTGAATAAAATTAACAAAATATCATATTTACTCAATCCAAGTAAGAAAAATTCAGCAACTACTGATTCTGTTGGCAATACCTCTGTAAAAAAAGAGGGAATTAGCGGCGATGATGTGACTCTGATTGTGATTGGAGCATCGACAGGTGGGCCGCAAGCTCTAGAAAAAATTCTGGCTGCATTACCGAATAATTTTTCGGTGCCGATTATTATTGTTCAACATGTCGATGAATCTTTTACACCAGAGCTTGTTACCTGGCTAAATTCAGTTACTAATCTGAAAATTAAGCTAGCAGAAAAATATGAAAAAATTAAAAAGGGGAATGTTTACATAGCGGCTAAAAATGACCACTTGATAATAGATTACAATGGTGCAATGTGTTATTCAACTGAACCTAGCGATTTAGTCTATAAACCGTCAGTTAACGTTTTTTTTGACAGCGTATCGAAAAACTGGCCGGGTAAAACCATTGGAATTTTGTTAACAGGCATGGGGGCTGATGGGGCGCAAGGATTACTGCAGCTACGCAAAAGAGGGGATTTTACAATCGCTCAAAACGAACAATCCAGCGTCGTTTTTGGTATGCCAAAGGAGGCTATTAATCTAAATGCTGCACTGGACATTATCCCCTTGGATAAAATAGCCAACAAAATTAAATATTTAACGCTTTAACTCTAATCAATTACGCGTACAAAATGACGGATAACGAATCACAAGATAAATTAATCAATGACACGCACTGCGTTGTACTTCTCGTTGATGATCAGCCAATGGTAGCGGAGGCGATCAGACGAATGTTAGTCGACGAGGCAGATATTGATTTCCATTACTCTTCTGAATCTAGTGATGCATTGGCACACGCTTGTGAATTAGAACCGACAATAATTTTACAAGATTTGGTCATGCCAGATATTGATGGTCTGGAATTAATGAAAATTTATCGAGAAAATACCAAAACGAAAGGTATTCCAGTCATAGTACTGTCAACAAAAGAAGATCCGATGGACAAAAGCAATGCTTTTAGTGCAGGAGCTAGTGATTATTTGGTAAAACTGCCAGACCCGATTGAGTTAAAGGCAAGAATACGCGCACATTCAAAAAGTTATATGGCGCAACTGCAACGCGATGAGGCTTTCAAAGATTTACGTGAAGTCCGGCGGCAACTCGAAATCAGCAACGAAAGGTTGCAACGATTATCTAGCTTGGATGGCTTGACCGGAATCGCGAATAGACGACATCTCGATGGTTATCTGTCACAAGAGTGGCTAAGAGCAACGCGAGAAGGCGTTGCCATATCCTTGATTATGATCGATATAGACTATTTCAAACCGTACAATGACAACTATGGGCATCAATCGGGCGATGCATGTTTACAAAAAGTATCGGCTGTTCTTCGAGAGGTGACACAACGGCCAGGTGATATGGCGGCGCGTTATGGCGGAGATGAGTTTGTGATTATATTGCCAAGTACGGATTTAGAAGGCGCAAAAGTAATTATTGACATGTTGTTTGACTATCTAAACAGGCTCAAATTAGAAAATGAATTTTCGAAACTGGGAAATTATGTAACGCTAAGCGCAGGTGTGGCCACTATTAAACCAGGTAAAGATGCCCAGCCTGAAGATTTAATTGAATTAGCTGACAAAGCAATGTATGCCGCAAAAAAGGCGGGAAGAAATTGTTATAAAACCGTTGACTAGCATATCAATAGAATAAACGATTTTTGCCTAAAATCAGGCGTTTATACACCTGGATATTTATTGCCAAATAAGAATTTGGCCCGCTAAAAATATAATTTAATCGGATATATATGCTTATATCCCGTCGCGGATGTATATTTAGATATATTTCACAAATTTGTCTACCACATCACATAAAGTTTGATCCTTAATGCTCAGATTTTTCAACTATTTCCGATATATTATTGACTAAGTGGAAAAAGGCCAACTTAAAGATGTTAAGATGCGCCTGTCAAGCAAGAGTGTACAAAAAATGAGTGTGTGGTCGAGATTTCCTTCACTGATAGGGGTTAGAAAAATGAATAAGTTATTATCCTTTCTTTGTATTGGCGCATTAGGATCAGGTTTAGTCGCCTGTTCTCCAGGTACCCCGGATGACAAAGGCGTATTGACTCCTCAAGGTAATGCAGCTGAGCTTAGTGATACCGAATTCAATAACCTGTCAGAAATACAGCAGTATCAGGTCGCAAATAAATTAATGGCGACTTTTTTTAAAGGTGTGCCAGCAGACGATTTTTTTGTTCCCACCTCTATCACGGCTAATGCCGCCGATTTACAAATTTCAAATTACGGTGTTGATTTTATTAGCGAAACCAAAGCGCAACTAAAACTGCCGATACAAAACAAGAGTGAAATATATTCTACAATATTTGGTTCTCCTGCCACAGATACAGAACCCGCTGTAGAAGGTAAGTATAATTTTAGCCGACCAGAAATGGAGTTTCCATCTGCGTATCTATATGAACTTCCTTTAAGTGATGAATTTTTTGCCCGTTGGATGGCTTATAAACTAGCTAACACCATTCTTTTTTCACCGGCGGAAGAAATAGATTCTGCTTTTGTGGAAGATGTGGAAACTATTGTGGAAAATCTAGCAAATTCAATATTAAGTAATACCCCAATTAGAACTATTATTTTCAATCATCAAAAATCACAAACAAACTGGCGCCGTTTCCGCTCACCGGAAGACAATACTCGGGAAATGATTGAAATTTACCTCGGTTTGTTTGATCGGGATGCAGATGTACCAAAGGCATCAATCGCATGCAAAAACTGGAGCCTGACGGATGAAAATGCGGGATATATCTTAAAAAAACCAAGTGCAAATAATAATACGGTGCCACAATTGGTATTCGATACTGTTTTCGTGACAACATGTGAAGATTTTTTTAATGCCGTTGCAAATCATCCACTTGTTATTCCTCGAATGGCAACTGTATTGGTTGATCTTATGTTGGAAGTGAACTCAGACCCCCTGGTTAGATCTGCATTAGTGAACGACATTGTCAAATCCAGTCCAACTACATTTAAAGATATTTTTACAGCCATTATTTTTTCAAAAACGTATTTATTAAACTCAGAACGGCCAAAATGGGCGGAAGAAGTATTTTTTAATACAGGTGGGCGTGTTCATTGGCAGCCGGGTAGCAACGTGTTTCGCGATTTGAATCGCAGTGCTTCCAGAGGAGAGCCCGGTAGTGGTAATTTCAAAACAAGTTTGGCGTTGATGTATCAGCCGGCGTTGTCGTTAAAATTAGGCCGGTTTCCCGTGGTACCATTAAATGCACTCGGTGGTGCTTATTTGCATCGTGCAATACGTGATGCCGTCATGCTTGAGAGTTCAACTTTGGACATAAATGATAATAGAGGCTCAATGCCAATAGAGGACTTCATCAGCTACTTATTTCTCTCAGTTATCGCACGCTATCCTAACCAGGATGAATTGGATACATTAATTGAAATAATAAACTCGGCTGGATTGGACTCATCTTCAGACGGGAGGACGCGTTTGGTTTTAGATTACCTGTCCCGGCTTCCAGAAATGTACTATTTTAAAGCAGTTAACTAGCGAGGGGATGGCCATGAAAAGAAGAGATTTGTTAAAAGCGCTTGGACTAATAGGTACCTCCCTGGCTGCACCATCATTAATAATGAAAAACGGTATTATAAGAAAAGTAGAGGCTAAAAGTTTCAATATCTCTGATAACGCATTGATAAATGCAAGGGCAGTCGTCGCAGGCGAGCTTTCTTTTGCAGCACCTACTACTGTGCCCACGGTAATTAATATATTTATGTACGGTGGTCCTTCAGAATTAGCTGGAAATCTCACTAATATAGAAGAGATTAATACACGTTCTCAAAACCAATACCCCAATGATTTACAAACGCCAGCCGGAGCGCAATTTACCACTAATGGTTTCTGGCAAGATGCTGGGGGTACTGAGATGGAGCGGATGCTTGCCAATGGTGATATGACCGTCTTCCGGACAATAAACCGTATCGTCGATGATACAAAAGCACATCGTACTAGTATATTTTCTGCGCAACAAGGTGTTTTAGATCAAACAGCACCCGGTATGGGTACCACCTTGGCAGCGATACTTAAAACATTTATGCCCAATATATATGACCCTCAAGTTGCAACAACCACACCGGTAATCCCTTTTGCTTCATTTGAAGGGGACACCGTATTATTTAACGCGGGTGATATTAATGACTTACCCCTGTCGTTACGAGCAGTAAGCTTGGATAGTAATTTCAATAACCCGTATCGTCGATTAAGAACATATAATGGTATTGATTCTAATTCTAGTTGTAATGTGGCAGGTAATTCAATTTCATGCTATGACGCACTCGATGACTTGGCTCAACGCACCACTGCTGGTGTGGGAAGTAAATTCGCGACATTAGGCGATTCGTTTATTAAAAGAAGAGAGTTGGATAATTTTTTCAGCACATCATTAGGCGACCCAAATGCGCTTATCCCACAAATTCCAGACCCAGATAATGTGGGGAACACAATACCACTGACCAATTTTCAAGGCCGATTCGGTGATAATCTATTAGCTGCTTGCGTATTGGCCTTGGAAAATCCTGATACGAAATTCATGACATTGAGCACTGGTGGGCTTGGTGGTTGGGATGATCATGATAATGCCATGGCCAATAACCGTTATGTGAACCGTATGCGCGGGCTGATGCAGAATATCGAGCAGGCATTGATACTGTTAGCTAACGGTACTACCAATAGTCCTAGTAGAACAGATGTAATAATTAATGTATTTGGCGAATTTGGTCGAAATGTGAATCTGAATAATTCTATCGGCTGGGATCATGGTAATAATATGAATCTTTATACTTTCGGTGGAACCGATCCAAACTTAAATCGACAAATGGGGCAAATAATTGGTACTACAAAAGTAATTGGCACAACTGGACAGAATCGATTATTTACATCCCCCGCTGACGGAAGTCCGCAATATGAACCCATGTCTATTGCAGCGACGCTTTATCGACATTTTGGCGTGCAAAACCCTGAAGCGTTAACTAAAGATACTAATATGGCACCTGCTGGCTTCCCGGCTATACCTGGCGCATAATCATTTATGTCACTTATGTTAAGTTAAGTGTTAAGTTAAGAATGAAACTGACCAATCGAATGTTTCGATTGGTCAGTTTTTTCCCCTGATTATTATTAATAGTTACTGAAGATTTAACGTCCACGAAATCTGGAAAATACGGGCGTTTAGTACTTTGAATTGGCCAGCCGATCCATTTTGATGCATCAATTCCCATCGCATTCGGAAATGACCTAAAGCGCCTTCGATACCGTATTTTATACCCAATGTTAACGTATTTAATTTATCCAGGCGCGTATCCGCGCTGGCGTAAGCAGGTGCATTAATGCCAAACGGGGTTCCAACGGCATCCGGGTTTTCTCCATTACCCCGGTCGAGAAATTCTCTGTAAAAGTTTGCAGCTGATTGGTGGTAAAAACGAAAATGAGGCATTAGATAACTGCGACCAAATCCCCAGCGGTAACGGACATCAATTTTGTGCGATTGAATGCTCCAGTCGTCCCAGAAAAATTGGTAGCCTGCGTATATCACATCATTTTCAAACGGTTGATGAGTAACATCCAACAGCAGTGCATTTCTTAAACGCGAATCAGGTCGTCGCTCGAAGAAATAGGCTTCTGCTAATCCGGAGATCTCGTTGCGTAACGTGATCACTTTATAGGGATCAGAAAGATAACCTTTGACGACACCTGTGGTAAACCCCAGTTTAGCAACTGTTCGGTGATTGAGAATTTGGGTCGCATTGATGCTAAAGTCGTAGGTAGCTTTTTCACCATTTTCTAATGCAAACGTCGAGTTAACATTTGTCAGCTTGTCAGGCGCAGGACTCCCGTCTATCGGGTCTATTATGTCATAAGAAAGTCCAACACCAGCCTCAAGAGTCAGTAGTTTATTATTTAATTCCATGACATAAGAACCGTTGATACCATAGGATGTATAATCATCTTCACTTGAAAATAATGCACCCGCTTTGTATCTTGTATTTCGATCCAGCGCTTGTTCGATTTGGCCGCTCACTGCAACGCGCCTGTCTACGATTGGAGAGAGGGGGTCGAGGAACTTGGCGTTTGCGCCATCGCCGCCGCCAAAACCCGTACCGGATGATGTCCCCGATGCCGTTGTTGATGTTTGCGCTGCTACATTGTTGTTAGTTTGTAATGCACCAGTGGGTGTGGAACCGGTGATGGAATCAAAGATAAATGAGCCAGATAGCGTAATATCATCATTCATTTGCCATTTTACGGTTTGGTCTATTTCTCTGACCTTCACGCGGCCTTTTTCAACGTAATCGAGAAAGCTGGTACTGTAATCGAGATCTTTACCTTCGACATCGTGAGCATATGAATTCTGCGGCAGGTTAGACAGCAGCGTACAGGTTGCGACTGCGAGTCCCTGATAAATGGTTTTATTTGTTTTTGTAAATTGCTTTGATAATTTTAGTTGCATCCACAACCTCCGCCGCCAATAGAGCTACCTATGCTGGTTGCTTCTTTACTGAAATAAATATGGTCGTCGATCGCGGCGTCTAATGGATCACCACCGATTAGCATTTTTTCCTGGGCAAGTTTGTCCCGCTCCCAGGGTTTTGGTGGTTGATAAATATCAGAGAGCATTGAACAAGCAGGTAGCAGGAATAGCAATACCATAGTCAACGCAGTGCGTTTACCTAATTTCATATACAACTCCCAAAATGATGTATTTGGAATACATGAGATATTATTTAATTTTATTATATAACTATATGAACTAATGACAATTTATTCTGTCTTGATTTATTTGTTGGTTGAAATTTCAGCAACTCTTGGCCGGATCTGCCTCGCAACCATCACCAAAATCCGACAGGCTGCTAATGTTACTGTTATGATTTCGATCGAGGGTTAATAACTATAGTCTCCTTATTCCTGTAAGGATACTATCGGTCGATACTTAATAAAACTTTAATAATAGCCCTTAAGCGTTTGTATCAATTGCATAATTAAGGTGGCGGCAGTTAGTCATGGTAAGTACAAACTCAAAACGTCCAAATCAGCTTACAACGGACTTGTTGACACCCGAGGCCTGGTTAAAACGGCTGGAATCGGGCCGTCCAGAAGAAGATGTAACGTTGATCAGGCAAGCATTAGAAATCACGCATGCCAATGTTATCGAAAAAGGGGTAGAAAAGGACAGCAGAGAAGCGCAGGGCAATAGCGTGACAATGTCCGCATACCAGGATGCGCTAATCACCGCAGAATTATTAAATGAACTGCGCATGGACAGTGAGTCGATAGTCGCCTCACTGGTAAGCAATGCCATTCATCAGAAACAAATTTCATTTGAAACGATTGAAAAACAATTTGGTAAAGGCGTTGC
Source organism: uncultured Gammaproteobacteria bacterium (assembly GCA_964654485.1). Taxonomy (GTDB): domain Bacteria; phylum Pseudomonadota; class Gammaproteobacteria; order SG8-11; family SG8-11; genus JAADIM01. The sequence goes on along the minus strand of CAZZJI010000022.1, from coordinate 19,593 downwards.
TGATTTGGTAGATGGAATTTGCAAAATGAATCTGATAAACAGATTTAATCAACACGTTGTTGTTAACCGCAAGGAGAACCAATCTGAAAATTTACGTCGCATGTTATTGGCGATGGCCAATGATGTCAGAGTTGTATTGATTACGCTTGCCGCCAGGGTTGTCGCCATGCGCAGCGTTAAAACAAAAAGCGAATCCGAAAAGCGTGCTATTGCAAAAGAAACAATGGACATCTATGCGCCGTTGGCAAACAGGTTGGGCATATGGCAATTTAAATGGGAACTGGAAGATTTATCAGTCCGCTATCTTGATACCAGTACCTACAAAGAAATTGCAAATCTACTCGATGAGCGTCGCCTGGATCGTGAAGAATATATAAAATTATTCGTGCAAACCTTGTCGAAACGGCTTAAAAATTCTGGTATAGACGCTGAAATTAGTGGTCGCCCAAAACATATTTACAGTATATGGCGAAAAATGAAAAGGAAAAATTTAAGCTTCAATCAAATATTTGATATACGTGCTGTGCGAGTCATTGTGCCGAGTATAGCAGAGTGTTACACCGCGTTAGGTATAGTGCACAGTGATTATAATTATATTCGCGGTGAATTTGATGATTACATTGCTTCACCGAAGGAAAATATGTATCAATCACTGCATACTGCCGTTATTGGACCTGAAGGGAAAACAATTGAAATTCAAATCAGAACAGCAGATATGCATAAACACTCTGAACTGGGTGTGGCTGCACATTGGCGATATAAAGAAGATGTGGCGGAAGATGCCAATTTTGAAAGGAAAATTGTTTGGCTCAGGCAATTACTGGAGTGGAAAGATGATATAACCAGTACAGAAGAATTCATAAACGAACTTAAGGATGAAAATATACAAGATCGTATTTATGTTTTTACTCCCGACGGTAAGGTGATTGACCTTCCGAACAAGTCGACACCGCTTGATTTTGCATACCGTGTGCATACAGAAATAGGGCACCGTTGTCGCGGCGCAAAAGCAAATGGAAAAATTATCCCATTGACGAAAAACCTGCAAAGCGGTCAAATGATTGAAATACTCACGCTCAAGCAGGGTGGGCCGAGCAGAGATTGGTTGAATCCCAATCTTCATTATATACACAGTAGTCGGGCAAAGGCCAAAATACAGGCATGGTTTAAACAGCAGAATTACGATGCCAATGTCACCGAAGGGCGAAATATTGTCGAAAGGGAATTACAACGACTTGGTATCAGCGATATTAGTTTTGAAAAAATTGCACAACAATTCAAATATCAAAAAGTGGATAAATTTTTTGCTGCCGTTGGCCGAACAGATATTAAAACGACACAAATAATTAATGCTGTACAGGAATCAACAGAAAAGAAAGAAGACAAAATACACATCAGCAGACCACGGAAACGGTCGAAAAATGAAGACTCAGATGTTTACATAAATGGGGTTGGCAATTTATTAACTCAAATCGCCAAATGTTGCAAACCACTGCCGGGTGATGCCATTATTGGTTATATTACGCACGGTCGAGGTGTCACTATACATCGACAGGATTGCGGAAACGCATTGCATTATAATATCGATTCGAAAGACAGGCTGGTAGAAGTTCAATGGGCCGAAAGAACCGAGAGTACTTATCCTGTGGATATTCTGATTACTGCGTATGATCGTTCTGGATTATTGCGCGACATTACTTTTGTATTAGCCAACGAAAATATCAACGTAATTGGTGTAAATACAGTTTCGGACAAAGAACAGAATAAAGCGCACATGACATTGACTATAGAAATCAAAAGTCTGGGCCAACTGAGTAAAGTGCTTTCACAAGTGAATCAGCTACCCAATATCATCGATGTAAAAAGACAACGACTATAAATACAATGGTAAATGACAGAAAAATAGCGCATCTACTCGAAATAATGGAAAGACTGCGTGATAAAGAATCGGGTTGCCCATGGGACAAAGAGCAAACTTTTTCGACGATAGTGTCCTATACGATAGAAGAAGCGTACGAAGTAGCCGATGCGATAGATCGAAATGCAATGGATGAGTTGCAAGAAGAACTGGGCGATTTGCTATTTCAAGTAGTTTTTTATGCGCAAATTGCCAAGGAAAAAAATTTATTTGATTTTAGTGATGTAGTTAAATCGATTATTTCCAAATTAGTGAATAGACACCCACATGTGTTTGGGGACACGGAAATCAGTTCGCCTGAAGAGCAGAACAAATTGTGGGAAGAAATAAAATCAAAGGAACGGCAAGCACTATTACTCAAAAATAAAAAAGTACAAAAAAAGAATAAAGATACATTTATAGATAACCATGAAACCGACACAGACATCACTACTGGTTTGGAGACAGAAAGCGCTCTAGACAACATACCCAAAACCTTACCCGCACTGACCCGAGCATACAAATTGCATAAAAAAGCCGCCATGGTGGGATTTGACTGGAGTAGTATCGATGGTGTAATAAAAAAATTGGATGAGGAAATAGACGAAGTACGTTATGAAATTAAAAATGGTCTATTACCTGAGCGTATGCAAGATGAAATTGGTGATTTACTGTTTGTTACCACCATATTAGCACGCCATGCGGGTATCGACCCAGAGACTACTTTACGTCATGCAAATAATAAATTTGAACGCCGTTTTAGAGGCGTAGAGGCATTGTTGGCGGAAAATAATATTGACATCAACGAAGCCGGCCTGGAAAAAATGGATGCCATGTGGGATATTGTGAAATCCAGAGAAAAGCAACAAAGATAATCCATTCTTATATATAACTGTTATATATAACAGTTATCTGTCGTCGTCGTCGGGTATAAATATGGCCGTTGCATCAATGGGACTATTTTGTCCATCATCATAGCGGTAAACGCTTCTGCCAATTTCGAGTGTATCTCCATTTTTAAGTTTTTGTCGTTCTTTGGGTCGCAGTTTATTTATCCGGCTTCCATTAGTACTCTTTAAATCGTTAAAAAACACATCCAATGTTTCAGGCATAAAGGTATTTTTGTCAATAGTAATGACAGCATGTTGGCCGCTTACAACTGGGTCATCTACCAATATATCGCTGCTTGCTTCGCGTCCTATCGTGATACGTTTTTTATCCAGAGGATATTCGTTAATTACAACATCATCTAACAACAGCAAAAGTTTAGCCATAACAAGGTCGCACCAGAAAATAATTAATTAGTTAATTAATTTTTGAATTTATATTTTGCGAAATTTGTTCGATATAAAGTATATATCGTCCAAATTCTAAAAAACTATCTACTGCGGTCACGATAATTATTATATAAACAAGTGCTTTATTTCGCTTGGTTGCGTTTGGTTCAGTGTGTAAACAAGCTGTAAGCACCTGTTTTTATTATTAAATATTATTTTGAGTACGAAACTAACACGAAAGGCAACATGATGATAAATGATCTGAAAGGAAATGAAGCTTGGCGCATTTTAAGAATAATGAGTGAGTTTATCGAGGGTTTTGATAAATTAACGGGAATTAAAAATGCAGTATCAATATTTGGTTCGGCACGATTTGATGAAGAAAATCCATATTACAAAAAAGCAGTAATAGTCGCAGAGTTATTGGCTGAAAATGGATTTTCTATTATCACCGGTGGTGGTCCCGGCATTATGGAAGCCGGAAATAAAGGCGCTTTCAATAGCGGGCAAGAATCAATTGGACTCAACATAGAGTTACCTCGAGAGGAGTCGCACAATCAATATCAAACCATCTCGATGGAATACCGGTACTTTTTTGCGCGTAAAGTGATGTTTGTAAAACACTCTATAGGTTATGTTTGTATGCCTGGTGGCTTTGGCACACTTGATGAGTTCTTTGAAGCACTCACGCTGATGCAAACTTGCAAAATACATCCCTTGCCCCTAATCTTGTTTGGAACAGAATATTGGTCAGGTCTGCTTGCATGGATGCGAGGAACAATGCTAGATAGAAAAACCATATCAGATGAGGATTTCTCATTCATCAAATTAACGGATGATCCACAAGAAGTCGTTGAGATTATGAAAGCACATCGAAACTGGAAAGACAAGATGAGACGAAAAAAAGAAAAAATGCAAGAACCTGACTTGATTCCTTAGTTGTGTCTGATTAGTACTTTCTGATTAGTATTTAAGGGAGCGGTCGCCCCAATTGTCCATTTGAAAATTGCATCGCCATTTCGACATTATTTAAGGGGCCAGATTTCCCCATTCCGCCTATTATATAAATATAGGCTGCATTCTTTACAGTAGTAGTAACAACAGCAGCGGCTGAGCGTTCGTAAATTAGTGGAGAGGTGAATTCCCAACGGTGTAGTTTTCCAGATTTATTTTTTCGAGAAAATTCAACTTGTTTTAATCTGTTGCCACCATTGTGGCCAGCCAGTAAATAAATGTAATCGTTAAGCGCAATTGCAGATGCGATGAATCTAGGCATGCGCAGTTTTGTTTTTTCTATTTGCCAGGGCAAAAGGGTACCATCCGGGTTGATTTTTGCTTTTTCAACATCACCGTAACTCATTTTATTTTTACCACTCACATGACCACCTAATAAATAAATAGTGTTGTCATGAATTGCTGCAGAATGGATGTAACGATCAACCAGGGATTCCTCGGAGGATAACTCCCATTCGCTTAGTGTACCGGTATCTGAAACACGCGTTTGTTCTATTGATTTCAAAAATATACCATTATAGCCGCCTAATGCGTAGAGCGTGTTATGATTGCTAACAACTTTTAATCCACGTCGCGCCGATATCATTTCCTTATCAATTTGCCAAGGGCCTAATGCACCATTTTCAAGTATTTTCGCTTTTTCAACTATAGCAGTTGCTTGGTTATCGCTACCTGGCGGTCCTATTCCACCACCAATTGCATAAATATAACCATTTGCTGCCGCGGCAGCCAAATAAAAACGTCCTTGATTTAGAGAAGAAGTTAATTGCCAGGTACTTAAATGACCGTTTGCAAGTATTTTGGCGAATTCTGCCTGTTTTACATATTGGCCAAATTTATCGATACCACCGATTGAATAAATATAATTATTCACCTTAATAGCCGTTAAGGCGCGTCTTGGAATAAGCATGCTATTCATCTCAGTCCATGCAGCAACAAAATTTTCAGGAATAGACGCTACATTTTCCTGCTTCGCTAATAATACAGCCATAAAAACCAGCAATACGATTACCAGGAAAGGGTAAATGTATGTGTTGCTTCGAGGTGTCGATTCTGTGTTTTTCATATAATCCAATATTATCAATTTCAGATAATAATACAGAATTATTTCGTCGTAAGACTATAGATTTTAGTCTTACGGTTAAATAGTCACAGTTAAAATGAATAGGGATGTATATTGTTTTAAATTTAGACTATATGTCAACACCACATTAAAACAATGTTGGCAATGAGAAATGTTTAATAAAACCTATAGAAAGACTATTAATAGTTGCGTCATCTTCACTAAGATAACGGGTATATTCAATGTTCATCGCGGTTGACGGTGTGGCATAAAGTTCAATACCAAAGGCGTATGAAAAGCCAGTTCCCGTTATGGTCGTTACCCCCGATAAATTGGTAGCTGAAGGGGGTTCTTCCAGCTTAATTTCCGCTCGACTACCACCTAGCAAAATATAAAGATTTGCATTTTGTTGGTGCAAAGGCAAATTACCACGTACAAAGGCACCGATTATACTTTTAGCTTTAGCACGTCTTGCACCTGTTTGGCTTTCTTCAGACAAAGAAGTGCCTAGATGAAACTCTACCGCCAGATAATCCGCCAGGTAGTAGCCCCCGCGGAAAATAAAGCTATCTAATGACGGTTTCTCATTTATAGTTGTTGGTCCGTTTGCGCCTATACTGGCTATAGCCAAGTCAGTATCTGTTTTTGAATATCCAAGACCCCAATAAGTCCCGCTGCTAATATCTGCTTGCGTCTGGGCACTAAATAACCCAAGTATAAGAATGAGTAAAGATATTGTTTTTTTCATTCGATCCTCGTTTTTTCTACAAATTAAATATTTAATTATCTTTTCTCTTAAGGCCTAGGCGGCCCCTAACTTAAATCGTGTACCTGACATACGTACCAGACGTAATAGTGCGGTAGTAGAAATTTTACTGGCGATGTAGCCAGACACCCCCCGAACTGATTTGTCAGTTTCTAATAGATTTCACCACTATTATTCACCTACAAACTTATCGGCACGACTTAGATAAATATTAGGCAATTAGTAAAAAATAGTGGGAAATAATATTGCTACCGACCAATCTATTACTGGTTTCAGTTAATAAATGGCGGTCAAACAAACGGGAAAGGCCTCTGGAAGGAAGCGGAGAAGGGAAATATTGGCCCGGTACTGGGTTTTAGCATTAATGATATGTAAGAATAGAGGGCTAAAAACGAGGGTATCAATCTGTGTTGTTACGATAAATTTTTGATACCAGAAATGCCATTAGGACAACGGCAATAATCGAAATTAACCCCACCATAATTGTTAAAATATCACCCATTAAATTTAATTTCGTCGGGATTATCTTGGTATATTTTTGCTACTACATAAGCAGATAAAACAAACGCTACAACTGAAATTACGCTGATCATCGTTAATAATACACTGTCCATTAATTTCGCCCCCTTGTATTTGTGGTCTAGTTTGCGGTTATTAATTCTATCAATTGATGAAGTTTACATCACGTAGTCAAATAATAAAATATGTTGTCACGACTAATTCTATTTGATTCTAACCAGCTTCTTGAAAAATTCCAACCGCGCCCGTTATAAAACTAAAATCAATCTTCAACTTTGTTCAATAATAAGCAAGATTTGAATAGTTAAGCAAATTTTATAAAGCACTAATATTTCGATTAAAAGCAGCCGATAGAAGACTCAAGGTTAAGTATTGACTCAACATAACATATTATTATTATGGTTTTGATAAATGAGTGGGAATTAATATGCAGAATCAAAGCGAAGAAAATGTCCAAATCAGCGCGGAAGAATTAGTAAATGGAATTATAAAACTTGTCTCACTTCCACATGTTTGTATTCGAGTTAACCTTATGGTGGGTGATCAAAGTTTCTCAAATAACGATATCGGCGACGTTATCAGCCAGGACGCGAGTCTTACAGTTCGCTTACTAAAAGTCGCGAATAGCTCATTTTATGGTTACCAGTCTAAAATCGAAACCGTTTCACGGGCTGTTACAATAATTGGTTCGCATGAGCTCAGTAATCTTGTGTTGGCTGTTTCCGCGGTACGTACATTTTCAAATATTCCAATTGATTTAGCCAATATGGCTAGTTTTTGGCGTCACAGCATGTTTTGCGGAATAGCTGCACGTTTAATTGCCTCGCGCTGCAATGTGTTGCACACAGAAAGACTTTTTGTTAGTGGTTTGCTCCATGATATTGGTCAACTGATTTTATTCCATAAATTACCCGATTTGTCACGCCAAATGTTACGCCGCATTGAGTTAACCGATGAACAATCACATGTCGTTGAGGAAAATTTTCTCGAATTTAATCACGGTGACGTGGGTGCTGAACTGATGAAATTATGGGAATTACCTACAACGCTGCAAAATTCTATTAAATATCATCATTGCCCTTCGAAAGCCGAAGCCGATGATCTCGAAGCCTCTATTTTGCATTTGGCAAATGCGATTACTCACATTGCGGAAATGGAGCATCTAAAAGATGTCTATATAGACCGAATTGATCCTTATGCCTGGAAAAGAACAAAGTTGGATAAAGAAATTATTGATGAAATAATTGATGAAGCGCACCCGTTACTCTTTGACGGATTAGCGCTTATTATGCCAAATGAATAAAAATAATAATAAAATAATTGAAGATATAGCGATAATCTTCTGATTAAGATATATTAAACATATATGTTATGTGGGGTGAAATTAACCATAGGTGTTGTGAGGCTTAAATTGATACCCGATTTGATTTATTGTACATCATAGATCTCGATGGGCTTTAATCTGCTTCTCGACTTTCAGTTGCTTTTATATAAAAACAGGCTGGTATTCCACGTAAAAACAGTATATTGTGTGATGCTTATTAACTAATTCTTTAGGTAGCATTTAAGTAACAATCACAACAATTAATGGTGTAGTCAGGGAGCATTTTTTATTCAAGGAATATCAGTATCGCGTCGCTATATGACTATAAGTATCTATGAGAAGAGTTCGTTTGCAGTAAGTTATTTACCGCGAAAGCTATTACCGAAACACTCACCGCTTCACGGTGTCAACAAACGGGTAATAATAAATAGTGATCTCACATGACGTCGCTACGCACCGTTCTCCTTTTGTAGTATTATTAATATATCGAGTGATGAGAGAACCCGTCAACAGGCGTGTGGTAGTCGATTAATGAAGGGGCATGGCACAAAAATAATCAAGCTCGTTTCTACCTCTGGAAACACGGCAACTAAAAGTGTTGCCGAGGGTAGGATCGGTAGGGTCTGTTATGTTGATGACAGCCGTACCTCTGCTTATGTCACCAAAAAAATCCTCAAAGAATACGGCTATGAAGTTGATTTTTTTCCTTCAGCAGAGCCTGCCGTTGTTGCTATCCTCGAAAATAATTACGATTTGTTATTAACCGATTTAACGCTATCTACCGGCGGTATGGATGGTGACGAACTTGTTCGTTTTTTGCGAAACAGTGGCCATCCCAGAAAGAAGCTACTGCCTGTCATCGTTATAACGGGTACATCCGACAAAGAAACTTTATTAAAAATTTATGAAGCCGGTGCAAATGGTGTTCTAGTAAAACCGATTACCGGCGAAGAGCTTCACGATCGAATTCGTACACTGGTTCCGGAAAAAGCCTATCCTGGCACAGCAGATGGTTATGCTTTGGAAATCCCCAACGCACTTGGGCAACCAGGCGGTTTGCAGCAGAAATTAGCAGTACCCGCTAAAGTACCAAGAACCAGAACATCAATACCAAAAACACTTTCAGCAACAACACCAATTGAAAACAAGCTCGGTTTTCTGGGTGCTCAAGATATTCAATTAGACGAAACGAATGATTCGTTTTTAACCCCAATTGATACTCCGTCGGACAGGTCTGTTCCAAAAAAACAACAGAAAAGGGCGTCTGAATCGACTCTAAATAAAGCGAACAAACAAAATAAAAAACTGCAGTCGACTAAGGCGAAGCAACAACAATTACCAAGTAGTGTATCAAGCAATGCAACGCCGAAAGAACTGCTAGCCAATAAACAAAAAAAGAAAAAATTATCAATATTGGAAAATTTAAAATTGGCGGCGATAAAGCAGGAAGCTGATCTGGGTTTAAACCAGGTTACTAATATTATTGTTGATATTGAACCCAAGAAAAAAATACCTATAAAAACACCCAAGCAACATACACAACCAACATATAAATCTACCGAAAATAAGAACAGGAAAAAGATCAATACGAAAGGCAATACAAAGAACTTATCCAAAACTGCGTCACAGCACGACGACATACCGGTACTAAAACAAACCAATGCTAAAGGCGATGAACGATTATTTTCAATTGACCATACGGGCGATGGTACACCAGAGTTAAAACTGCAAGATAAACCTGCGACAGTTTTACCGAGTGAAAAAATAGCTAAGCATAAAAAACCGCAACCACCACCGGTAACGGAAGTCGATCCTTCATTTGACTCTTCATTCGACTCTTCATTCGGTAATGAAGACATCGTCGGCGACAAAAAAATAATCACCGCATTGGATATTAATACTGATTTTTCCGAGTTCGGCGATGGTGATGACATTTTTCGACCGAGTTTTATGCAGGCCATTTTTGATGTTTTTCACCGCTTCAGAATATTGGGATTGGCTGTGTTGGTATCGATCGGCATCATTGTTTGGAGCCTTTGGAGTTACGTAAATAAAAATGAAGTAGTTTCCGTTGATATAACCAGAGTGAGCAAAGGTACTTTACACCAAACAATTAATGTACCTGGTAGAGTAGTTAGTAAACTGAATGTCAATGTGTCATCCTCCTCTTCCGGACAGATCATTGAAGTCAAGGTAATAGAAGGTCAGAAAGTCGAAAAAGGTAAAACCTTGGTTAGACTTGAAAATGAAGAAGCCATTAGTGATATTAAAAGAGCGGAAGGCAATTTATTAAGTGCTAAAGAAGAGACTGCTTTAGCAAACAAAACACTAAAACGAATGCGTCGTGCTCTAACTTTAGGGGCTATCTCGCAACAGCAAATGGAAGAAGCTGAGGCTAGCCTGAAATCTGCTCAAGCTAAGGAAAATGTGGCTAAGGAATCGCGCAAAACCGCTCAACTGTCGCTGGATAAGCTCAGTGTTGTTGCGCCATTTGATGGCACAGTCACTGCAAAATTCGCTCAAATCGGCCAATGGATTACACCATCAGATACCGTATTCACACTTACTGACCTGAGCCAAAGAGAAATCGAAGTAAAAGTGGATTCGGCTGACAGTAACTCAATTTCGGTTGGACAAACTGTTTTCATGACTAGTGACGCATTTCCAGATAAAACCTGGACTGAAAGTGTTCGTCGTATTGCCTCAGCTGCAAGTAAAAATGACGGCACCAATACGGTATCTGTATTTATCAGTTTGGGCCGCAATAGCCCGACACTTCGAATGGGGCAACAAGTGGATGCGGAAATACGCACATTCTCCAGAAATAATGCCACTAAATTGCCTATTAGTGCCGTCATTACCAGAAATGGAAAATCATGGGTAGGCACTATCAGGGATGGACGTGTACACTTTGTTTCTATTGATACAGGTATGGAAGATTTGACGCATGTAGAGGTGCTAAGTGGCTTAAGTTCAATGCAAGAAATCATCATTCCCAAAGGGGAGGATCTACAGGAGGGTGACCGAGTTCGTATTTCTAAATCTCGTACTTCGGAATGATCGAGCTAAAAAATGTTAGTAAATCACATTATCTAAACTCGCCAGCAGACGATGGCGGTATTATCGTTCCCGCTTTAAAAAACATTTCTTTAAAAATCAACCAGGGTGAATTTGTCGCAATTATGGGGCCTTCGGGTTCCGGCAAGTCCACTCTTCTTAACATTCTAGGTTGCTTGGATGTCGTCGATAAAGGTTCTTACCGTTTGTTAGGTAAACGAGTCGATTCGTTTACGGATGACCAACTTGCGTATATGCGGTTGCGACAACTCGGTTTTGTTTTTCAATCTTATAATCTAATTTCCCGTATAGACGCTGTTCGTAACGTTGAATTACCAATGATTTACGCAAACGTGCAACCCAGGCAACGTTTAAAACGCGCTCATCAGGCGTTAAATATGGTTGGTTTGGGTGATCGCGCTCACCATATTCCTTCGCAATTATCCGGTGGGCAACAGCAACGCGTCGCCATCGCACGTGCAATTATAAATAATCCGAAATTAATAATCGCTGACGAACCAACAGGTAATTTGGACACAAGTTCAAGTACAGAGATTATGAATTTGTTTAGAAATCTTAATGCTAATGGCAGGACAATAGTATTTGTTACGCATGAAAATGAGATTGCCAAATATGCTACACGTCGGCTGATAGTTAAAGATGGAAAAATAGTAGCAGATCAAAAGAAACATTAAGTAATGGAACAAGGCGGTATACAGATACAAGACGCACTTAAGCAATCGATGTGGGCAATTCGGGAAAACCGCTTGCGTACATTATTAAGCGTGCTGGGCATACTTGTCGGAATAATCGCGGTAATGGTAGTAGGCACTGTAACAAATACAGTACGACATTATATATTTAATGAGCTGGAAAGTTATGGTTTAAAAACGGTGTGGATATACCGGGATTGGGAAGAAAAAAGACCCAACGCCACACAAAGAAGCGGAAGTGGCATTACCAATAGTGACCTTGAAAAAATAAACAAACATTGTTGCCCAGCATTAAGGAAAATTTCCCCAGAAGTTTATTTTGAAGACTGGAATGTGCTGGCTCGCTCAGGAAGCCGCTATGATAACGTGGTGATGGAAGGGGTAGGTATCAATTTCTTTGATATTTCAAATGAAAAAATAACACTGGGACGTTTGTTTCGTCCCGAAGATATCAAGCGGCGTCGATCCGTTGCCGTAATCGGGCCTGAGGTACAAAAACAACTGTTTGGTATGCATCAAAATCCGATTGGTAAGAGTATTCGTATTAACGAACTAAAATTGACTGTAATTGGTTTATTAAAAGAAAAAAAGAGAGACTTTCTATCCAGTATCGGCGCTGCGGAAAATTTTGATATCAATAACCGGGTATTCATTCCGTATACACTTCACCAGACGTTAACGTCATCAAAGAACGTACACCGTATATTAGGCGAAGCGAATGATCTGGCTTCTGTCCAGCCTGCTATAAACCAGGTAATTGAAACGTTAGCTCGCCGTCACAACAGGAAGTATGCTTATACATGGGAAAGCATGGAAGCCTGGATTGATACAGCAGACAGCATACTGACCAACATAACGTTTATTGGTATTTTGTCTGCGTCAATATCTTTGTTCGTTGGTGGCATCGGTATTATGAATATTATGACAACCTCTGTTATCGAACGAACAAGAGAAATAGGTATTCGAAAAGCGCTGGGCGCGAGAAATAAAGATATACACAATCAGTTTTTACTCGAGGCAATTTTTGTCAGCAGCATCGGTGGCATATTAGGACTTATTATCGGTTTTATGATTAGCTACGCAATTGTGCTCTCGACGGGGCTACCGGCAGTACCCTCGTGGATAGTGATCCTCGCAGCATTGCTAGTAACGATGTTAGTCGGCGTAATATCGGGCTATTATCCCGCATCACGCGCGGCAAGACTTAAACCAGTGGATGCGTTGAGGCATCAATAATAGCTTATGGAACCAGTAAATCGATTTACTTCTATCTACATGTAGTTCTTTCTTTTGCAATGACAACAGTATTTTCTTTATTATTGTTTTTGTGCTAATTTTAGAAAAGAAAATTTGTGTTAGTCAGCCTTGCAATGTAAGTATCACCATTACAGTTATTCTGAATCATCACTGGACCAACATCCGGGTTTATCCACATACTGCCTTGTACAGTAATTAAGGTCTGATCAAAATTTGGTGCGGCACACGATGCTCTAAAATCGATTAATGTTGTTAGCGCCGACCCAGTTCCTTCTATGAGTGTGGCTGGTGTAATAGTAAAATCGTAATCAATCCTATAAGCCTCAAAATCTCCAAGATTTGTAGACACAGGTGTTAATGCCTCGTCAACAACAGTAAATGATCCGTTTACCGTTGCGATTTGTATGCAGGGAGTACCTGCGGCATCGCAGTTGTCCATCACGTCAAAATCAAACCGACGTGTCTGACCTTTTTCCCCAGCGGTAATTAAATCTGGTTGAAAGGGTGAAAACAACACTTGAATATTCTCACTATTTTCTAAATTCGCATCAGTATCTATCCAGTATATATTTGCAGGATCGCCGCTATCAAATGCATGCAAGAATACCGATCCTCTATCAGCGCTGCCTGCGTCTTCAGATTGAATAATATATTGGGTCGCTGTATTTGTTACCACGCCGATAGTTTCTTCGGTGGTGAATTTAACAAACGGAGCATTAGGTATAGAATTTAACCGGTCATTGATCGTGACGTTATTCCAAGTCATCGTCAATGTGCCAGTAAAATCGACGAAGTCACCTTGAAGAAATGTTCCATTTATGAAATAAGTATTTCTACCGCCAGTATAAATCTGCTGATAACTTGGAAACGTCACTCTGGTCGGCGGTTCTACATCACTATCGATGAAATCACAGGAAGACACACCCAACAGGGCTATCAGTATTAAACTGCAAAAGCGTCTAAATGAATTCGTTTTCATCGTGTCTGTTTCCTGGGTAACTAGAATTAGCACCGTATTATTGAATCAAATTTTTAGCGTAGTCAGTATTTTAGACGGTGTTTGACTTGACTATATCATGCATAGTCCGCAACTGGCTAAATGCCAGATTTTTAATAACTGATTTAGATAAAACAATACGTTACAATTATTCCTTAATTTTAATTATTATACTATAAGTGAGTCAATTTTTTAAATTTTGGGTCGTTGCTATTTCGGCCAAGGCTGTTAAGGGCAGAAGAATGGAACAAACGAGTTTATTTGACGTCAATTGTACGCTGTGCCCACGTCTAAGCGACTTTTTAGCTGGTGTGCGCAAAAATTATCCAGATTACCATGCGCGGCCTGTAGCGCCGTTTGGTACGCGTTTTGGCGCAAAAAAACCGGGGTTACTTATTGTTGGGCTGGCGCCCGGTATGCACGGGGCTAACGCTACCGGCCGGCCTTTTACCGGCGATCATGCGGGTATTCTGCTTTATGAAACCTTATATAAATTCGGGTTTAGTAATCAAGCGAATGCCACGTCAAAAGATGATGGATTGAAATTGATTAACTGCCAAATCACCAATGCGGTCAAATGTTTACCGCCGCAAAACAAGCCAGAAGGCAAAGAGATTACCATGTGTAATCAATTCTTAAAAAAAGAATTAAAGAGACTGCCGCCGGGCAGTGTGATACTTGCACTGGGAACGATTGCGCACAATGCCGTTATTAAAGCGCTTGATTTTAAAATTAAAGACTATAAATTTGCGCATAACAATAAACATACATTGGCAGACAATAAGTGGTTATTAGATTCTTACCATTGTAGCCGCTATAACACCCAAACCCGGCGTCTGACCACGGGTATGTTTGAAGACGTATTTAAACAGGCCAAACGTTTATTGCCTTGAACCTGTCAGGTTCTATCAACTTATGTCTGAGCAATTATCTAAACAGTCTAGCGAATCCACAGTTGAACAAATAGCGGCGCACTTACAATTAATATTAAAAACATTACCCAATAAGCCCGGTGTTTATCGTTTCATAAACGCAAAACAAATCGTTATTTATGTTGGTAAGGCGGGCAGTCTGAAAAAGCGCGTCAGCAGCTATTTCAGTAAAAGCTATCAAAACGCGAAGACGTTGGCACTTGTTTCTCACATATACACCATCGAATTTACCATTACACGTAATGAAACAGAAGCGCTTTTGCTGGAAAATAATCTGATAAAATCGCTTAAACCTAAATACAATATTGTATTGCGAGATGATAAAAGTTATCCATTTATATTTGTTTCATTAGCGCAGGATTATCCCCGGGTCGCGTTTCACCGTGGGCCAAAACGTGAAAAGGGGCGCTATTTCGGACCCTATCCCAGTGCTATTTCAGCGAGAAATACGCTTTCTTTGCTGCAAAAAATATTTCCAGTACGTCAGTGCGAAGATAATTTTTATAAAAACAGATCACGTCCTTGTCTTCAATATCAGATAAAACGCTGTAGCGCACCTTGTGTAGATCTAATAAACAAGGACGATTATTCTAAAGATGTAAAAAATGTTTGCTTGTTTTTAGAGGGTAAGGAAAATACAGTCATCGATCATCTGGTTTCCCGCATGGAAAACACCGCGAATAAACAGGACTATGAAAGCGCTGCACTGTACAGAGACCAAATCAGCTATTTGAGGCGCACCCAGGACAAACAGTATATTAGTAACGACGCAGGCAATATTGATGTTATTGCTGCGATGGTAAAAGCAAACCTAAGCTGCATAGAGGTATTTTATATACGTAATGGCAGAAACCTGGGAAGTAAGATATTTTTCCCAAAACATTCACACAACGCTAATCTAAAAGAAATATTGTCTGCTTTTATTTCACAACGCTATTTACAAGATAAATTAATTGAAATCAATACCTTAAACAATAAAAATATACGCACGATGGAGATCCCATCCGAATTGCTGATTAACGAAAAAATTGATGACCTTCAACTGTTCGCAGACACGCTCTGTCAAATTGCTGGACACAAAGTTAATCTATTGCGCCCATTAAAAGGTAAGAAAAAACAATGGATGGCCCTTGCGGAACAAAACGCAAAAATCGCATTGGATATACATATTGCTGATAAAATGAATATTCTGAAACGCTTTGAAGCATTACAGGATATGCTGGAGTTAGACTCATTACCGCAAAGAGTCGAATGTTTTGATATCAGTCATACACAAGGTGAAGCGACGGTGGCATCGTGTGTTGTTTTTGATATTACCGGCCCGATAAAATCAGATTATCGTCGATTTAATATAGAAGGTATTACCGCAGGTGACGATTACGCCGCTATAAAGCAAGCATTACAACGACGTTATATTAAGACCAAAGAATCTGAGGCTGTTTACCCTGATATATTATTTATAGACGGAGGCAAAGGGCAGGTCACTCAGGCTAAAGATGTTTTTAGGGAGTTGCAGATTACTGATGTTTTGCTGATAGGGGTCGCCAAGGGTGCAGAACGCAAACCAGGTCTGGAAACACTCATTATTTGTAATTACGACGAAAGCGATAATACAAACAAAGACAAGATTATAAATTTATCAACTGATTCGGCTGCGTTACATCTTATCCAACATGTTCGTGATGAAGCACATCGGTTTGCAATAACCGGTCATCGGCAACGACGTGCCAAAGCACGCTCTAAATCCATTTTGGAAGAAATTAAAGGCCTGGGTGCAAAACGGCGACAACAGTTACTTAAGCAATTTGGTGGGTTACAGGAAATTTCCCGTGCCGGTGTGGACGATATCGCAAGTGTAAAAGGAGTTAGTGAACAATTAGCCCAACGCATCTATGATGCGTTGCATTAGATGGGGAAAGGTATTAGAGAAGGTTATGAAATTTAGTATTCCAAATATTCTCACGCTGCTGAGGATCGTCTTAATCCCTTTTTTTATGCTGGTGTTTCTTTTGCCGGTTTCGTGGGCTCAGGTTGGCGCAGCGCTCATTTTTACCGTGGCAGCCATCACCGATTGGCTAGATGGCTACCTTGCACGCAAACTTGATCAAATGTCTGCTTTTGGGGCTTTTTTAGATCCCGTTGCCGACAAGTTGATGGTTGCAGTTGCGTTAATCTTATTGGTTAATGCTAATCCAACACCATTTGCAGATTTTTTGCTCGCCATTCCTGCATCCGTCATTATTGGTCGTGAAATAGCCATATCGGCTTTACGTGAATGGATGGCCGAATTAGGGGAACGTACCCAGGTCGCGGTTTCGGTAATTGGGAAGATTAAAACCTCTTCCCAAATGGTGGCGATCATCTTACTGCTCTATAGGGATCCCATAGGTGAATTTCCAACTGCTGAAGTAGGTTTTGTTCTACTGTATATCGCAGCAGGACTGACGCTTTGGTCAATGGTCATCTATATCAAAGCGGCATTGCCGATAATTATGTCAAACCGCGATGATTCGCAATAAACTTGACACTTTGACTTATCTATTTACAATTGCAAGCCCGCAAACCAGTGAATCAGAATCACTCACCGGTAAACAATGCGGATATGCGGGAATAGCTCAGCTGGTAGAGCACGACCTTGCCAAGGTCGGGGTCGCGAGTTCGAATCTCGTTTCCCGCTCCATCTATCTTTCTCAAAGGTAGTAAATCTAACCAATAACGGCTTGGTTGTTGGAAAAAATGGTTAGCTGGAACACTTATAGAAGTATCATACAGAGTAGTAGCATATGGCTGAGTGGCAGAGTGGCTATGCAGCGGCCTGCAAAGCCGTTGACCTCGGTTCGATTCCGGGCTCAGCCTCCAAATCTTCCTCTAAACCCGAATAGCGCTTACTAAAGTTTGACACCTGTATTTTATTAACCACGGGGTCGTATGTTTGCCAGAAGCAAGCAAAGTGTATTGAAAGATCGTATGTTTTCCCTTATCCTCCTGGTTGCGTGTGCCCGGGTGGCGAAATTGGTAGACGCAAGGGACTTAAACTATTGAGCACCTTGAGCGGAAACGCCTTGTGTGAATGGAGTCAAATTCGGGGAAACCTTAGCCGTTAGCGCAATAACAGCCGTTCACGGAAATGGCAATCCCGAGCTAAGCCTTACTCATTTAAGAGATACTACAGAAAGTATAGTAAGGAAAGTGTAGAGACTTGACGGCTCCTGCCTACGTTTTAGCGATTGCTTTAGTGACGTACTTTGTGTTGCAACTAACGTAACGCAACAAAGTCGCAAAGATAAGGCAAAGAGAAAGTCCAGACCACAAATGTGTTTCATTGCTTTTTTATACATTGGTAAATGTATGCAATGGCAGATAGCTAAAGCACAGCAGCGAAAGCTGTAGTTGGTAAGAAAATCCCTCGGGGGAAACTCCGTGCCGGTTCGACTCCGGCCCCGGGCACCATATTTTCACTTTTTAGGGAATCTCCGATAAGGGAACCTCTGATTAATTCATTCGTCGCAGAATTAACCCGATATTCTTTATATACAAATGGGATAAATAAACAAATGCGATTATTCTCATTTATCCTGTCTGCTTTTCTTTCTGCAGCAATCATTCCAGCAACGTTTATTTCAACATTTATTTCAATAAAGCCAACTCATGCCGAACCAAATCCCATTATCGGGCGGCTTATGAATGAGCCGTTATCGATGTTGGATTATGGTTTGTGGCGCACTGAAATTGAATTAAAACGCTATTTTTCCGGTATGAATAATATCTACATTGCTGCTCGATACAATTGGCAAGAAGATAAAATAGCGATTGAGGTATTACTCAATGAACTGCCGCTATCTCTTCAGGAATTGAAAGAAAACAAACGATGTGAGTCTGTAATAAATTCTATTAAAAATTATTTTGGGGGAGGCAAAAATAAAAATACATTGTTAGGAAAAAGTTTTATTCACAATGGTTATACCAGTATGGATATTTCGCAAGATGAATTGTTTAGAAAACTGGATAACATGACCCATATTTATGTGTCCGTTATTAAAAACCCGAAAGCTAAAAACCCGAAAACGAAAGAAAATAGGTTAAAAATTGATTATTCGAATTTTTTATCTTGTAATAGTACCTTAGTTAATATGGGGTCTAATTAAATATGTTATATACTGGATATAATATATAAGAATTAGTTTATATACAATAAAACAATAAGTAAAAATGTACTTTAGTTAAGCAATGCGTATACTTAAAGCATATGGGAGGCATACATGAGAGATATCCATTTTGATGATGGTTTTATTGCAAATAGCAATTTAGGCAATAAAAATCGAATTTTTAAAGGTGACGAACGACGCCGATATCAACGAAGAGTCGGCTATGATCGCCGTGCAATGATCCGTTTTGAGCCAGATAAGGAAGATAACCGCTCACGTAAAGACAGGCGTGCAGGGAGTATTTGGGACGGCAGAGATCGCATGGCCTAGCCGTCAGCATGCGTATTCAGTGTCTAAATCCACAACTTGTCTGGATCCTTCCACCAACCGGTTAATTGGAGTGGTTGCTTTTGCACTCGCCAAACGGGATCATCAATAATCTAGTACACCGTCAAGGTTATATATTGACGGTGTACTAGATAGATATGAAAGTTAGAGCGTCGTGAAACTGCTCAATTCCAACCTTCATTCCACTGCGCCCGTCAATAGACATGTGGGTTGCACTCCAAATGGATAGATAAACCTAATACACCATATGTTGGTAAGAGTTTATTTTATTATCTTAGAAACTA
>CAZZJI010000021.1:48208-50610 GCA_964654485.1 uncultured Gammaproteobacteria bacterium | reverse complement strand
CATTTATATCCATTACATTTTCTGCGCCAGTTTCCTGAGTCACGAACCCAAATTCCAGATCCAGGCCTGTTACCGGTGTTGCATTAACAACGATTGCAATGGAATTTTCCTCATCTGCCTGTCGTAAATCATTTAACAGTGCGCCAGTGATGGTAATCGGTCCTAATGCAGCGGCGAGTGCGACACCCGCAATATTATTTCCGTTTAAAGCGGTTTCTCCGTCTAGAATTTCCCAATTTTGGCTATGTGTCGTCTGGTAAAGATCGGGTGCATCTTCTGCTTCCCAACCCACGGGATTATTGAATACACCGCCTAGAAATGTGAGATTGTCCTGAAGAGTCCAGGCAAAAAAGGCTTGTTCGATGGCAGCCGAGTCTGCTGGGCCGCCAGTGATTGCGCTGGCATTTGCGCCGCCGGTTGTAGCCATAGCCAAATCAAGGTCAATTCTGGCGCTGACCTTATCAGTTAATTTACTCTCAAAGTCAACTTCACCATCAACCGTGAATTTGCCTTCGGTTAGGTTTTTTCCATCAGTACCACTTCCATCACTGGCTTCATCCGATATCGTCCAAATAATATCAGCAAAACCGCTCACCTTGCTATCGGCAGCAAATGCGGTGTTCGACATTGCGAGCAAGAGTGTAGTCGATAGAACTAAAGGTAATTTTTTATTCATGAATCCTCCCCAAGATAATATATATTACTTATTTAGTATTTTGGATCTACTCCATATCTATAGATTCGGAGCCTATAGGGATACCCTCGTCGTGTCAATTGGGGAAAACGACGCTGTATGTTAATGGATCTCTTTACAAAATGAGTCGGATATATTATCCAGAGTGAGAAAGGACTTCAAGATACATTTGAGTCGGAATTGCGCCGGATTTTGACAAAATATCGCCACATGATTGTGAAAATAGGGTATCTCCCGCGATGTAAATATCATATTGATCTAAATTTTGATGTTTTCTGATGACGTCTTTGAATGTTTGCGAAAGTTGCTTATTTTTTAGCTGCCGATCAGTTTTAGATTCATTTTTATCACTGTCGCCACAACAGAGTGTTAGCGGAACATATTCAAAATTGTCGACTGCATCACCGATAGATCGGCAATAGTTGTGCATATAGTGTCCGTTTTTAACATCGGTTATCCATACCAGGGAGATAGCTTGTGAAAGCTCCAGAGAAAGTGCGTGTTCAATTAGGCCTTTAATCGCACCGAACCCGCTATTGTAAGCAAGGAACAAAACAGGACGTGTACTTTTTTCCTGCAATACAAATGAACCGTGTGGGCCTTCTATTTCCAGCGTGCGCTGATCTGGACCAAGTATCGAGGCTAGAAAATTATCGTCAGCATGAAAGGGCAAGTGGAATTGTTGATTAAGCGCATCACAGGGGCAACTGGCGATTGAATAACTGCGTGATTCATTGTTTGAATTTATTAGATTTGCGCGTTGACCGGCGATATATCTTAGGCGTTGTGTGCGGGGTGAACGCACGTGCAGTATTTTAAGGCCCTCTATCGGTGTTTCAATTTTTTTGATTTTTACTTTAATGCGTTGCAGTTGAATTTCATCAGTATGTGACGCTTCTTTAGTTTCCAATGCGACGTCGCTTTTAGCCTGGTAACAGCACATCAAAATTTGGCCCGCCCGTTTTTCCGCTTCACTAAACACATAGTCCTGGTGCCCGGTTTTCTCCACCTCCCCGCAGATGAGTTTTGCCGCACATTTACCGCAAGTACCGTTGCTGCATCCATAGTCAACGCACAGGCCAGAACGTAATGCGGCTTCCAGAATGGTTTCGTGTTTTTCGATTGAAAAAATATGTTGACTTGGGTTTAACTTAACTTTATTTGTCATGGTTATTTTGTGTTAGTAGTAAATAAAATAACAGTTGTTCTTCATTTTTCAACAAATTAGGCTGATTATTCTATATTACATCATCTAATAAACGTTAAGAAAATGCCGTATTCATATCGAGGTAAATTTTGTACAATTAACACCGATCGTAAGCTCATCAATGGGCTTACCCGTTTTATATAGGGATAATTATGTTTCTGAAGAAGACAGCAAAAATTATTATATTACTTATAACCGTAGCACTGGTGTCGCAAAAGACATTTGCCGCGGGTGATATGACAAATAAAGATGCGTGTTATAAAGGCATGGAGCTATATATCACCGCGCAATTTAAAGAGGCGATGGGTGTTTTTAAGAAAGCCGCCAAGAAGAAAGATGCGTGTGCACAGTTTCAAATTGGCATGATGTATTATTACGGACATGGTGTTAAAAAGAGCAATAAAAATGCGAAGGTTTGGCTTAAAAAATCGTCTGACAATGGATTAAAAAAATCGGTTACCCAAATCGGTTTAATCAAGTAGATTGTAATTACTTTTAATT
>CAZZJI010000021.1:36555-48108 GCA_964654485.1 uncultured Gammaproteobacteria bacterium | reverse complement strand
TTGTAACCCAATGATTTGAGCATAATAAAGGTATGCGCAGAGCGGTGATGGCTATGACAATATACGATGACTTCTTTGTCGCGGGTTATACCGAGGTCATTTAACATCGGTTGCAGTTCGCTTTTTGCTTTAATGCGATAGTTTCGTTGTGGGTCCATCGCCAGCGTCCAATCCATGTTGACCGCGTTAGGAATATGACCGGCGCGTTCGGCACGCACAGTTTCGCCGCTGTATTCTTGTGGACTGCGGCAATCCAGTATCGACAGATGACTATCCCGCAAATGCGCTATGATGTAGTCTTTATCAGCGACCACCTTATTATTGTAACTACTGTTATAAGGAATGCGGTAATGAACCGGTTCTATTGACACAACCTGGTTATCAACTGGATGGCCTTCATTTGCCCAGGCATGAAATCCACCGTTGAGCAGCGAAAAATGCGTGTGGCCAATAGCGGC
Organism: uncultured Gammaproteobacteria bacterium; assembly: GCA_964654485.1. Classification (GTDB taxonomy): domain Bacteria; phylum Pseudomonadota; class Gammaproteobacteria; order SG8-11; family SG8-11; genus JAADIM01. The sequence continues at coordinate 47,650 of CAZZJI010000021.1, read as the reverse complement.
CAGTGTCCACAAAAGTCGAGAGGCTTTGCCACCTCCCTCGTCGTCATAAGCGATAACGTGCGTTTCTGACGAAATACCCAGGGACGACAGCGACTTGCCGATCGTTTCTTCAGACGGCAATAAGCCCATTATGGGGGGTTCATTGCGAATAATTTTTTCATAATCGAGGTGAACAGCGCCAGGAATGTGAGCTTGCGGATAAATATCCGCTTTGCATAAATCCACGATTCGAATGTTACTTAGATTTAGGTTTTGTTGTAGATCGCTGGACTCAAGGATAATAGGCAGTACGACATCGCTATTCACATCAATCTCCATTTTCATTCAAGACAGTACACTTTTTCCCCACTGAATCAATAGTTATCCCAAAAAATTCAAGTCTTTACTCGTTATCGCCGTTAGTAGTAGCAGACATGGAATGCTAAGTGTTTCTAAATTGTTCAATAACTTAGCGTATCCGGCCATTTTCTCGTTTATTTCAAGCAAATGGCGGTGTTTTTTAAAAGTACAAACTAAATAAAGGTAATTGCCGACGTGGTTAATCAGCAGATCAATTTGTTCCAGCCTATCTTCCGCAAGGAGCACAAGTTGCTGTCTTTTCGCGTTTTGCTGCAAGGCTGTGCGGCTGTATTTCTATTATTAGTCATGGTGTTTGCATGGAGCTGGCGTCAGACATCGCAAATGGAGACGGATCTTGCGTATATACAGGCTCAACAAGACAAACGAAACGTCAAGTCAGCGGCGCTGACTAAAACCCTGGCGGCGATGAAAAATGACAGCGAACCCCAAAAAGAACTGGCAAGGCTGGAGCAGGAATATATTGCCCGGCAGAAGGTGGTGGATGCCCTTACGCGTGTGCGCAAAACCTACACTCGGGGTGTTTCCGCTTACCTACAAAGCTTTTCCCGCCAGGCCCCTAAAGGAGTTTGGTTAACGGGTTTTTCCGTGCAAGCAGGTGGTGAGGATGTTGTTATTCGTGGCAGTTCCTTAAAGCCGGCGTTGATTCCTGTCTTTATACAACAGCTATCCGATGAACCCGCTTTATCAGGTACCAAGTTTGGTCTGCTACAAATTCAACGCGAGCGGCCTGATACCCGTTATGTGGATTTTACCGTGTATACAGGCAATCAGCCACCCGAAGAGGTGGCGCAATGAAAGACCGTATAAGTCAGTGGGCAGAGCGCTTTGAGGCATTTTCATTACGTGAACGTGGACTCATCTTTGCCGCTATTGTTGTGCTGGGATTTATGGCCTGGGACACCATGGTATTAAGCCCACAAGAAGTGAAGCAGAAAAAAATACTGAATGAGATGTTCGATTCAAACCAGCAATTAGAAAATATCAGTGCCAGGGTTAATTCAATGACCGAGAAGTTGCGTGGTGGTGAAGCGCAACACATACAGGCGCGTATGAGTGAGCTGCAAATATTATTGTCGGACTTGGAACGCAAACAACAGGATTTAACCGTTGAGTTTATTCGCCCCGAACAAATGGCGACCGTGCTACGCGACATGTTGAGCAATGGCAATTCATTAAAATTAACGCAACTGGAAAGTTTGGGTGTGCAGCCGTTGTTTTCCCGTATAGAAGAGCCTCAATCTGAAATTGACGAAGGTATTGCTAAACCTTCAACTCAGAATATACACGGTGAACGTCCTAACATTTATAAGCATGGCATGCGCGTGGCATTTGAAGGCAGTTTTAACAGTACACTGGATTATTTACAGGCATTGGAATCCATGCCCTGGCGATTTTATTGGGACAACGTGGAATATCAGGTGCTCGAGTTTCCTGTAGCACGTGTGGTGATTACCATACATACATTGAGTCTTGATGAGGAATGGATTGGTGTTTAGTCGTGGGTTTAGTCGGGGGCTTAGTCGAGTGTTTAGCCGAGTCACAATGATTGGGTTGCTTATGCTTGTGTTGGTTCTACCGGCGCAGGCAATTTTTGACCCCACAAGGCCGCCCGGACTGAATTCAGTACCCGCTACAGCAGCAAGGGCAGTGGAGAAAGGGCCGCGCTGGGTATTGAAATCAACATTGGTATCGCCACAACGCAGGACGGCGGTGATTAATGATCGTGTTGTTGGTTTGGGTGATCGTGTTCGAGGTGCGACAGTCATAGAGATCTTACCGTCTAGGGTACGTCTGCGATCGCGTGGCGCTGATATCACGTTGGTGATGTTGAAAAACAATGTAAAAACACCGTCCAGGCAAGCGACTACGCGAGAAATCAGGCAGTAAGGAAAATTATTATGGGAACGAGCAAATCAAGTTATGCGCGACAAGGTTTGACATTAGTCAGCTTAATGTTATTGGCCTCCTGTCAGTCCACGCCGCCTAGAGGAGGCGCAGTGACTGATAATATTATGAATAGCCTGAAACAAAGCGAGCAGCAATCATCAGCTGTTACTAGTACATTGGTAACACCACCACCCGAAGTCACTGCTGTCTTGTTGCCAGCAATAAATGTAGAGTTTTCAGGTATGGGTCAAGTACCGGTAGAAAGGCGTTTTGATATCACAGTGAACAGCGCACCTGCACGAACATTTTTCATGAGTTTGGTTGAGGACACACCCTACAATATGGTAGCCCATCCATCCCTGAAGGGAAATATCACTTTAAGTCTTAAAAATGTCACCATTACTGAGGTCATGGAGACGGTTCGCAATGTCTATGGTTACGAGTATCGCGTTATTGCTACTGGTTTTGAAGTGCTGCCCGCGAAGTTGAGATCCAAAATTTTTAAATTAGATTACCTAAATGTAAAACGTTCTGGCATGTCACGTGTTCGCGTGAGTTCCGGGCAGGTTACTGCGGCCAGGAACAGTGGCGATGAGAATGAGGAGGGTAGTAGCAGCTCACAAAGTACCGAAAGTGTTTCTGGTAGCCAGGTAAATACTCAATCTGAGTCTGATTTCTGGCAAGAGCTGAAGCTTTCTCTAAGTGCAATTGTGGGAACTAATGAAGGGCGGCAGGTCATCATTAATTCACATTCAGGCATTCTAGTGGTGCGCGCAATGCCCGCAGAGTTACGTGCCGTAGAAGAGTACCTTGAAGTCACACAAAATGTCATTCAGCGCCAAGTCATACTGGAGGCTAAAATTCTTGAAGTTGAATTGAGTGACGGTTTTCAATCAGGTATAAATTGGTCAGCAATCGGAACAGACAGCAGTAGCGGTAATTCAATCGTTGCCGGTCAATTCGGTGGTTCAACTGCATTCCAAACAGAGGCGAGCAATCTCGCAGGGCAAACGGACGCGTTGAATATTAACAATATTACCGGGATTCGTTCAGATGTGGCATCCGCTTTTGGTGGTATGTTTGCGTTAAACCTGAATATTGGGGAATTTTCCACCTTTGTGGAATTATTGGAAACGCAGGGCGATGTGTCGGTACTTTCCAGTCCACGTATTTCTACGGTAAATAACCAAAAAGCAGTTATAAAAGTCGGTACCGATGAATTTTTTGTTACCGATGTGGATACCAGGACCAATAATAGTTCAGTAGCCATAGCGGGCTCACAATCTGTTGATATTGAGTTGACACCTTTTTTCTCTGGCGTTGCGCTAGATGTTATTCCACAAATTAGCAGCGATGGTGAAGTGACGTTACACATTCATCCGTCGGTGAGCGAAGTGGTTGAGAAAATAAAGCAGATAAATATCACAACAACTAATCAATTAACGGTACCTTTAGCGCAAAGTACGATTCGTGAGTCCGATAGCATTGTGCGCGCCCGCAGTGGTCAGGTTATTGTTATTGGCGGCTTGATGCAAAACAATACAAGAGATATCTCCACCTCCGTACCGCTATTAGGTGATTTACCTTTTGTGGGCAGTTTGTTCAGACATAAAAAACAGGTCACCCGAAAAAGTGAATTGGTTATTTTATTGCGCCCCATTGTTGTCGACAGCGATCAAGTCTGGTCCGATGAATTAAAACGAGCAACAGGCGCTATGGATGAATTATCCCAGTTAAGTAAACAACTCAAGTAGCAACCTGAAACGTAAGTTGATTAATTAAAAAAACAGGTAGTGATAAAGGTTGTGATGGAAATGATATGTATCTAGAACATTTTGGCATGCAGAAAATGCCTTTTTCGATAACGCCAGATACACGTTTTTTTTATAACTACGGCAGTTATCAGGAGGCGTTAAATGTGTTGTTGGTGGCAATACGCAGTGGTGAGGGATTTATAAAAATCACCGGTGAGGTTGGCACGGGTAAAACATTACTGTGTCGAAAAGTGCTCAACTCTCTGGATGAGAGATTTTTTACGGCCTTTATAACAAATCCCTGTTTGACGCCAGCCGGATTGCGTATGGCTTTTGCGGACGAACTTGGCATTCAATATGCCCGCAATATGGGTCAGCACCGCCTGCTTAAGCAGATTATGGATCGATTAATCGAATTAAATGCAGCGGGTCGGCAAGTCATATTGCTGCTGGATGAGGCGCAAGCGTTGCCAGACGACAGTATGGAAGCGTTGCGTTTACTGACAAACCTTGAAACGGAAAAGAGTAAATTGTTACAGGTCGTTTTGTTTGGTCAGCCTGAACTGGATGAACGTTTGGCACAGAGTCAATTTCGACAATTGCGTCAGCGGGTGACATTTTCTTACGAATTGTATTCCATAGATCGAGACGGGCTTGCAGGCTATTTATCTCACCGGTTATTGGTTGCCGGTTATCACGGCAAGCCGTTGTTTACAACAAATGGATTAGAAGCCTTGTATCGGGTTAGTCGTGGTGTGCCACGGTTGATTAACATTTTGGCACATAAAACGTTGATGATAGCCTATGGGCGAGGTTGTTCCCGTATTCTTAAGGAACATATACGCCTGGCCGCTGCAGACACCGAAGGCGTGCTGGCAGAATCTTCACCGACATTAGCACGTGTCGGGTTTGCTTTGGCCGCAATGAGCGCAGCGGCTGTTGCTGCTTTTCATGTGGGTGGGGCTGGTTAATGAGTGTTATTAATCAAATGCTGAAAGATCTTGAGCAGCGACGAAGTGAATCAGCAACGCGGTCTCCATTGGGTGGGTTGAATGCGAGTAATGGATTATTACCTGCTGCTCAGTCGATGAATTATGTGTTGTTAGGCACTGTTTTGGTGTTGGCTATGATAACAGCTTTTTTATTTTTTAATCAGCGTACTAACGTACCCTATAAAGAAGTAGCACAGTCCGAATCGACTATTGCAGCGGCTTTTATTGAGGGAAAAAATGAAAAAGCGAAATTCAAAGACGATTCTATTCAGGTGGTCATGGCAAGTACCCCGGATTCTTTGCCGCCAGTCTCTTTGCAGTCAGCCTCATTGCCGTCAGTAGGGACCCAATCTTCTGATAAAAAAGAACCGGCCATGATTACCTCCGCTAAGGACTTGCCCAGGGTTAAGGAAATAGCACAAGTCACGCCTGTCCAACAGCCACCTTTGCAATTAAAGTTGCAATTAAAGCCGCAATCAAAAGAGATTAAAAAAAATCTAGCTGAAAATACCGGTCCAGCAGCACCAGTGGTGATTGAAAAACGCATGCGTCCGTTAACCTCAGCCCAACAAGCTCAGAAATATTTTCAGAACGCGGTATTAAAGCTCGGTCGTGGTGAGCAAGGTATGGCACACAGCGCGCTAATTAAAGCACTGTCAGCGGACCCATCGCATATACGCGCGCGAGAAACAATCGCCGCCTTGTTATTGAATACCGGGCGTATTAGTGAAGCAAGTGCGACCTTACGCGATGGATTGCGTATTAACCCCAAAACAGCAAGTTTGGCGAAAATGTATGCGCGAATTTTGCTTGATCAGGGGGATACTGAACAATCGATCACTGTGCTAAAGCAGGCAAAGCCATCAGTTTCGACTGATCCAGAGTATTATGCCTTAATGGCGGTATTTTATTCTCAGACTGGCAAACATGGTCAAGCTGCGCAGGTTTATCAACAAATTTTACAAGTTCGTCCCGGCGTTGCCAAATGGTGGATGGGTTTGGGGTTGTCGTTTGAGTCTATAGGCGAGTCAGTGCAGGCACTCTTGTCTTATCAGCGCGCCCAACGTGTGGGCGGCTTAACGACCGACGTAAACAAATTTGTTGCAGGACGCATTCAGGCCTTGTCCCCAACTGTTTCTGCGCAAGCCTTTAGTGCCGGTGTTAACGCCGAAGTTAACGCCGATATTTTTGAGGAATAATCCGTGAGCCAACCAAAACGTATTCGACTTGGTGATCTATTAGTTGAACATAAGTTGGTCTCAGAAGCCCAGCTGACAGCCGCGTTGCATGAGCAGAAAAAATCCGGACATAAGCTCGGGCGGGTCCTCATTGAGAACGGCTATGTAAAAGAAGATGACGTGCTGGATCTGCTATCGCGGCAGCTCAACGTGCCTTTTGTTGACGTCAGCACGTATGAATTTAAACAAGAAGTTGTGAATATTCTGCCGGAAACAGTTGCACGTCGTTATCGTGCCCTGGCATTGGAGGAAACTCCGGACGGATTGTTAATGGGTATGGCGGATCCTACCAATATTTTTGCCTACGATGATCTGGTTCGCGTTGTAAAACGTAATATTAAAGTCGCCGTGGTAAAAGAGGGCGATCTTGTTGCGGCTATCGACAAGGTTTACCAGCATGGTGCGGAGATCCAGAACCTTGCCGCTGAAATTGGCGAAGACATGGCCGAAAATGTTTTCGACCTTGGCTCACTTAATCAGGGAATCAGCTCTTCTGATGCACCTGTCGTGCGCTTGATTGAAACTGTTTTTGAAGATGCGGTTTCTGCAAAGGCATCGGACATTCATATTGAACCCGATGAGAAAGTGTTACGTATACGCCGCCGAATTGATGGTGTGTTGCAAGAACAGGTCATGGATGAAAAAGCAATTGCACCTGCGCTTGTATCGCGTATAAAGTTAATGGCCGGCCTCGATATTTCAGAACGGCGTTTACCTCAAGATGGTCGATTTAACCTTAAACTAAAAACGAAATCGGTCGATGTGCGTTTATCCACTATGCCTACACAGTTTGGCGAAGCTGTTGTTATGCGGTTGTTGGATCAGTCTGGCGGTGTATTAGCATTAAATCGAATTGGTTTATCGCCAGAGTTAAACGAAAGAGTAACTAAAGCCATTCATCGTCCGCATGGTTTATTGCTGGTAACCGGGCCTACAGGCAGTGGCAAGACCACCACGCTTTATGCCGCACTGAATGAATTGAATAGCGCAACAAAAAAAATTATCACGGTGGAAGATCCGGTCGAATTTCGTTTGCCACGCATTAATCAGGTTCAAGTTAATCAAAAAATAGGACTTAACTTTGCGCGTGTATTACGTACTGCGCTGCGCCAGGATCCGGATATTATTCTGGTAGGTGAGATTCGTGATGAAGAAACCGCCGAAATTGCGCTGCGAGCCTCTATGACTGGCCATTTGGTGATGTCCACCTTGCATACCAATGACGCGATCAGTACCGCATTGCGTTTGATTGATATGGGTGTGGAGGGGTTTTTAGTCGCATCTGCTGTACATGCCATTATTGCGCAACGTCTGGTGAGAGGTGTTTGTGGCAAATGTTCGACCGACCACACCTTGGATACGGGGCAACAGGCTTGGTTAAACGATACCGTGGGTGAAGAACGCGCTGCGACCATGTACTTTAAGCAAGGCGCTGGCTGTCAGGCGTGTGGCAAAACGGGTTATAAGGGGCGTATGCCGGTACATGAAATGTTGGATATCACCAGTGATCTTGCCGATGCGTTACGTAATCAGGATTACGCGGCCTTTAAAGAAGGCGCCTTGGCACAAAAGCAATTTATTCCATTGGTGGAAAGTGGTTTGGCGCTTGCCGAAAAAGGTATTACCAGTATTGATGAAGTAATCCGCATTAGCGGATGGGTCGAATAGGGTTGTCCTGAAGCATGCCTGTCTATCAATATAAAGCGCGAGGTCATTTAGGCGATGCCGTAGAAGGTACCATGGAAGCGCTGAGTTCTGATGCAGTGGCTACAAAGCTACAGGAAAGCGGAATGACGCCAGTGGACATCTTTGCCGCTAAAGATACGGTCACAGATATTGCGTCCAAAGAGATAAATTTGGGTGGGCTGTTCTCGGAAAAAGTGACCGATACGGATATCATTCAATTCTCGCGGCAGATGCGCAGTCTTACCAAAGCGGGCGTACCGATGTTAAGCGCCTTGCATGGATTATCTCAATCGACAAAAAATAAAAAATTGTCAGACACTATCCATGAAGTGACTGTAAGTTTGGAGGCAGGTCGCGATTTAGCAACGTCTCTTAGTGAACATCCAGCTGTATTTTCGTTATTTTATGTTTCCATGGTGCGTATTGGCGAAACTACCGGTCAGTTGGATGAGATATTTTTACAATTGGGACGTTATCTGGCGCGAGATAAACGCACTCGCAGCCAAATAAAATCGGCAGTGCGTTATCCCAGCTTTGTCATTATTGCAATCTCAATTGCTATAGCCATTATTAATTTGTTTGTCATTCCTACTTTTTCGAGCGTATTTGCCAGATTTGGCTCAGAGTTGCCATTAGCAACGCGTATTTTAATGGGCATATCTGAATTTAGTGTGGCCAATTGGCACATTGTATTGAGTTTTCTTGTCGTCGTGATGTTCGGGTTTCGACAATACATTCGCACCGAAGAGGGGCGTTACCGATTGGATAAATATAAACTTAATATTCCTCTGGTCGGTGGAATAATTTATCGCGCTACCTTGGCAAGGTTTACACGTTTGTTTTCTATGTCGACAAAAGCGGGTGTTCCGTTGATTACTGCACTGACTGTCGTTGCTAAGGCGTTGGATAATACCTATGTCGAAAAAAGAATTTTGGGCATGCAAATCGGTATTGAGCGAGGCGAGTCGATTACGCGTACGGCTGCTGCGACGGGCATGTTTGATTCACTGGTGATGCAGATGATGGCCGTCGGTGAAGAAACCGGGTCGATAGGTACGTTGCTGGCCGAGGTGGCGGAATTTTATGAAGCAGAAGTAGAGAATGACATCGATAAACTCAGTGCGCGAATCGAGCCGATCTTGACGGTAGTGATTGCCGGCATTGTGTTAGTGCTGGCGCTGGGTGTTTTCCTGCCGATGTGGAACCTCGCAGATGTGACCATTAAATGAGTGTAAGTTGTTGATTGTTAATATTAATAAAAAATAGACAAAAATTAATAAAGATTTTAGGTATAAGGGACGATAGTTAGTTTATATGGGCTTGATCATCAGATATGGGACGTATTATCCCTTAAGAATTGATAAAAACAGTGCCCAAATTCGTTTACAAAGAAAACAGAATTGGAGATAAACATGAAAACACAACGCGGCTTTACCCTAATTGAATTGGTACTGGTCATTGTTATTTTAGGGATTTTGGCGGCCGTTGCGCTACCTAAATTTGCCGATTTATCTACCGATGCAGAATCTGCTTCTTTGGCCGGCGCGCGTGGTGCAATAGCCTCTGCGAGTGCCATTGCACATGCGGCATTTTTAATTAATCCTGCCACAACCGCAATCGAAGGCACTACCGTGGACTATGTGAATGGTTATCCAGACGTTGCTACGATAGCTAATTTAGCCGGGATGAGTGTGGGTGCAGGTTTAGATTATCAAAGTTCGGCTAGTGGAGGTTCACCCGATGTATTAACAATTACCAAGGGGTCTACCTGTAGTTTCACTTACACAGAAGCACTTGCAAGTGCTGCACCTGTTATCAGTAATATTCTTGGTGGGGGTTCTTGCTAAGTCCGACTGCCTCCTAGGGTAGTCAACTGCCCATATTGTGAAATCAAGTAGTGAAAAATAAGCTAGGTGGCGTAAGCGACCTGGCTTTTTTTTAGTATTGAATTTATGACAAAATTGAACAATAAAAAAACTTGCCCGGGAAATCGACACGCGTTGTTCGCAGTGGGTTTGTTCGCAGTGTCGATGTTAGTTATTTTTACATCCGCTCATTCTGCCACAATCAACACGGTGCAAAGTGGCACCGCGTCCAGTACAGGTAATGGCACCACCTCTGTCGCGATCACTCCGGTGGACCCCAGTAAAGCCTTTTTGATGTTTCAAACCCGTTCATTCAGTAATCGACCGCCTGGGTCCACCGTGCGAGGTCGACTCAATGGCGCGGGTACCGCGGTGGAATTTGTTCGTGTGAGTAATGAATCCTCTACCATTGATATTCAGTGGTATGTGGCGGAGTTTAGTTCTGGTGTGTCGGTACAACGCGGTGAACTCAATCAAACCTCTGCAACATTAAATGTGCCCATTGCTGCCGTCAGCGCTACCAATCAGGCTTTTGTGTTGTATTCAAAGACACCCAGAAACACCGATGGGATTTGGAATTTGGATGACCCCACGACGGGTCGGCTTACCAGTAACACCAATGTACAGTTCAGGGTAAGCGGTAGCAACCGTAATCACATCATTGCCTGGCAAGTGGTGGAGTTTACCAATGCTGCGGATATCAATGTACAAACCGGTAGCTCAGCCATGTCAGGTGCAACAGGCAGTGTTGATATCACATTGCCGACGGCGGTCAATATGGCGACGAGTTTTGCATTGGTCGGTTTTCGTTCTCCGGATTCCGGCTCGGATGTGGATGAACGCATGATTCGTGCACGCTTGATTAATAGCACCACCTTACGTGTTGACCGCGACACCACCGGTGATCGCATCGATGAAATTGTCTGGCAGGTGGTGGAGCTGAATGATGGCAGCAGTGTGCAACAGGGCAGTGAACGTCTCAATATTAATGATTTTCAAAATGTGATTTCAATCACAGCCGTAGATATCAATCGTTCTGTTGCGTTTGCTTCCGTTCAGGCTCATAGCGGACAAAATATGGGCATGAATAATTATGCTGGTGATGATATCACGGGCGTCAGTTCGGTGACGTTAGGTTTGTCATCGACGTCAATTGATCTGCGTCGCAATTTTGCAGGTGAACGTGCAGACATCGGTTGGTCGGTGGTGGAGTTTAATGGCTCGCCGCCCGTCGTTTTGCCTACGGCAGTGGCCGAGTGGCGTATGGATGAAAGCAGTTGGAATGGGTCAGCAGGTGAAGTGGTTGATTCTAC
>CAZZJI010000021.1:18349-36455 GCA_964654485.1 uncultured Gammaproteobacteria bacterium | reverse complement strand
CATTCGAACGTTGACCACTAGTGGTGTGACGCTGAGTGCGGGTACCTGGTATCACGTTGCCATAGTCTATGCGGCCAGTGGTAGCCAGAAGATTTATATCGACGGTGTTGAGCGTGCAACGTCTTCACTCGCTGAAAATCTCATTGTTAATAATGATCCACTGCAAATTGGTGCCGATCAGGGATTCAGTGATCGTGAATTTGATGGGCGGATTGATGAAGTGCGTGTTTATAACGCGGCGCTGAGTGTCGCTCAGGTAGGTGTCGCCATGGCGGAGACGCGCCCTTGCCCGATCTTTGCCTTGGCTTACTACAACATGGATGAATTGACCTGGGGCAGTGTGTTGGACAGCAGTGGCAATGGTTATGATGGCGTTGCTGTTGGAACAGCGGTGCCTGTTAGCAGCAGCCCGGTTGTGGTCGGTAGCCCGGGTACCTGTGGTTATGGCGAAATCCCATTCAATAACTCAGCTGCGGTATTCGATGCAGTCGATACCAGTGTCGATATCGACGATGATGTCGGCGATGTCGGTAGTATCAGTTTTTGGTATAAAAGTAATGTGCCCTGGGCCGGTAACAACGGTGATCGCCAATTATTCGATGCCTCTGATGCGAATAGCGGTAAATATTTTTATCTTAACCTGCGAAATAACAGTCGCTTGAATTTCGGACTCGAAGACACGGCGGACGGCGATTTTAGATTTGAAGGTGGCGGCAATAATTTTGTAGCTGGTGTTTGGGTTCATATCGCCGTGACTTGGGATTTGCCCAACGATGCCATGCAAATATACGTCAATGGCAGTCTCAATGGCTCGCAAATATTTTCAACTAATGGCTCATTAGGTGAACTGGATACGCTTTATTTTGGAGACAACCGCAGTGCGTACATTGTCAGAGGTATGACGGGGCGTTCAGCCAATGGCTCCATCGACGAGGCGCGTATCTACAGCACAGTGCGTAGCCAAGCTGAGATCCAAGCCGATATGAATGCAACCCACCCCTGCGGATCGACGCTGGATCACTTTGTCATCAGCCACGATGGATTGGGCATCAATTGCCTGGCAGAAACTATCACCGTGACGGCAAAACTGGCTGATAACAGCACCTATACAGGTTACACCGGCAATATCGTGTTGGATACACAAAGCCTGAGTGGCACTTGGACGCTCAATACGGGCACGCCAGCAAATTTTAATGATGTCACGCCTGCCGATGGTCTTGCGACCTATACTTTCGATATGGCCGATAACGGTATCGCGTTATTCTATCTTGATTACCAAAGTGGTGCGGCCAGTATCGATATTGATGCCTATGACGGCGCGACTCGAGATGATGACCTTGAAGGCAACCTGCTATTCTCACCCAGCGGCATCACCGTGACTGCGGCGGCGCTGACTAATCCGCCGCCGGGCGTCATCAACACCATTATTCCGGCCCAAACTGCCGCGATTAACTTTACCTTATACCTTGCCGCTTATGGACAAACCCCGACCGATACCACCTGCGGTATTATAGAATCCTACACCAGCGGACAAAACATTAATTTTTGGTCTATCTATAACAATCCAGCCAGCGGTACGCTACAAGTCGCGGTGAATGGCAGCAATGTAGCCACATCGGAAGGGGCGTCTGCGCCACAAGCCGTTACCTTTACCAATGGTCAGGCGTCTATCACAGTAAATTATCCGGACGTAGGTCAGATGACATTGGGCATGAAAGACGATACAACGGCAAACCCGGATTTACCCAATGGCATTGCGGGGGGCAGTGACCCCTTTGTCGTGCGGCCCGCCGGTTTTGTATTGAGTAATATTATGCGTAGCAGTGATAGTTTTCCTAATCCGGGCACGGCAGTGGATCAAACCGGTGCGAGGTTTATCGCTGCAGGTGAAAATATGACAGTGACTGTCACCGCGGTTAATAGCCTGGGAAACCCGACACCCAATTACGGACAGGAAAGTGCCGCAGAGTCTGTGCTGCTGACATCGACACTCGTTGCCGCGGGTGGTGTGAATAATCCGCCTGTCAATTTTTCCACGGGTTTTAACGGTTTTGTTAATGGTGTTGATACGGGTACGGATTTTAATTGGCCGGAGGTCGGTATCATCACATTGACACCCAGCGTCTTTGATGCGGATTACCTTGGCACCGGTGATGTGACCGGGACGGTGTCTGCCAATGTCGGGCGTTTTTATCCAGCCGATTTTGAAATTAGCGCCACAACAGCTAATTTTGCGACACAATGCGGCAGTTTTACCTATATGCGACAAAGCTTTGGTTATAACACGGCACCTGTCGTCACAGTCACCGCGCGCGCGGCAGGGGGTGCGACCACAACAAACTATGACGGTGTCTGGTGGCAGTTGGGCGACTTCAGTGAAACCTATTCACATAATGGTGTGTTACCCGGAACAGCCTCCCTGGATGCCAGTGCGGCAGGGCATGTCGCGTTAAATTGTGTGAATTGCGTGGGTGCGGGTACGGCCACCTTTACGGGAAACTTCACCTACGATACCAGTTCTCTGGAAACGGCGCCTTTTATGGGTGCGGTGGATATCGACTTTACACTGCCAGCGGATGTCGATGGTGCATGTTACGACGCGACAGCGAATCCTTGTAACACCAATAATGGCGACACGCCGCAGGCGTTTAGTATTTCCGCTATTGGATTTAACAGCGGTGCGCAACAGTTGTCCGGCCAAGCTGTGGCGCTGGATGTGCATGGCAGCTATGCAATTATTAACGATGTGCTCACTATGCCGGTCGTGGTGCGCAATTACGTTAACGTGGCAACAGGTTGGGCCGTTAATGCCGTAGATAATTGTACCAGTTACCCCTATACACAAGTTGACAACGGTATTACAACAAACATTACGCCGGTTAGCTCAGTATCACTGCTCAATGGCGTGGGTGATTTGGCAGTGCAATTAACGGCGGATGCGGGTGCGACCGGTGGCGTGACCACGGTGAATTTCACCTGGGATGCCTGGTTGAACGGCACGCCAAGCGCAACCGCCACGTTTGGCATCTTCCGCGGTGATGACCGCTACCTTTATTGGCGAGAAAGCCCGTGAAGAGTTGGCGAGAAAGCCCATGAAAAGTTGGCGTGAAGCGCCATAAGAATATTGATAACTGAATATGAACAAGCACAGAGGATTTACCTTAGTCGAAATAGTCATGGTGATTGTCATCATCGGTGCATTATCTGCTGTTGCCGTATCAAAGTTTGACCTCAGTACTTACGAAACCGAGGCGGCATCAGCTGAATTGATCGCCGCAATTCGTTATGCGCAGGAAAAATCGATGAGCAACAGTGGCGCGGCAAATTATCAAATTGCGATTAATGGGGGCAGTTACCGGGTCACCCAGGCCGGTGTTGATATTAACCATCCAGTAAGCGGTACGTCACCTTATCAATCCAATTGGACAAATGTTGCCTTAGCGCCAACAGGCGTAATCAGTTTTGATGGTTATGGTGTACCCACGTTGACCGGTGCATTGGTCTGGGCGGGTAATCAGGAAATTGTTTCAGTTACTGTGGGTGCTGATTCCGATAATGTCACCATTGAACAAGTGACAGGATTCACGCGATGATGCCGACATTTAAAAAGGCTAAAGGATTTTCCCTGATTGAGATCGTTATCACGATAGTTTTAGTCGGCACGATGATGGGGGGATTATCGGTCATATTTGCCAAAAATGTGGAAAGCAGTTATCGGCCCTATCTGCGACAACGTGCGCTAGCTGTGGCCAATGCGTTTATGGAGGAAATTTCCCGTAAACGCTGGGATGAAGTTACGCCGATTGGCGGTGGTTGTGTGAATACCGGGGTGAGTTGTGGAACGGGCACGCTTGCACCTGGAATGAATACCGAAGAAGCCGCACGCGCGGATTATGATGACGTTGATGATTACAATGCGATTATTAATCAAACGCCCCCAGAGGATTCCGCCGGTGCTGCGATGCCTGGCTATAGCGGTTTTTCGGTAACCGTCAGCGTAACTCAACCTGCTTGGAACGGGGTGCCTGCAGCGGACGTAAAGTTAATTACTGTCAGTGTCACTTCAAATTCCAATGAAACCATTATTCTACAGTCTTATCGGTTGAACCTATGATGTTGCCCAGGCGTAAAAAAGAGCGCAAAAAAACACGTGGTTTTACCCTGGTCGAAATGATCACGGTAATAGTATTGTTGGGTATTATTGCCGGAATTCTTACGCCGTTTATTCTCAAAGCGATGCAATCTTACATGGCAAGTAAGGCGCGCGCGCAACTGGTGGGCAAGGGACGTTTGGCGATTGAACGCCTGTCGCGGGAGGTTCGCCAGGCAGTACCGAATAGCCTTTCAGTATTAGGGGGTGGCAGCGGCATTGAATTTGCCCGGATACGCGCTGGTGGGCGTTATGTGGCGCGATTCGATAATTTTGGCGCTGAGTTTTCACGACTCAACTTCCGGTTTCAGAAAAGTACCACTCTATTTAATGTGTATACCACCAATGATGTGACTAATCCGATAAATTTTATTGCAGGCGATACGCTGGTGATTGGTAATACCTCGCCCGCTATTTTACAGGCGGGTATTTCCGCAGTGGCATTGACCGGCATCACTAATACCACGGTAGTCGCTGATGGTACCACCAATGGCCAGGTTCTTAACTTGCCCATTATCGGGGCACAGTTTTTAGTGGAATCACCTGGCAGGCATTTCAGTATTGTTGATCAGACCATTGAAGTGGGTTTGAACGGCGGCAGTTTACGCTGGTACACCGCCAATGGTCTAACTGACTATGACGGTGGTGTGGATTTTGATGCGGGTGATCCGGTTCTAGTGGATGGTGTGGACGGGGTGACATTCACTTATTCAGCGGGCACACCTCAATCAACCGCTGTGTTGCGCGTGGACTTGCGGTTGTCTGATAACACCGGTTCAGAGAGCATTCGTCTTTATCATGAGATTCACGTGAGGAATACTCCGTGAAGTGGTTCAAGCAACACCTCAAGCAACATAGTCAAATGCCGATATTAAACAATATGGGCTTTCGTCGACAAAGCGGTGCGTCACTTATTGCCGCCATTTTTCTAATGACAGCACTGCTGGTTATCGGCGGACTAATGACCCAACTTATGGTGTTGGGGTCAGAAGAAACAATTAATGAGTGGTATTCAGCCCAGGCGTTTTATGCCGCTGAAAGTGGTGTAGAGTGGAGCATATACAACAGCGGTGCAACGGATACTACTGGCCAGGCTGTCGTTGTTGGGCGAGCCTGGTTTGATGTGACGACGACCATAACGAATTTTGCGGGTGGCAACGTGCTGTACACCATCACCAGTACAGGTATGGCAGGTGAGGCATCGACAAACTTACGGACACAGCGTCGAATATTGATTAAATACATGCCATAAATTGATGATCTTACAAACGTGTTGTGGATTATAAATAGGATAGGGCGATGTTTTCATTTTCAAATTTTTCATTCATAAAGAGACCAAGCAATAAAACGGTCGCGGCTGTGGTACCAGGTTCGCAGGGTCTGGTTGTGGTCAAAGTGGATATGGAGGGTAAACGCCCGAAATTGGAAACTTATGATTATTTTTCCTGGGGCGGTGGTATGGTAAATGGCCAATTACTCGCTGACAAGGTGAAACAGTATGGTTTGAGTAAGCAGATCTGCACCACTGTTATGGAATTAAATGATTACAGTATTCTTAGCATTGAAGCGCCCGACGTTCCGTCTGTTGAATTACGGGCTGCTATTCGCTGGCAGATTAAAGATTTGATTGATTTTCACATCGACGATGCGGTGATTGATGTCTTTGATGCCCCGGCCAGCGGTGCAAGCGGCAAAAAAAATAATTTATATGTGGTGGTGTCGAAGCAATCGGTTGTGCGTGAACGTGTTGATCAATTACAAGCGGCCAACGCGAATCTGACGACCATCGATGTACCTGAGTTGGTATTGCGAAATCTCACAGAACGTTTCCCGGAAGACGATGTGGGTGTGGCCTTTGTTTATCTCACGGCAGAACGCGGCCTTGTTCTCGTGACGCGTCAGCAAACGTTGTATTTCGCCCGTACGCTGGATATAGGCTATGAATATTTACGCCAGGGAATAAGCGACGGTGATGGTTCCGGTTCTGGATTAAGCCTGGAAAATACGACCTTTGATCGCCTGGTATTAGAAGTACAGCGTTCACTGGATTATTACGATCGCTATTTTTCCCAACCGAGTGTGGCGGGCCTGGTATTGGCACCGACTGAATTGCCTATTCCTGGATTAGATGCGTATCTTAAACAGTCTCTGGGCCTCAGCGTGCGAACGCTGGATTTAGCAGAAATCATTGATATGAATGAACCCCTGACGGTGCAACAACAGGCCCATTGTTTATCCGCAGTGGGTGCTGCTTTGCGTCAGGAAGGTACTACGTTGTAGTCTTCCAAAGTAGTAATTTCCAAAGTTGTCACTTTCAAACCATAGTCGCAGCCGCGGCCTGTAACGCATGATTATTTTATATCGCTTGCGAATGGTTGTATATTCTGCAACATACATTTAAACACCTTCGGGCCAGCACAGACGATATTGCCAGATTCGAAATAGTCGTCATTTCCGGTAAAGTCACTGATTAATCCCCCGGCTTCCTGAATAAGTAAAATACCTGCTGCCATATCCCATTTATTTAAACCCAGTTCCCAAAACCCATCGAGTCGTCCAGCGGCAACATAAGCCAGATCGAGTGCGGCGGATCCCGCGCGGCGAATGCCGGCGGTATTTGGAAACAGTGCTTTAAATGTTTGTAAATAAACGTCGAGATTGTGTTGTTGTTTAAACGGAAAGCCGGTGCCGAGTAATGCGCCATCCAGGTCTTTTCGACTGGTAACACGTATGCGACGATTATTGAATTGTGCACCACTGCCGCGCGTTGCGGTAAAAAGCTCGTTACGAATTGGGTCGAAGATAACCGCCTGTACCAGTTTGCCTTTGTGCTGTAGTGCGATAGACACGGCAAAATGTGGAAAACCATTAATAAAATTCGTCGTGCCATCCAATGGGTCAATAATCCAAAGATATTCGTCACCGGGTGTAGATCCGGATTCTTCGGCCAGAATGCCATGGTTTGGATAGGCAGTGCGTATGACATTAATGATTTCCTGTTCTGCGCGATGGTCAATTTCGCTGACAAAATCATTTTGTGATTTTGTTTGAATAGATATCGTGTCGAGATAATCAATCGAACGTGAAATAATCGTACCTGCTTGACGAGCTGCTCGTACGGCAATATTGAGCATGGGGTGCATCGTATGACTCCTGAGATAATTGTTAGTTTAAAGTCGACTTAAGTGAGTTATGAGTTAAAAGTGAGTTAAACTCGTCGATTGGTGTAAACCGGGTATTTCGGATTGGTACTCACCTGATGGAGTACTAAGAGCCTGTAAGTCCATCTGGCTTCTGCAGCCGGAGGATTATGGGGATTATATAAGTTTTGAGATATTTCACAAATCAGTTTTTTATTGAATCGGGGTTATGATTGGGGTTATGGATGTGTCGTTTGATAATGTAAGAATAGTTTTAATTAATCCATCGCATCCGGGCAATATTGGTGCTGTTGCTCGGGCGATGAAAACCATGTGTCTGCCGCATTTGTACCTTGTTGATCCCAAGGTATTCCCACACGCAGACGCGACTGCGCGTGCTGCCGGGGCGGATGATATTCTCGCCCAGGCAAAACTGTGCAAAACACTTGATGAAGCACTGGGCGATTGTGAATTAATAATCGGCACCAGTGCACGCATGCGCTCGATTTCCTGTCCGGTGGTTGGGCCTGAAGAATGCGCAAAGCAGCTTGAATTAAAGAGTCAAGCCCACAATATAGCAATCATGTTCGGCAGAGAACATTCCGGTCTAACAAATAAAGAGGTTGATCGTTGCCACAATCTAATCCATATTCCCACTAATGGTGAATTTAGTTCATTAAACCTCGCCGCTGCGGTGCAAATTGTTGCTTATGAATTATTGAAAGCAAAAACAGCATTAAAAACGACGTTAAAAGAACACGAAAGCCATGAGGATCAACGAACAAAACCGGCGACAGTGGATGATATGGAATTATTTTACGCGCATTTGGAGCAAACGCTGATCGGTACTGGATTTATCGATCCAGCGGCACCGCGGCACATCATGAGACGATTACGGCGCTTGTTTAATCGCGCACAGCCTGAAGTGGTCGAAGTGAATATATTGCGCGGTATATTAACGGCTATGCAGGAAAAGCTGAATTAAACGCTGATGTTGATATAGAGATATAGAATAGTGCGTTATAGACGGTTATTTGAAAGAAGGTTATGAGAAAGATATTTGCCCACATTAGAGAAGATGTCCGCTGTGTTTTTGACAGAGACCCGGCTGCACGCACGTTTTTCGAGGTTATCACCACGTATCCCGGTGTGCATGCACTTATTTTCCATCGTATAAGCCATCGAATATGGAATATGCGCTTTAAATGGTTCGCTCGGTTTTTATCTGCATTTGCACGCTGGTTTACCGGTATTGAGATTCATCCGGGTGCCAAAATAGGCAATCGATTTTTTATAGATCATGGAATGGGCGTGGTGATTGGCGAAACGGCTGAGATTGGCAATGATTGCACGCTTTATCATGGTGTGACGCTGGGCGGTACCAGCTGGGAAAAGGGAAAACGACATGCAACGCTCTGTGATGATGTCATCGTCGGTGCGGGCGCAAAAGTATTGGGTCCAATTATAATAGGGCGTGGCAGCCGTATTGGCTCAAATGCGGTGGTGGTAAAAGATGTGCCTGAAAATTCTACTGTTGTGGGTGTGCCAGGACGCTTAGCGCGGATTATTCCGACTGAACAGGACCAAAAAAGACATGAAATGGCAAAAAAAATGGGATTTGACGCGTATGGTACCTCGGCGGATATGCCTGATCCGATTGCTCACGCGATTAATTGCATGTTAGATCATTTTCACGCGACCGATAAGAAGCTCGAAGCGATTTGCTCAGCGTTAAAGGAGCTGGATGTCGATTTCAGTGATGTGAAATTACCCGATCTTGATTCTTGTGAGATACAATCTATTGATAACAAAGTAATTTCAGAAAAAAATAAGGGAAATAAGTAAATATAAACCCCGTTATTTTGCTGATAAATACTTGACAAAAAAGCTTGGTTATGAATAATATGTCTTAAATATATCAAAAATAAGGAGTAAATCGGTAGGAACCGCGAATCAAAAAGAATATCATATTTAGCTACTTAGGTAACCTGTAAGGATAATAACGATGAGATTAACGACGAAAGGCCGTTATGCTGTGACCGCAATGCTGGACCTGGCGCTTCATGATAATAAGGGTCCGATCACACTTGCTGATATTTCCCAGCGTCAAGGTATATCGCTATCTTATTTGGAACAATTGTTCTCACGCTTGCGAAAAAATGGACTTGTCACAAGTGCGCGCGGACCGGGCGGCGGTTATCGTCTAAGCCGGGACGCAAAGGAAATTGCGGTAGTAAATGTTATTAGCGCGGTCGATGAAAAAATTGATGCCCGGCGTTGCGAAGGTAGAAGCGATTGCCAGGGCGATAAAACTTGCCTAACCCATCAATTATGGTGTGATCTTAGTGATCAGATATTCGATTTTCTGAGTGGAATAAGTTTGGGTGATTTAGTCAGCAATCATTCGATTCGCGAAGTGGCTGAACGGCAAAATCAGGAAGAAACGCAAAAAAGTTCATTTGTTACTACTCCACAGAGTAACATTATTTAACGACGTAGAAAATAACGCGGTTTAGAGCTGGGCTGATTTGCCTATTTTCTTTTGTTACGTTTATTAAAGACGTTTTGTTGCTTTAAGACTTGTTGTGTTAAGAGATAAGTGCTTATAAATGAACTTTTTGTTAGAGGTATGCAAAAACGCATTGCTATAGAGTGTTGAAAAAGAGTTTGTAGCCTTCCTGGATTTGATCTTTTATTTTGTTCTTTGTGAGTTAGTCACATACGTGGATTCAACCACAAACAAAAATACTATTTGAAACGGAAATCACTGGTATAGAAAGGTATGTAGGCGCCAATGTGGTGCTTGTGCTTTTTTATGTGTGTGCCACGATGTATGTAATCAAAACAATGCAACCAAAATATTAACCTTGCTATACCCTAATTATAGGCCTGAGTATTTAAAGTTATGGATCATCCAATATATTTAGATTATGCTGCGACGACGCCGGTTGACCCTCGTGTTGCAAAAGAAATGATTAAATTTCTGACACCAGACACTGAGTTTGGTAACCCAGCATCTCGTTCTCACGTGTACGGTTGGCACGCCGATGACGCAGTCAAACAGGCGCGAAAAAATGTAGCCGATCTTATCAATGCGGATCCAAAAGAAATCATCTGGACATCCGGAGCAACTGAATCAGATAATTTAGCGATTAAAGGTGTTGCTCATTTTTATAAGAAAAAGGGTAAACATATCGTTACCTCGAAGACCGAACATAAAGCTGTATTGGATACCTGCCGACAGTTAGAACGTGAAGGTTATGAAGTCACTTATCTGGATCCAGAAACAGATGGTTTAATCAGTATCGAAAAGTTTACCGCAGCATTGCGGGAGGACACAATAGTCGCGTCAATCATGCACGTTAACAATGAAATCGGTGTGATTCAAAATATTGAATCGATGGCTGAGATAACACGGTCACGCGGCATCCTATTTCATGTCGATGCAGCACAAAGCGCGGGAAAAGTCGCTATTGATATACAAAAATTAAAAGTCGACCTGATGTCATTTTCTGCACATAAAGTATATGGACCTAAAGGCATAGGCGCGCTATATGTGCGACGCAAACCACGCGTACGTCTGGAAGCGCAAATACATGGCGGTGGCCATGAAAGAGGTCTTCGTTCTGGCACACTGGCGACCCACCAGATCGTTGGAATGGGAGAAGCATTTCGAATTGCCAAAGAAGAAATGGAGATAGAAAACAAACGTATATTAAAATTACGCAGCAGGTTGTTGGCCGGTTTTCAGGACATTGAAGAGATATATGTGAATGGTGATTTACAGAATCGTATACCCCACAATCTAAATGTCAGCTTTAATTTTGTTGAGGGTGAATCGTTAATTATGGCGATTAAAGATCTGGCTGTTTCATCCGGATCTGCGTGCACTTCCGCTAGCCTTGAACCTTCTTATGTGTTGCGTGCCATAGGCCGAAGTGATGAATTGGCTCACAGTTCCATCCGTTTTACCATTGGCCGATTTACGACCGAAAAAGATATCGATTATACAATCAAATTATTGCATGAAAAAATTGACAAATTACGTGAATTATCACCTTTGTGGGAAATGTACAAAGAGGGTATTGATCTGAGTTCTGTCAATTGGGCGGCGCACTAGATATGACGATTACACTAACAGATGTTGCAGCAGACCGAATAAAATCTTTTCTTGCTGATCGGGGTAAGGGAGAAGGTGTTCGTGTCGGTGTTAAAACCACAGGTTGTTCGGGTTTGGCATATACGGTTGAGTTTGTAGATCAGATTGAATCGGATGATCAGGTTTTTGAAGATCATGGACTTAAAATTGTAGTTGACGCTAAAAGTCTTATCTATCTTGATGGTAGCGAACTGGATTACCAAAAGGAAGGCCTGAGCGAAGGGTTTAAATTTAATAATCCGAATGTGAAGGACATGTGTGGTTGTGGTGAAAGTTTTACTGTTTAAATCTATACCCAACATTTCCTATCTGTAGTCATGTTTAAAAATAGAAACTATTCTTTTTTTAACTGTTTTTAAGAAATGGTTTGACACTCAGTGAAAAATTATTTCGAATTATTTGATATTCCGGTTTCATTTGTTGTTGATCTTAATGAACTGGGAACGCGTTACCGCCAGTTACAGCAACGAGTCCATCCTGATAAATTTGTTACCTCTTCTGCGCAAGAGCGCAGGTTGTCTATACAGTACGCGGCTCGCGTGAACGATGCCTATCAGGCGTTAAAAAGTCCATTAACAAGAGCACAATATTTGTTTGAGCTAAATGCGCCTCCTGGGGATATAGATAGCACATTGGATAATTCTTTTTTAATTGAGCAAATAGAATTAAGAGAAACACTCGAGGGAATCGCTGGATCGAAGAATTCGCGTGTAACACTTGATGCATTTATTACAAAAATAGACAGTCTGGAAAAGAAAATCATTAATACGTTGACTGGCCAATTTGAAAATATGACAGAAGAAATGCTTGTGCCAATAAATGAAACAATAAAAAAATTGCAGTTTATAAATAAGCTAAAGGAAGAGACAATAGAGCTGGAAGATGAGCTGCCTTAAAATAGACAACCGAGCATAAAGCAGCAAATAATATCAGCAAGTACGGGGCAATTAGGTTATTGAGATAGTTATGGCTTTAATACAAATTACAGAACCAGGGCAGTCAGACGCCGAGCACAAGCATCATTTGGCAGCGGGCATTGATTTGGGTACCACCAATTCACTGGTTGCGACTGTTCTGGCGGGAAAGTCACAGACATTGGTGGATAAACAGGGGCAATATTTATTACCTTCTGTCGTTCAATATTCTTCTGATTCGAAACCGCTGGTAGGTGCAGCTGCGAAAGAAAAAAGCCTCAGTGACCCTGCTAACACCATTGTTTCAGTTAAACGTTTAATGGGGCGCGGACTCGAAGATGTCGCTAAATCCCATAATCGTCTTTCCTATCAGTTTGCCAGTGAACAATCTGCAGTGCCGCGAATTAGAACTGCGGGCGGTGATGTAAGCGCAATTGAAGTGTCGTCCGAAATTTTAAAGTCACTGAAGAAACGTGCAGAAGAAAAATTGGGTGGTGAATTGGAAGGAGTTGTTGTTACCGTTCCTGCTTATTTTGATGATGCGCAACGCCAGGCAACGAAAGATGCAGCGAAACTGGCCGGGCTGGATGTTTTGCGTTTGTTAAATGAGCCGACTGCCGCTGCGATTGCCTATGGACTGGAAAATCAATCTAAAGGCAACTATGCGATTTATGACCTGGGTGGAGGTACTTTCGATATCTCTATATTGCGATTAAATCACGGTGTATTCGAAGTGCTTGCGACAGCGGGTGATTCAGCATTGGGCGGCGATGATATGGATCATGCGATCGCAGACTGGTTAATAAAGGAGGCAGGCCTGGATGAAAGCGCGTCACTAAAACGATACCGGACGATTTGGCAACAAGCCTGTCAAGCCAAGGTAGCGCTGTCGTACAAAGATATTGTTGACGTGTGTGTACCGTTAGAAGACGCTAAAAATTGGCAAGGTACGTTATCAAGAGATAAATTGGATGAACTCATCGAGCCACTTATTCGCAATACCTTAGCACCATGTCGTCGAGCGTTACGAGATGCGGGTGTATCTATCGAAGAAATCCAGCAGATCGTGATGGTCGGTGGGTCTACCCGTGTACCGCATGTGAGAAAGCTGGTGGGTGAATATTTTGCTAAGAACCCATTAGTAACAATTGATCCAGATAAAGTTGTTGCATTAGGTGCGGCAAAACAGGCCGATATTTTGGTCGGTAATAAGTCCGATGATGATATTTTGTTGCTTGATGTTATACCTTTGTCACTGGGAATAGAGACTATGGGTGAGTTAGTAGAAAAAGTAATACGCCGAAATACTACGATACCGATCACACGTGCGCAGGAGTTTACCACCTTTAAAGATGGTCAGACGGCAATGTCTATTCATGTTTTGCAAGGCGAAAGGGAATTAGTGAGCGATTGCCGCTCGTTGGCAAAATTCGAATTACACGGTATTCCGCCGATGGTCGCAGGTGCAGCGCGAATAAGCGTGACCTTTCAAGTGGATGCCGATGGTCTTTTATCTGTGACCGCAAGAGAAACCACGACAAATGTTGAGAGTCACGTAGAAATTAAACCGTCTTATGGTCTTGAAGATGCTGAAATAGAACGTATGTTAAAAGAATCGATTGCACACGCAAAAGAAGATGTTGATGCCCGGCAACTACGCGAGCAGCAAGTGGAAGCAGACCGCGTTCTAGCGGCATTAAATGCAGCCTTGAAAAGTGATGCTCAAGCCCTGTTGGCTAAAGAAGAGCACGTCACAATCGGCACTGCAATGAAGGAGCTAAAGCAGTTACGTAAGGGCAAAGATACACTGGCCATTAAAAAAGCGATTAAGGTCCTGGATGAAGTGACCGCAGAATTTGCTGCCAGGCGTATGGACAGCAGTATAAATAAAGCGCTAACCGGCCAGCAGGTCTCTGATTTAGGCGAGGAACGCTTGAGTGAAGGGCAGGATGAAGGAAAAGAGTAATGCCAAAAATTGTTATATTGCCGCATGCGGAACTTTGTCCGCAAGGGGCCACAATCGAAGCTGAGGCGGGTATCAGCCTCTGTGACGCTGTGTTACGCAGTGGTATAAAAATCGAACATGCTTGTGAAAAATCATGTGCGTGTACCACATGTCATGTCATTATTCGCGAAGGGTTTGATTCGCTGGAAATGGCGCAAGATGAAGAAGAAGACATGCTGGACAAGGCCTGGGGTCTTGAACCTGAATCACGCTTGAGTTGTCAGGCAAAGGTTGATAATCAGGATTTAGTGATCGAAATACCGAAATATACGATTAATATGGTGAGTGAGAATTAGTATTCCGTACTCCGCCAAAATGAGTATTGAATTTATTGGTCAAACTATTGGCTAGACAAAACTAGTTAGACAAGAGGGGTAACGAATGGGGCTAAAATGGACAGATTCTATGGATATAGCGATATCACTGGATGAAACCTACCCAGAAATTGACCCAAAAGGGGTGCGATTTACGGATTTATGTGATTGGGTCTGTAAACTGGAGGAATTTGACGATGATCCGGCCCGCTCTGGCGAGAAAATTCTGGAAGCCATCCAAATGGCCTGGATCGAAGAGCGGGAATAGTGCACTACGTTGGGGCACGGCTGTCTTGATTTCTCCTTGTTAATTTCCCAAAGAATTTCAAAGTCCCTCGTATCATGCAGAAAATTAAAGAAAAATTGTCCTAAAATCCGTCTTTACGATTGCTTGTAGCCGATGCCTGGCTGTAAAATAGCAGCCTCATAAAATCGGGTGCTTTGTCTTAGCTATTTTGACAAATCCCCACTATTCAAGAATATCCGGAGAAGTAAATGGCGATCGAAAGAACATTTTCAATAGTAAAACCTGATGCAGTTGCAAATAATGTGATTGGTGAGATTTATTCACGATTTGAGCAGGCCGGCTTGCGCATTGTGGCATCAAAAATGCTGCATATGAATAAAGAGTTGGCGGAAGGGTTTTATGCCGTACACAAAGATCGGCCTTTTTTTAATGATTTGGTGCAATTTATGACGACGGGTCCGGTCATGGTCCAGGTGCTGGAAGGCGAAAACGCGATTGCTAAAAATAGAGAAATCATGGGTGCAACCAACCCAAAGGAAGCAGCGGCGGGTACTATACGCGCAGATTTTGCTGAATCGATAGAAGCCAATGCCGTGCATGGGTCGGATGCACCTGAAACAGCAAAAGCAGAGATCGCCTATTTTTTCAAAGCTGAAGAAATTTGTGCTCGATAATTTATTTTCATCAACTATATTTGCTTATTAACCTACTTGGCGAGTTGAAATAAATGTCTGTAATAATCCCAACCAGCGTGTCTGAGTCTGACTCTACGCCAAGATCTATGCCAAGGTCGCCAGCAAACAAAGTGAATTTCTTTGACTTGCCGCGTGCGGGTTTGGACGCATTTTTTGCTGATTTGGGTGAAAAGTCTTTTCGTTCGACACAAGTACTTAAATGGATTCACCATTTTGCAGTCGATGAATTTGACGCAATGACGAATATAAGCAGATCGTTACGTGAACAACTCAATAGCCTGGCGTACATCAACACACCTGAAGTGGTTGAACATCAAGTATCGCGTGATGGCACCCAAAAATGGTTGATTCGTCTGGATAATAATAATTGTGTCGAGACTGTATTTATTCCCGAGGCTGGTCGTGGGACATTGTGTGTGTCATCTCAAATTGGCTGTGCATTAAATTGTTCTTTTTGTGCGACGGGTAAACAAGGTTTCAATCGCAACTTATCGGTTTCTGAAATTATTGCGCAACTGTGGGTGGCGAATCGCGAATTAGGGCGCGACCCCAAGGGCGAAAGAATCATTTCTAATATTGTGATGATGGGCATGGGCGAGCCGCTACTCAATTTTGAAAATGTTGTCAAAGCGATGGATATTATGACGGATGATTTCGCCTATAATATATCTAAACGTAGAATTACCTTGAGTACTGCTGGCGTAGTGCCTGCGATGGATCGTTTGAAAGAGCAGGGCGATGTTTGTCTGGCAGTGTCGTTACATGCACCTAACGATACGCTGAGAAATGAGCTGGTTCCTCTAAATAATAAATACCCTATTGCGCAGCTATTAGATGCATGTAGCCGTTTCGTTGAGGGCAAGCCCAAAGGCCGGGATCTTGTGACGTTTGAATATATTTTATTGGAGGGTGTTAATGATTCTATTAAACAAGCGCATCAACTTGCACGTTTATTGCGACGTGTACCTTCTAAAATCAATTTGATTCCGTTCAATCCGTTTCCTGGCAGTCCGTATCATCGTCCGCGCCAGCAAAGGATTGATCAATTCAGAGATGTGCTGACCAAAGCCGGTTATGTCACCATCACGCGCAAACCACGTGGAGATGATATTGATGCTGCATGTGGCCAATTAGCAGGCAAAGTGTTGGATAAAACTAAGCGTCGATTAAGCCAGGTATCTTATGTTCAGCAAAGCAGTGTCCAGAAAATGGGTGTGCACGGGAACAAACCATGCAACGCATAGTATGCATAGCGATATTAGCGCTTGTTTTGTCGATATTGTCAGCGTGTACATCCACTCAGTCGCGTAGCAAGGAGCAAGTTCAAGCGTCAGCAGAAGCGTATACTAATCTCGGGTTGGGGTATTTAAAACAGGGCAATCGCAAATTAGCCCTCGATAATCTAGAAAAAGCAATCAAGATTGACCCGGAGTTTACCGCCGCGCAGCATTCACTGGCCTTGGCCTATCAACAATTTGGGCGACCCGAGTTGGCTGATAAACATTACCGGTTAGCGTTGGAATTAGATGGAAAAAACGGCTTAATACAAAATAACTATGGCGCATTTTTATGCCGCCAGAAAAAAATTGATGACGCAGAAAAACATTTTCTGATGGCGCTCGAGGATATTAAATATGAAACACCGGCCAGAGCGCTGGAAAATGCGGGGTTATGTACGTTAGGTAAGCCCGGAAAAGGGGATGCAGAGATGTATTTTCGTAGAGCACTTCAAATCGACCCTAAGCTACCGGTTACATTGCTGCAAATGGCAAAAATAAGTATGCTGAATAAAAAATATCTGAATGTGCGTGCTTATATACAGCGTTATGCCGAAGTGGCCAAACATACTTCACAAAGTTTATGGATAGCAATTCAGGCAGAACGGGAGCTTAAAGATAATTTAGCTGAAATCAAATATACTTCACAGTTGCAAGAAAAGTTTCCTGATTCTAAAGAAGCAATAATGCTGTTAAAACCTAATAAGCAAGGCACGGACTCATAATATGACAACTGACGTAAATCAGAGTGTTACAAGCGGTGTTCGTCCTGGGTTGCGATTAAAAAAAGCGAGAGAAACCCTGAATCTCAGTTTGGATGATGTAGCAAAGCATCTGAAATCGAATAAAAAAATTATTGAAGCACTGGAGAAAGAAGATGTGCCAAATTTGCCCCAGTCAATTTACGTTAGCGGTTATTTAAGAAGTTATGCCAATCTGGTTTCGTTGCCCGCCGGGGATATTCTAGAGACTTATCCTAATTTGGGCGTGGCAGACCCTATTTTACCGAAATTTAAAAGTACGACAAACAATGCTAAATTTGGCACGGGTACTCTTGTTAAGAAAAAATTTAATTTTAATTCAATATTGATAGTGATCCTTTTGGTGATAATCGTTGCGTTAGGTGGATGGTTCTATACTCAAATTTTTTCTCAAAACTTTTTCCAGGATTTTTCTCAAGACTCTTTTCAAGACTCTTTTCAAGA
>CAZZJI010000021.1:1556-18249 GCA_964654485.1 uncultured Gammaproteobacteria bacterium | reverse complement strand
TCAAGACTCTTTTCAAGACTCTTTTCAAGAGAATGGCTCTTTATCCAGTTCAACTACTGGTATTGCTTCTAGTGCGGAATTGGAAAACAGTGACTTGAATTTACAAGCTCAGGACTTACAGACTCTGGATTTACAAACTCAATTGCAGGAAGAAATCGAACAGGAATTGATACAAGAAAAACAAAAATTAGCCGCTGCTGCTACAGATGTTGTTTTAGGTACGAACTCTAGGTTATTGCTTGAGCTTAGCAAAGATTCATGGGTCGAAGTAGAGGATGCGAAAGGGAAGAAGTTGTTATATAGATTAATAAAAGCCCCGGCGCGCCGTGTAGTGGAAGGGCAAGCCCCGTTTAAAGTGTTTTTAGGTAACGCTCCCGGAGTTTCTCTTAATTATAATGGCTTCCCATACGATTTAACATCTCATACTGATGGCGATGTTGCGCAACTCACTATTGGTAAAGCTAACGATAATCTCCGGAAAAAAAATTAATTCCTCATCGAACTTAACACTAAACTTACGCTAATAATTTACCACACGAATGCACACGCCAGATATAAAAACTGATTTGCTGAATATTAAAAGACGGGAGTCCATACAAGTCCGGGTGGGTGATGTACTTGTAGGAGGTGACGCACCTATCGCAGTGCAAAGCATGACAAATACAAATACCTGCGATGTCGCCGCGACAGTAAATCAAATCCGTCAATTGGAAAAAGTGGGCGCGGATATTGTACGAGTTTCAGTGCCGTCTATGGACGCTGCTGACGCATTTGGGAAAATTAAGAAACAAGTCAGTGTGCCACTCGTTTCCGATATTCATTTTGATTATAAAATTGCATTACGCGTTGCCGAGTTGGGTGCTGATTGCTTGCGAATAAATCCGGGAAATATTGGCAAAGAAGAACGAATTAAAGCAGTGATAGGTGCGGCACGGCAGCATAATATTCCTATTCGTATCGGCGTAAATGCAGGTTCTCTGGAAAAAGATATACAAAAAAAATACGGCGAACCAACACCACAAGCACTCGTAGAGTCCGCGTTACGTCATGTCGATATTCTTGATAGACAGGACTTTTCGAATTTCAAACTGAGTCTTAAAGCGTCTGATGTTGCGACAACCGTTACGGCTTATCGTCTATTGGCGACACAAATTAAACAACCGCTGCACCTGGGTGTTACAGAAGCCGGTGGGTTTAGATCAGGGACGGTTAAATCTTCGATTGCGCTAGGCATGTTATTGGCCGAAGGAATTGGAGATACCATTCGCATTTCACTCGCAGCGGATCCGGTAGAAGAAATTCGTGTGGGATTTGACATTTTAAGAAGCCTGGGTATTCGCAATAAAGGTATCAATCTGATTGCTTGTCCTTCTTGTTCCAGACAAAATTTTGATGTTATTAAAACAGTTAACGCTTTAGAGGAACGTCTGGAAGATATACTTGAACCATTGGATGTTGCCGTAATAGGATGTGTGGTCAACGGGCCAGGGGAAGCACGAGAGGCGCATATCGGATTAACGGGTGGCTCACCAAATAATCTTTTATACATTGATGGCGCACCCCACCACAAAGTAAAAAATGAAGAACTGGTTGATGAATTGGAAAAAATGATTCGTCAGCAACTAAAAAGCCAATCAACTTCTGTTGATACTGTACCTGGCAATGTATCTGGCTATGTATCTGAATAAGGTATCCGATGTAGCAGTGACTCTTAATACTACATCTGTAATACATTCAAAATAACTAACCCAATCACAGTATAGGTTTCTAAAGGTCAAATAAATGGCAGCCAATATCCAGGCTATACGTGGAATGAAAGATCTTCTGCCGGAACAAAGTAATCATTGGCAACGAGTGGAAGATGTGTTTCGGGATCTGATGGCCGCTTACGGTTATTCAGAAATTCGTATGCCTGTTCTGGAAAAAACAGATTTATTTAAACGTTCTATTGGCGAAGCGACAGATATCGTCGAAAAAGAAATGTATACCTTTGAAGATCGTAATGGCGATAGCCTGACGCTACGACCCGAAGGGACTGCGTCTTGCGTGCGGGCATGTCTGGAAAATGGGCTTTTATATAATCAAACGCAACGATTATGGTATCTAGGCCCAATGTTTCGCCATGAACGGCCACAGAAGGGGCGTTTTCGTCAGTTCCATCAGCTTGGCGTTGAGACTTTTGGTATGGAAGGGCCGGATATTGATGCCGAATTAATATTGATGACAGCGCGGTTATGGCGGACTTTGGGTTTAAAAAGCATTTCCTTGCAGATCAATTCTCTGGGCACGCCCCAGTCCCGAGCAGTTTATCGGCAACAGTTGGTAGAATATTTCAGCAAAAATGGCGACCAACTTGATGAAGACAGCCAACGGCGCCTGACGACCAACCCGTTGCGGATTTTAGACAGTAAGAATCCCGCTATGGCAGCGTTAATCGATGCAGCGCCTGATTTTTCGCAGACCATTGATGCCGAATCGCGGGCACATTTTAATGCATTAAAACAATACCTTGATGAGGCCGGGGTGGATTATCAAGTTAATCCAAGGTTAGTCAGGGGGTTGGATTATTATACAAAAACCGTGTTTGAATGGGTGACAGACAAGCTCGGGGCACAAAGTGCGGTATGTGCGGGTGGCCGGTTTGACGGACTGGTCGAGCAATTAGGTGGAAAAACAACGCCCGCCGTGGGATTTGCACTGGGTATAGAGCGTTTAATCGCACTGCGGGAAGAAGAGGGTGTGGCAGATCAGAACCCAAAATGTCACGCGTATCTGATATTGGCCGGAGATTTGGCAAAACGCAAAGGATTCCAACTTGCTGAAAAATTACGTGATAAAATAACCGGCATTCGCCTGGTCACTCATTGCGGCACTGGTAGCATCAAGTCACAATTTAAAAAGGCAGACAAAAGTGGCGCCCAACTGGCGTTGATATTGGGTGAACAGGAAATAGCGGATAATGTCATCGGTGTAAAATTTTTACGCGAAGATGAGCCGCAAACGACAATGACAGAAGAGTCGGTAATAGAGTTTTTAAACGCCAGAATAGCAAATCAGAGTAATCATTGAGAACAATCACTAAAAGCTATTACCAAGAACAATTACTAAGAACAATTATTAGGAGTTATCATCGTGGATGTCTATAGAACAGAAGACCAGCAACTAGATGCGTTAAAAGGTTGGTGGAAAAAAAATGGGACCTCAACCATTGTCGCAATCGCACTAGGTTTAGCGATAGTAGTGGGTGGTCGAACCTGGATAAGCCAACAGCATTCTCACGCTGAAGTGGCATCGGCTAAATATGATACAATGATTCAAGCGATGGAACAGGGCATGGATGATATTGCACTGGAACAAAGCAGCGGCTTGATAGGGCAGTTTTCGGATACGCCTTATGCTGCACTTGCTGCTTTAGCGAGTGCAAAAATTAAGCTTGCACAAGGTGAATCACTCGCAGCGCGCACCCATCTTCAATGGGTCGTCAGTTATGCAGATAAATTCGAGTTGAAACAGATTGCGCGTATACGCTTAGCCAGAATAATGCTGAGTGATAACGATCATCAAAAAGCATTGGCGCTGTTAGGTGAAGTGGAGCCGGGATCCTTTGCAGCCTCTATTGAAGAAATAAGAGGTGATATTTATGTCGCGATGAATCAACCCGAAAAAGCCAAAGATGCCTACAAAAGAGCGTTGGACGCATCCGCTGCAGCTGCGGGTGGCAAAGATTTATTACAAATGAAAATTGATGACCTGGGTAGTGCCGGGTAGTCTTTTGCGAATGTGAAGCGAGTACTCGATCAAGTTAATTGAATCAAACTAATTTATCTTCGGAAATAACAATGGCAAAAATTAAATATTATCTAATCGTGTGCGTCCTTGGGATTGTTTTCGCGGGTTGTGCTGAGGTATCAGAATATGTCATCGGTGAAGAAGATATAGAGCCCTCGAAATTGTCCAAATTTGACCAGACTTTAGTCGTCAAACTGGCGTGGAGTGCGCAATTGAACACTACTTCTGCAAGACTTCAAACCCGTTTGGATCCAATAGAAGTAAACGGAGTTATTTTTTTGGCTGAACCAGAAGGTCGGGTTGTGGCATACGATGCTATGAACGGTGACTTGGTGTGGGAAACGTTTCTGAAAAAAGCGATTACGGGTGGTATCGGCAAAGGCAAAGCTTATCTTTTATTAGGGACTGAAGATGCGGAAGTCATCGCGCTGGATTTTAAAACCGGTGAGATGAAATGGAGCGTGCAAGTGTCGAGTGAGATCTTATCGCCACCACAAATGTCCAATAACACCGTGTTAGTTTTTTCTGGTGATGGCGTGATTTCTGCTATTAATGCTACCTCTGGTAAGCGAGTTTGGGTTAATCGAAATGCAGTGCCTGCTTTGAGCTTGCGAGGAACAAGTGTGCCGGTCGTGTCAGGTAATCAGGTTATTGTCGGCCTTTCGGATGGCAAATTAATTTCACTGGATATTAATAATGGCAAAAAGATATGGGAAACAACGATAGCAGTAGCGAAAGGCCGCTCAGAGTTGGAACGTATTGTTGATATTGACAGTGCTGTGCGTATTAAAGACGGTTTTATTTATGTAGTCAGCTATCAAGGCAGACTTTCAGCGGTTGATATCAATAATGGGCGTGTTAGCTGGATACGGGATTTATCGTCATACCAAGACATTGAAATCAGTGACTCTCATATCTACATTACGGATAATATAAGTAAAATTTGGGCATTAGATCGCAGTTCAGGCGCGACATTATGGCGCCAGGATAAGTTAAGTGGCAGAACACTTACTGCGCCGGTTGTGCAGTCCGATTATCTTGTGATTGGCGATTACCAGGGTTTTGTACACTGGATTAGCCGGGAAGATGGTCGTCTGGTCGCGCGCCAAGATATGGAATTAGCGAATACAGCGGCGAGGATTGTCGGCAGTGTTAGCGTACAGGAAGAATATGATGTGGGTGGTGATTTTGAATTTAAGGAAATTGCCGGCATCCTGGGGACGCCTTTAGCAGTGGGTAATATGTTATACGTGGCGGATAAAGGTGGGGTACTCGCTGCCTATAAAATTGACGGTAAACTATAATATTAAAGCCGAAAGCGCAAGTCTATCCCGCTTTATGTCGACGCAGTTTGTGTTGACTGATTTTTATCGAATAATTCACGGTCGTTAGTTATACGGGCTAAACGCTCTAAATCTGAATTTAATTCTCATTATGCACCCAGTTATCGCTCTTGTAGGTCGTCCAAACGTCGGTAAATCAACACTCTTTAATCGGCTAACAAAATCACATGACGCACTGGTCGTAGATGAACCGGGTATTACTCGTGACCGTCTTTATGGTCCGGGGAAAATTGGTGAAAAACCATTTATCGTTATTGATACCGGTGGATTAAGCGGCGATGGTTTTAAGCTCGACACACTCGTCGCCGAACAAGCAATGATTGCGATCGAGGAAGCAGATACCGTTTTATTTATCGTGGATGGCCGCGAGGGATTAACCGCATTAGATGAAAATATTGCGGCACGGTTACGCCGCTTCAATAAGAGAATTTGTCTCGTTATTAATAAATCCGAAGGTATGGATTTAACCTCAGCAAGTGCTGATTTTCATAGCCTGGGGTTTGCTAATTTATATGCCACTTCTGCCACACATGGCCACGGAATAAGTACGTTGGTGGACGGCGTGCTGGACCCATATCCACAAGCAGAAGAGGAACAAGAAAAAGAAAAAAGAATAAAGTTGGGTATTATCGGTCGGCCAAATGTTGGAAAATCAACATTGGTAAATTGCATGCTTGGCGAAGAGCGGGTATTGGCCCTTGATAAGCCAGGTACAACGCGGGACAGTATCTACATTCCCTTTGAACGCGATGGTGAAAAATACACGCTTATTGATACTGCGGGTGTTAGGCGACGGAAAAATATTACAGAAACCATTGAAAAATTCAGTATTGTAAAAACACTCAAGGCGATTGATGAATCAAACGTGGTGATTATGGTGCTTGATGCGCAGCAGGATATCGGTCATCAGGATTCCAGTCTTTTGGGGTACATTGTAGAGCGCGGCAGAGCGCTTATCATCGTGGTTAATAAGTGGGATGGCCTGGATGGTGAAACCCGGTCGAACATAAAAAGTGAAATCGACCGTAAACTCTCATTTGTAAATTTCAGTGAATTTCATTTTATTTCGGCGTTACACGGAACCGGCGTGGGTGATTTGTACGAATCGGTACAACAGGCGTATCATTCTGCAACACGGGGGTTTTCAACAAACGAACTCACTCGGATGCTGGAATATGCCGTAGAATCACATCAACCACCGCTGGTTAAAGGCAGGAGAATAAAATTACGTTATGCGCATCAAGGTGGCAGAAACCCGCCCGTTATCGTTATTCACGGCAATCAAACAGAGGCGGTGCATAAAACTTATCAACGTTATCTCACAAATACGTTTTCTGCCCTATTGAAACTCAAAGGTACGCCGTTACGCCTGGAATTCAAAAAAGGTAAAAATCCCTATGAAGGCAAAAAAAACAAACTGACTAAACGTCAAATACAAAAACGCAAACGCCTTGTAAAGCACGTTAAAGGAAAAAAATAGTCTACCCGTAGCGAACATATTCACTATGCATTTTGTTTTTTCACTATTTGTCAGTCGGTTTTTTATCTGAATCTGCTTTATGAAATGGAACAACGACGGATGTTTGTGGTTGATCTGCGTACTGGGGCCGTTTGTCCATTTTTTTTCCGCTTTCCATAATAAGTTCCTGTTCACGGGCGCTAATAAGCGCCAGGCAATCCCGAATGCTGATAATAGTGTCTTCAGATAATGGATGTCTAAATCCGGGTTTGGTGTAGGTCTCTTTGGCGACGTCAGTCAGTACTTTACGCATTATGCGCAGGATGCGTTCCTCTTTTGATAAATCGGCGTTACTCATATATGTGCCTTATCTTATATAGTTAATTTGTTCGTATAAATCAGTGTTAGTGTATTTATTCTAACAGCTTGTTTATGTGATCTGTTCGTGGTCTGTGAGATAATGGGATAAAATATTTTAATCGGTGGCAGTATCCGTATCTCTTTCTTGACCGTAGTTGTTTTAAGGTATTTATATTTATTTAGCTAATCATGCAAGCACTTTTCTCATATAAGCCATATTGGGCCAAACGTTTTGGTATTGCGCCCGTGTTGCCGATGTCTCGTATTGAGATGGACGATCTTGGTTGGGATAGCTGTGACATTATTCTGGTGACTGGCGACGCCTATGTAGATCATCCGAGTTTTGGTATGGCGTTAGTGGGGCGTTTATTGGAGGCGCAAGGTTTTCGCGTGGGTATCATTTCTCAACCGGATTGGCAAAATACGCATGCATTTACAGTATTAGGTAAAGCAAATTTATTTGTGGGTGTCACGGCAGGGAATATGGATTCAATGGTGAATCGTTATACGGCAGATCGCCGGATTCGCAGCAATGATGCCTATACTGCCAATGGCTTGGGCGGAAAACGCCCTGATCGTTCGGTGCTGGTGTATTCACAGCGCGTAAGAGAAGCGTATAAAGACGTGCCGATTATCATCGGAGGCATTGAAGCGAGTTTACGTCGCATAGCGCATTATGACTACTGGTCGGATAAAGTTCGCCGCTCAATTTTACCCGATAGCAAAGCTGATTTATTGGTTTACGGTAATGCAGAACGCCAAATTGTAGAAATTGCACATCGCCTGGCAGCGGGTAAAAAAATTACTGATATCACTGACTTAAGAGGAACTGTATTTTTCCGTAATGATTTGCCCGATGGTTGGGTAGAAATTGATTCAAGTGAATTAGATATACCTGCGAATATTGAACCTAAAAAAGACCCCTACGCGATGGATGATCAGCTTGGTGCAAGCGAGGTTTCTTGCCATTCAGCATCTACAACGCCGCCTGAAATGAATCAAGTGCGAGTATCTTTTAACAGGCAAAAAGCAGCAAAGCTGGATCGAGCACGAACGGTGATTCGGCTTCCATCATACGAAAGAGTGAAATCGGATGAAATACTTTACGCCCATGCTTCGCGCATACTTCATGTCGAATCGAATCCGGGCAATGCCAGAGCGTTGGTACAGCGCCATGGAAAACGCAATGTATGGGTTAACCCGCCCCCGGAGCCGCTTACTACCAAAGAAATGGACGGCGTTTATGACTTACCTTATACGCGTGTACCACACCCGGTTTATGGCAGCGAAAATATTCCGGCTTACGAAATGATTCGTTTTTCTATCACTATTATGCGTGGCTGTTTTGGTGGTTGTACATTTTGTTCCATTACCGAACATGAAGGGCGCGTCATTCAAAATCGCTCCGAAGAATCAATTATTCGAGAAATTGAAACCATCCGAGATGAGGTCCCCGGTTTTACTGGCGTGATATCTGATCTGGGTGGCCCGACGGCGAACATGTATCGGCTGGCATGTAAGAACCCAAAAATTGAAAAAGCTTGTCGCCTGTTATCTTGTGTACACCCGGGTATTTGCAAAAATCTAAATACCGATCATTCATCATTGATAAAACTCTATCGTCGCGCACGAGAGTTGAAGGGTATTAAAAAAATCCTGGTTGCATCTGGGTTGCGCTATGATTTAGCGGTAAAATCACCGCGCTATGTAAAAGAATTGGTGACGCATCATGTAGGGGGTTACCTCAAAATCGCACCCGAACACGTACAGTCCGATGTGTTAGCTAAAATGATGAAACCCGCTATCGGTGTTTACGATGAATTTAAGCTGTTATTCGAAAAGTATTCAAAAGAAGCCGCTAAAGAACAGTATCTAATCCCCTATTTTATTGCAGCACATCCAGGTACAACGGATGAAGACATGCTGCAACTCGCTTTGTGGCTAAAGAAAAATGGTTTTCGGGCAGATCAGGTGCAGGCGTTTCTGCCCTCACCGATGGCAACGGCAACGGCGATGTATCACAGTGGCAAGAACCCGTTGCGAAAAGTAACGTACACAAGCGAAAACGTGACGATTCCAAAAGGGATCAAAGTGCGACGTTTACACAAAGCATTTTTACGTTACCATGATGCAGAAAACTGGCCGCTACTGCGCGATGCACTAAAACGCATGGGGCGCGAAGATTTGATCGGCAATGGTAAAAGGCATCTTATTCCGAGCTGGCAACCGGCAGGGACAGGCAGTGTAGAAAAAGGAAAGTCAACGACTCAAACGCGTGTATTTGTAACTAAACACACACATCAACCAAAGTCAGTAAAAAGTAGCCGTATAAAAAAAGGTGGTAAAGAAAAAAGCCATTCGGCCTGTAAAAAGGCAAAAACCAGGCGGCCTAGTAGGTAATATAACGCAATATAATATTTATCCCTCTTTTTTTACTCCTCTTTTGTTATAAAAATATCAACAGTGATTTTCATTTCTTACTTGCAAAAGCGCTTTGTAATTAATGGCTTATGGCTTGGCGTAGGAGCATTGATTCAGACACTTATTTTTTGTTAAGCATAAAAATTTATTGCCGATACCGTAGACGAGCCATTGAATGTTCAATTTGTTCGCAAGCACTAGAAGACGATTATGAGAGCCAGTTTAACTTTTTTAACTTTGAAAAATAGGGTAGCGCGATTGCGGAAAACTCAGGTGACCACGCGAGTTGTTGATTTGTTTGCGGTGTACAAAGTGAGAAATTTGTTCGTTGTTGTCAGTTTTTTGTTGTGCAATTCGGTCATCGCATCGGAGTGCTTGTATGTTTCCTCCTACCACGCTGGTTACGAATGGAATGACGGCATTGAAGAAGGTATCGAACAAACCTTAAAAAACAATTGTCGCCTTGACAAAATTTATATGGATACAAAGCGAAACCCCAGTCCTATATTCGCTGCGAACGCAGCGATCAGAGTAAGGGAATACATTGAAAAAACAAATCCCGACGTTATCATTGCCTGTGATGATAATGCGTCAAAATACTTGATAGAACCCTATTACAAAAACGTAAAAACCCCCTTTGTTTTTTGTGGCGTAAATTGGACGGTCGAGGAGTATGGATACCCTTATTCAAACGTGACAGGGATAATCGAAATTGCTCCCATCAGCCCTCTATTAGAGATTATAAAACAAATTTTAGGCAGTGTGAGAAACGGGGTTTATCTTTCAGCGGATGTGCTGACTGAGCACAAAGATTACCAGCGATATAAGTCGAAATACGCGGAAGTAAACGTAGAATTAACAGGTGTTTTTGTAAAAACAATTGAAGACTGGAAAGAGGAATTTATTAACGCACAAAAAGCTGATTTCATTATTCTAAACAATAATAGCGGCATCAACGATTGGGATAAAAAAAATATTCGAGAGTTTGTATTAAATACAAAAAGCGCATTAACGGTGACGAATTATGATTGGATGATACCCTATGCGATGTTGGCGATGACAAAATCCCCTCAAGAGCAAGGTGTCTGGGCAGCCCAGGTTGCACAGGCAATATTGCAGGGAGAAAAGCCGGGTGATATCCCTGTCGTTGTTAATCGTCGTTGGAATATCTACGTTAATGGTTCTTTGATAGAGAAAACCTCTTATACAGTACCGTCGAGTATATTGACAAAAGCGGTGTATCGAGATAACTGAACATGGATAAACTTATTCGAACTCAGGGTGTAGCGCCAGTATATTTGGCTGCTGTTATCGGTATTACTATAACCGTATCTTTAGTTTTTATTGCGTATGATAATGTATATGAACAAGCAAAGGAAAAAAGTGATTCGCGCGCTGTTATTATAAAAGACAATATCACGCGAAAAATAAACTCAATTAATGAGGCGATCTATGGTATGCGAACGCTGTTCGACGCCTCTAACAAAGTGGATGCAGATGAATTTCGCATTTTATCCGATAATCTTCTTGCTCGACATCCTTACATAGAAAGCGCCATATATCTAAAAAAAATCACGTCTAAGCAACGCAAAATATTTGAAGAGGATATGCGAGATAATGGCTATATTAATTTCTCCATTACAGAAAAAGATAATAACAAGTTTGCATCGTCTCGAGTTAAAGATGAGTACTATGCTGTCGTTTACAAAGAGCCTTTTACACCACTAAATGCAAAATATCTTGGATTTGATTACTTGTCTTCTGAAACATTCCGTAAGTCAATTGACCACGCAATTGATTCGACGGAAGCCAGTACATCTTATCGAATGCTTGATGGCAAAAATACACAAATATACGCTGTTTTTATCGCGGTATATGCCGGAAAATCGCGCCCAGAAGCGGTGGCAGAGAGACGGCGAACCTCAGTGGGTGTTATTGCGTTGCATATCGATGCGACAAAACTGGCGGAATCCTATTCTAAATATGAAATAACCTTAGATCTAAATGGACTCGAAGATGAGCTAGGTCATACTTTGCTCCATTATGATTTTGATCAATCGATATTCAAAAATAACTGGGTTATTGAGCAACTTGAAAATTTGTATCGCTTCAGTACGATGGGGGAAACCTATCGTTTACATATAAGAACGCCGCTGCTGTGGAATGAATTTGATAAATCGCTTATCGGTGTTTCCGCATTTTTGGGTTTACTGATTACCTGGCTGATTATTCTTCAAGTTAAGTCCATTGTGAATCGTAATCACGAGCTTTATCGACGAAATACTTCAATAAATAAATTGGTTCAAGAGCGAACGGAAGAACTTGCAATTGAAAAAGAGCGCGCATTGATCACATTGGAATCTATTGCTGACGCGGTAATTACCACTGATAACCAGGGCTGCATCGATTATCTTAATCCAATTGCGGAATCTATTACCGGGTGGACGAGGGAAGAAGCCTTAGGTTTACCTGTTCATGAGGTGTTAGTTGTTCAAAATGAATCGACTCAGATGGCATTAGATTATCGATTGATCTATAAAAGTATTGAGAATGCGAAGGTTGTAAAGATATCAGAAGATGTAACGGTTATTAATAAGATTGATTTGCATGAGACTTCAGTTGAGATATCAACAGCGCCCATAAAAGGGGCGGGCAGTGAAATTAATGGCGCCGTGGTTGTTTCTCACGATGTAAGCAATGCGCGGCGACTTGCGCAGGAAATGACTTATTTGGCAACCCACGATAACTTAACTGAGCTGCCGAATAGAGTGCTTTTATTGGATCGATTAGTTCAATTTATTTCACGTGGCCCGTGGAATCAAAAATATTTAGCCGTTCTTTTTCTTGATCTGGATCGATTTAAATTAGTTAATGATACTTATGGTCATGACGTCGGTGATGAGCTATTGAGGCATGTCGCTAATCGCTTGGTTTCCTGCTTAAGAGAGGGTGATACCGTAAGTCGCCTTGGCGGAGATGAATTTGTCATTATATTGGTAGATTTGGCCAGCCCTTCCGATGTTAACAAAATAGCAGAAAAAATAATTCAGGTTTTTAATACTCCCTTTCAAGTGGTTGATAAAGAATTTTACACGACCGCGTCTATTGGTATTTGTATCTATCCCAAAGACAGTGATAGTGCACTTGAATTAATGAAAAAAGCGGATATTGCGATGTACCGCGCCAAAGCGGCGGGTAAAAATAACTATGTTTTATATGATGCTGCAATGGGCAAAAGCGATGCAGGAGAACTCAGTCTCGAAACCGATTTGCGTCGAGCCGTGGAGCGAGAAGAGTTCGAATTATATTATCAACCGCAAGTTGATGCACTCTCAGGAACAGTTGTTGGCGTCGAGGCGCTTATTCGTTGGGATAGGCCTGAGCACGGTTTGGTGTCACCGCTCGAATTTATTCCCGTCGCCGAAGAGACTGGGCTAATTATTCAGATTGGTCGCTGGGTACTTGATAAGGCAGCAGAGCAATGTAGGCAATGGCAAGATTTGGGTTTGCCCAGGGTTAGCGTGTCGGTAAATATTTCGGCTGTTCAATTCCAACGTGGTAGCGTGTTTAATGATGTTAAAAATGCCTTGAAAAAAGCAAAACTCGAACCAAAATATTTTGGGCTGGAGTTAACCGAGGGGACGCTAGCCAAAGACCCCCAAGGGGCAATAAATGTCTTAAATCGTTTAAACGAAATCGGAATTAAGCTATCAATAGATGACTTTGGAACTGGATATTCTTCTTTATCCTATCTCAAGCAGTTTTGTGTGAGTACCTTAAAAGTTGATCGTTGTTTTATTAAAGATCTACTAACCGACCCGGATGATGCGGCGATGTGCACGGCTATTATCTCTATTGCTCATAATTTGAACTTACATGTCATTGCTGAAGGGGTTGAAAATAACGAGCAGTTGGAATTTCTAAAAAATTATAATTGCCACACCATTCAGGGTTATATATTCAGTCGCCCGTTGTCGAACGATAATATTATTCGATATTTGGCGGAGCAGAAAAAAAACCAGGTAATTCCGCTTAAGGCTAAAAATTGAAACTACTCTTTTAGTAAATTATTAGGTGGGGAGCCTATGGATAATACCGATGGATAATAAAAGTATCATTTTAGTTGTCGATGAGTTGATGAAAGTTAAGGGCGTTACAACGGTTGCGCTAGTGGGGCGAGACGGCGTTGTGATCGAGAGTAAGTCAAATTCAAACATTGATATGGATGCTTTGGGCGCGATGGTGGCAACTGCCATTGGTAACAGTGAAACATTGACCGCAGCATTTGGTTTTGGTGAGTTTAATATGTTATTAAGCGAATATGCAAATGGCAAAATTCTCATGGCGACGACTGTCGATCATGTTCTCGCGATTTTTGCTGACGAAACAGCCGTTATTGGTAACGTGCGATATTCAGTTAAGGTGCATTTGTCTGACGTGATTAGTGCTTTGCAGTGAGTCTTTGCTGTGAATGTCGGTTGACTCAATGT
Source organism: uncultured Gammaproteobacteria bacterium (assembly GCA_964654485.1). Taxonomy (GTDB): domain Bacteria; phylum Pseudomonadota; class Gammaproteobacteria; order SG8-11; family SG8-11; genus JAADIM01. Next base: position 4,387 of record CAZZJI010000021.1, on the reverse strand, counting down.
TAGATTAACAAGAGGTATTTAAATTTTAAAATGAAATTTACAGAAAAATCAAAGTCTGTAACCAAATCGTTCTACGACACTATTTCAAAATTGATTGCTTTTGAAGAGTCCGACTGGAACGTGTTGGCTAACGAAGCGGACGTAATTAAAACTTGGATTCCTGATTTAGTTGGCATTTTTTATGACACGTTGTATGGCATTAACGACACCTCGGCTATTTTTCACACAGGTGAACGAGGCACGTTGGAAGAAAAACTCGAGCAATGGGTTGTAGACATATTGAGTGGTGATCAGGGCGAAAAGTTCTGGAATCATCAGCGTTACATCGCACTACTTCATATCAAGCGCGGTACAAAAAACTTATATATGCTGGGCATGATGAATCGGATGCAGCAGGTTTTTTTAGAAAAAAGTATGGCGAATTTTGAGCAGGACAAGGCGATTCGGGTATTTAATGCATTTTTGAGACTATCCGGAATGGTGGCGGGTTTGATTGCGCAATGTTATGACGAAGTGATTGAAACGAGCACGCATGTGGGCTTATCCAAAGTAGGCTTGAATCCGGCGTTGATTTCTCGTATCAAGTCTATGCAAATAGATTCTATGCTCAAGGATGCTGAAACTGGCTAAAAAAGGGTAACAATCAAATCAGACCAGATTTCAGCTATAGCCAACGTTGGCTCCGATATTTGCCGTGGAACAGGCGTTCCACACTGCATTTCGCTAATTCTCTTCCCCAGCGAAATTCTTTATAGAGTACTAAGAATCGCCAAATATCCCTTAGTACTTTTATTCGATCACCTAGCGGTAGCGCCATCAAGGCTTTGCGAAAATCGGCTTCGTGTGGTTTGCCAAAGGCAATCATCAGTGGGTTCCATTGGTCTGTTGTACGCCGCACTTCAGATAAAATCATTTGTCGATAAACATGTTGTAGCGGTTGGTTTCGGCAGATTGACTCTACGATGGACTCGCCCGCGATTGCACCCGAGTGTAATGCGCAACTCATGCCCTCACCGATCATATTTAAAAATCCGCTGCTTTGACCTGTGAGTAACACATTACCTTTACCAAAGACATATTTGTTTATCAGTGATGGGCCAAAGTTTTCCGCACAACCTTCGTGGTCTGGGTCAGCCGGTTTAAGTTTAACAGCGTGCTTTTTTTCCAGATAATCGACAACATGAAGATGCCGTTGCTCGAAGTTATCGCCCTGTTTAAAACCGACGCCGACAATTTGCCGGCCATCGCGCGCGTGGCTCCATGTATAATGGCCCAATTCCGGGTGAAACCAGAAATGAAAATATTCATCATCGAGAGGGCAATCAATGATTTCATGAAATTTTTGTCCAACAAAAAACCAGGGGATTTGCTTGGTGTATTCCGGGTAAATCGCCTTACGTACGGCCGAGCTGGGTCCATCTGCACCGATGACATGGCGTGCTTTTAACGTTAACGTTTCGCCACCTTGTTTACGTGCTGTCACAACAACATGATTATCCTGGTCTTCTAACGTAATCAGCGAGGTTCTATCCATCACATCCGCACCACTGCGCTTAATCGCCCAATAATCAGAATATTTTCGGTGCAGATGCGGTGTGGTGCCAGCAAAAAAATCCATCGGCAGGGGCACCAGGCAGGGAAAATGAAAGGTAACACCACGGCACGATGTCGGCGCGTGCAGTGCTTCTGTTGGCAGTGGGCCAAAGTTTTCCAACAAAAACCGGTGACCGCGTGGTGACAAAATGCCACTGCATATTTTATGGCGAGGTAATTGCTGTCGTTCGAGAATGAGGGTTTCAATTCCAGCATCGACCAGGCGTTTCGCCGCCGCTGCCGCGGCAAGGCTGGCGCCTACAATAATGACATCGACAGATCGCATTACATCAGTTCCGATATATGTATTACCGGCCTGGCCGAAACCTGAGAAAGGACGGCGAGATCTTTAAAGTCTTCGACGATAATACGTGTATATTTTTTCCCTGATAACATCCATTTAGCTTGTGCGTTTGTATTAAAACACGCCGGTGTGCGTAATTGTTTATTGCTAACACCCCCCGTTGGGATAGCCAGTCGATTCAAATTCAGATTGAGTTGGCACTGTCGTTCTTGTTGTAGCTTGTCATAATGGGAAACGTATTTTTTAAAATCGCTATGATAAGCGCGACTTTCAATAACATAAAAATCAGAGTCGTTTATATTATTACGTACTTGCGACAGTTTACTCAGCTCATATCCCACCGAATTGATCACGGTATAAGGTAACCAGTGATGTAATTTATATTTTAATAGGCCATCGCTGACAATCAGTTTTTCACTCATGCGTATTGGGTGAAGAAAACGATCAAGTCTGTTAGCGGGTATGTCAACACCGGCTTCAAGCGCCGTGCTTATATCGTGGCCATCATCGTCTGCGATGACGATATCATATTGACTATTTAAAATATCCATTATGCGGGAAATGCGTGATTTGTCTTTACCTAGTTGCGGGTTGGCTAAAAACACCGTTTTTCGCAAAACAGGTTGATCGCCTTTGTCTTTGTTTAATAAATTAGCCTTTTTCAAATTAATGTCATCTGATTCAAATGTTTGCAGAATATTGTTATGAATTTTTTGTTGCGCGGGTTTTTTCGGTACTTTCTGCCTCAGCCTCAGCAACATCGCCATTATATCAATATTTTCCGGGCAAATAGGCGAACAGGCACCGCAGAGGATGCAATTAAATAATGCGTGGGCCTTAATCTCACCACCGTATTGCAGTGCTTTTGCGTGTCCATGGGGGGAAACACGAATGTCTTTTCGTTGTTGCCAGGCAGGGCAGACTAAAGAGCACA
>CAZZJI010000021.1:0-1456 GCA_964654485.1 uncultured Gammaproteobacteria bacterium | reverse complement strand
TCTTCAATTGCACTGCGCAAAGACCGATAATAAAAATAATGCATACGCATGGGTGTAAACGGACGTATTTTTAATGTCGCCTCTGTAATAATACCAAATTGGCCATAACCCAAAATGACGCGTTGAAATAATTCGGGATTTTGTTCATCGGAACATTCAACAACATCACCCGTTGGCGTAACGACTTGCAAGCTTATCGCCTGGTCGGCGCTACAACCCAGCTTTGCAGAATTAACATCAATGCCACCCACACCGAGGGTGCCGCCGACGGATGACGTCATGTTAAGTGGTGCGGAGAGATAATCAAGATCATGACGACGCAGCTCTTCCGCCAGGCCGTGCCAAAAAATACCCGCTTCAGTGCGTACCGTCATTGCCTCTTTGTCGATATGCAGTACCCGACTCATGCCTGTCATGTCTAAAAGAACGCCACCGAACGCGACTGATTCTCCTTCGGTGGTTAAGCCGCCGCCGCGCACCGTGACGGGGACGTGGTATTGTTGCGCTGCGCGCAGCATGATTGAAATTTGTTCTGCGTTGCGGGCGATGATAACGCCGCTGGGCATACCATAAGCCAGTCCGCCCGCATCGGTCGCGTAGATTCCACGCGTGCCACGGTCTTCAATGACGTCAATACCCGCTGATTGCAGTGTCGACACAAACTCACGCCAATTATTACCTTGCCAGCGAGATGGATTTGATTGTTGCCGGGGGATACCTTGCAATGCATCGGGTGCAACAGGGCATGCGGGCAGTGTGCCTATTTCAATGTTAGGTTCTATATTAGGTTCTATGTCAGGTATTTCCAAAATAAACACCACCGTGTCCGATTCAAGATGTTGCCTATTTTAGAAGAAATAGAAGTCGGGATGATAGTCGAATTGGCATTGTGGGTTGTATGATTTTGTAATTAGGTTGTTTGTTCTATGTATTTTTCTAAAAATCGCTCCGTTACGCCTATAAACTGTCTTTGCGCTGAGTATGAGGTATTTTTCGACAATTACCAGGCTGTTGCTTATATGAGCGGCAGTTTCAAGCGAAGTTAACTGATTCAGACAGGCTGAAAATAAATCTGGTTTAGGCGGATGGGAAAGTGATTTTCATCCGTAATACTGCAAACATAACGGCTGTATCAAACTACAATATTAAGATCAATCATGTTAAAACCAACCTCAAAGATTGTCGGGCATTAAACGTGTTGTGTTGTATTATTTTGAAGTAAGTGCTTGTTATGTATTTAATATTGTTAGTGATCCAAGCGACACAAATGAATTACAGGCTATTGCATTAAAACAACGCTAACCCCAAACAATGCTATGATCCAACGAAATGAAACAGGCAGCACCCGATTTAGCCGGACGCCGCGTAAATCTGGTTTACCGTGCGACCGGATAAACAACTGTTATGCATAAGGAAGACATGAGCAGAACCAAAATAGCGTGGGGCTTAACATGGG
>CAZZJI010000020.1:52194-54325 GCA_964654485.1 uncultured Gammaproteobacteria bacterium | reverse complement strand
TAATATAACGGATAAGTGCATCATCAACTGGCGGATTACGCGGTAGATGCTGGTGTTATTTAGTACAAAGTTGTCGCGATTAGATCGCATAACAATGCAAATGAAAGAACGATATGAATCAAGAGTCTATATTTATTCCGTTTTTTGGGTTAATGGCATTAACTATATCAGTATGGGCATATATGTATTATTTGCGTTTGTCATATTTAATGCGCAATAAAGTGAACCCGCAAGATATTTCAACGACTAATGAATTACTCGAAATAATACCAGAAAAAGTAAATTTACCGGCAGAGAACCTGGGTAATCTATTTGAGTTGCCAATCATATTTTATGCGGCGTGCATGTATCTCTATGTTACGAGCAGTGTTGATGCAACTTATTTATTTTTTGCATATTTGTTTTTGGTATTAAGAGTTATTCATAGTGTGATTCATTGTACTTATAATAAAGTGATGCATCGTTTTTACTCATACCTAGGCTCTTCTATTGTGCTGTGGATAATTGTAATTTTTTGCTTCGTAGATGTTGTAATTGCATAACACAATAGGCTACAGCGGATAGTGCTAAAGCGTCACGCCTTTTGCAAAAAAGTAGTAAAAGTCGCGCCACTTTAGCACGCGGTTGAGCATGGCGTTATATTTTTTCATGAATTTAGAGTTCATTAATTTATGAGTGAAATGAATGTGTTATTTAGAGACTATAGAGATTCTGACTATGAAAGCTGCGAAGTTCTTGTAAGTAATGCTTGGAAATTTGATAGCAATTTCAAGCCCCAAGAACTTTCAGATGTTGTTAAATGTATGTACACGAAAGGCTCAGTGATAGGGAGTAACTTTAGAAGGGTAGTTGAAGTTAACGGCAAGGTCGTAGGTTTTATATTTGGCCTAAACGAAAAGTCAGCTAAACCTAAAAAGGGCGTGTTATTTGGTCTAAGTATATTACGGCGGATATTGTGTATAAAAGGAATGGAGTTTAAGGAAAAAAAGAAACTATTTGTAGCTCTCAATACCCATGAAGCAAATAAATCAAAAGTAGTTGATAGGAGGAAAAGTGAAATTACGTTATTTGTAGTTGACCCAAATTACCAAGGCGTTGGAAATGGTAAGAGGCTGCTATCTGAATTTATCACTCAGTGCAGAAGTTCAGGTATTCAATCTATCGTAGTAGAAACCAACAAATTTGGTGCCAGTAGTTTCTATGAAAACGTTGGTTTTAAGCATATAGATAATTTTGATTCCCCACTCCATGAGTACGCAACCAAGGACGGTCAGGCCTGTATGTATGAGTACACGTGTAAATAAAATATAACACATAGCTCCATTGGACGTACCAATTGTTGCTTGACGCTCAAGACACAGCAGGAGGGTCACCGATGACTTACCCATATTTTAAAATATTTTATTAGAAATATTATTAAGTCACGGTGTCCCTACCCCACACACTGAGTCCATCTTCCACAAAAGCAACTTCGATACTTTATTTATGGACATCCAGCCCGATGGATAATATATTAGATTCTGTCATGTCGACCTCCAGTCATTTAATTTAATGGTTTAAAAGAACTTAAATTATATATGGCTCTGGCCATTTCTTGACTAACCCTCGATAGACTAGGAAGTCGGCGCTTTATTAACGGAAAGTTATTATGCTCAAGGATAATTAAAATGAAAGCCAGTATTTTTATCATACTTTTATTATTTACTTCTACTAGTGTTGCACTAGAAGAATCTGATGTGTCTTGTGTCACAAAATATGAAAAATATTCATATGATAAACTTAATCCTAAAATATCAGGTGAACGTAGTCTGGAAAGTTTTACTAAAGGGATAGAGGGTGTTATTAATAGCGCAGAAATTACCAGAATATATGGTTTAGCTTTGAGGCGCGATACATTTACAAGGGGCGAGCTTATTTTTAGCATCAACATCAAGGGTGATGGCACGGTAGTTGGACTTGATAACTTATATACGCCTATCGATAACTGTGAATTTATAAAAAATATTTTAATTTTTTACAGTAAAATAAAATATGAAAGCATAAATAATTCAGATGACTTGAGTGTATTTGTGCATAGAGTGGTGTTTGGAGGTAAGAACCTCTAACAACTCAACAAGGATAATTTTTTCAA
>CAZZJI010000020.1:17214-52094 GCA_964654485.1 uncultured Gammaproteobacteria bacterium | reverse complement strand
TATTAATTGCTATAAACCATATAGGAGAATTGCATGGCCAATAAAGAACATATTGGGCTTCTTCTTTCAAAGTGGGGAGAATGGGATGAGTGGCGAGAAAAGAACCCTGATATTACGCCAGATTTCTCAGGAGCAAATCTTGAGGGTCAATTTTTACTTGGCAAAAATCTAAGCGGGGCAAATCTAAAAGGCAGCAATTTAACACGAGCTGATCTCAGGAAAGTAAATTTAAGTGGAGCTTATATAAACGATTCTAACCTATATTATGCGCATCTAAATGAATCAAACCTTTCTAAGGCTGACTTAGGCGGTGCTATTATAATCAATTCTCATTTTATTGGAGCAAATTTGCGAAATGCCAATCTCAAAGCTGAAATTCAGCTGTCAAACTTCCAAAAAGCCGACTTTCGAGGTTCAAATTTAAGTAACACGAAATTTCATGCTTGCGATTTTTATGAAGCAGATTTAAGCCAAACTGATCTATCAAAAGCTGTTATCAATAACTCTCATTTGCACTACGCTAAACTTACTGATTCTGTTCTAATCGAGGCCAATCTCAATGGAAGCAATTTAAATCATGCTGACCTGAGTGGTGCCAAATTGTATGGTGCTACGTTAAATAAGGCTTCATTGGTTGGGACTAATTTACAAAATACGGATATGACAAACTGTGCGGTCTATGGCGCATCAATTTGGGATATAAAAACAGATGAGCAAACACAGCAATCAAATTTGATTATCAGTAGAGAAAGTTCAACCAAAATTACAGTTGATAATTTGGAAATGGCTCAGTTTGTTTATCTTCTGCTAAATAATAAAAAAATCCGCAATGTCATTGATACAATTACTTCAAGAGTGGTTTTGATTTTAGGCCGTTTTACTCCAGCAAGAAAAAGTACTCTCAATGCCATTAAAGATGAACTTCGTAGAAGTGATTATGTTCCCATTCTATTTGATTTCGAGAAACCATCCAGTAGAGATACTTTAGAAACAGTTTCTACGCTTGCTCATATGGCCCGGTTTGTCTTAGCAGACCTAACAGATGCAAAGAGCGTTTTGCAAGAATTACAGCGCGTCGTTCCAAACCTACCTTCAGTACCAGTGCAGCCTCTTCTTAGTAATAAAGATTATGAGCCGGGTATGTTCGATCACTTTAGGCAGTTTCGATCAGTATTGGATGTATACCGATATGATTCTGTAGATGAATTGATTAGATCACTTGATCAGAAGGTGATTAAACCTGCACAAGCTGCTTACGACGATATCCATGGAGGAGCATAACGAATAAGGTTAGATTGTGTGAATTGCGATTTGGGAAATGAAACGAGCTTGTCGGGGTTTCGAATAGCATAAATGCGTTGGATCTGACCCTCGGATATATCGAGAGTCATTGCTGTTGATGGTGTATCGTTTTCAAAAACCAACATCCCCGGTGATCCATTGAACCAGAGCATAGATGTTTTAATATTAATATTTTGAAGTGCGTATTGAGCCCAGATTTGAATAAAAAACTCTCCTACCGTTTCATTTCCGAAAAGTATTTCTGAAATGGCTTCTGCCTTTCCGCCACCATCAGCATAAAGCGTAACTGAATCTGCCAGAAGAGACCTAAATTGGTCAATTTTTCCTTCGCGTGCAGCTTGTAAAAAACTAATAAGCAAGCGTCGATGTTCTTTAGGAGAAGTGACAAATTTGGGTTTTCCCTCTTTTATTTTTTTACGTGCCCTTGTAGCGAGCTGGCGACAGTTGGAACTCGTTTTTTCAAGAACGTTGGATATTTCATCGAAATTATAATCAAATACATCGTGGAGAAGATAAACAGCACGTTCAGTCGGGGACAATGTTTCTAACGTAAGTAACAGTGCAACCGAGATTGTCTCATCAATCTCCAGTTGCAAGCTGGTATCATTGCTACTTTTAGTGATTAATGGTTCAGGCAGCCATATACCGATATAGTTTTCTCGGTTGGCGCGTGCGGACTGCAAAGCATTGAGTGCTAACCTGCTACAAACTTTTATTAGCCATGCTCGTGAATTTTGAATTTCACCTTCATTTGTTCCGTGCCACTTGATATAGGTATCCTGAACCACATCTGTTGCTTCTGAAAGCGTTCCGAGCATACGGTATGCTATTCCTTCTAAAATTTTACGGTTTTTCTCAAATGTACGTGTTTTTTTGTCGTGCATTGTGGCTACTCACAATGATTTGACATAAGTGCAGCATAATGCCATCTGTTTTTAGATGAGCGAAAGACATGAAGATATTTTTGTCGAGCTGAATTTACCCCCCCTTTATCAGCTGAATCATTCATAGTAATTTCCTGTAGCCCAGTTTCCACAACTATATCGCCACTACGTTCAATTTTATCTGGATATTTCTGAAAAGTTGCAAATTTTGAGTGTTTGAATAGCTCTTTTTCTGCCGCCAAAAACTGCTCCCGCCCAGAAATTATGTCATGTCCGGGAATCATGAGCTGAATATCATCTGCGCAAAGATTAGCATAAGCTTCTGCATCTCCGTTGACAATAGCACTAGCTTGTCCGTCACGAAGCGCCTTAATGTCCCGCTTTTCGTCCGCCGTAAATGCGCCTTTCCATACAGGCTGCTTCTGCTTAATGAATAAGCGATCAATCTGATTCATTGTTTTCTTAATATGTTGTAATCTTTCGGATTCTTCCAGGCTTGTTCCCTCAAGCGAAATTATCTCGACAGGTTTGATTCCAATAAATGATAGTATTGCTTTTAGATAATGAGTTTGAAAATCATCCTCTACTCCGTCAGTGCTGAAACCTCCTCTTACTGTAATAATCACTGCGCTCTTGTCGGAGAGAAGAGCGGCCACTTGGTTGTCCTGAACACTAAACGTCAGGTCTGCGCGTGTCACATAATCAAAATAGGCTTTCAGCGTTGAAGGTAGTGTTAAGTTATACAGTGGGCTGCTGATTAACAAATGATCTACTGATTTTAATTCTTGTATTAATGAATCTGAAAGTATTGTTTCCCGGGATGGAGTACAGTCAGTTTGGTGGAATTTCTCAATTATGTCCGCCGTCAGATGTGGTACGGGATCATCAGCTAAATCGCGCATAATAATATTCCCATTCGGGTGTAGTTCGCTCCATTTTTCTTGGTAATAGTCTGCAAGCAGACGAGAATGTGACCCTTCTTTACGTGCACTAGCATCAATGCGTAATAACCTCTTCATAAAAACCTCTACTCTAAATGTTGAGTGTGTTTAATAAAGACAATATAGCGTTGAAAAATGTGACAGGTATTGCCCGATATTTTGTAAAAATTATAGTGTTTCTTTGAAACTCTTGGAGGGACTCGTTATCTTTGGAGTAACAGTCTAATAAGCAACTATGGTGATGTGTATCAGAAGCCTAACGAGACAGGTAGGGACCATAACTTAATAATTTAACGATAACGGCGTGCCAATAACAGGCTCCAGTCGCCTGGAGAGGGGCTATTGCGCCGATCCAGAAATGTTAAATATTGTACAAATAAAGCGGGTGGCGGGGATGAAAACGGAGTATAAACCGCCTATTCGCTTAGACAGCCACACCCCAACACAATACAATCCCTATTAACGGTGCCGACACCACCACAGCATAGTCCAACAATAACCCTTAATATCAAATCACCTATTTTTGACATCTATTTTATCAAATGAAATCTCAATACGAATTTATTCTCTTTGTCATCGGTGCGTTTGCACTATCTATGGTCCCTATTGTCCATTGGCCGTTTTCCTGGTTGGAGACGTACTTCCACGAAATTAGCCACGGCCTGATGGCGGTGCTCAGCGGCGGCTCCATTGAACGCATCGTGCTGCACTTTAACGGCTCCGGCCTGTGTTATACCAAGGGCGGTTGGCAACCTCTGGTGGCCTTCGCTGGTTATGTCGGGGCGGTAGTATGGGGTGCCATTATCTATCTCGGAGCCAGAGCACGTGGCGTGGTGAGCCGTTGGCTTGCAATGCTCGTGTTAAGCATGATCGTTATTACTGGGGTTTTGTATGCGCGTGACATCATCACCATATTGATTATGTTTATTATTAGCGGGGTTATTTATACCTCTTTTCGTTATGTCATCGGTGGCATTTTTCCGCGCTTAATGGAGTTTGCTGGCCTCTATGTCATGGTTAGCGCTGCCCGGGCACCCTTAGTCCTCGTTGATGGCCGCCATTACGGCGACGGCGCTACTCTATCCAATGTCACTTGGCTACCGGAAATTTTTTGGACCTTGATCTGGTTTGGTATTGCGGTTGGTACAATGGTATTGCTTTGGAAGAGACAGAGAATAGCTGTTAAAAGTAAAGTATAGAAAAATTTTAGTATCGGGCTTGAGTAGCGACGGGTAGTGGGCCGGACCGAACAAATTTTCAGGGGCGGAGGTTATTTTGAAAAAACTTGTGAAGATATTAGTGAAGATGTGATCAGAGAAATAAAAAGCATCAAAGAAGGCGGGCTAATAATAATTGATGAAATTATTATTAATAAAGATGAAATGGAAAAATCAAATGAATACATGTACAAAAATATCAAGAAGCGGCGCCAGGAGTTAATCGAAACACATCCTGATAAAAAGAATCTTTTCGTTGACTATATCAGGAAACAGGAGGGTTAATGAAAACATATAAAGGAACTTGCCACTGTGGAGCTGTATCATTTTCATTTAAACATGAAGAAGTAGAAAAAGGCTTAAGGTGCAATTGTTCAATCTGCAACAGAAAAGGTGCTGTAATGTCAGAATTTACAATACCATCAGAAGAAATTGACATAACGCTAAAAAATGGAGAGCTGGGCCTATATCAATTTGATACTAAAATAGCGAAACATTATTTTTGTAAAACATGTGGAATTTACCCATTTCATGAAACAATGAGAAAACCTGGATATTATCGAGTTAATCTTGGTTGTATTGATGATATAAATATAAACGAAATATATATAGATGTGTTTGATGGCCAGAGCATATAAGAAATGACACTGCTGCCCCGTTAACTTTCATAGCAAATATTTGATTAATGCTGAGTCGGCTATCGTTGGGGGCGCTGAGGGAGGATTCCCTCGTAGCAAGCCCACCATATCTCTTTTTAAAATAGATTAAGTTGCAATAAACGTAGAATTTGTTGTATGCTTTTTTTCAATCTTGATTGGAAATTAATATAATGTTTGCCAGTCTCAGCATCTCGATAACCGATGCGACGTAACCGTATCGGGCACTTTTTTGATGTTTGAACGCCGGTAAACTCTATGGTTTGATCGCACGTTAATCCTTTAGTCTTCAACACAGGTTGTCGCTAATAACACATAGGTAGGGACACCGATAATTCAATAACTTAAAAAATACTTCAGATATCACTTAAGTTATTAAGTTATCAGTCCCTATCCCAGGAGGGAAATGATGAAACTTGATACAGATCAAATTGATAATACAGTATTGGCACTACTACAGTTAGGGCTTCATGATGGAGACAGGGTGTGGAAATCATTTGACTGGGAAGCAATGAATCGTTTGCATGAAAATGGCTACATTTCGGACCCAGTAGGTAAGACGAAATCAGTAATATTTACGGAGCGGGGACTTCGAGAGTCTGACCGATTATTTAGCTTGATGTTCGAAAAGAAAGACGAATGAGTTTATCTTAATCCATGCTTCCACTAATTTGAATCTATTCATTTTAATAAAGCCATCAAGTAATTTACCAGTTGGTATTTCTATCACTGCTGACTCATCTTAGTAGTGCAGACGAATATGCGGTGTATTATGCTTCTGGTTATCAAAATAATATAGGCGAATAACAATGCCATAAAACATTGATATTATTGTTATTTATATCTCCGTGAATGGTGTTGTAAATACTCTTATACTATTGCTAACAAGCACTGCCATCAAGCATCGATGGAACCTATTTTTCAATGGCTATTTATCGCTTTATTCTTACATAAGTTCAGCCAGTGAAAAATAGGTAAGTTATGATAATCGGTATGTTTTAAAAGGAGGTGTGGTGAACTTAATAAAATTTATAGTTTTCAGTTTGTTTATTTCTTTTTTAGTTGGTTGCGCATCAATGAATACGCCACGATCTTCTCTAATCGACACCAAGTCAGTGATAACAATTGGAGAAACTGGCGATACTTCTGAAGACCATATTGTTTTTATACCAGCAGGTACTAAGTTTCCCGTTGAGTTCTCAGTCAGGGGTACAGTTTTCGATGAAGCCGTATCATCAAAGGTAATGGTGAGTTTTAAAAAAAACATGTATTTATATAAATATTGGGCAAGCCTTGATGGTAAAACATGGGTTAAGTCCCATAAGCTTATGAATGTTGAACCATCTGGTGGTTTTGATAAATCAGGGGGTAAAGTAGAGGTGAAGTTAAATTTTACTCAGTGAAATTACAGTTTATTGCCATGGTGATAGAACGGAAACATAACGATAAGTTCAACGAGTTAAAAAACAAAGAGAAGCAGCATTAGCGTAAGGCCATTGGTATGAACTAAAGACGGCTGATATACTCAGCCCTGCAATTCGATAGGAGAATAAATCTGATGTTTATCGTACTACTTAAATTTTCTGGCAATAAAGACCAAGCCAGCCAATTCATGGAAGGCCACAACGAATGGATCAGACGCGGTTTTGATGACGACATATTTTTGTTGGTCGGTAGTCTTCAGCCTAATTTGGGCGGTGGGATTGTGGCGCATAATACGACGTTACCTGATCTTCAGAGCAGGGTAAACAACGATCCGTTTGTAGCGGAAAATGTTGTAAGCGCGGAAATTCTTGAAATCACGCCGTCAAAAGCCGATGAACGGTTAAAATTTCTGCTCGGCTGAGTAATTTTCTAAAACACGCACCGCCGCTGAATTTAACGCTATGTTTAAAAAAGAACCGTGAAAATCATTTTATTAAGACATGGAAAAGTAAACTATCCACCACTCACTATTCTTTCTGCGTCGTCGTTTTCTGAATGGGTTGCTAAGTATGATTCAAATGAACTAGATATTTCGTCAAAACCTACGGATGATGCGATGTCTATTGCTAGGCAAGCCAACGCGGTGGTTTGCAGTGTTCTACCGAGATCCCTTGAATCTGCAAAAATTTTAGAAATAGAAAATATTACATTAAGCCATTCATTGTTTAATGAGGCGGGTTTACCTATCGCAAACTGGAGCTACCCGCGTTTGTCAGTTCGAATTTGGGTTATCATATTTAGACTAGCCTGGTTTTTTGGGTATGCCACGAATTCAGAAACTTTGGCAGAGGCAAAAACTCGGGCCTCACAGGCAGCAAATATATTGATTGAAATGGCCAAAGAACACAAATCTGTACTATTTATTGGGCATGGGATAATTAACCTTTTTATTGCTAAAGAACTAAGAGGGCGAAATTGGGTAGGCCCCAAAAAGCCAAGTAAAAAATACTGGGAGTTTGGCGTATTCGCGCAAAAAACATGATGCACGAGCCAGTTTGAAATATTGTAGGGAAAGGTAACTTAGGCGTGTTTTTGCTTCCGATTACGTTGTCCGCGCAGGTGGCATATGAAGTTGCGAGCAGAAGGTAAGTTATAATATTAGTACCCACAGTCTTCCTTTATTTATAGCTTGGTCAATATCTTCTTCTGTGATGGTATTTGGCGCAGTCTGATAGCGTAGAGCCTAAATGCGATTAAGCCTGTCTTCTGAGAAAATTTTGGGCAACGTTGTAAGGCGCACAACGACTTCGCCGTTAACGCTTCTATAGTGTTGTTTTACAACGCTTTTTATCTCTTCGCAGAGGTCACCTGGTATGTTTTTATGGTCAGAGCAGACATGATTAGTATCTCCAATAAACGAGTATGGCCAACTGGAAAAGTAAATGAAACGAATTACCCTTCATCAAAAAAAGCGGCGTCATGTAAAATTAGCCTAAAGTCTTTGACTTTCTTTTATTGTGCAGTAATCTGATAAGACGTATTGAGGAATATTCTATTTTGTTAAAAGCGATAGAAAAAAAAGGTTCGCCTGTATTTTTGATTAGCGACCTGTGTGACATGCTTGAGCAATATCTAGAGCATGATCAGGTTGCGGAAATCTATCGCGCCTATTTATTTAGTGCTGAGGCCCATGAAGGCCAGCACCGCATGAGCGGTGAACCCTACATAAATCATCCTCTGGCGGTTGCCCGCACGCTAGCAGAAATGCGCATGGATCAGAAAAGTATCATTGCTGCAATTCTGCATGATGTTATTGAAGACACCCTCACAGCCAAAGGCCAAATAGAGAAAGAATTTGGTGAGGAAGTTGCTGGATTGGTGGATGGTGTAAGTAAACTTACCAAAGTAAAAATAGAAGACCGCGCACAAGCTCAAGCAGAGAACTTTCAGAAAATGATCCTTGCCATGGCGGACGATATTCGTGTTATTTTGGTCAAATTGGCAGATCGGTTGCATAATATGCGCACAATTGGCGTTATGCCACAAGACAAACGGCGACGCATAGCGCGTGAAACCCTTGATATTTATTCGCCCATTGCCCATAGGTTGGGAATGAATAACATACGTAGCGAATTGGAAAATTTAGGGTTTGCAGTTCTTTATCCCTTGAGATACAGGATACTGGATGAAGCCGTTAAAAAAGGGAGGGGAAACAGGAAAGAAATTATTCAAGGTATAGAAGACTCGATACAACTGCGATTAAAACAAGATGGCCTCAAAGGCGGAGTCGTCGGCCGAGAAAAGCATCTATATAGTCTTTATCAAAAAATGAAAGAAAAACTGTTGCCGTTTACGGAAGTTTTTGATGTTTATGCATTCAGAATAGTCGTTGATAAAGTTGAAAATTGTTATCAAGCACTGGGTGTCATCCACAACTTATATAAACCCGTTCCTGGAAAATTTAAAGATTATATTGCAATTCCCAAAACTAACGGTTATCAGTCATTACACACTGTCTTGTTTGGTCCTTACGGGGTTCCAATTGAAGTTCAAATCAGAACACGTGAAATGGAACGTGTGGCTGAAGTTGGAATCGCAGCTCATTGGTTGTATAAAACGGGTGAAGCGGGCAGCAGCCTCGCGCAAGATCGTACTAGACAATGGTTGCGCAACGTATTGGAAATGCAACGTAACGCAGGAAATTCTCTGGAATTTCTGGAAAATGTAAAAATAGATTTATTTCCAGACGTGGTTTATGTTTTCACCCCCAAGGGTCAAATCAAGGAAGTATTGCGAGGCACAACGGCTGTTGATTTTGCATATGCAGTTCATACTGATATCGGTAACACCTGTGTTGCTGCAAAAATAAATCGACGACTTATGCCACTACGAACTGAATTATTGAATGGACAGACAGTCGAAATTATTACAGCCCCGGGTGCGCGGCCAAACCCATTGTGGCTTGATTTTATTGTTACCGGAAAAGCGCGATCCAACGTCAGGCACTACTTAAAAAATTTACAACGTAAAGAAGCAATAGAACTTGGGAAGCGATTATTGAACAAGGCATTATCAACATTTTCCAGTTCTCTGGATGATATATCGTTATCGACAGTAATCGACGTGGCCGAAAGTCATAACTTTGATGATATGGATAGTTTGCTTGAAGATATAGGTATAGGTAATCGAGCAGGTTTGTTTGTCGCGCAACAATTATTACATATTGAGAAAGAAGAAAAACACAGTGTAGATTTGAAAAAATCCAACGGACGGCATCAAGGTAAAATTAGAAATGTATTTGATCGTTACGTGCCCTCCTTTTTTAGGGGCGACAAACAAACATCTCGCCCACTGCTCATTACAGGTACCGAGGGCATGGTAATGAATTTTGCAAAATGTTGCCGTCCTATCCCCGGTGATCCTGTGCTTGGCTTTATAACCACAGGAAGGGGGATTGTTGTACACACAGAGTCTTGCAAAAATGTGGTTGAATTCAGAAAAACACCTGAAAAATGGATTGATGTACGTTGGGAACCTGATACTAAAGGTGAATTTCCTGTAGATATTAGAGTTGAAGTCATTAATCAGCGTGGTGTACTTGCCACAGCAGCAGCGACAATAGCCGATTTGGGCGCAAATATTGACAACGTGAATATCGAAGAGCGTGAGGGTAAATATAGCACTATGACTTTTACAATCGAAGTAAATAACAGAAAACATCTGGCAAATATTATGAGACAGTTGAGATCAATGGAACAGGTGGCAAAAATATATCGTGTTAAAGGGTAAAAAATAATACATTTTATTAACAATATTTGAAACAATAACAGGGGTAAACAGTGGGTAAAGAAATAATCCAAACAAACAATGCACCGCAAGCCATTGGAACTTATTCACAAGCAGTAAAAATTGATTCAACTGTCTATCTGTCAGGGCAAATTCCATTGAACCCAGAAACAATGGCATTAGTAGATTCTGATATAAATACACAAATATGCCAGGTGTTTGATAACCTAAAAGCCGTCGCAGAGGCTGCGGGCGGAACACTAGCCGATGTGGTGAAATTAAATATTTTTTTAACCGACATGGATAATTTTCCTGTTATAAATGAAGTAATGGCAAATTATTTTCAGCAGCCTTATCCTGCCAGAGCGGCGGTCGGTGTTGCCGCTTTGCCCAAAGGCGTTGATGTCGAAATGGACGCAGTAATGGTATTACAACTAGATTAATTAATTCGTGACTTCAACAGTTGATAAAGAACCAAATTATGGCGAGCATCCCCACTGTATTACGCTGTTAAAGGGTGTTGGTTTTCAAGTCGCAAAGCGTCTTTCTCGTTTAGGTATTTATAATATTCGAGATCTGTTATTTCATCTGCCTCTTAGATATCAAGACCGAACACAAGTTGTCCCGATAAATCAACTGACTGCGGGTAGCGTCGTTGTCGTTCAAGGTACGGTAAAAACGATAGCTGTACAATATGGCAAACGTCGCTCACTTTTATGCACAATTATTGACGGTACGGGCACGTTAAGGCTGCGTTTTTTTCACTTTACGGCTAGTCAAAAATCTGCTTTAGAAAATGGCGTCACCATAAGCTGCTTTGGTGAAATACGCTCTGTCGGTTTTCATTCACGTAATTCAACCTTTGAAATGATCCATCCTGAGTACCGCGTTGGTGACTATAAGTCTTCATTACAATCTGCCGACCATCTTACACCGGTGTATCCCGCTACGGAAGGATTACAACAACGCTCATTACGAGCTTTGCTCGATCAAGCATTAATATACCTTGAGTCTAATCCGGGGTTGTTATTCGATTGGTTGCCGGGGGAGCTACTCGAAAACATGGATGTGATGTCCTTATCGAACGCGATAAAATTTTTGCATCGGCCACCAGAAAACACCTCTGTTATTGAGTTATCTTCAGGTCGACATCCTTCTCAACAAAGGTTGGTTTTTGAAGAGCTGTTAGCCAGACATCTTTGTTTACGACAGTTGAGAGAAAAAATAAATAGAAAAAATGCTGTATCAATTCCGAATGATGTTTCGATAACATCTCGTTTGGATAACTTGTTGCCCTATGCGCTGACTGATGCTCAAAAACGTTGTATTTCCGATGTTATTAGAGATATCAGCTTAAACCACCCAATGCAGCGATTGGTTCAAGGGGATGTAGGTTGTGGTAAAACAATGGTGGCTGTTTACAGCGCCTTCCATGTTGCCGCGAAGGGCTATCAAGTGGCCATAATGGCGCCAACGGAATTGTTAGCAGAACAGCACTATGTAAATATTACCGAACTGTCTGCCCCACTTAACTTAAAAACTGCGCTGATAACTGGAAAAATTAAAGGAAAAAAGAGAGAGAGTCTTTTAGGCGAGATCAAATCAGGAGTTGCGCAGATTATTATTGGTACACACGCAATATTTCAATATGAAGTGAACTTTGCTAATCTTGTTTACATTATTGTTGATGAACAACATCGCTTTGGTGTTTTGCAACGTTTGACTATGCTCAACAAAGGATTCCAAAATGGCCATTACCCCCATCAATTGATTATGTCAGCAACGCCTATTCCACGCTCGTTAGCCATGTCGATTTATGCAGATCTGGACTGTTCTATTATTGATGAAATGCCGCCCGGACGATCACCCGTCAATTCAGTTGTTATCGCTGATAGCAAACGAGATGAAGTTCTATCGCGAATAAAAATAGCATGTCAAGAAGGCAGGCAGGCATATTGGGTTTGTCCGCTAATAGAGGAATCAGAAGTGCTACAATGTCAGGCGGCAGTGGATACACATAAATTACTGGGTGATGCGCTTGACGATATACGCGTTGGGCTCATTCACGGGCGCATGAAAGCAGCTGAAAAAGAATATATAATGGATCAATTCAAACAGGGTAAATTGGGTATTTTGGTGGCAACAACGGTTATTGAGGTGGGAGTCGATGTACCAAATGCATCCTTGATGGTAATAGAAAATTCAGAACGCCTTGGACTATCGCAGCTACACCAACTTCGTGGCCGCGTCGGAAGAGGCTCTATTAAAAGTAGTTGTATATTTATGTATAGCGCGCCGTTGTCCAAGCTAGCCTACAAGCGCCTTAATATTATGCGTACAACCAACGATGGATTTGAGATAGCGAGAGAAGATATGAATTTACGAGGAGCTGGAGAAGTTTTTGGAACGCAACAAACGGGCCTGATGCAATTAAAAATCGCCGATCTTCCGCGCGACGAATATATTTTACCGAAAGTGAAACAAGCAGCCGAATTATTATTGGATAAATATCCGCAGGCCAGCCAGTCAATAATTGAACGCTGGGTAGGCCAATCAACCCAGTATTGGGAGGCCTAAATGGATAACACTAATTACTCTGCTCGTGATTTGTCTGTGTTATGGCATCCCTGCACGCAGATGAAAGACCACGAACAATTGCCTATGATACCGATTAAAAAAGGCAAGGGTATTTGGTTAGAGGATTATGAAGGCAAGAAATATATAGATACTATTAGCTCTTGGTGGGTTAATTTATTCGGCCACGCGAACCCCTACATAAATGAAGCGATTAAGCGACAGCTCGACTTGTTAGAACATACGCTATTAGCTGGTTTTACACATGAACCAGCAATTGAGTTAGCGGAACGCCTTATAAAACTATCTCCGCCAGGGCTGAATAAATGTTTTTTTGCTGATAATGGTTCTTCTGCAGTAGAAGCAGCCCTAAAAATGAGTTTCCATTATTGGAAAAATGTTAATAGCGGTTCTAACGCAAAGATTCGGACTAAGTTTGTATCTTTATCCAACGGCTATCACGGTGAAACATTGGGGGCTCTGGCCGTTGGTGATGTTGCGTTATACAAAGACACATACGGGCCATTACTAATGGAGAGCATTACGGTTCCGTCACCTGATTGTTATCATAAAGACGCGGGGGTGTCGTGTGAAGAGCATTCCAAAGAAATGTTTAAGCAAATGGAAAAAACCTTATCTGATCACGCGGAGGAAGTATGTGCAGTTATCGTTGAACCTCTGGTACAGTGTGCGGGCAGTATGCGCATGTATCATCCGGTTTATCTAGAGTTGCTTCGCAAGGCTTGCGATAAATACAATATATTATTGATCGCCGATGAAATCGCCGTTGGTTTTGGGCGAACAGGAAAAATGTTCGCTTGCGAGCACGCTCATATTAGTCCTGATATTATGTGTTTATCCAAGGGGCTAACCGGGGGTTATTTGCCGTTATCTGCTGTTTTGACTAGCGATACTATTTATGAGGCATTCTATGATGATTACTTAAATCGTTCGGCCTTTTTACATTCTCATAGCTATACGGGCAATCCTTTGGCGTGTGCGGCTGCGAATGCGACCCTGGATATTTTTCAACGCGATAATATTATTGAAAAAAATATTAAGCTAGCAAATGTATTGAAAGCGGAAACAGAAAAATTTGTAGGCCATCAGCATATTTCAGAAGTGAGGCAAACTGGATTAATAGTCGCGCTGGAAATGGTCAAAGACAAAAATAGCAAGCAGGCATATCCGTGGGAGGAGAGACGCGGCATAGAGGTTTATAAGTATGCGCTTAGTCAAGGTGTGTTACTGCGGCCACTTGGAGATGTCATCTATTTCATGCCGCCGTATATTATTACACCCGAGCAAATCAAGATAATATCAGATATTGCTTTGCAAGGAATAAATGCCGCCACACATTAATTTAAAATATTCCTAATATACAAGAAATAATATTGCTCCCTAATTAATTTTAGAATTATCTAAACCGGTTTCCTTTACTAACGACTCAATGGCATCCAGGTTAGGAATCATCGTTTCCGATTTATTGACGACCACATTACTTAGAATTAGAGGATTATTGGCTTCTTTCGTGGATGGCGATAATTTATTTTCATTAATGTTGACCAATCTAGGCAAACCTATTGTAATTATGCCGTAAAAATTAAGGCTTTTATCGCTGTTCAGGCAATTTATTATAGCTATATGATTATTGGCCGCGAGTACCGGAAGGTCGTTACCCATAGCATGTTCTAATGATAACAATGGTATTCTTATTCCGCGCCACTCCATTGTCCCTAGAAGCCATTGCGGCAAATTATCAACCGGTGTTGGTTCGCTGTAATGCACAATTTCAGCAATGGCGGTGTTCGGTAGAATAAGTAGGCCATTTTCAATAGCTAACATTTGGCTATGTATGTAAATTATTTTCTTTGCCATAGTTGCACTCCTGCGTAGATGCTAAATTTGTGCTAAATATTCAACCAGATCATCTGCCAGACCTTCTGGTGTATTGCTGTGAGATACACAACCCGCACGGCGTGCGCAATCGGGCATACTGCTAATGGCGCAGCTTTCAGGTTCCTGGGCCCAAATTACGCCCCCGGATTTACTTATTGCCTTGCTCCCCTCTTCACCATCGTTACCCATGCCACTAAAAATGATTGCGCCCGATGATGCTTGATATGTCTCAGCGATATCAGCCATTACTTCGTCTATTGAAGGTGAATAAATAGATTGGTTAACAATGGGCGACAGCATGATTTTTCCTTCATAATTTATGATTATCCTTTCTTCTATGGGTGCT
Organism: uncultured Gammaproteobacteria bacterium; assembly: GCA_964654485.1. Taxonomy (GTDB): domain Bacteria; phylum Pseudomonadota; class Gammaproteobacteria; order SG8-11; family SG8-11; genus JAADIM01. The sequence continues at coordinate 37,064 of CAZZJI010000020.1, read as the reverse complement.
AATACTACTTCGCTGTTAGATAACACCTGCCCTGCTTTTGCTGTCTTCACATTTAAAGGCGTTACGCGATCAAGTTGTTCGCTTAAAAGTTTTATATGACTAGCGCCTATATGTTGTGCCAAAACAAAGGCGATAGGCAGGTTTTTGGGTAAACGAGACAAAAACTCCCTGACTGCCAAAGGCCCGCCCAAGGAAGCCCCCAGCACCCAAACCAACCCAGCCCCGTTATTTTCTCTATTTATAGATTGTTTTTGTAGCGTTGGTATTGATGCAGGGATAGAAGTTTTTTTAGGCGTATGGGTTATAGTCGGCGCAGGAGTAATTTGCGTGATATTTGGTAGCTCTTTATTAACGCTGGGAGGGGATTTTATCAGCGGAGCTGATTTTTTTCTTGGAAATTTTTCTACCAACGTTCGTAATTTAAGTGCTAGCTTGCTACTCCAGTCAGTCCCGGATATAGAGAGATTAAATTGGGTTGTTTCACTGTCGTTAAAAAGAAGTGGTAGCGATGATACTTCCAAAAGATTTTCCAATACCTCTAATTCTTGTTCAGCATTTTCGTCCAAATCGACCAAAATGGCATCAGTGTTATCAGCATCGATTTCGCATAATGCTTGATTTGACAATTTCGCCATTGCAACGATTTCTATATTATGCGCTTTAAGTGTACTTCCTAATTCGTCCGGTTTTTGGTCTGAGGTGTAGATGATAGCAACACGGAGAAGCTTTTGATTGTTGCTATTCTCGTTCACTTGTTTTTAATATTGCATCAATATTTTCTAGGAGTTCAACTTCCTGAAAAGGTTTACCCAGGTACGCGTCCACACCAATTTTTTCAGCACGTTCGCGGTGTTTCTGGCCTGTTCGTGACGTAATCATAATAATCGGAATATTTCTTAATCGGTCATCATTTCTCATTGTTGTGGCAAGTTCAAATCCGTCCATACGAGGCATCTCTACGTCTAACAACATGAGGTCTGGTATCTGGTCTTGCAATTTATCTAACGCGTCCATCCCGTCCTTAGCCGTTAAAGCTTCCATATCGTGTCGCTTAAGCAAACGTTCGGTGACTTTACGAACAGTGATAGAATCATCCACAACCATAATCATAGGAATCACTGACTGAGCGGCTCTTTCAGCTTCTAGACGTTCTCTTTCTATCGCGACCTTCGCCATATGGGCCATACCTTCCCGAACCAAGGAAGAGATATCAAGAATGAGGGCAACACTACCGTCACCCATAATTGTTGCACCGGATATACCACTTACAGTACTAATTTGCGGTCCGACTGATTTGATGACAATTTCCTGCCGACCCACAATTTTCTCTACCAGTAAGGCAACATTGTGATCACCCGCCCTGGCTAATATAAGCGGTATCTTCACTCCTTTATCGGGCAGTTGGGGTTTGGACAGACCCAGAATAGATCCAAGATGGAAGAAGCCATAATCGCGCCCACCATATTGATACGTTGGTTTATCTTCTTTAAATAGCTTATTGAGTTCTCTTTCTGATACACGTATTACGCCGTCAACAGACGAAAGTGGGACAGCAAATTTATCGTCGCCCGTTTCAATGAGTAAAGCCTGGTTCGCAGATACGGTTAATGGTAGTTGGATTGTAAAAATAGTACCTTTGCCTTCTTGGCTGTCTATATGCAGCGTGCCGGCAACCTGTTTTATTTCTGTACTGACCACGTCCATGCCAACACCGCGACCGGATATTTGTGTTACTTTTTCTGCGGTACTGAAGCCTGATTCAAGTACAAACTGTATTATTTCATTATCACTAAGATCAGAATCATTGGTCATCAATTCGTGCTCGATAGCCTTGCGGCGAATGGACTCCAGATTCATACCGGCGCCATCGTCTTGTATGCGAATAACGATTTTTGGGCCTTCCTGTTTGAAGCTTAGCAAAATACGTCCAGCATCTGATTTACCAGCCGCTGCTCGAACTCCGGGGGTTTCGATACCGTGGTCGATAGCATTACGCAACATATGCTCCAACGCAGGAACAACTTTGTCGAGTACGGTGCGATCCATTTCCCCCTCTGCGCCTGTCACTTTGAAATCAGCTTGCTTACCCAGCTCTTTGGCAGTTTGCCTGATGATGCGCCTTAACCTAGGCACTGCATTAGAAAAGGGAACAAGTCGGGTACGTATCAAACCTTCTTGCAATTCAGAACTTACTCGCGATTGTTGCAGTAATAATATTTCCGCTTCTCTAGTATAGTTTTCGAGTAACTTTTTAATGCTATTTAAATCGCCCAAACTTTCGACAAGGCTTCGGGACAATTGTTGCATGTTCGAAAATCTATCGAGTTCTAACGGATCAAAATCTTCGTTTTCTTCGGAAGCTAGGTTGCTACCTTCGTATCGAAACAAGATTTGGGCTTCAGCTTCAATTTCAAATTTTCTCAACTGTTCTTTAACACGCGAAACCGTTTGGTCAAATTCTATCAAGTTGTAACTTATAGAGCCGAGTTGTTGGTCGACTCGAGAACGGTAAATGCTTACCTCGCCGGAATAATTAACCAGGTTGTCCAGTAATTTCGCTGATACTCTGACTTGGCCTTCTTTTTGTTTAACTTTTTTATTTTCTTTTGTTGGCGCATCTACAAACTCGACCATATCAAAATCAGCTTTTTCAGCTTCTGCGATATTATCCAGGGCGAATGCTTCAGACAGCCTATCAGAATGATCATCTTCAATGGCATCACCGGGCTCTTCTGTATCGATGATTTCAGAGCGTTTTTTCAGGCCAACAGATACTTCAATTTCATCCATCAAACGCTTTGCTGGGGATACTGGCTCATTACGACGGATTTTATCCAGTGATACACTTAACCAGTCATATGATGATTGCACGACGTCGACAAGTTGTGGTGTCGCTGATAAGTGGCCGCCAATTATTCTTTCCAACACAGTTTCAATGCTGTGACTAAGGTCGCCTATCGAAGGAATATTTGCCATGCGTGCACCACCCTTGAGGGTATGCAAGGCACGTTGAACTTCCTCTATAATATTTCGGCTTTCTGGGTCTCCCGTCCATTGTTGGAGCAAATCATCCATTTTATGAAGTATTTCAGTTGCTTCTTCAAGAAAAATATCTGCCAGGTCATCATCGTAGCTGTCTTCAGCCGATTCATCCTCGCCCCAATTGGCGTCGAAATTAGAAAGAGCGACAGCTACTTCTGGCTCATCTTGTTCTTCGAGTTCCTCAAATTCAGCCGACTCTTCAACAATTCTATATTTGTCAGGACTCTTCTCGGCGTCAAGGCTTTTCTCGGCCGCGATGTCTTCGATCGGGGTTTCATCATCCAGGTCGATGCTGATTTCATCTTCAATTGATATGCTTAATTCATCACTTGAAACATCCAGTGTTATCAGGTGCGACTGGAGTTCGGACAGTAATGCGCTATCAGTGGATATATCTTGTTTGTTAACAAGCGATTCAATAGCATTTGTTGTCCAATTATGTGCCAACCGTATCGTGTCTATTATAGCTTGACTAGGTTGAAGTACGGTGTCAGTGATTTGAGACAAAACCATTTCTATACTTTGAGTGGTGTCACCGATAGGGGGAAGCTTGGCCATGCGTGCGCCGCCTTTTAGCATATGCATGGCGCGTTGCAGATCCTCTACTAACAGCGAGTTGTCTAATTGTCTTGACCATTTATCAAGAATTTCATTGGTTCCTGCTAATATATCTTGTGCCTCGACCACAAAAATATTAACTAATTCTTCGTCTGTTCCCAAATATTCGCCAAACATTTCATCTTCAGACAAGTCTTCACTGTTAGCGCTGTTTGTAGAGCTATCTGTAGGGCTGTCTGTAGAGCTGCTTGTAGGGCTGTCTGCAAAAAAAGCAATGTCTTCGCCACCAGTTTCGCTATCAGTGTCTTCGCCAGTGTAGCCAAGTGACAGCGCATCGACGCGATTTGCAATTTCCGCTTTTTGCAATAACAGCACCGGCGTGATCGGTGACTTATTAATACTAAATTGCAAACAATCACTTAACCATTTATGTGCCTCTTCCGTTAATTTCAATAATTCTGTGGAGACCGGAATCATTTTTTCAATGAATAGCGTTAACAAATCTTCTAACTGGCCACTGACTTCAGCAAAAAATGGCAGGTTAGAAATTTTGGCGCCACCTTTTAACGTATGCATATGACGCCTTAATTCGTCGGCGGATTCAACGTTGTCCGTAGATTGCATCCATGAAGACAGAGCAACGACGCTTTCATTTAAAATTTCATTAGCTTCTTTTAAAAATATACCGACCAATTCATCGTCGATACTTGTCGCGGCCTTAGCACTAGCATCAACTGATTCGTCTAAGCCACCAAGACGGTCCTTTTGCGCAGATAATTCTGCCTCAATCAAAACCATCGTTTTTGTTACCAATGATTGCTTATTGCCTAACTCTGCAACTCCATTAGATAGGCCACCGACCATTTCCTCAATAGAGGCAATACTATCAATTAACAGCCCTATAGCCTCCTCGGTTATGTCTGTCTGATTTTCTAGAGCCAGCTTCATGTATTTTTCAAGTTGGTCAGATAGTTCTGCGATATCTGTTACATTAGCCATATGTGCGCTGCCATGTAATGTATGCAGTGCTCGAATCAGGTCATCATTAACCGGGCAAGGCAACCCGTTGGTCTGGCAACCTTCTATATATCGTCGAATTGATGCTATATGTGCAGTTGTTTCATTTGTGAATATTTCAACCAATACGGGATCATAAGCAGGCGATTTTACCTGATCCGGATCCTGACGACCTTCGGTTTCTTTGAACTCTGTTGTTTCATCAGTGGTTTCATCAGACGTGCCCGTTTCGTCTGATAACTCAACTGATATCGCCCCCCCTTTGTCGAGCTTATTGGCATTGTCTACTATGGCTTGAATATCAGATTTTGGAGCACCTTTACCTTTAATCTGGTCGATTAACTCAGGGAGAACATCCTTAGCTTGGCCTAACAAAGCTAACATAGCTGGAGATGGCGCTAACGCTTTATCGATAACCTGATTAAGCATGCTTTCGATGGCCCAGGCAAACTCACCAATCTCTGTTGCCCCTACAATTCTGCCGCTACCTTTAAGGGTGTGATACGATCGCCGTAAAGATTGAAGCGCATTGTCATCATTTAAATTGGTTTCCCAATTAACTAACTGCTCTGTAATTGAACTAAGCTCTTCCTCCGCTTCTTCCAGAAATATTTCAAGAATTTCGAGATCTGTGTCTTCATCATCATCTTCGATGAATTTTGATTCAGCCCCTTCAGAGATAATTTGATATTTGTTAGCCGTTTTATTTTCCGCTGCCTCTACATCTTCTTCTGCTCTCTCAACATCTTCTTCTGCTGTCTCTGCATTATCTTCATCTTCTACTGTCTCTGCATTATCTTTTTCTATCTCTACGCCATCTTCTGCTGTCGCAACATCAAGCACATCATTAGTTTCAGGTGCATTTTGATCTATATCACCAGCAACTGGTTCAATATGTTCTGGTGGAAATCCGAGTTTAACTAAACTTTCCTGGGCTATATCCAAAGATTTACGTGCGCCGCCATTATCGTGAGCGAAATTTTCTAGAAAATACTCCAGGCCCGAAATAACATCAGCAAGTGCATCCAATTCATTTTTATCGGGTTCAGCTTTAGAACCTAGCAGCCTTTGTTGGATATAGGTGCTGCAAGAGTTAATTAAATCTGCTGCCCGACCGAATGAAACAATAACAAATGCGCCCTTGATTTCACTGATTAAACCAGGCGTGTCTTTCAGCAGTTCGGGGTTAGATGTGTCAGCCGCAAATGCAATAAATGCATCTTTTACTCTCGCGAGTACTGACTTTGCTTCTGTGATGGTGAGTTCAACAAGTTGATTGTATTCTGAATCGGGTAATAATTTTGTGTCTTCTAATGCTTCTTCATCTTCACTTATGCTCGCCAGGCGCAGATCATTTACGGATGACTCAACAAACAGTAAAGCACTGGCTATGCCCATAACAACAGAATCGTCTAATTCGCTTTTTTCCTGTATTAACTCCGAAACAACTTGTTCCTGTTCTTTAATGAGCTTGCGTAATTTTCCCATTCCGAGGAGGCCCAGGGTATCCGCCACAGAACTAAGTTTTTGGCCCAAGGGCGCCAAATCTTCAACAGAGGCGTCATCTGAGCGTACAAATAAATCCAAGTTTTCCTTAATACTTAACATGTCTTCTTTAATAGCTTTGGAGACATTTTTGATTACGTCCGCACCCATGCCGGCTATTTCATTTACAGTTTGTGACCCTTCCGAATCTGGCAACAGTTTTTGTAAATTGAAAGCTTCTTTTAACTCGTTAACACGATTACCCTTAGGTTCTGTCTGTGCGACATAAAAAAGTAGATTTTTTAATAATTCCTTCGGTATCTCATTACTCAGTGCTTCTTCGCCCTCATCGATTAATTTTTTTATTAAACGATCTACTTGGCCTAGCAGTGACTTGAGGGAAACATTTGCCTCCAGTCCTTGATTATATAAACCCTCTATGACTCCGCCGCATATCCAGAGTAATTGACTTGCTTTTTCGCTATCAACGGTATGTTCCAGTTGTCTGATGACTGTTGCGATGAGCTTCAGGTTTTTCTGTACATCAGTATTGCGGAACAAGCCAACCAAGCCAGTCTGATAAAGTGGACGTAATTTTTTAGCGTACTGAGGAGATTTTCTAGTATTGGGTTTTTTCGACGTTTTTTTATCTGGAAAAACATTCAGATTTGGTGAGAAAAATGCGTGTTCCGAAAGAAGTTGTTGACCACGAGCGGTACGCAGGTCGTTCATAAGGGGCAGCAAAGCGATAGGATTATCTTTGCACCCCTGTTGTATATGGTCCAGATAGACAGGTAATTGTAATATGGCGCGCATAATAACTTCATATGCATCCTCAAGCACCTCTATATTACCCTTTATCAAGTCATTCACAACGAGTTCGGCTTCCTCAGCAAGCAACGCAGCACCATAAAGTTCAACAATTTGTAATGTACCGACGACCTGGTGCAGGTGTGTTGTTACAAAGCGTAGTTGAGCTTCATCATTCGGATTTTCTACATACACTTCCAGCGCTTGGCGCGCTAATGTGAGCGTTTCTTCAAGTTCCGATTTAACCCAGCCGAGGTTAGTAGAATCTTGTTCACTGCGCGCATTCATTGTATGGTTCCTGGCGTCGTCACTGGGACGTTTGCTGAGACAGGTGCATCGATTTTACGATAAGCTAAGATATTTTCGCTGTTTATCAACGTTAACTCAGAATTTACCCAGTGATGAATTTCACCAGCCCCTAATATCAATAGCCCATTTGGAGCTAGATAAGGAACCAGGTTATTTAATACACTGACACGAGTAGAATGTTCAAAATATATGAGTAGATTTTGACAAAAAATAATATCCATTTGGCCAATATTACTGTGTTTAATATCCAGAACATTTGTTTTTGTAAAACAAACTCTTTTTTTCAATTCATCAATTATTTGGTACTGGTTATTGTCCCGGCAGATAAAATATTCGCTAATCAGATTTTTTTCCATATTCTTTAATTGCGAGGCTAAATACAACCCTTTGCGTGCTGTCGACAAGGACCCTTGACTTATATCGCTTGCAAAAACACCAAAGTAACAAGATTCAATATCAGACCGCTTTATTGACTGGTCCAGGATCATTGCTAGTGTGTAGGCTTCTTCGCCTGTTGCGCAGCCAATACTCCAGGCTTGTATCGAATTTATTTTGCTATGTTTGGCTGTGTTAGCGTCGGTGTTAGTACCTGGGTTTTCAATGAGGGCACTTAATTTTTCCCGGACGTATTCTTGTAACAAATTTAATGAACTGGAATGTCGAAAAAAACGTGTTTCTTTAACGGTGAGCAGGTCAATTAATTTTATCCACTCCAACTTGCCCTTGTTATCAGTTTGTAGGTATGCGTAATAATCCTCGTAATCCGTAATGTTAACTTCCAGGAGGCGTTTATCTAATGCATTTGTGAGAAATGTTTTGCGTAGTGCCAAAGTTCGCATACCAATACGCGAACCCACCAATTCCCCCCATCTATCGAATTGTTCATCGTCCATTGCGGGCATCATATTATACTCGTGAATGGTCTGAGAATGAGTCGACAAGCCACTAGCCACAGTTCTAGCTACAGTTACCATTTATTAACACCATAATTTATTCACTAGTGTTGCAATTAATTATCAGTCAGTTGCTACGAACAGTAATAGAAATTAATTAGGCAGCGCAAAACCTGCAACCGACTTTCTAAGTTCATTAGCCAGTTCTGCCAGGTTACCAATAGATGTTGCTGTCTCACTAGTACCCGCAGATGTTTGTGTAGTCACTTCCTGAATGACGTTCATGGTTTCCGAAATACTGGTAGCAGCTGTAGATTGTTGTTGCGCGGCATCAGTAATGTTTTGAATAATTTCTGCAAGGCTAGTGGAAACTGTTTCGATTTCTTCCAATGCTTCACCAGCTCGTTGTGCCAATTTGGCTCCTTGTACTACACCAGAAGTACTTTGTTCCATTGATGACACGGCCTCTTTGGTATCTGACTGAATGGTTCTAACCAGGCCTTCAATTTGTTTGGTCGCATCAGTTGAACGTTCAGCAAGGCGCTGAACTTCATCAGCAACAACTGCGAAACCTCGACCAGCATCACCCGCCATAGCAGCCTGAATGGCGGCATTTAATGCTAAAATATTTGTCTGGTCAGCAATGTCATTAATTAACTCGATAATGTCACCAATTTCCTGCGAGCTTTCACCAAGACGCTTAATACGTTTTGATGTTTCCTGCATATTTTCTCTGATGGAATCCATACCCTTAATAGTATCTTGCACCGCAACTGACCCTTTGTTAGCAATTGATACCGCTTGTTGCGCAACTTCGGTTGATGAGGATGCATTATTGGATACTTGTTCAATAGAGGCGGCCATTTCATTTACAGCAGCACTCACAGCGGTAATTTGCTGAGCCTGGTGATCACTTGCTTCGGCGAGATGCATGGCTGTTGCTTGTGTTTCTTGCGCAGCAGATGATACCTGTACAGTTGTTTCGTTAATCGTTGTAACGAGCTGGCGCAATGCGTCAATTGCAAAGTTCATGGCGTCTGCGATGGCACCGGTAAAACTTTCTGTGACTGTAGCGTGCTTGGTCAGATCACCATCAGCAAGATCTGCGATCTCCTCAAGCAATTGAAGAATTGCCTCCTGATTTTCCTGACTGGTTTGTTCTGCTTCAATCTGTCGATTTCTTGCGCCAGCGTTAATTTTCACCGCAAGTGCAATCAGTAAAAATAAGGATAGAATACCTAAAAAGCTACCCGTCCAGTCGTTCACTAACACCCGCTTTCCAGCTAACGAAGCATAAGCTACCATCAAATCAGTGGTTTCTGCGAGCAGATCTTCACTGTTGCTGAACATGTTATTAGCCGCATCTTGCGCTTTGAATAATTCCGGTGTTTTTTCCAGAATCCGGCCAACAAGTTCGCTCACTTCTGCGAACGATTCTGCGACCTCCTCCATTTTGTCGCGCGCATCAGGATCACTAATGCGCTTAATGCTCATCGCGCGGTTACCTTTAAGCAATGCTGCCAATACCCGGCCAAACAGCGCTGCATCGCGACCAAATCGATCTGCCGCTGTTGCTGCACCTTGTCCGCCTTGTAATATTTTGTTTACGTTAAACGACATACGTTGACTAAGCATAAGTTGGCGACTTGCTATGTAAACTTGTTGTGCGTTTGAACCAATCTCGATCATGATGCCGACAACTTCATCTGATAACGCAAGTAAATTCGGCATAGTGTTATTAATGTGATTTACAAACTCGCTTAGTTGTCGAATAGTGCCTTCAGCCTGAAAAATATCGTTGGCACTCACGCCCAAGCTGTTCCAACGTTCGACTACTGCGTTGAGTTGTGCTTCAACTGCTTCGGGAGACACGGGTAACCCGAGTTCTGGGTCGCCATTTTGTAGTTGGCCGAGTGCGTAGGTGAAATTATCATGGGATTCTTTTAACAGAGGGAATGCGGAGACACGCGCACTGGATGCCTCGCTGGCATTTTTCACAATATTTTGTGAAAGTACACGTAATTCACCCGCGAGACTGATGTAGTGTTTGTCATCAGCAGAATTTTTCGCAACTAGCCCAAAAATGATACCAAGGGCAATAACTGAAACCAGCAGCATTGCTACTAGAAGTGAGAGCATCTTATCTTCTAAAAGTCTCTGGAATATATCAGACTTATTCATTTTCATCTTTTCGGCTCCTGGCGCACACGTTACAAATATCAAAAAGCAATACTAAAATGATGTGTAAAAAAATTGACTCTAATTCGTCATCTCAAACGAAGATTTGTCTTTTACGGCGGTCCTTACTTCTGCTTGTAGCTAGCTAGTTAGTCGTAAATATCTTATGTTTTTCAATAATCTATATGGATACTTGAAAAAATTCCGGGTTTTCTGCCAGCGTCTTCATGCTAAAAACGTACCAACTGTCGTTATTTTTTTGATATTCAACAGATAAGTAGGGATTTAGCGCACTGTCAATTTCTGGTTTTTGTTCTGCTTGCTCATCATCATAAAAATGCTTAAGACCCATTACCCGGTCTACAAGCAGGCCTGCCCATAAATCTGCGTTATTAATGATAAGCACACGGCTTTTTGCATTTAAATTTGTCAGTTTTTTACCCAGATAACCATTAAGGTCAATAATAGGTATTAAGCTTCCGCGAACGTTTGCCATACCCTTTACCCAGGATTTTGTCCCCGGAATCGCTGTTACTTGTGGAAAATATAATATTTCATTAACATCGCCAACTGCAGATACTAATTGCACATCGCCTATTTTGAAGCCAATAGCGGACCAAGGCTCCCGGATCTCAACCTGTTGAGGTAGGCCCGTCGCACTGGCTTTACTGCGTGCTTCCAGGTCTAAAAGCATGCTGAAAGGGCTTGGATTACTTTGCTGCATTGGTATTAAGTTATCCGTTTATCGCTAAATTTACTTTACTGACAAGCTCTTCTTCTGTTGCAGGTTTGGTAATATAGTCTTTAGCACCTTGCCGTAGACCCCAGACACGGTCAGTTTCCTGATTTTTTGTCGTTACAATAATAACGGGGATATGCTGTGTTTCAGCATCTGCGGTAATTTGCCGGGTTGCTTGAAAACCATTTAGACCTGGCATGACAATATCCATTAAGATTAAATCTGGTTGTTTTTCTTTAGAGGCTGCTACGCCCTCTTCACCGCTGCTGGCAGTAATGACATCAAATCCATTTTTTTCCAGCATCGTTTTTAATACATGGATTTCTGTTGGTGAATCATCAACTATCAAGACAGTTGCCATTTGTATCTCCCTAATCTGTCGAAATTGGAACATTTATTATAGAGTCTAATATTGTATACATTATAGTACTCACCAAATAGTACCCACCAAATGCTCGCAATCATTTGCTTATATATTCCTTAATTGCACCTAGTAGCTCTTCTTTTGTAAAGGGTTTTGTTAAATACTGGTCTGATCCGACTATTCGCCCCCTAGCCCGATCAAATAAGCCGTCTTTACTCGTCAGAAGTATGACGGGCGTACTTTTATAATTCTGATTTCGTTTAATTAACGCGCATGTCTGGTACCCATCCAGGCGGGGCATCATTATGTCAATAAAAATTATATCAGGCTGGTTATCCGTTATCTTTGATAATGCCTCAAAGCCATCTGTCGCTGTTACAACAATACAGCCGGCTTTTTTTAACAGTGTTTCCGCAGTACGACGAATGGTTTTGCTATCGTCAATCACCATTACTTTCGTGCCTGTTAAGTCGCTATCGCTCACTATTCCAACCCCTAAATCCTGTGTCTTTAGCTCAATTAAATAAAGTATCGTTTTGTACGTTATTGGTTATTGTAAATTAATGCGTTGATTTACTGCACCCGTTCGCTTATCAAGCCAGTTTAGTTTCCCAGGGCCTGGGTACACCAAACCCATACATCTGAGCGCAGTATCTGCACTATTTTGTGCTTTTTCGTGCTTTGTATGTGGTCTGTAAAATAAGCACTTAACTCAAATTAAGGACCTAATCTTATTTTGACACGTTATTAATTAGCGCCAATCCTGTTTGTCGTCCTTTTTGATGCTTTAGAGTCTATACAAAAAATTTATGCGTAGACTTATGGTTTTGTCTAAAGCGCAACTTACTCCATAATAAAAATTAAATAAAAAAAGTGCCCGACTTTTTTTTATTTAATACATTATTAACGTATATTCTATTAAGCCTGTCAAACGTATATATGCATCAATGACTTCACGGAATATATCGGCGCTAGGCAATAGAACATTAATATTGAATGCTTGTAAGTATATAGCAATCCCTGCGTTTTTTTCAGGCGATTTGCAAAAAGGATGCTGAAGAAAATTTAGGCAGTAAATAATTATGACAAATAAAATTGGTTTTGTAATGGATCCGATCGAGTCCATAAACATTAATAAAGATAGTTCTTTTGCCATGATGCTAGAAATTCAGAAACGTGGCTGGGATATCTATTACATGCAGCAAGGAGATCTGTTTTTGCAAAACGGAGACACGCTGGCAACAATGGCCAGATTGGAAGTAATGGATGACGCCCGTGATTGGTTTAACATAAAGGAAACAAATACCACACCATTAACAGAACTTGACGCAGTGTTAATGCGAAAAGACCCACCGTTTGATATGGAATATATTTATACCACTTATTTACTGGAGTTTGCAGAGAAACAGGGTGTATTGGTTATTAACAAACCGCAAAGTCTCAGAGATGCAAATGAAAAAATATTTACCGGATGGTTTTCGCAATGTATCCCGGCAACTCTTGTGACACGCAACCACGAACAAATCAAAACGTTTTTGGCCCAACAGGAAGATATCATATTAAAACCACCGGGCGGTATGGGCGGTAAGTCAATTTTCCGTTTGCAACAAAATGACCCGAACATTAATGTTGTTATTGAAACATTAACCGAAAACGGCTCACAGTATGTTATTTGCCAGCGATTCATAGCGGAGATTAAACAGGGCGATAAACGAATTTTACTGATTAACGGTGAACCTATACCTTATGCTCTGGCGCGCATCCCCGCCAAAGGTGAAACACGCGGAAATCTGGCCGCAGGGGGTAAAGGGGTCGGGGTTGAGTTAACCCAGAGAGATAAGTGGATCTGCGATCAAGTGGCGCCCGTGTTACGTAAAAAAGGATTAGCATTTGTTGGTATCGATGTAATAGGTGACTATATGACAGAAATAAATGTAACCAGCCCAACCTGTATCCGGGAGCTGGATTCAATATATTCGCTGAACATTAGCGGTATCTTTATGGACTACATTGATGAAAAATTGAATGGGGCTAAATAGTTTTTTCACAAGTGCTTGCAACTATAAACGGGTTGCAGCTGTATTTATCATGCTTTTTGTGGTGTCGTGTAGCGAGCCCCGTGATGTTCTATATAAAGAACAAATTTTTGTTTTTGGCACCATCGTAGAAATAAATATTTGGGGGCAAACTCAAAAAGCGAAGCAGGCCGCAGCGGTCATCACAGAAGATTTTCGTTTTATGCATCAAGCATTTAATCCATGGCAAGGTGGTTCACTCTCAAGGATGAACGAAATCTTCCCAACAAAATTTGCTTTCAGCGTTTCCCCGACAATATTACCTGTTATCTTGGAATCAAAAGAACTCTCAAGTCAAAGTAATGGGCTTTTTAATCCAGCAATTGGACGGCTCGTTAAGTTATGGGATTTCGATGTTGCCACCCTGGACGCCACCGCGTTAGACAGTAATTTAACGCTAAATAAAAAGATAGAGAAAAGAACGCCACCCGATCCCAAGTTGATTTCTGATTTGGTGTTAAAAAATCCGACGATGAACAATGTGCTCATCGAGGGTATTTCAATACGCAGCGACCACGCTGACTTGGCGCTGGATTTCGGCGGTATAGCAAAAGGGTACGCTGTTGATATGGCGATTCAAACGTTGCAGGAATTCGGTATCGATAATGCGATCATTAATGCGGGGGGTGATTTACGTGCAATAGGTCAACGCGACAATCATAATTGGACTGTTGGTATACGCCACCCAAGGGGAAAAGGTATAATCGCATCAATTGAAATTAATCAAGACGAAAGTGTATTTACATCTGGTGATTATGAGCGATTTTTTGAATATGAAAAAAAGAGATATCATCATATTATTGATCCTCGCACAGGCTACCCGGTTGAAGATGTTATCTCGGTAACAGTAATCCACCCAAACGCGACAATTGCTGATGCTGCGGCAACGGCCTTGTTTATAGCCGGGCCACAACAATGGCATGCAATTGCTAAATCAATGGGCATTAAACTGGTAATGATGATAGACGATAAATTTAATATATATATGAATCCTGCCATGGCTCAGCGTTTAACTTTTGAGCCAAATAAAAAATTCAATATAACATTGAGTCCTCCTTTGTGATAACGCTTTTGTGCTAACAACAATGGGTGCTGAAACTGATCCTAAAACTCATGCTAAGACTTATGCTAGGTAAATGCTAACCGGGAGGCTAACCAGGGGCGATATTATTGTATTGGTTGTGGCTGTGTTTTTTGTCGCATACTTGTACTCGGTGTATTGGCAAAACGCTCGCTTCCCAGGAGAATATATCCATGTGGTGACGGGTGACGATGCACCAAAAAAAATCTCTTTACTTCAAAACCAGGTTTTTACTGTCAACGGCAAAATAGGCGCCAGCAAAATTCAAGTAGAAGGTGGTCGTGTTCGATTTGTAAGTTCTCCCTGCGTAAATAAATTGTGCCTTCATCAGGGCTGGTTAAATTTAAGCGGCGGAATAATAGCTTGCGTACCTAACCAGATCAGCGCATCAATAATAGGCCGCGAAAGCAGATTTGATGCAATCAATTTCTAATTAAGCCTGCCGATATAGTGTTACCTGGCTTGGCTAAATGTTTTAAATAATCAGTTGGTTAGCTTTTCAAAGAGAAAACCAAAGACAAAACCAATGGCGATATTAACTGTCAAAACATATAAGGACGACCATGTCATTGCCTGGTTAACGGCGTTGGCAATTACTGTGCATGTGTTGGAAAGTACGCTGCCCAGTCCTTTTCCGGGATTTAAGCCTGGTTTAGCAAACATCGTGACGATAATTGTTTTATGCCGTTATGGCATAAAAATGGCTGCCTGGGTTTCATTATTACGGGTATTGGTTAGCAGCCTGTTGTTAGGGACGTTTATGTCGCCTACTTTTATGTTAAGTCTAAGCGGCGCAGCGGCGGCCTTGATGGTGCTGTTTTTAGCGATAAAAATGACACATTTTTATCCGTTTTGGGCGTTGGGTCCAATAGGTTATTCAGTGTTGGCGGCAATTGCCCATATTTCGGTGCAATTTTATGTCGCTTATTACCTGTTTATACAACATGATGCGCTTTTTAGTTTATTGCCTGTTTTGGCTACTACATCATTGATTTTTGGGATAATAAGTGGCTTGATTATCAGTTCGGTACTGACAAATTTAGAGAATAAGTTTGGTTGTACTAAATTAAATTATGGCAATAAGCGCTACTGATTAACTTAAGGATAATAGCTTAGATAATAATAGCTTAGAGGGTATTAAGATAATGGCCAAAACAGCGGCAAGGCGCCCGGTGGGTCCCGAAGTCTCGGCAGTAGACCGATTTGGCTTCACGTTATTTTTATCGATCGTTATAAACGCAGTTGTCATTTTGGGCGTTAGTTTTTCCATGGATGAAATTGAGCCAAATACCACTATGGCGCCCACACTGGACGTCACACTGGTACCGACAGAGTCAGAAAAGGAGCCGGAAGACGCTGATTTTCTTGCCCAGGCAAATCAAGATGCTGGCGGCAACCTGGAAGAAAAAGCGTTGCCAACGACACCGTCTCCGGCGATGCTTTCCACTGCAGATGATAGTTCGTCGCCACTGTTTATGCCGCAGATTGAACAGGCAAGGAAACCTGATCAGAAAGAAAAAGAAATATTAACAGCGGAAAAAGCCGATATGAAAATTTTTTCGCAGGAGCAAGATCCAAAAGAAATGTCCGAAACTAATAGTATGACGACACCCGAATTGATGGCCCGCAGCAAAGAAATTGCAAAATTAAGTGCGGAATTAGACGAACAAATTCAAGCTTTCGCGAAAAAGCCTCGACAAAAATTTATACATTCACGCACTAAACAATATAAACATGCGCGATATTTAGTAGATTGGAAAAAAACAATTGAACAAGTTGGCCTGCTAAATTTTCCAGGTGAAGCGAAAAGGAAAAATTTATATGGTAGCCTGCTACTGGATGTGGCCTTGTACGCCAATGGCACTATTGCTGATATCTCTGTGCGTCGATCTTCGGGATACAAAATACTGGATGATGCTGCGGTAAATATTGTAAGAATAGCAGCCCCGTTCCCACCGTTTCCGGAAAATATCCGCAAAGATACCGATATATTGCATATCACACGAACCTGGAAATTCCTGCCCGGAGGAAACGTAAAAACAGTCGTTGAATAGTTGTCATTGCGCTGTTGATCCTGTTGGTAGAACAAAAAAATAGTAACTATGGCAGATAGAATACAACAGCGAACATTGATATGTTTTGATTACGGAAAAAAAAGAATCGGTGTGGCTGTCGGCCAAGAGTGGACCCACACCGCCTCTGCGTTGCAGACGATAACGTCGATCGCGGGCAAACCGGATTGGTTGACGATTGCACGCATTGTAGGGCAATGGCAACCACACGCCTTTGTGTTAGGCCTGCCTTTAAATGATGATGGAACTGACCACCCTGTCACTAAAGCTGTACGCAAATTCTCCAATCAATTAGAAGACAGACACCCGATCCCGGTTTATCATATTGATGAGCGCCTTTCATCTGCAGAAGCCCGGAAATTAATGGAAAATAAGCGCCACTTAAAACGCAATAAAGGCGACATTGATAAATTGGCCGCTAAGCTCATATTACAGAGTTGGCTTGACAGTCCGCAAAGCAGGTAGTTGATAACTAGAATTGGCACCAACCGTAGAACAGTTAGATAGTTTAAACACATCATAGGATTTATCGACCATGCCCTCAAATATTAAGGTAGATGAGCTAATTAGCAAGATGGCGACCAACCTAAAAGGACTTATCGACCCATCGTTGCCAGAACCCATAATGGTTGGGATTCATACAGGTGGTTTGTGGGTAGCAGAGCGGCTGCACCAGACGCTTGGTTTAAAAGAAACGCTGGGAGCCTTAAACATTTCTTTTTATCGGGATGACTTTACTCGAATCGGTATGCACCCACAGGTAAATCCATCGAAGTTACCTTTTTCGGTCGATGATCAACATATCATACTGGTGGATGATGTACTGTATACGGGGCGCACCATTCGCGCCGCGTTAAATGAGATTTTTGATTATGGCCGACCGGCGTCGGTGACACTCGCCGTGTTAGTGGAAAGGGGCGGCAGAGAGCTGCCCATTGAGGCCAGCGTTGTGGGAAAACACATTTCCCTGGATAATCACGAACATATTAAACTAAACGGACCTGATGTGTTATCATTAAGCGTTATTGAAACTCAGGATTGAGGCTCTTCTTCGATTGGCGTTGAGACTTTTGTAGACGTTGAGACTCTTGTGTAAGCGTAAGCGTTGAGACTCTTGTAAGCGGCGAGACTCTAACCACTGAAACCTTCAGATAGGGGCACAGAAACATACAGCTCGATAACTTACAACTCGATAATAATAAAAATCTACGTCATTTTTTATCTGTCGAAGGACTCAATCGCCAGGTACTCACCGATATTCTTGATACAGCAGAATCTTTTTCCTCTATTGGCGCGAAATCAGCCAAAAATGTCCCTTTATTACGTGGTAAAACAATCGCTAATTTGTTTTTTGAAGCCAGCACACGAACACGCACCACCTTTGAGTTGGCAGCCAAACGACTGTCCGCGGACGTCCTGAATATCAGCATATCAACCTCGGCCTCTGTTAAAGGTGAAAGCTTGCTGGACATGTTGCGAAATCTTGAGGCAATGCAATGTGACATGTTTGTCGTGCGCCACAGCGAAAGTGGGGCGGCTCATTTTATTGCTACACATGTTGCCCCCCACGTGAGTGTCATCAATGCAGGCGATGGCTGCCACGCCCATCCGACCCAAGCTATGTTGGACATGTTTACCATACGACGACATAAGAAAAGCTTTAATGATTTACGCGTCGCCATTGTCGGTGATATTAAACACTCCAGGGTTGCACGCTCACAAATTCATGCGTTGACAACATTGGGCGTCGCCGAGGTGAGGGTCATCGCGCCGAAAACACTGATACCTGATGCAGTACAGTCTTTAGGTGTGCATGTTTTTCATAAAATGGAAAGCGGATTACGTGATGTGGATGTCGTCATTATGCTGCGATTACAAAACGAGCGTATGCAGGGCGCCTATCTTCCGGGTTCACATGAATATTTTCAATTATTTGGTTTGACTGCAGAGAAATTGAGGCTGGCAAAACCAGATGCAATCGTGATGCACCCAGGGCCAATTAATCGGGGTATCGAAATTGACTCTGAAGTAGCAGACGGTGATCAGTCAGTCATACTGGACCAGGTGACCAATGGCATTGCCGTGCGTATGGCCGTGATGTCAATGGCGCTCGGACGTTCACCCGAAGGGGTTGGCAGCAGCAAACGCAACGACAATATTGTAAAAAAACAATCGTGATGGGTATACATATAAAAAATGGACGCGTGATTGATCCAGCTAACAACGTAGATAAGCTCACTGATTTATATATTGAAAAAGATAAAATCATCTCACTGGGAAAAGCGCCCGCCGGTTTCCAGGCAAAATCAACTATCGATGCGAACAACTGTATTGTTTGCCCGGGTTTAGTTGATATTCGGGCGCGACTTCGTGAGCCAGGACTAGAAAATAAAGGCTCTATTGAAAGTGAAACATTAGCCGCTGCGCATGGCGGCGTGACCACTTTATGTACGCCTCCTGATACAGACCCTATCATTGATACGCCTGCTGTCGTTGACTTGATTCGTCACCGTGTAGCAGACATTGGAAAGTGTAAGGTGGTTACGCTCGGCGCATTAACAAAAGGTTTGCAAGGCAGTCAATTAAGTGAGTTAGAGCACCTGAAAAAAGCAGGTTGTGTTGGAGTCACTAATGCATACAGTTATATTAGCAATGCTGCAATTATGCGTCGCGCTATGGAGTACGTCGCCAGTCTTGATATAACGCTTTATATTCATGCCGAAGATAAAGAGCTGCGTGAAAACGGTTGTGCACATGAAGGAGAAATAAGTACGCGTTTAGGTTTGACGGGTATTCCTGAATGCGCAGAAACAATTGCAGTTAGCCGGGATTTGATGCTAATAGAAAAAACAGGCGTGCGCGCACATTTTTGCCAACTATCAACACAGCAGGCGGTTAAAATGGTGGCGCGTGCACAACACGACGGGTTGCCTGTTACAGCAGATGTAACCGCGCACCAACTGCATCTTACAGAGATGGATATAGGCTATTTTAACAGTCAATGTCATGTGAGTCCGCCATTGAGGACACAGCGCGATCTTGAGGGTCTACGTACTGCGGTAGAGCGTGGCATTATCCAGGCAATATGTTCTGATCATCAGCCACATGACGTAGACGCCAAACTTGCGCCGTTTGCCCAAACTGAAGCGGGCATTTCATCGATTGAAACCTTGTTACCCCTTAGCTTGCGGTTACATGACTCCCAGCTATCTGGCTCTTCGTTACCT
>CAZZJI010000020.1:0-17114 GCA_964654485.1 uncultured Gammaproteobacteria bacterium | reverse complement strand
ATCATCGCCAGACTCACTTGTGGGCCAGCCAATATATTGGGCATTAACGCTGGCACGCTCGCAATTGACAGCCCAGCGGATGTTTGTATATTTGACCCCGATATTTATTGGAATGTGACTGAAGATACATTCCTAAGCCATGGGAAAAATTCGCCCTTTATCGGCTGGGAGCTGAAGGGGCAAGTTACACACACTCTTCTCGATGGAGACATCGTTTTTGAACTTAACACAAGTCAATTAAATAGTTAGGGTCTGTAAACGACTGATGTCCAATCGAAATACTATTTTTATCGAAGATGCTGAAATCATTTCGCATACTGCGCACGCCGGGAACCAGTTTATATTGAGGGTGACGAGCCCCAAAATTGCGAGCCGAGCTAAACCAGGTAGTTTTGCGCATATAAATTGCTCTAAAGCATTGCCAATGAGGCGACCTTTGTCGATCATGATGGTGCAGGGTGACGATGTTGATTTTTTATATAAAGCGGTTGGTGAGGGTACGCGACTATTGGCAAAACGCAAGGTGGGGGAATCACTTAGTATAATGGGGCCGATAGGGGTTCCCTTTAAAGTTAACCGCTCCCGAAGCAGACCACTGTTAATCGGTGGTGGTGTCGGCATACCACCGATGGTCTTTTTGGCGCAAAGCTTGCGCGGGACTAAGGATTTCAAACCTTTTGTAATAATGGGGTCAGAAGTGCCCTTTCCATTTCAGGCCCAACCCTCGAAAATAATTGTGCCGGGGATGCCGGATGGTGTCATTGCCTGCATGCCACTGTTGGAAGATTGGGGAATAGCAAGCCGTTTGACAAGCTTGCAGGGCTATGCCGGTTGTCACGAAGGTTATGTTACTGATTTGGCAAGATTTTGGCTGCAAGGCTTGAGCGAACAACAACGCAATGAAGTGGAAATATTCAGCTGTGGTCCTCACCCGATGTTAGCGTCGGTCGCTAAATTAGCGAACGAATTTGACATGCCTTGTCAGGTTTCTCTAGAAGAATTTATGGCGTGTGCGGTGGGAGGGTGTGCCGGGTGTGTGGTAGAGGTTAAAACAAACGGAGATTCTTCTACTGGGTCTGAAGAAGGTTCTGAAATGAAGCGAGTTTGCGTGGACGGCCCGGTGTTTGACGCGAAACAGGTTTTTTAGACTTGTATTTATTTGTTAAACTCAGGCCGCTTGATTCGTCGGATAGCGCATCTTCCATGTCAACTCAACAAGGCATACAACTCTTTTTGGCGGCCCTGCCTTTCTTTCATCTACCGTCCCTACCTACTAAAAGGCATCTTTATTCGACGCTTTCAAGCGGGCGTCGGTTTTGCTAATCAAACCTTTTTGCACTAGACCCTGTAAGCACTGATCGAGCGTTTCCATACCGTCTTTTTGTCCAGTTTGTATCGCTGAATACATTTGCGGCACTTTGTTTTCCCGAATCAGATTACGAATAGCCGGGTTTGCGATCATAATTTCGTGTGCCGCGATCCGTCCTCCACCGACCTTTTTCAACAAGGTTTGTGAGATAACCGCACGCAAGGACTCCGATAACATGGATCGCGTCATTTCCTTTTCAGCGGCCGGAAATACATCAATAACACGGTCAATGGTTTTTGCTGCAGAACTTGTGTGCAATGTGCCAAACACCAGGTGACCGGTTTCGGCGGCTGTCAGCGCCAGACCAATGGTTTCCGGGTCACGCATTTCGCCTACCAGTATCGTATCGGGATCTTCACGCAGGGCCGAACGTAATGATTCGGCAAATCCCAATGTATCACGGTGTACCTCGCGCTGGTTGATAAGGCATTTTTTCGATTCGTGTACAAATTCTATGGGGTCTTCGATGGTTAAAATATGCCCAAATTCATTTTCGTTTTTGTAATTCATCATCGCAGCCAGTGTGGTTGACTTGCCCGATCCAGTTGGGCCGGTAACCAATACCAGGCCACGAGGATATTCCGTAATCGGCTTAAATATGGGTGGGCAACCCAGTTCTTCCAGCGTCAAAATATTTGTCGGAATGGTTCTGAATACCGCGCCCGCACCGCGATTTTGATTAAAAGCGTTGACACGGAATCGAGCAAGGCCAGGGATTTCAAAAGAAAAATCGGTTTCAAAAAACTCTTCGTAGTCTTTTCGTTGTTTATCATTCATGATGTCATATATCAGGCCATGCACCGTTTTATGGTCCATGTCGGGGATATTAATACGCCGCATTTCGCCGTCGACGCGAATCATGGGCGGGACGCCTGCAGAGAGATGCAGGTCAGATGCGCCATTTTTGACACCAAATGCAAGTAATTCCGAAATATCCATGTTAATCCTCTATGTGTTAATTTATTGGTTCGAGTTTCTTAAAACTGCTAATGGACTAAATACCTAAAAAGTATAGCCGTCCCGGCGCGGCGTAAAAATTATCAGGCTATGCACGCAGCCAGACCCCCGCGGGCCTACAACAGTCCCTTGCTTTAGATTAACGGCCAAATTTTAATATGATTAAATTACTGCTACAGTCCAAGCCAAAAAAGTTTAATAATGATTTTAACTAACGTTAAAACCGTTCTCGAACGTATCAGAGCGGCGGAAAATCGATTCAAACGCCCTGCTGGTGCGGTAAACCTGCTGGCGGTGAGCAAAAAATGTACTGCTGAACAGATTATTGAGGCCTATCAGGCGGGCATCGTACGATTTGGAGAGAGTTATTTACAGGAAGCTGAGCTAAAAATACCTAAGCTTAGCCGTTACCCAATAGAGTGGCACTTTATTGGGCCTGTGCAATCTAACAAAACAAGCGGTATTGCAAAGCATTTCGATTGGGTACATAGCATTGACAGACTAAAAATCGCCCAAAGGCTGAGTGAGCAGCGCCCCCCTGGCAGGGGAAAATTGAATGTGTGTATACAGCTTAATGTGAGTGCAGAAGACTCAAAATCAGGTGTTTCGTTAAAGGATTTAGCCGCATTGGTTGACTCTGTCTCGACACTACCCAACATAAAATTACGCGGCCTTATGGCAATTCCTGCACCAAGCCCGGATTTTGATAAGCAATGTTTATCTTATCATTTATTAAACGACGCATTACAATGCCTTAAAATATCCAATGAAAATAATGGAGATCATCGGCAATTGGACTACAATTTGGATACTTTATCGATGGGGATGTCAAACGACCTGGAGGCTGCGATCGGTGAAGGATCAACCTTGGTACGCGTAGGTTCGGCGATATTCGGAAGTCGCACCACGAAGAGCTGATAAAAAAGATGGGAAGACATGAATAACCATAAGATTGGATTTATAGGCGGTGGAAATATGGCAACCAGTTTACTGGGTGGCTTAATTGCGGATGGTCAACCGGGAAATACGGTATGGGTGTCTGATCCCGATGAAGATAAATTAAAAAATTTAGCGACACGGTTTCAGGTTAATACTTGTATAAACAACAAAACGCTTATTGAACACGTTGATACGGTTGTCTTTTGCGTTAAACCGCAGGCATTAAAAGAGGTTATTTCTGAACTGCGTGACACGTTAAAAAAAATAAACCCGCTTGTCATTTCGATTGTAGCAGGAATTCGGCAATCAGATATTATGCGTTGGTTGGGCTATAGCGCCGCTATCGTGCGAACGATGCCAAATACACCCGCGTTAGTACAAAGTGCAGCCACTGTGTTGCTTGCCAATGAGCAAGTCAACAGTGAGCAACGTAATTTGGCGGAGTCCGTTATGCGTGCGGTAGGCGTGACAATCTGGATAGAAGACGAAGCCATGATGGACGCCGTGACCGCGCTGTCCGGCAGCGGGCCTGCGTATCTGTTTTTAGTCATGGAATCGTTGGAAAAAGCCGGCCGTAAATTGGGATTACCCCATGATGTGGCGAGACTGTTAACGATTCAAACAGCGTTTGGCGCAACAAAAATGGCGCTGGAAAGCACAGAAGATTTACATACCCTAAGAAAATATGTCACTTCACCGGGTGGTACCACAGAGCAAGCTATTCACGTTTTTCAGCAAAGAAACATACAACAAATTTTTGATGACGCGTTGGCAGCCGCACAAAAAAAATCCATTGAGTTGGCGGAAAAATTAGGAGAGGGATAATGGGGGGTTCGTATACAGGTAACGCAGGTGTTTTTTTAATAGAAACTGTATTTGGTCTTTATATTCTTGTGATCATGTTGAGATTTCTTTTGCAGTGGGTACGCGCTGATTTTTATAATCCGTTAGCGCAGGTATTGGTAAAAGTGACGAATCCATTATTAATTCCATTAAGGCGTATTATCCCGGGATTTAAAGGCATTGATTTTGCGTCAGTGTTTTTGATGTTGGCATTACAAGCAACGACACTCATATTAATAGGGTTAATAAAAGGTGTTAGTTTTCAACCCCTTGGACTGGCTGTGCTGTCTTTTACCAAGGTTCTGTCGCTGATGTTTAATGTTTTCTTTTTCTCCATACTGATCCAGGTCATCATCAGCTGGGTAAGCCCCAATAGTTATAACCCCGTGGTGTCTTTAGTGCATAGCTTAAATGAGCCCTTGATGCGCCCAGCAAGACGAATCATTCCCCCTATTTCCGGTTTGGATTTATCGCCTTTGGTGGTCCTGGTCGGCATCCAATTATGCAACATGCTCATTATTGCGCCTTTGTCAGATATAGGTAAAAACTTATTGATCTAGGAGCCTGTCCGAGAATAGCGAACCTACCGGCCCTGCTAGGTTTAACCTAAAAAAAACGCATAATCTGTCTTTTGCGCAAGCAAAAACTGTACTCAATTCAAATTATTAGTTAATTCAAAACACTAAACTTCTATGCCCGCTTGACGATAATAAGTGCAGCAGGGAATAGATGCTGCGTTACTTTATTATCGGCATTACAATTATTAGTATTATTTATGGCTAATTAATTAATTTTATGGGTGGCTAATACACGATGAAAGAAGAATTTACGCAGCGC
Organism: uncultured Gammaproteobacteria bacterium; assembly: GCA_964654485.1. GTDB lineage: Bacteria > Pseudomonadota > Gammaproteobacteria > SG8-11 > SG8-11 > JAADIM01. Next base: position 12,169 of record CAZZJI010000020.1, on the reverse strand, counting down.
CTACAAGCCTATAGCCAATGGAAGGCAAACATGATTAAAAACATCAAAGCCTACCAGGAATGGTTAGTAAAACATGAACTTAACGATGCAGAAGATGATTTGCGTATGTTCGAAGTGGTTGATGCCCTAAATGCTGACACCCTGACTGTTGCGTTTGTTGCGGAGTTTTCCAGAGGGAAGACCGAACTCATAAACGGCATTTTCTTTGCGGATTATCAGCGTCGCCTGCTGCCTTCTGCTGCAGGCAGAACCACAATGTGCCCGACCGAACTTTTTTATGATAGCGGCGCGGATGAAGCCTACATAAGGCTATTGCCGATAGAGACTCGCGCTGACGATATGACTATCGCGGAACACAGGCAAAATCCCGTTAATTGGGCGACGACAGCACTTGATGTGGATTCGCCAGACAAAATGGCGGAAGCGTTTAACGAAATTGTCAAAATGAAGTCTGTTTCCGTCGAGGAAGCAACCAGACTGGGCCTGTATGTAGATGAGCAGAACGAGACTCCACCTTCAGAGGTAGAAATACCACAATGGCGCCACGCTTTGATTAGTTTTCCGCACCCGCTGCTAAAACAAGGCCTGGTTATTCTGGATACCCCCGGACTCAATGCGGTGGGTACCGAACCCGAATTAACCATGGCAATGATCCCAAAGGCACAAGCGGTGACATTTATTCTTGCTGCGGATACAGGGGTCACCAAATCTGATTCTGATATCTGGAAAAATCACATTATTCCGCATATTGATACTGATAAAACCGGTATAACGGTTGCACTCAATAAAATTGATACATTGTGGGATGAGCTCAAAGATGAAAATACTGTTGCCAGTAATATTGCCAAACAATGCCAGTTGACATCCCGATCTCTGAATATTGAAGCGAATAAAGTTTTCCCGGTTTCTGCGCAAAAGGGTTTGTTGGCGAAAATTAAACAGGACCCGGTTTTGCTCGAAAAGAGTGGGCTTGCTGCATTAGAGTCATTCTTTTCGAATGATATTGTTCCTGCCAAACAAGGCATTGTTAGAGAGAGCTTAACGACCAAGATTGGTGGAAGAATTGAAGGCACCAAGAGTTTATTGGCAGGCCGCCATGATGCTGCGAAACAACAATTAAATGAATTGCAGTCATTATCTGGAAAAAATATAGATGTTATTCTGCAACTGATGAATAAAGCACGGGAATCGCAAACTGAATACAAGAAGAATGTTGAAAATTTTCAAACCAGTCGCCATGTGCTAACTCAGCAAGTTAAAACCGTGCTGGAAACACTTAGTATGGAATCGCTGGATAAATTAATTGCCAAAACAAGAAATGAAATGGTAGGTAGTTGGACAACTGCAGGAATGAAAAAAGGTATGGAAACATTTTTTGATGGCGCCAAACACACCATGGAACAAGTAAGTTGGCAAGCAGACAAATCCAATGAACTCGTCCAGGCAGTTTATTTTCGCTTTAGAGAAGAGCACGACGTGAAAGATATTCAGCCAGTATTATATTCTACAAAAAAATACAGTGCACAACTGGCCAGATTATACAAAGAAGCGGATGCGTTTCGTAATAGTAGCCTTACGACAATGACAGAACAAAGTTTTGTTATAAAAAAATTCTTTGTTTCACTGGTGAGTCACGCACGAAACGTCTTTTTTCAAGCCAGACAGGATGCTGAGAGCTGGGCAAAATCTGTTATGAACCCGCTGGCTCAACGTATTAAAGACAGAAAAAAACAACTGGACCAACATCTTGATAGCTTGAAAAAAATTAAGGCCTCCAGGGAAAAATTGGAAGAAAAAATCCAGGAACTTGAAACGATGTGTACCGACCTGGAAGATCAAATTAGAACAATTGACGCGCTACTTAAAGCTATTTATACCCCTTTGCCTGGGGTCGTCGGGTCGACAGAATTGTCCAAAACAAAAGAAAAAGTAGCCGTCTAGAATTACAGCTTCCCCTTGTATTCAATAATAAGCGGCGCATGATCTGAAAAGCGTTCGTTTTTGTAAATCGACGTGCTCTTGACCCTGTCATGTAGACCAGGCGTGATAACCTGATAATCAATGCGCCAACCGACGTTGTTAGCCCAGGCTTGTCCCCGGTTGGACCACCAGGTGTATTGATTTGCTTCCTGGTTAACTATTCGAAATGCATCTATATAGCCTAGCCCCCCGAAGACATCATCCAACCAGGCGCGCTCTTCCGGTAAACAGCCGGAATTTTTCTGATTCGACTTGAAATTTTTAATATCTATCTCTTTATGAACTATATTCCAATCACCACAAATGATGTATTCGCGACGCTGGCGGCGCATCTTCTTCAAGCGTTCTCCAAAACGCGCCATGAAGCTAAATTTAACCTGCTGGCGCTCCTCCTTCGATGAACCTGATGGAAGATAAATAGAAATAACAGATAAGTTACCAAAGTTCGCTTGTATATATCGACCCTCTGCATCCATGTCTTCAAAACCTTCTCCCAGACCACAAATAATCTTATCGGGTTTTTTTCGGGCATAGATTGCAACGCCGCTGTACCCCTTCTTTTCAGCGTCATAGAAATAGCTATGATAATCTTGCGGATAAAAGATTTCTGCGTCCAATTGATGTTCTTGCGCCTTGGTTTCCTGGATACATATTACGTCGGCTTTTTCGGCAGCCAGCCATTGAAAAAAACCTTTTTTTGCAGCAGCACGAATACCATTTACATTGGCAGAAATTATTTTCATAATGTTATCCTTTACGCACAGTGTATTTTTGTAGCTTATATTTACAGCTATTATCCTAAATCATTTAAATATCAAAAGGGCAGGTAGTCAATGAGAATGAAAGAATATCAGCAACATTTCGTTGATTTTGCAATTAATATCGGTGTTTTGCAATTTGGCGAATTTATTCTCAAATCGGGCCGTAAAAGCCCTTATTTCTTTAATGCAGGTTTATTTAACAGCGGCGCCAAATTAGCAAAATTGGGTCAGTTTTATGCGCAAGCGATTGTCGATTCCGGATTGCAGTTCGATGTATTGTTCGGGCCGGCATATAAAGGTATTCCTCTCGCTTCGGCGACCAGTATAGCCTTGGCTGAACACCACCAAAAAGATGTGGCTTATTCTTTTGACAGGAAGGAAGTCAAGGATCATGGCGAGGGTGGACTGATTGTCGGTGCCCCCTTGGCAGGAAAAGTACTTGTGATTGATGATGTGATATCGGCAGGTACATCAGTGCGCGCAGCATCTAAGTTAATCGAAGGTTTCGGCGCAACAATGTCAGGCGTTGTTATCGCGCTTGATAGACAGGAACGTGGTAGCGGCGACTCATCAGCGGTACAGGAAGTGGAGAATACTTTCGGCATCCAGGTTGTGAGTATTGCTAATCTTGAAACACTGATCAAATATTTAGCCGCAAAACCGGATCAAGGAGAGGCGCTTGAAAGAATTATGCAGTATCAAAAAGAATATGGAGAAAAGAAATAAAGCAGAAGGGCAGTTTACTCTATGTTTAACTGCATGTTTACTTGTTATTTAGAGGCATTTAATTTTAATTACTGTCCGCCAATATGAGTGTACCAACACCCTCATCGGTGAATATTTCCAGTAAGACGGCGTGTTCGACACGCCCATCAATGATGTGCGCAGTGTGTACGCCGGTGTTTACGGCCGACAGTGCGCAACGAATTTTAGGTAGCATGCCACCGTGAATGGTGCCATCGGCAATGAGCGCGTCTACTTCGTGGCTGAGTAAGCCAGTCAGTAATTTATCATCTTTATTCAGTAAGCCCCGCGTGTTAGTTAATAATATCAATTTTTCCGCTTTTAATGTTTCAGCCAGCTTACCAGCAACCAGGTCAGCATTAATGTTATAGGATTGTCCATCTTCATCTACCCCTATCGGTGCAATAACGGGTATGAAATCACCCTGTACCAGCATATCGACGACGGATGTATTTACAGATGCGACATCACCCACGTGCCCGAGATCTATAATTTCGGTAGCTTTTAGTTCCGGCGCACTATTTTTCAGGACGAGCTTTTTCGCTTTGATTAACATGCCGTCTTTACCTGACAGGCCCACGGCACTGCCGCCGTGATAATTAATCAGACTGACGATTTCCTTATTAACCAAACCACCCAGCACCATTTCCACGACATCCATCGTTTCACTGTCAGTGACACGCATACCCTCAACAAACTGGCTTTCCTTGCCAATTTTTTCTAGCAGTTCGCCAATTTGAGGGCCACCGCCATGTACTATCACTGGATTTATGCCGACTGCCTTCATCAATACAACATCACGGGCAAATCCACTTTTTAGGTTTTCATCAACCATGGCGTTGCCGCCATATTTAATAACGATGGTTTTGCCGAAAAATCGTTGTATATAGGGCAACGCCTCGGTCAGTACCCGGGCGATATTCATAGCTTTAGAAGGGTCAATGGTCATTTTGTTGCTTTTTGTTGTTTTTTGTTGCTTTGGCGTCCGCTAATCTGTTTAGCAATAACAATAAAGACATTAGACGCTAACGTAAAGACTGATTTTGTTTAGAAAATTATATTGCAATAGCAACAGATTGTACCCAGCCTGACTGGCTAGCACAGCCGAGATAACATTGCAGGTCAGCGCGTTTGTGGGCTGACAATGGTGGCCACAAACAGGGGCAAAATTTTATTACGCTTGTTTGGCCCGTTTAATGGATCGTGCAGGTTGTTTTTTAGTGCTGGTTTTAGACGTACTGGCTAATTTACGAAATTGCTTAATCAGGGTGACTTGTTCTTTGGGTACTTTGATATTAAAGGTTTGGATTACGCCATTTAGAGACAAGAACACCGTTTTAATTGCGGTAAATAAAATTGCATCAACTTTCTTTTCATCCGGATGAATTAATCCCAACAACGTTTTACCTTCGGTATGTCCATCCCAATATTGTTCCAACTCATATACTCGTAGATAATTGCAACCCGAAAGCAAAGTATATATAGAATAATATACTTCCTGTAGACCTGCTTTTTTAGCAAGCGCTTCTACTGTTAAAGGCGTAATGTTGCGTGTTTTTGCGGCAGGTTTATTAAGCCCACTTAACGAACTGTTGATTATTTTGGTTAAGCGGGGTTTTAAAGATTTTTTCAGTTTAAGCGGTAGATCACTATAGGAAATTGACAGTTTTAAACGTTGTGTATGGTCATCTTCGATAAATCGTGCGGCTAGAGCAGGGTCTTTTGAAATGGCCACAAGCGCAAACATGGCTTCAATCATGCTGCGCAAAAGGGTCTTGCTTTCGTTCAGCATCTCTTTTTCCGCGAGCATCAGTACTGCCTGGAATGTGCTGAGAATTTTTAAATAAAGTGAGGCGACAAGTACTTGCTGGTTATCATCAGCATCGAGCTTTAGACCGAACACAATTGTTTGGCATAACTGGTCGAGTTCGCTACTAAGCGAATACCAGGTTGCGAGGTCTTCCGGCTCCTTTTGCTTTTTACTGGAAAAGTTACCGAGAAAATTACCGCCAAAGAGCTTGCTGGAGAAGATTCCGTGTTTGTTCACTGCTGTTGAACCATCCTGTAATAACCTTGGTCAGTATTTATCCCTGTATCTCAATTAAGTCTAAATCTTTCTACAATACGCGTTTCTATAACATCCGCGCACCCGTTCCTTCCATGCACTAAAAGGATTTAGCCTAGAGTGTAAATACAGTTAACGACCGGTTATCCCCATAACCCTCCACCTGTTCTCCTTATAATACGGAAAGTAACCAGGAACGCAATACTTAAGAAAACTAATAATTTACAATCGATATTATAAATAACGTTATGTTAAATTACCAAACAGGTGTATTTAATATAAAAAACAGCCTCCTGAAGGGGGATTACGCGGTAAAATACTTAACTATCAATAAATTACGTTTTTTACGCTCGCCTGTTTTTGGAACAAACTTAGTTGCGCCCAGGACCCTATTTTTCCAATTTTTCCCTAATAGCCGCTAAGTGGCTATCCAGTTCCCAACGCAAGGTTTTGTTCGCCAGCTCCAGTAATGGGAATATTTTTGCGACTAATTTTTTTATGCTCGGTACCAAACTTTGCACATCTGAGTTCATAAGATCCAACGCCCGGTTGACATCAGAAATTTCCGGGAAAATGGGCTGGGCCATCACTGTCACGTCGCGTCGATCTTTAACGATCAGCGTATTACCCCCCGCTTTACGCGCGGCATTGACCCGCCTGATTGCGACATCTAACAAGTTTTTAATCGAATCGTGTTTTTCCTGGCCCAAACAGGCTAATCCAAGGCTGGCTGAAATCGATAACGGCCCATTTTCTGTTGCAAATGGCATTTTTACGATACTGTCTTTTGCTCGATTGCCCAAGGTGATTGCTTCTGCTTCGCTAGTATTGGGCACAATCAAAGCGAAAGTATAATCACTTACCCTGGAAACAGTGTCTTCAGTTCTCACTGTATTTTGTAGTATTCGCGCGAGCCAAACCAATATTTGTTTAACGATTATATTGCCATGTTTTTTTGTTAAGGCTGGAAAAGCGTCAATGGCGATGACAATAATCGCAAGTTCTTTTTCATGGCGTATCGCAAAGGCCAGATCTTGCTCTCCTCTTTGTAAAAAATAACGCTTACTGCTGACCTTCGTTAGCGCATCAATCGTTGCTTCTTCTGATAATTTACGAGTGGTGCGGTCAGCTTTTGCGTAGGCCCTAACACGGGCGAGTAATTGTGTTTTATCAGGCGGTTTGACGATAAAGTCAGTCGCACCGGTGTTTAATGCTTTTTCTCTTATGTGATCTTCTTCGGCACCCGTGATCATGACGACGGGAATATCGTGAATTCGCGCCTCATTACTTTGGCGTATACGCGAGATTAATTGATACCCATTGAGAACCGGCATGTCAGCATCTGTAATCACAACCTCGATGCTGTCATTTGCAACTAGCGCCTCCCAACCTTGTTCGCCGTCTCCCGCCTCAATGATTTCAAATTCTTTTTTAAGAATTCGGCCTAATGAGACACGCATCATACGTGAGTCATCGACGATCAAGACACGGGGTTTTTTCCGTTGGCTGATCGCTAAGGAGCCATTATTAGCCGCCGAGGCTTGCTTACCCGTTGCAGAAGACCCTTTATCGGCCGGGCCGTGTGAAGTTAACAGTGTATTCGATGGCATATTGAGAGACGACATTAAAGATTTATCTTTATTATCGTCTCTTACAGCGCGAAGTTTAGGCCTTATTCGTTATCAACATTCTGGAATATCAATGGACTACGGATAAAAATGACCGGCTGCAGTGACTCAATATGAAAAACAGATTAAGAAGCAAAATAGTCTTTGGTGCCGTGGGCCGCAATAGCGGAACTGATACGATCAAGCGCCAGGATATAGGCGGCCGTTTTCATACTGACCTGTTTCTCGATTTTAATACTCCATACATGCCGGGTTTCGGGGACGATAATAGATGCCAGACGTCTATGGATTTCCTCCAGATCCCAATAAAACCCCGCTTTATTTTGTACCCACTCGAAATAAGAAACGGTTACTCCACCGCAGTTTGCCAAAATATCAGGAATCACTGTGATTCCCTTTTTTTCTAATATTTCGTCTGCTTCAAATGCAATCGGACCATTAGCCATTTCCACAATGATTTTAGCTGCAATTTTATGTGCATTTTGACTGGTAATTGCACCCTCTAGCGCGGCCGGGATAAGTACGTCACACTCTTGTTCTAACAATTCGGTGTTTTCCATCTCCTTACAGGTACCATTGGTAGGTGCACCGGCGACCGACCCAGCGGCTCGCTTGTGCTCCATGATCGCAATGGGGTCCATGCCATCCGGGTCATAAATTGCGCTTCGCGAATCACAGACACCGACTATTTTGTATCCGTCACCGTGTAAAAGCCGCGCGCAATGGTAAGCCACATTGCCAAAGCCCTGGAGAATAACGCGCGTTTTTTCCGGTATTATTTGTAAATCGGATTCCAGGTGTCTGAGTACCAAATAACCGCCTCGGCCTGTTGCGTCTTCGCGACCCAGCGATCCGCCCAATTCAAGTGGTTTACCCGTAATGACAGCGGGGCTTGGTTGCCCCGCTATGGCGCTATATTCGTCTGCCATCCACCCCATGACCATACTGTTGGTATACATATCTGGCGCAGGGATGTCGCGTTCTGGCCCGATAAAATTAGCGAAAGCTTTAACATAAGCGCGAGACAGGCGCTCAAGTTCAGATCGGGAGAGTTTATTTGCATCCACTGAAATGCCCCCCTTGGCGCCGCCATAGGGCAAATTCGCGACTGCGCATTTAAATGTCATCCAGAATGCCAGCGCCATCACTTCATCGATGTTGACCGCAGGATGAAAACGAATCCCACCTTTGGTAGGCCCGCGGGTATCATCATAACGGCAGCGAAATGCTTTAAATGAGCGGCGCGAACCGTCATCCATGCGCACTAACAAACACACAGAAAGTGTTTCCTTCGGGTATTTAAGCTTTTGCAGTACATCGGGATCGATTGAGAGGTATTCAGATGCCAGGATCAAACGGTCACGAGCCTGGTCGAATAACTTAGAGGTATTAGTCACTTCGTCCAACATGGCTGCTTACCCTGATTATATTTTCAGTTAGTCCCAACTACCTTGTTTCGATTGTGGTAGCAATTGTGTTAAACACATATACGAAAATTTTAATTCCTGTAACTATATTAACGGCAGCTGGGCTTGGATAATTTAGGTTTAACTATAAAATTACAGCAATGGGTGGGCGTTGGGCGTACATTTTGAGCTACGGGCTAATAAAGAGGAGGGGGTGCTGCAACGCCCATTACTCTATATTGTGCAGTTATTCGTACGTAGTGTAGTACGATTTCACGTTATTTTTCTTATACAATCCTAGCTCGCTGCTTTTTGCTGTCCTTTAGGTTTTACCGTTGTTTCACTTAATGGAATATTCAATTCCAGTATATCGCAATCACTGTCACGCTCTACATTGACCTGTATCAGTTCCTGGTTAACCTCGACATATTTGCTGATCACTTCCAGGAGCTCCCGTTTAAGTTCGGGCAAAAAATCTGGCCCCTTTTTATTTATGTTTTCTGCAGCAAGAATGATCTGTAGTCGCTCTTTGGCGATATTAGCTGATTTTTTTTTTCTTCTGAGTAGGTAATCCAATATTGACATAATTTAACCTTAGGTTCCAAAAAGACGCTTTAAAAAACTTTTCTTTTCTGGTTCCAGAAATCTCATTGGTCGTTCTTCTCCAAGAAAACGAGAGACTACGTCTTCGTAAGCCTGTCCACTGGGGCTGTCACCCATATGAATAACGGGCACACCCGAATTAGAAGCTTGTAATACTGTTTGCGATTCGGGAATCACGCCGACGAGTTTTATACCGAGTAATTCCTGGATATCGGTGATACTCAGCATTTCTCCCGCATTTACACGTTCCGGGGAATAGCGTGTAATCAATAAATGTTCTTTGATTGGGTCTTGATTTTCCGTGGCCCGTTTAGACTTCGCTGCCAGAATACCCAATATCCGATCAGAATCCCGCACCGATGAAATTTCAGGATTAGTTACGACGATGGCTTCATCTGCAAAATAAAGCGCCATAATCGCGCCTTGTTCTATACCTGCGGGCGAATCGCAAATAATATAGTCATGACTTTCACGCAATTCATTTAACACTTTTTCAACACCTTCTGGCGTCAATGCTTCTTTATCACGTGTTTGTGAAGCGGGTAATACAAACAAATTTTCACAATGCTTGTCTTTAATGAGGGCTTGTTTGAGGTTTGCTTCATTCTGCAGGACGTTAACGAAATCGTATACAACACGACGTTCGCAGCCCATGATTAAATCTAGATTTCTAAGGCCGACGTCAAAATCAATGACGACAGTTTTATGGCCACGTTTTGCGAGACCGGTCGCTAAATTTGCGCTGGTGGTCGTTTTCCCTACACCGCCTTTGCCTGAGGTGACAACGATTACTTTTGCCACGATCCCTCCTTCGTCAAACGGTTGGTAAATGCCAAACGCATTTTTTACCTATTTTTTTTACTTCTTCCCACATGATATTTTATTGACTTACCTTCACTGCATGTAACTCACTGACATAGTACTAAAGCGTTACTCAAGTGATGCAATAACTATTTTTTCTCCTTCTAAAAAAATTCGTACAGGCTTGTCTAACATTTCTGGTGGCACTTTATTTTCAAATACCCGGTACTGCCCTGCGATAGCGACTAATTCCGCTTTCATATGCAGACAAAATATCCCGGCTTCAGTATCTCCCCTCACACCCGCTAATGCTCGCCCCCGCAATGGGGCATACACATGAATATTGCCATCCGCCATTACTTCCGCGCCTGCGTTGACCGCGGCTAATAATACTAAATCGCCGCCCTGATGATAAATGCGTTGACCTGATCGCACAGGTTGACGAACGACACGTGTTGTTGGCGTAGATTCTATGCTTTTAATTGAGCGGGTGGAAGCTTTATTTTCCGACGAAGTTGGCTGTGAGGAGGGGGCCTCTATTGACTGGCCTTCCTCCGTGTTTTGTTGTGCGATTTGCGCATTGTTTTCTGTCTGTGCATTTGTTATTTTTACGCCGTTTTTTCTACGGCTTGCAGCCGTTGGTGACGCCTGATTTGCACCACCTTTTAATTCAGCGAAGCCAGCCCATTTTGCCGATTCGTGTTGGGTTTTGCTACCGTGTTGTACGCCCACCGGTACCAAATGAAGGTCGCGCAGCAGGGTGACAAATTTAGGGAAATCAAACTCATCTGCACATTCTTTGACCGATTTCAGGTCAACGACAATAGGTGCATTTTTAAAAAATTGAGGACTTTTTGATAGTCGTTCTTTTAAGTCGTTTTCAATTTTTGTTAAATCGGTGACTTTCAAACAAAGAACAGGCAATGTAAAAACAGAACCTTTTAGATCAATAGCCGCCTCCTGGTTATCGGGTTGAAAAAGATCATTTGTTTTGGGCGAATCGGACGCAGTGGTTTGCAACAGAGTCGAATTTATCTTTCCCCGCAAAGAGTCAGAGTCATTGTTTTTAATCATAGCTTCCTGTTACGGTTTAGTGTCTACTAATACTGATTAGATGTAACAACTAATTACCGCTCCTGGTCATTTAAAGCTATTCATTAAAAGCTAATCCCTGCAAGCGTATACTTTATCTTATTAAAAAAAGACCACCAGAAAATTAATAAGAACAAAACAACGCACGAATAAGCAAATTTAAAAGGAAATTGATTTATGCCAGGCATTGTACGGAGCTTCAGGGCTTTTCACAATAGCTTCTCACAAGAACTTCGCACAATACCAAACAGCCCGGTGGGGGATATTTTAGTAGAAGATAATTATATTTCTAACCTTTTTTGCACTTACCAACCATGTACAACACCTTCCAAAAAATCAACTTGAGTTAAATAATCTTTTTGCTTTGCAACGACAAATGATTTGGGTTTTTTCCGTCATAATGTTTGGCTATGCTGTTAGCAAATTTTTTTGCCAATCAGGTCAGTTAAATTTTTAATTTTTTCTTCAGATTTATTTGTGACGATAAAAAACTTCAATGTGCCGGGCAGCTTTACCAGGGCCTTGTGTTTCAAATACTTTATACGCCAAGAATAAAGTGTGGCCCATCGAACACCACACCGTAAACATTATTGCACAACTCTCTTTAGAACATAGGAGGGACACCGATGATTACCTTATCTATCTATGGTAATTGAATATTCAGAGTATGTTTTGTAAAGAAACAAAATCACGGCGAGTGCTTGATTTTGGGTCGAGGGGAGACCTTTTTATTGAATGCCAAATGAATAAAATAAACCCGGATGTGTTCTTGTTTAAGATGTTTTGGGTGTTTTTTTTATTATGAAAAAGGATGTAGCGTTTAATCCAGCTCATGTAGGCCGGTTTCAGTGCGTAAACTGTATCGACGAGTTCTAATTTCCCGGCGAACTTGTTCCATTCATTTTAGTTTAGAGATTGTCGAAATAAATGCTGCGATTGATAATTGCGCAGAGTTACATGTCGTTTTGATGCGGTATTAGAGTTATATATTAAAACGACTTACAGTAGACTATCATTAGGAAACATAAATCAAAGTTAGCGCCAATAGATATACGTAGGAGAAAATACTATGTCACCGCCAAAGGATAG
>CAZZJI010000019.1:37867-55800 GCA_964654485.1 uncultured Gammaproteobacteria bacterium | reverse complement strand
CAAAGGCCATGGCTGGACTTTAACCAGCTAGCGAAGTAACATGCCAGGCACACTTGCATTGCGCTACGCTCCATAATAGCAAAAAATACCTTTCCTCAAAATCGCGCCTGATCTAGACGTTCGGTGATAAAATAATAGGAGTAACGAGATGCAGGATATTTTATGGAAAACCTCGGCAGCATCGGAGCTCATCGAAAAATTCGTTGACTTAGCTCAAGGCGACTATCTAAAGAAATATGAGGAATTCCTATCTAAAAGCCTCTCTATAAAACCCACTAGCCTGCGTAAACAACTTACAGAAATTGATTCTGCATTTGAGGATGAACAACTAGTCGTTGTACTTGGGGCTGGTGTGTCAGTAGAGTATGGGCTGCCAAGCTGGGAAACGCTGCTCCAGAAACTACTTATAGGAAGTTTTTCAGCTGATAAAGATGAAGGGTTGGGCAAATCAACCGTCCTAGCAAAACTGTTTACAAAGGCTTTTTCACCAAATCCTTTGATCGCAGCTCGCTATCTGCGTCATCATTATAAAGACCAAAATTCAAAAAATGCGTTCGAAAAAGCTGTTCGAGGAGCACTATACGAGACGTTAGATAATGATTTAAAATCCGATCTCTTCATCGAGTTCGCACAGCTTTGTGTGGCTCCAGGTAAGACACCTAATTTGGATAGCATAATTACCTATAATTATGACGATATTCTTGAAACTCATCTTGATAACTTAAATATAGATATTCCATACAAATCAATTTCTGAAGTTGGCATCCACGCTAATCCTGGGCAGCTCCCGATATATCATGTTCATGGGTATCTTCCTAGGAAAGGAAAACTCAGTGAATCCAATTTAATTACCTTGAGCGAAGATGCATATCATCAGCAATATGGAGATACATATAGCTGGAACAACCTCGTTCAAATAAATAAATTCCGTGACAAAATCTGCCTATTCATTGGCCTATCTTTGACTGATCCAAATATTCGGCGCTTGCTTGATATAGCAAATAAACAGCGAGGTGGAAAAGAAACTCAGCACTACGTCATCAGAAAGCGTCATAATCCAGAAAATCTTGAAGAACAGCTTAAAATAATTCTTTCGAGTAATCCGGAAATGCGTAATGAGAAATCACAGGCTAGTTTAATGCTAGACGAGGCCACAGCTGACCTAATAAAGGTTATGGAAACATTTGAAACACAAGATGATAGATCATTCGGGATTGATACGATATGGATTAATTCATATGAAGATATGCCAACGATCCTTAAAGCCATACGGGAAAGAAGTCCAGTGGTTGATCTGGCAACACCGAACAAGTAGCTCCAGCGGACGCGCCAAAGGCGCGCGCCGCTGAGCAAATCGTTAGATTTAAAGATAGAGGAATATTATGACTGGCTACAAACTACCAGGTGTGTGTGTGTGTGGAATGAATCTAGTATCTTCAATGAATTGTAATACAGACAGATTTTTTTCTAGAAAAGCAAACTACTCCTCTGGGCCAGTTTGCAGTGTTTTCAATCCAATAATTGTTCATGTGTCGGTGTTTAATAATTACGATGTTAGCGAAGGAATAGATTGTTATTTGGAGATATATAATTCAAATAAGTTGGTATAAAAATTAGCAAAAGAGAATCATTAAATTATAAGGTAGAAATTAATAGCTCTGAAATAGTGGCGGATTATAGAATAACAATATACTCACTGGAAAAATATGGAAAAAAAGAAAGCAGAGAAAATCTAGGTATTGAATCTGAGATTTCTAAATCAGTAGGTGTATTTCAAAATACATCAAATCGGGTAAGTGTTGGAATTTCTAGAAAGGAAAGTGTATTACACGATTTTTTAATGAAATTTAAAGTAGAAGGTAATTCGTCGGTACAGGGTGATGCGCCATTTTATGAATTGGATTCAATGAGCGATGTTGCAAAGCATAGCCATGCAATCACATCTGAGGCCAATAGGTTGGGTGTTGATTCTGATCTTGTTAAAGCCATAATGTATATGGAGTCTACGCATGGATATTATGACATAATACCCGCATTGATTGATAAAAACAAAAGTATCTTACCAATGAACATAAGAAGTGGTTACTGGAAAGATATTGGTTTTACACGTGAAAAATTAAAAAAGGTAAAGAATAATATTGCAGCCGGTGTTTATTTAATTAAGAAGTTATCAGAGAGAGTAACCCCATATTCTGTAGAAGGATTGGCTTCACTTTATCAAGACTTGGGGACTACGAAAGTTACTGAATATGGAGCACGAGTAAAACAAATATATGACGAAAAACTATGGATTCCAAAACCTGGATTTCTAGAACAAATTAACATGGAAGTTAATCGATTTGAAAGACTTTCTCCTATGGAGCAGATAAATATTCTCAGGCGTTTATTTGGAGGGTAGTAATATGAGGTGGATGAGTATATTTTTCCTGTCAATAGTGCCACCATCAATAATGATATATATTGGATTATCTCATAATGCAATGATGGAGTTTTGCGAGAATGATCCAGAGCTTGGGAGTGAGTGTGTTATTGATATTGGATATGTAGTGAGTATTTTTTCTATTTGGTATTTATTCTCATTCGTTATTATTACAGTACTATTTTATTTGTTTAGATTTACCAGAATAAATCTAACGAAAATATCCAGCGGACGCAAAAAGACACGCCGCTGATATTGGCGTTAGAATTTTGCATACTACTTCTCTTCGTTAATTCATTTCACAAAATCATTGAAATAGACTACACTGTAATACAATGTAGTTATTGAGAGGATTTCACTATGTCAGTGACAAGTATTCGGCTCCAGCCAGATATTGAAAAAACGTTAGAAGAAGCGGCAAAAAAACTCCAGCGGAGTAAAAATTGGATTATTAATCAGGCAGTTAAAGAGTTTTTGCAAAAAGAAAGTCTTGATAATAAACGATGGCAAGATACGCTAACCGCATTAGATTCATTAAATAACGGTAAAGTGATAGAGGGTGCATCTGTACACTCATGGCTAGAAAGTTGGGGTTCTGATACTGAATTAGAAAAACCAAAAAAATGAAGCTAGTCTATACAGTTAATGCTGTAGAAGATTTGGCTAGATTACGTGAGTTTATTGAAGTTCATAATCCTTTAGCGGCACAACGAATATCTGCAGAGTTGATTGAAGGTATCTCGACACTTATAGAACATCCAAAAATAGGGCATCCTGTTTCAAAAGCCCCTGATCCAGAAATAATCCGCGATTTAATTCGAGGCGATTATATCGTACGTTATATACTTCATAAAGGCACGATTGCAATTTTACGTATTTGGCACCATCGTGAAGATCGAGAAAACGAATCTTAACTTTGTGTGTTTTAAAATTAATGAAATGTAGTTGTGTTAAAAATCAATTAGGGGTATTTCTATGTTGGTAGTCAGTCGTTATTACCGAGTTAATTCTAACGAGGCGTTTTTTGAATTTTGTTTATAGAAAACTAGGTGACTGCCTTGTGGAAATTTGCGGTAGTCTTTTTTTATGTAATCACAAGTTACACCAAGCTTGGGATTCTCGGCTAGTTGCGTAAAACAATCATCTAATTGTTTTAGGTAAATATTTCTTTGGGTGTTTCCCCGCTTTCGCGAGGTATAGCGACCGATTGCCAAAAGGTCAATTTTTGCCTTTCTGCTAACCTTCATAGAGGCACATTAATGGGTCTCGTTATCGAGTTCCTGGATCAATTTACCATAGGAGTAATCTGAAAAACCGCTTTTTTCTCCTTCGTCAAGCATAGTTCTTAACATATCCAGCTTGGCTTCTGAAGATTCAAGCATCCTCAATCCAGCTCTAACTACCTCACTAGCTGAACCATATCGGCCATTTTTGACCCTTTTGGATATAAACTCATCAAAATGAGGTCCGAGTGAAATACTGGTATTCTTTGCCATAATTAGCGACCCCGCGTTGTACCAACAAGTACCATATATTGGTAGTATAGACAAAAAAGCATATCAAGGCAAATAAAGGAATCAGAGCCATGGGGCAACAATATTCTGAAATTTCAGAAAAACTCAAAAAATTTATAAATGATCAGAAAATATTTTTTGTAGGCACTGCAACAGCAGATAGTAGAATAAACATATCACCGAAAGGAATGGACTCATTGAGAATACTAAATAAAAATAGAGTGATATGGTTAAATGTCACAGGCAGTGGCAATGAAACATCGGCGCACATACAAGAAAACACTCGAATGACTATAATGCTTGTCGCTTTCGAAGGAAATCCGATGATTTTACGTCTTTATGGAAATGCAAAAGTAATCCATAAAAATGACCCAGAGTGGAATGATTTACTATCACTCTTTTCTACTCTTCCCGGCACAAGGCAAATATTTGATCTCAAAGTTGATCTTGTTCAAACATCATGTGGCATGGCCGTTCCATTTTTTGATTATGTAGAAGAAAGAGATCAACTAAAAAATTGGGCTATCAAAAAAGGTGAAGAAGGTCTAAAAGAATATTGGCTACAAAAAAATCAAGTAAGTTTAGATGGAAAGCCGACAAATATTGTAAGTAAAAATGCCTAACAAAAAGTTGCACCTGACAATTCAAAACGGCACTTATTTTGTTATTCGCAAAAACGTGCCGCTTTGAATTGCAGGTGAACTAGGCGTTGAGGATGTAGGAAAACTCGTTTTTAAAAATTTTCCTTCAATTTTAGGGGCGCCAAAAACCATTGCTTGGCATGAGATCGTTGGATAGAGAGCGGTTGAGGCGGTCAGTTTTTAATGACTTTTATCCAAAGGAGTTTTCCTACACCCTCGTTAGCCAAAGGAAAATTTGATGGAAGTAGCACAACTTACCCTTGAATATGTTAAGGCACTTATATGGCCCGTTGTTCTCTTTGTTGGATTTGTTGGATTTGTTTTTTTTCGAAAAGAAATTAGAATTGCTGCAAAATCATTATATAAAATTAAGCTTCCAGGTGGAACAGAACTAGAATGGCAGAATCAAATTCGTGCGGTAGAAGAAGCTGCTGATAAGGTAGAGGCAACGCCTAAGCCAATTGATGTTTCAAAAACAGAAGCACATATTAGTTCATTTATAAAAAATATATCTAAATATAATCTACTTGCCTCCCCCATCAGATTATGATTTTACATATTATCAACAATTAGCTAACAATGATCCTAATCTCGCATTGGCAGGATTGAGAATGGAATTGGAGCGTATGCTACAAAATATGGCAACAATTAGTAACTTTAAATTTGATAAATATCGTACATCACCAGGACAATTTTCAAGGCAATTGAAAGCGGAAGGTATTTTAGGCGAAAATGAATATAGTTTACTTCGTACTGTCATTGATGTAGCAAATGCAGCCCTACACGGTAGGGATGTTTCAAAGCAAGATGCATTAAGAACAATAGACTCATCGAAAGCATTTATGTATGAAACTATGGATATAAATGATTGTAATAATGGCTAACAAAACAAATTCACTCGGGCAGCCCCTTACGAATCGAATATGCTGGAGCACTTTATCATGTCAGTCACTTCGCGAGGAAATGCGCAGGAAGCGATCTATCGAGACGATAAAGATAGAAGGGATTACTATAGTGTCGTTTTTGAAATTTGTGATTTCGAGCAATTCATATTAATACCCCGTCAGCTTGCTGGAACAAGGGGACACCGATGATTGTTTGGATGTTGGGCGCTAGGCATTCAACTGATGTATTAAGTTAAAACGGCAATTCAAGACTTGGGTTAACTTTTAGCATTAGCACCCGAAATTCTTCCTGGATTCGCGCTATACCCGCCTGATCGTTTGCTTCAAAGCGTATTACCAATGAAGGCGTGGTATTTGAAGCACGTACAAGACCGAAGCCATCATCATAGTCTACGCGCAATCCATCTATTGTGGTGACCTTGGCATTGTTAAAAGATGCGATGTTAACCACATCTTTTATAAATTGAAAATTTTCTCCTTCCTGCATCAGAATATTTAATTCAGGCGTATTAACACTATCAGGCAGGCTGGAAAATATTTCCTGCGTGGTACGACTGTCCTTCGCGAGTATTTCCAATAATCGTGCTGCGGTGTAAGTTCCGTCATCGAAACCATACCAGCGTTCCTTAAAAAAGATATGGCCACTCATTTCACCTGCAAGTGGTGCGCCCGTTTCTCTTAATTTTGCTTTTACTAACGAGTGGCCGGTTACCCACATGAGGGGCTCCCCACCATTTTCTTTGATCACTTTTGCCAGGTTGGTCGTACATTTGATGTCATAAATAATTTGAGCACCCGGATTTCGTTCAAGAACATCTTTGGCGTATAACATCATTTGCCGGTCAGGCCAGATTATGTCACCTTCTGGCGTGACAACGCCCAATCGGTCACCGTCACCATCAAAAGCGAGACCGATATCCGCACCGCTTTCCTTTACCGCCTGCATCAGATCTTTAAGGTTTTCCGGCTTGCTGGGATCTGGATGATGGTTGGGGAAATTGCCGTCGACGTCACAGAATAATTCAATTGTTTCACAACCAAGTTTTTTCAATAATTCAGGCGCAACAGCGCCGGCAACACCGTTGCCGCAATCGATAACAACCTTCATCGATTTATTTAGTTTTATGTCGCTGACTATACGGTCAATGTATTCTGGAATAACGTCCTTATTATCAAGTTTGCCGCCCCCTTCGTTATCTACGTCAATGATGTCGTTTGTTTCAATTCGTTGTTTTAACTTTTGTATGGTGTCGCCGGAAAGCGTTATCCCACCGATAACCATTTTAAGTCCATTGTAGTTAGGTGGATTATGGCTGCCTGTAAGTGCGATACAACTCCCCGTGCCAATATGTTGTGCAGCGAAATATATAACGGGTGTAGGAGCCATACCAATATCGATAACATCAATACCGGATTTCCTCAGGCCATTTATTAGTGCGTCAATTAATTTTGGTCCAGATAGACGCCCATCTCGTCCGACGACCACGACGTGTTGGTCTCGACTTTTAGCTTCGGTTGCAAATGCTTGGCCAATATCAAAAACGATATCAGTTGTCAGCGTTTCGTCAACAATGCCTCGAATATCGTAAGCTTTAAATATGACGGCGGGTATGTGCGCAGAGATCCCCATTTATGTATGTCCCTTATATTTAAATAAATTATTAGTATATTATAGTTAGTGCTTACCAGAATGCCCGAACCCGCCTTCGCCGCGTTCGCTGGCATTAAATTCTTCCACTATCTCAAAACGAGGCTGCATAACGGGGATAAACATCAGTTGCGCCATGCGGTCGCCGACATTGATGCTAAACGCATTGTCACTGCGATTCCAGCAGGAAACGAAAAGCTGCCCTTGATAATCAGAGTCGATCAAGCCAACCAGGTTACCTAATACAATACCGTGTTTGTGCCCCAATCCCGATCGAGGCAAGATGACGGCAGCGATATTCGGGTTGTTAATGTGAATAGCAACGCCGGTCGGTATCAAATGTGTTTCGCCTGGTTTGATTTCCAGCGTCTTATCCAGGCAAGCACGCAAGTCCATTCCGGCTGAACCATCGGTTGTATATTTTGGTAGCGGAATGTCTTTTCCTAGGCGTTTATCAAGGATCTTTAGCTGGATGTTTGGTTGCATAGCTTGCTTTTTAGATGACGTGTTTTCAGACGCGGCTTCTGTTGTTTTACTAGATGCATCGGCGGTTTGCATTTATGATGTTCCCCCCACAGTAATAGTTGCCATTTTATCTGGAAATATTCGGCGTTTAAATGTGTCTTTAATTTGTTGTAGTGACACAGATTGAATATTTTTATTGAACGTATCAAGATAATTCAGCGGCAATCCGTAAAATCCTATCATGGCAATATAGCCCAGTATTTTTTTGTTACTTGAAATTCGTAACGCAAAACCACCAGTGATATTTTTCTTCGCTGCATCCAACTCTTTCTGCGTTGGGCCATTTAAAACAAAATCATCCAGCGTTGTCCGTAATACTTTCAGCGCTTCATTTGCTGTATCGTTTTGCGTTTGCAAGCCTATTTGAAATGGACCCTGCGACCGCATTGGTGAAAAAGCACTATATGTACTGTAGGAAAGACCTCTTTTCTCACGAACTTCGTTGCTGAGTCGAGAATTCAATCCACTGCCACCCAAAATATGATTTCCTACGTAGAGTATAAAATAATCCGGATCACCTCGTTTTATACCTGGTTGACCCACCAGGATATGGGTTTGTGTAGAAGGGTAGCTCACTTTTTTAACGCTAGCTTGGGCAGGTGTTTTTGCCAGTGGCAATTTTTCGGCTTGCTGACCCGTTTTTAATTTACCCGTTAATTTTTTTACCAGTGATTCTGCTTGGCGGCGATCCAGGTCACCAACGATAGAAACCACTGTATTTTTTGCGACATAATATTTTTTGTAAAAATCGACAAGGTCTTGGCGCTTGAGCAATTTAACGCTATTTTCGTTGCCCATTGGCATGCTGCTGTAAGGGTGGTCGCCATAGATCGCCTTGAAAAAAGACTCTTCAGCGATTGCACCAGGAGATTGTTTTCTTGCTTGCAAGCCGATTAGCATCCTATTTTTTTCCCTGCTAAAGGCTTCTTCCGGAAAGTTGGGCTGTGAAAGCACGGTTGCCAATATATTAATTGCGGGATTTAGCTGTGCCGGGCTGGATAGACTGCGGATTTTGTAAACAGACATATCACGGTGTGAGCTGTTTTCAAACTTGGCGCCCAGATCATCCAGTTTTTCAGCGATTGTGTTTGCATCCAAATCGCCAGCGCCTTCGGGCAACAGTGCGTTTGTCAGTAATGCAAGTCCTGGTTTGTCTGTGTCGCGCGCAGCACCCGCATCAAAAGCAACATTTACGTCAACGATGGGCAGTTCCGGCGTAGCAACAAAAAACACGCGAACACCGTTTTTTGTTTCCCAGTGCTGGATGTTGGGTGATGCGAATACAGTATTGCTAGTTGCAAATAATGTCAAAGCAAATAATAGAAGAGCAGAAGAAAGCGTGCTATTTAAAGCGTCAGTTAACGTTTTATTTATCATTGTTATTACCCTCCGCATTGGCTTGTGCAATATCGCTGACAGGCAAGGGGTCCAAGACGGCAATAGTGAGTGCATCTTCGTGCAAGTACTTAATGGCAACCTGTTTAAGTTGTTGCGGCGTAATTTTTTCAATGTGCCCCAGGTATTCGTCCATTAATGTCCAGCGTAGACCGACAGTCTCCAGCGTACCTATTTGCATCGCCTGGTAAAAAATAGAGTCTCGTTCATATATTTTGCTTGCCTTAAGTTGGGCGCGAACACGGTCAAGTTCTTCAATCGGGATAAGCGTTGTTTGCACATCTTCTATTTGGCTGAGAAAAGATTTTTCCAGCTTTTCAGGGCTTATGCCTTGCGCGGGTGTGCCAGCCACGACAATCATATCTGTAATTCGAGAGTATGGGTTGTAACTGATACTGGTGCTGGTTGCAACTTGTTTGCCCCTGATCAGGATTTTTTCAAATCGGCCGCTGTTGCTGCCGTCCAATACACCTGCCAGTAACTCCAATGCATATGGCTCCCATGGTTGTTTTGTGGTCGCAACCACAGGGACTTTATAGCCCATGATGACATAGGGTAGTTTAGCGGGGACCCTGACGCTAACCCGCCGTATGCCTTTTTGACTCATTTCACGCTGTGGCTTTAACGTGGGCACAGGGCGTGATTTTATCGCACCAAAATATTTTTTAACCAAACCAAATACTTCAGGGGCCTTCACGTCACCAACCACAATCAGTGTTGCGTTATTTGGCGAATACCAAGCGTCATACCATGTTCTGAGGTCATCGATATGCAGGCTTTTCAGGTCCTCCATCCAGCCAATTATTGGGTTATGGTAGGGGCTATTGACGAAAGCGGTGGCTGTAAATTGTTCGTAGGTGAGAGACCTGGGCCTATCTTCAGTGCGCATACGCCGTTCTTCCATAACGACTTTTACTTCTTTGGCAAATTCTTCTGGTTGCAATAACAGTCCACGCATGCGGTCAGCTTCAAGTTCCAGGGCAGTGGCCAGACGATTTTTTTCAAGCCGTTGAAAATACGCGGTGTAGTCTTGTCCGGTAAATGCGTTTTCCCGGCCACCATTTTCAGCAATAATCCGTGAGAACTCACCTGCGGCGTATTTGCTAGTGCCCTTGAACATCATATGTTCAAGCACATGGGAAACCCCGGTTATTCCGCTGTGCTCATAACTGCTTCCTACTTTGTACCAAATTTGTGATACGACAATAGGGGCACGATGGTCCTCCTTAATGATTATTTTTAAGCCATTATCAAGCTCGTATTCATGTACTTGTGCTTGCGCTAGTGGGGGCATTACCAATAATGTGAGCGCTAAGAATTTGACAGTTTTGCCGGTTAACCGGGCAAGTTCGGTGTTTTGCATTATTTTTCGCATATAGTGCATATTTTCCTGTAGCTATTGTTTTCAATATTAAATTCAATATTCATAACCAATAGACCCTATTTTCCACTCTTTGGTCTGACGAAATCGGGGCGTAGATGGTACGATAGTGTACCTTAAATTTAAATTTTAAAACCAGTCAAACACTAAACTAGTTATATTTCCAAACATTAAAGGTATACGACAGCAGAATATGATATTTGGTTTCAAAAAAAGTAAGCCAGACCCGGATAAAAGTGAACTTCAAGATGCGCTCGTTACACCGGTTGATGCGGCAACGACTGAAAATAAAACCCCAGATGATAAGGAGAAACAGGAAGAATTAGCACCACAACAAAGTCAGGGGATTTTTTCAAAGCTTAAAAGTCGGCTTTCACGCACGCGTACAAATCTAACGACAGGCCTTTCTGACCTTGTATTGGGAAAAAAGGAAATTGACCAGGAAATACTCGATGATATTGAAACCTTGTTACTGGTCGCAGATGTCGGTGTAGAAGCAACCAATACCATTATTTCTAATTTAACTGAGCGCGTGGCACGCAAGCAACTCCATGATGCCGATGCATTATTTTCCGCTTTGCGGGAAAATATGGCTAATTTACTCAAACCATGTAACCAGCCTTTAGTTGTTCCTGAATCGGATTCTCCTTTTATTATTTTGATGGTGGGTATTAACGGCGCGGGTAAAACAACGACGATAGGTAAGTTGTCTAAACAGTTTCAGGCGCAGGGAAAGTCGGTGTTATTGGCCGCGGGTGATACCTTTCGGGCCGCTGCGGTAGAACAATTACAAGAATGGGGTAAGCGAAATGGTATTCCTGTGATTTCACAACACAGCGGCGCTGATTCAGCCTCAGTGATTTTCGATGCTGTTCAAGCTGCGAACGCACGCGGTATCGATATTGTTATAGCAGACACTGCGGGTCGTTTGCATACGCAAATAAATTTAATGGAAGAACTGAAAAAAGTTAAACGAGTGATCAGTAAGCATGACCCTGTTGCACCACATGAAGTGATGCTGGTGGTCGATGCAGGTACCGGCCAAAATGCGTTGGCGCAGGCTGAACATTTTAACACTGCGGTTGGTCTAACAGGAATCACATTAAGCAAGTTGGATGGTACTGCTAAAGGTGGGATTATATTTGCAATTGCAAACAAATTGGGCGTGCCGATTCGTTTTATTGGTGTAGGTGAAGGCGTTGATGATTTGCGTGTATTTGATGCCGACGAATTTATTGATGCACTACTTGATCGTTCAGCCTAGTTGGTGTTAATAACAGACGGAGTGATGAAGTGATTCGATTTGATCATGTGAGCAAACATTATCCTGGCGGCCATGAAGGATTGAATAATGTTAGTTTTCATCTTAAAGAAGGTGAGATGGCTTTTTTGACCGGGCATTCAGGTGCCGGCAAAAGCACCTTGCTTAAACTTGTCGCCATTATCGAGCGTTCTACACGTGGCCAGGTTTACGTTGACGGAAGAAATTTAACAAACAGCAAGCGCCGCCATATACCTCACATACGGCGAAATATCGGCATTGTGTTTCAAAATAACAGCTTGTTAACTGACCGTAGCATATTTCATAATGTGGCGTTACCGTTGGTGATCGCGGGGTATCGTCATCAGGAGATTGGCAGGCGGGTGCGTGCATCGTTAGATAAGGTAGGTTTATTAGCAAGAGAGTCATCTTTGCCATTAACACTTTCATCGGGAGAACAACAACGCGTTGGTATTGCCCGTGCGGTGGTTAACCGGCCGCCGCTGTTGTTGGCAGACGAGCCAACTGGTAATCTTGATCCTGATCTTTCTAAAGAAGTCATGTCGTTGTTCCAGCAATTCAAACAAGTGGGTGTCACTGTACTTGTCGCGACACATGATTTAGGTTTAGTGTCGGCAACGGGCGAGCGCTGTTTAACCCTGGAGCACGGCAACTTAATTAGTGACAAAAGCAGTTTCAATGCCGAACTACATAAGCGTCACTAGGAGGCTATATTGGTCACAAAAATGAAGGGTTCTCAATTGTAAATGAACAGAGTAAATGAATAGACATAACAACCGACAACAAAGTCGTCCAGTGACTTATTCGCATTATACGAAAAATAAACGTGCCGATTCAGAAACACCGTCTAAGCAATCACGTGATTATTCGGATGAAGGTAAAGCGAGTGATAAATCAAAACGAAAACCAGCACAACATTCCACATTCCCGGCCTATTTTGCTAATCATGTTTGGGCATTAATCTCAACCCTGGGCAGTCTTTATCGAACTCCACTATCAACATTAATGACGACCACTGTCATTGGTATAGCTTTGGCATTACCTGCCGGGCTTTTTGTATTATTGCAAAATGTGCAACATCTTAGTTCAGGTTGGGATAGTGGTACGCAAATTTCATTGTTTTTAAAACCGACTGTAAAAATCGCGCAAGCTGATACGCTTTTGATTCAGCTCAAGTCCAATCCACAAATAAAGGATGTTCGCTATATTTCTGCGGAGCAGGCGCTGGCCGAGTTTCGCCTAAATTCCGGTTTCGATGACGCTTTGGCGTTACTGGATGAAAACCCGTTGCCATCGGTGTTGGTTATTTCTCTGCTCAGTCAAAATCCGGACGAAAGTGAGGTGGGTGAGCTGATGACTTATCTAGGTGAATTAGAACAAGTTGATTCAGCACAGTTGGATATGCAATGGCTAGCGCGACTCAACGGCATGATCCAGATTGGCCAACGAGGTTTATTCATTATTGCGATAATGTTAGGGTTAGCGATATTGGTCATCGTTGGTAATACGATTCGACTGACAATTCAAAATCGCCGACAGGAAATTGAGGTCAGCAAACTGATTGGTGCAACCGATGGTTTTATTCAGCGCCCCTTTTTGTATGGTGGTATTTGGTATGGTTTGATTGGTGGTGCGATGGCCTTAGGGCTGGTTATTGGTTCTTTACTTTTGCTGCGAGAACCCGTAAAAAATCTTTCCGCACTTTATAATAGTGATTTTGCTCTACTGGGTTTGGGTGTTTACGAGGCAATAGCCCTGGTAAGTACGGGCATATTGCTGGGCTGGCTGGGTTCCTGGGTCTCCGTTCGCCGTCATTTGCGTGAAATTGAACCTAAATGATTGAAAAAACACTTAATATTGCACTTTATTTGAACCTTTCTACGATTTGGCACTCTTATGCCATGAGTGCTAATATAGAGATACGAATGGACGTTATTAATTATAGTTAACGAATTTAATAAAAGGACCATAAGAGGATTCATAAATGAGCAGAAATTTGCCAGTTACCGTTCCAGCCGTAGCGGGTAATTTAGATAGTTACTTAAGCGCGGTTCGTCAAATCACTATGTTGACAGCGGAAGAAGAGCTAGCGTTGGCTATTCGTTTAGAAAAAGAAGGTGATTTGCAGGCAGCGCAAACACTTGTGATGTCTCATTTGCGATTTGTCGTGCACATTGCACGTGGTTATAGCGGCTATGGTTTGCCTTTATTGGACCTGGTCCAGGAAGGTAACATCGGCTTGATGAAAGCTGTAAAACGATTTAATCCTGACAGAAATGTTCGCCTGGTTTCATTTGCCGTGCATTGGATTCGAGCGGAAATACACGAATTCATTTTGAAAAACTGGCGCATAGTAAAGGTTGCTACCACCAAGGCGCAACGTAAATTATTTTTTAACTTACGCAGTTCTAAAAAACGATTAGGCTGGTTTAGTGATGCGGAAGTAAAAGCGGTCGCCAAAGATCTAGACGTACCCGTCGCCACTGTCTTGGAAATGGAATCCCGTTTAAGTGGGCAAGACACCTCATTTGATTTGCCTAATGATATGGATGATGAAGATAATTTCGTGGCACCGGCGGCCTATTTAAAAAATAGCGCCCCAGACCCCGCCGCTGAAATAGAAAAACAGGATTGGGACACGCAGGGTTCCGAGCATTTACACGCAGCGTTAAATAATCTGGACAATCGCAGTCGGGATATCCTGGAAAAGCGTTGGTTATCCGATAAAAAATCAACCCTGCATGAGCTGGCAAAAGTTTACGATGTCTCTGCCGAACGCATCCGGCAAATAGAAAACAGTGCGATTAAAAAATTAAAAAATGTACTCGCCGCTTAATCCTAAATAAATTAAGGGGCTCCCCCTTGAGGGGCGAAAGCCAAGACAAAAAGAGGGGGCAGAAGCCCCCTCTCAATCTTTACTGCCTGGTTATTTTCAATTACATCCGTCGATATCTCCGACCCGTAACCCCCCAAGCCCAAACACCCGCCATCAACCCAAACAGCCACAACAATGAACCACCACCACCACTGTCGTCGCCAACAGCATCGTTACCAGTAGTGGGTCTATTAGTACCCGTGCCTGGATTGCTTGGCTCTGGTTCGTCCAGATAAGTCACTATCTCAGTAATATAACTATCACTTAACAAGCTTACTTGGACCGCCATTGT
This sequence comes from uncultured Gammaproteobacteria bacterium, assembly GCA_964654485.1. Lineage (GTDB taxonomy): Bacteria > Pseudomonadota > Gammaproteobacteria > SG8-11 > SG8-11 > JAADIM01. The sequence goes on along the minus strand of CAZZJI010000019.1, from coordinate 40,923 downwards.
ATCCACTCTGGTGACTGCGTCTTTCACAGCACCAACGGTGGTGTTCAGAACAGCTACAGCAGATCCCCCCGTTCCACGTGCGCCATGGCAAGAAGCGCAAAAAGTGATATACAAAGTTTCCCGTGGAGAGATAACACTGATTTGCATTGGTTTCCCCTCATTAAGAAAGTGGGCGATCAGCATAATTTCGTCCTCGGTCAGGAGGGTAGCAAGAGCATTCATTGTGGGTTCTTCTTCAATAGCTTCTTCGATGTCTTGCACATCTTCATCTATGACCCGACTTGCTAAACCACTCACACCCCCTACACCATGACAACTTTCACAATAATTGACATACAGCTCCTCTCCTGCCCCCACTGCGCGTGGTGGAAGCGCCGTCGTAACTGCAATCGTCGCGGCTGTGGTACTTGACCCGGACATACCATCAGCATCAGTGACTGTTAACGTGACGGTAAATGTACCTGCTGCACTGTATGTATGAGAGGGTGTTGGACCTGCGTCTATTGCAACAATGGCATCACCAAAATCCCAATCGTAGATCAAAATATCACCTGCAACAGCGTCGGGGTCCTTAGACGCGGAGCCATCAAACGTAACCGGCGTAGCCTCCGTGCCGTTATATGGCCCGCCCGCATCTGCTTCCGGTGGCTGTGCACCACCACCACCAGCAGTAATCACGATATTCGCGGTTGCAGTGTCGGTTATGCCCGCATCATCAATCACAGTCAATATTATAATATATGTTCCAACTGCAAAAGAGTTAGTGATATCAACGAGAGTACCCGTAGTGCCTTCTCCTAAATTCCATGCATAGGTAAGAACTCCTTGCTCAGGATCATTGGAACCTGCGCCGCTAAAAGTAATCATGGTTCCCGCTGTACCCGTTGTCGGTCCGGAGATCATCGCAACAGGCGGCAGGTTAGCAGCATCTGCAATGGTGATTATCGTCGTGCTCATGCTGGTAAGCCCTGTACTGTCGGTTACCATCAACATCACAGTGAATGTACCTGCTGTCGTATAAGTATACGTTGGCGTTGCAACCGTATCTGTACCGCCATCACCAAAGTCCCAGGCATACCCAAGGATGTCACCAACTTCCGCATCGGGATCAGAAGAGTTAGACCCGTTAAATGAAAGTGCGATACCCACCACGCCCGTTGTCAGCGGTGCAGTGATTACCGCAACAGGCGCTCCCGGTGTTGCTACACTAATGGTGATTATCGTCGTAGTGGCCACGCTGGTAAGCCCCGCGCTATCGGTTACTGTCAACATCACGGTGAACGTGCCTGCCGCCATATAGGTATACGTTGGCGTTGCCAGAGTACTTGTACCACCGTCACCAAAGTCCCAGGCATAGGTAAGTGCGTCACCGAACACAATATTGGGATCAGAAGAGTTAGACCCATTAAATGAAAGCGCGGTACCCACCACGCCCGTTGTCGGCGGTGCAGTGATCACCGCGACCGGCGGCAGGTTGCTGTTAGCATTTGCTATGGCGATTATCGTCATGCTCATGCTGGTAAGCCCCGCACTATCGGTTACTGTCAACATCACGGTGAACGTACCTGCTGTCGTATAAGTATACGTTGGCGTTGCCAGCGTACTTGTGCCGCCATCACCAAAGTCCCAGGCATACCCAAGGACGTCACCAACTGCCGCATCGGGATCAGAAGAGTTAGACCCGTTAAATGAAAGCGCGGTACCCACCATACCTCTTGTGGGCGGTGCTGTAATCACCGCGACTGGCGGCAGGTTAGTGTCTCCAATGGTGATTATCGTCGTGGTCATGCTGGTAAGCCCTGCACTATCGGTTACTGTCAACATCACAGTGAACGTGCCTACCGCCATATAGGTATACGTTGGCGTTGCCAAAGCACTTGTGCCACCATCGCCAAAGTCCCAGGCATACCCAAGGATGTCACCGACTGCCGCATCAGGATCAGTAGAACCAGACCCGTCAAATGAAAGTGTGATACCCACCGCGCCCGTTGTTGGCGGTGCAGTGATTACCGCAACAGGCGCTCCCGGTGTTGCTACACTAATGGTGATTATCGTCGTCACCTCGTTCGTCAGCCCTGCGCTATCGGTTACAGTCAACGTCACGGTGAACGTGCCCGCTGCCGTATAAGTATAATTAGGCGTTGCCAGCGTACTTGTGCCGCCATCGCCAAAGCCCCAGGCATACGTGAGTGCGTCACCAAACGCAATATTAGGATCAGTAGAGCCAGACCCGTTAAATGAAAGCGCAACACCCACAATGCCTGTTGTCGGCGGTGCAGTGATCACCGCGACTGGCGGTAGATTTCCCTGTGCGGCACTAATGGTGATCGTCGTCGTCACCGCGTTCATGTCCCCTGCGCTATCGGTTACCGTCAACGTTACGGTGAACTCGCCTGCCACCATATAGGTATACGTTGGCGTTGCCAGCGTACTTGTACCGCCATCGCCAAAGTCCCAGGCATACCCAAGGATGTCACCGACTGCAGCATCAGGATCCGATGAGCCAGACCCATCAAATGAAAGTGCGGCACCCACCGTACCTGCTGTCGGCGGTGCAGTGATCACCGCGACAGGAGGTTGGTTAGCGGCATCTACAATAGTAATGGATACAGTAGTGCGATCTGACGCGCCCAAGTCATCAACAATCACAAGGCTTACTGTATAAATTCCAGCGGTAGTAAAAGTGTGCGTAATGATAGGGCCGTCGATCAGGACAGGCGGCCTGATTGTACCGTCACCAAAATCCCAGACATAGGAAAAAATCGTGCCATCGATATCAGTTGATCCGCTGCCGTCAAATGTAACTTCGATACCGACATTACTCGTTGGAGGCGTGCCTGCTCCAGGCACAGTAATCGAAGCGACAGGCGGCAGGTTGTTATTCGCATCTGCAATGGTGATTGTCGTCGTTGCCTCACCGGTAAGCCCTGCGCTATCGGTTACCGTCAACGTCACGGTGAACGTGCCTGCGGCCAGATAGGTATACGTTGGCGTTGCAAATGTACTTGTGCCGCCATCGCCAAAGTCCCAGGCATACGTAAGGGTGTCTCCGACAT
>CAZZJI010000019.1:18700-37767 GCA_964654485.1 uncultured Gammaproteobacteria bacterium | reverse complement strand
CGTTAAATGAAAGTGCGACACTCACCGTGCCTGTTGTCGGCGGCGCAGTGATCACCGCGACCGGCGGCAGGTTGTTGTTAGCATCTGCAATGGTGATTGTCGTCGTTGCCTCGTTCTTAAGCCCTGAACTATCGGTTACCGTCAACGCTACGGTGAACGTGCCTGCGGCCAGATAGGTATACGTTGGCGTTGCCAGAGTACTTGTGCCGCCATCGCCAAAGTCCCAGGCATACGTAAGGGTGTCTCCGACATCAGGGTCCGATGAACCAGACCCGTTAAATGAAAGTGCGACACTCACCGTGCCTGTTGTCGGCGGCGCAGTGATCACTGCGATCGGCGGCAGGTTAGCCACATTTGCAATCGTGATTGTCGTCGTTGCCTCGTTCCTAAGCCCTGAACTATCGGTTACCGTCAACGCTACGGTGAACGAGCCTGCGGCCAGGTAGGTATACGTTGGCGTTGCAAGTGTACTTGTGCCGCCATCGCCAAAGTTCCAGGCATACGTAAGGGTATCTCCAACATCAGGGTCCGATGAACCAGACCCGTTAAATGAAAGTGCGACACCCACCGTACCTGTTGTCGGCGGCGCAGTGATCACTGCGACCGGCGGCAGGTTGTTGTTAGCATCTGCTATGGTGATTATCGCCACCGCGATGCCGGTAAATCCTGCATTATCGGTTACTGTCAACATCACAGTGAACGTGTCTGCCACCGTATAAGTATACGTTGGCGTTGCCAGAGTACTTGTGCCACCATCGCCAAAGTCCCAGGCATACGTAAGGGTGTCAGCATCAGGGTCCGATGAACCAGACCCGTCAAATAAAAGTGCGGCACCCACCGTGCCTGTTGTAGGTGCAGTAATCACTGCGACAGGGGGCAGGTTAGGATTTGGGGTAGGGCGCATCATGTTAGGACTTACGCTATTATCAGTTGCAAATGCATAATTGAACTGAAACAACCCAAGTACAAAAACAAAGGCTAAAATATTTCTAATACCAAAACCAATACTTCTATTCATCACACCCCTCCACTATATTACTTCTTTAATATATTCCATGTGTTTGTTCTTTATTATTATTGTTTTTATGACAGAACTAATGCGTCATTATGAAATGATTAGAATTCAAACGCAAGAAAATAGCTGAATGATAAAATTTCAATATTATGTAAATTAAAACCTTGTTGTCGCTCACAAAGCATAACGCCTAACAAGTTGTAACTGTTAAACTAAGTTGATTTTGCCATCAAGTATTAAGAGGAAAGTGTTGTTGTCTAATGTATCTGTATACCAAAATAGTTTGTTTCAGAATATCAACTGCGTTTTCTTAAATGCTGTCTTTTTGACGGAGTTCAGGTTGGTTGTTAAAGAACTAAGTCATTGTTTAGTCGCTGTGCGATTGATTGCGGGTTCATTGGCTCAATAAAGGGTATAGTGCCCAGAAAAGGAATCGCCAAGCGGGACTTGAGCGCGTCTATATTTGCTTGTTGTTCTATGAAATGAAGCGTTAGCGAGTTTGCTACCCATCCAGCAATTTCGACTTTTTTGTTTAGCATGCTTTGTGTTGTTGTTATAGCATGGTTCAAGCAGCCGAGCCTCATTCCGACAACCAATACAACAGGCAGGTTCAGTGATTTGGCAACATCAGCCATAGTTTCTGTCGCGTTGATCGGCACATTCCAGCCGCCAGCGCCTTCAACCACAGTGAAGTCTGCTTTTTTTGAAATATCATTAAAATGTTTTTTGATAGTTTTAATCTCTATCTTAACATTTGTATTGTTGGCGGCAATATGCGGTGCAATGGCAGCTTCAAAGGCATAAGGGTTAACGCTCTCATACGCGGGTTTTATAGTTGCATGTTTTATTAGTTCTAGTGCGTCTTCATTTCGAAACCCTTCGTTTGTTTTTATACACCCGGCCGACACCGGTTTCATAACCGTCGTTGTATAACCGGCATCACCAAGCAGGGTCAACAGGCCAAGTGCAACACGGGTTTTCCCTATGTCGGTGTCTGTGCCAGTAATAAAATATCCTTTTCTCATAGTTAATTACTCGCTGGTCTGCGTTGAATTTCATCTAATGAAATGGTTGTAAAATCGGGCCGTCTTCGCGGTCTTTTTGCTTGTATCTGGTTTGGATCAGGTTTCCATGCGTGCCCGTAAACCACCTCATAAGTTGCTGGAAGAACACCGTCCTGTCGGTATTGCTCATACGCGGATTGCATTTTTTGAATACGGTTTTTTGTCGTCAGTCCGCCAGGCCTGCCAGCCGTAACATTGTGCGCGCCCAGTGCTTTTAAATCGTCCATCAAACGAAACACACTATTGTATGTCATTTTAATACTTTCAACGTCAATAACAGGATCGGCAAATAAAAACCGTGTCATTGCATCTCCGATATCATGCATATCCATAAATACGTTCACATGATTGTAATTGTCGACGGTTTTCCAACTGTTGCGTAGTTCATGCAAGGTATCTGGACCTAGTGTGGAAAACATTAGCAAACCACCCGGTTTCAGAATTCGTTGTAACTCAAAAAAGGTAAAGTCAAGATTATTGCACCACTGTATTGTCAAATTTGAAAAAATCAAATCAACGCTGTCATTTGCGAACGGCAAGCACTCTGCATCACCGCAAACATAATGTAATTTATCTGGTTTGTGCAGTTTCGGTCTGGCTTTCTGCTTCCCTACTTGTAACATGTTAATAGAAATATCCATCGCTGTGATCTTCGCATCTTTGTAATACTGTGCAAGCATTTCACTTTGCGTACCGATTCCAGCGCCGATATCAATAATGCGTTGGGGTTTAATATTTATCAATTCCAGGCGCTGTATTAATCGTTGGCCGATTTCACGTTGTAATATAGCCACTTCTTCATAACTTTCTGCTGCCCTATCAAATGATGCGCGAATCAGTGATTTGTTCAGGCTGTATTGATTATCACTCATATAAAAATGCCGATATAACGTCTGCTACTTCGATGGGGTGCGATAAAAAAGGTGCATGACCGGCATTTTTTAACGTAAAGTTTTCCACATCAGGGATCGCCAGCTGCATCGCTTTTATTGCAGCTGGCGGCACGAGTCTGTCGCGTTCTCCTGATATTAATAATGTAGGCACTTTTAAAGTCGGCAGACTGGACCGCAAATTGGTTCGCTGCAACAGTGTCAATCCCTGACGCAACGTTTCTCTGCAGGGATCGCCGTGTTTAAATACTTGCGCCTGTAATTGGCGTATCTGCTGTTTCGCGTCGGCACAGCCTTGTGCCTGTAATGCGAGAAAACTTCTGATCATGCTGCGGTAATCGGTCTCCAGTTCATCAGCGAAATTTTTGAAAAACTGTGCTGAGATGGCGCAAGGCCAATCCTCACTTTGTGTGAACTGGGGAGTGCTGCTAACTAAGATCAGCTTGTTAATTCGTAATGCGTTTTTAATTGCATAATTAAGGGCAACGAGGCCGCCGAATGACCAACCAACCCAGTTGGCGTTTGCAGGCACGTGATTGGCAACTTGTGAACTGATGTCGTCTATTGATGTAAAAGTTGATTCTTTACTGCGGCCATGGCCAGGTAAGTCTACGCGGGTAACGCGGTACTTGTTTGCCAATTTTGCCGAAATTGTTTCCCATATGTCGCCGTGAAACCCCCAGCCATGCAAGAATACAATGTCCTGGCCATTACCTTGTGTGTTTATATAAAGGCTCATAATACTTTTTCCAGCGAGGATAATAATTGTTCTACATGCTGTGATTTGTGCGCCGCTGATAAAGTAATACGCAGTCGTTCGGTGCCTGTAGGTACAGTAGGTGAGCGAATAGCACCGACGACGATGCCTTGTTGTTGAAGACTGTTTTTTATTAATAGTACTTTTTCTGCATTTCCGACCAACAAAGGCTGTATGGCGCTCACTGATGGCATCAAATTCAGGGCGAGTTGGGTCGCGCCCTCTTTGAACTGTTTAATAAGTGCTTGCAGGTGTTGGCGTCGATCATCGCTTTGAATGATAAGTTTTAAGCTAGTGCGCGTTGCGTGTGCGATCGCAGGGGGTATAGCGGTGGTGTATATATAAGTACGCGCATTCTGAATCAGGGTTTCAATCAAGGGTTCAGCGCCAGCAATAAACGCGCCGAATGTGCCAAAGGCCTTGCCAAAGGTACCCATGAGTATCGGCACATCCTCGCTGGTTGCGCTTAGCAGGGCCAGTGTGCCCTTGCCCTGCTTACCGATAACACCTATACCGTGGGCATCGTCTACCATTAGCCAGGCTTTATGTTGTTTGGCCAACACGGCGAGTTGATTGATGGGTGCAATATCACCGTCCATGCTGAATACGCCATCAGTGGCAATTAATTTTGTTGTTGCGTTACTGTTTGACATTTTTTTATTCAGGCTATTCATGTCAGTGTGTAAATAGCGTTGCAGTGTGGCGCCCGATAAAAGGCCGCCATCTATAATTGAGGCATGGTTAAGTTTGTCTTCGAATATCGAGTCACCTTTTTTTAAAAGCGTACAAAGTACGCCAAGGTTAGCCATGTAACCAGTGGAAAATACCAGGGCGCGTTGTCTGCCGGTAAAATCGGCGAGCTCTTCTTCCAGCGCGTGATGCGCTACGCTATGACCACTGATAAGGTGTGCAGCACCGCTACCGACACCGTATTTTTCTGCGCCCGTATGTAATGCCCTGATAATATCCGGGTGGTTCGCCAAGCCGAGATAGTCGTTGCTGCTAAAATTCAGGTATTTTTTCCCACCAATACGAATTTCTGCGCTTTGCGGGCTTTCGGTAATCTGACGTGTGCGGTAGAGGTGGTCGTGTTGGCGTTGCTCCAGGTCGCGATGTAATTGTTGCTGCAAAATATTCACGGCTTGTATCTTAACGGCGGTGATTTTTTAGGGTTCCCTGACCTACGAATGGGGTTACGTGGTGACGGCAGATGCAGCACGTTTTTTTTGTGTGCCATTGCGTATGTCGAGTTTCAATGTTTTGAACATGCGAAGATCGTCTTCGACTTCGCGGCCTTTAGTGGTCAGGTAGTTGCCTATCATTACACCGGAGGCACCCGCCATAAAGATCATTGATTGTAAATCGCCAAGGAAATTACGGCCACCGGCGATGCGTATTTCAGCGCGTGGTAACATAAAGCGAAACACAGCGATGCTTTGCAGGATGTCGTAAGGCGCCATCGGGGTTATGTCGGCGAAAGGGGTGCCTTGTTGTGCGTTAAGGAAATTTAGCGGCACGGATGCCACCCCCAAATCGCGCAATGTGACGGCCAATTCTATGCGTTGCGCCTTATTTTCGCCCATTCCCAATATACCACCCGCACACACGCGCAGACCGGCGTCGCGCGCATGCTTGATCGTATCAATATTTTCCTGGTAGCTGTGCGTGGTGCAGACGTTATCAAAGTAGCTTTGTGCTGTCTCCAGGTTATGGTGGTAATTTTCCAGGCCATTTTCTTTTAGTGAGTCAGCGGTTGTTTTATCTAGAACGCCCAAGCTGGCGCATCGGCCAATATCGGACGTTGACTTAAGCGTGTCAAAGTATTCACTTAACTTGGTGTGTTCTTTTTCAGACCGCACCCCCCAGCCTTTTGAGACCACACCAAAATCACTGGCACCCCAGGCGCGCGCCTGCTTGGCCTGGATGGCCAGTTCTTCATCAGAAATGTAGTTGTAAACCGGGGCATTAGTCTGATGGTGGCCGCTTTGCGCACAAAAAGAACAATTTTCCGAGCAATTGCCCGACCGTACATTGGATATTGCGCAAACTTCGATTTCATTACCCCGAAAGGTTTTTCGCATTCGATCTGCGGATGCCATTAGCTGCGGGAGGTAATCATGGTGCAGATTGAGTAGCCAAAGTCCCTCATCCGGGCTGATGTCAGTCCCATTTAAGACCTGCTTCGTTAAAATGTCGATTTGTTCGAAATTGGAATCGGTGACCATGATTTGTTCCTTAAAAATTGGGGGTACTAAGGCTCTCCAAGCCCCTCAGACATCCAGAGAGTTTGATAATCTTACTCGACAACAGCAGCCTGTCAACTTTTTAGCCTGACTATGGTTAACAAACGGATAAAAAACGTACATATCGGCTTATTATCTTTACCCTGTGCGTTATGTGGTGCCAGCTGTGAAACACGTCGCCCACTTTGTGCTGCGTGTTTTGCTGAGCTACCTTTTTTATCTGCCAGTGCATGCCGGATTTGCGCATTGCCTATTTCTAGCCAGGGCCAGATTTGTGGCCGATGTTTAATGTGCTTACCGCCTTACAAAAAATGTATTGCCACGTTTGACTACCTGGAACCAGTCGCCCATTTGATCCAGTGTTTGAAATTTCACGATAAATTGGCTTACGCATTATTACTTGGCTCGATGATGGCGGATTCTCTTGTGGGTCAGATCGATGTACTGCCTGACATCATCGTTCCGGTACCATTACATCGGACTCGCCTTCGAGAACGCGGTTATAACCAGGCGTTGGAATTAGCAAGACCGATTGCTAAACATTTTGGTGTGCCTATCGATAATAAGCATTGTTACCGATGTCGGTCGACATCAATTCAATCCTTGCTGCCTGCGAACGAACGACATAAAAATGTTGAGGGTGCATTTAGATTTTCCAACATTGCAAAATTTAACAGGGTTGCAATTGTTGACGATGTGATGACAACCGGGCAGACAATAAATGCATTAACGAATACGCTATTACGGTCTGGCGTAAAAGAGGTGTTTGTGTGGGTTTGTGCAAGAGCGCCACTACGAACCTAAAAAAATCAGTAAACCTAATGCGAATGTCTAAGACACAGAATCTAAAAGACTTTTTGTTAGAAGTCCATTTTTATGCCAAAATAAAATTCGTCGTCAATCGTTCGTTCTGTTTTTACGTTTACTTTCGCGCGAATTTTTCGGTAGCCGATATAAACGCTTGCCGAAGGTATCAGTTCATAGGATGCGCGAAAATGTAGTTCCCACAGTTCATCTGCGTCAATAAATGAAAGAATGCTAGGGGCATAATAACCATAACCACCTAGTATAAAACGATTCATGTTGGTAAAACGATAATTACCTAAGGCTTCAAAGCCGATCGTTAGATATTCTTCTGTGTTTGTTTGTCCCAAATAGGCTTTAGGGCCAATGCCCAACTCCAGCCCGGGAAATTTGCTGCCCGCTTCGTCGATGATGTGTAATGCGGCGTCGATAAAGGTATTATCATCTTTATTATACAACACGCCGAGTGTAATATCTTTTCGACCATAATCTGCGTCTCCAATTGGGGCAGAGTAAGTAAAACGCGCTGTGTCCTGCCCAACATTGAAATCAATTCCATCAGCGAAGAGGGGCGCTGTGACGAGTGTAGATATTAATAAAGTTAAAATTAATAACGTTATTTTAATGGGTTTTGTCACTCTTGTTATTATCACTACTTTTGACACTTAGGGACTCCTGGGTGAGTAAATCTGATATCCACAGTCAAGTATATTAACTTATATTGGTCAACTTAATCACAGTTTTTGTTGTTATTTCTGTGTGAAATATTGCTAATTCGGGATTAATCAAATATGGTATTCTGTCGTTTCTGTCGTAATAGTGAGTAAACACTGTTTTTTTCTTTTATAAATCAGTAGTAGGTTCATTGCTGTGTGTAGATGCAATACATAAAAACTATATCATCGAGATCGAGCAAAACAATAGCAAGCATTGTAACAATGTATTTTTAAACTCATCTTATATGTATTAAAACACAGGCATAATGAGTTTTCATTAGAGGTTGATATGATTTTTGAAGGTTTTCTGGATTCGTCTATTTTAGGTTATGTTTTATACACTTTGATAGTGACACATATTACCATTATTTCTGTGACCTTATACTTACACCGCTGTCAGGCACATCGTGCAGTCAATCTAAATCCGCTAGTCAGCCATTTTTTTCGATTTTGGTTATGGTTAACAACCGGGATGGTGACCAAGGAGTGGGTAGCAGTACACCGTAAACACCATGCAAAATGCGAAACCGAAGAAGATCCCCACAGTCCGCAGATCAAAGGCATAAAAAAACTTTTATTAGAAGGCGCCGAGCTTTATAAAATTGAATCAAAAGTTCAGCAAACATTGGATACCTATGGTGTTGGCACACCCGATGACTGGGTAGAACGACATATTTATTCACGTTGGCGAAATATTGGTTTTAATTTAATGCTGGTTATCGATCTACTGCTGTTTGGCGCTATTGGTTTGACTATATGGGCGATCCAAATGCTATGGATACCCGTGTGGGCGGCCGGTGTTGTCAACGGTATTGGTCATTGGTGGGGATATCGAAATTATGAGACCGCTGATGCGTCCACGAATATTGTACCCGTCGGTATTTTAATTGGCGGAGAAGAACTGCATAACAACCACCATACTTATGCTAATTCTGCCAAGTTTTCCTCAAGGTGGTGGGAATTTGATATTGGTTGGATGTATATTCGATTACTTACCGTGTTTCGTCTTGCCAAAGTGAATAAAGTTGCACCCATACCGGTGGTGGGCCCGATTAAATCCATCGTTGATATGGAAACACTCAGTGTACTTGTAACTAACCGATTTCAAATTATGTCCAGATATTGTTCTAATGTGATTTTCCCGGTGTTTAAGGATGAACTTAAACGTGCTGATGAGTCGTGTCGCCGCACGCTGAAACGAGCTAAAAAGGGCTTAATCAGGGAGGAGTCGTTGCTTGACGACGACGCTAAGAACAGACTGAAGCTTGCGTTTAGCCGTAGTGAGCAATTGGAGATTGTATATAGTTACAAACAACGCTTACAGGCCATATGGAAAAAGTCTGCAGATACGCAAGAATCATTACTTAGGTCTTTACAGGAGTGGTGCAAACAAGCAGAGGATACCGGCATCAAATCACTACAGGATTTTGCAGAAAGTTTGCGTTGCTATAAATTACAACCAGCATAAGTAGTGAAACTCAATCAAGGCGGGAGATCAATTTAGGATTATTGTTCCCCCGCTTTTTTTGTGCCGCTATTTCGGGCCAGACCAAGAAACACACAGCCTTTTTCTACTCATAATAGTCTTTATTAGGGCTGTTATGTGCATTTTATATAAATAAGGCCCTATAAAGGGCTATTATATGATATTTTCTTGAAACTTGTAACAGATGAAATATAATAGTGCTTACATAAGAATTTTCTTAATGTACTAAGTGGCTATAGGCTTATTTAGGGCTGTTATATAATGCTATGGACTTTTATACCCTGTCGGATAAAGGCATAAAGGAAGAACTTGGTCATCGCATCAAAGCGCTTCGTTTACGAAAAAACACCACCCAAAAAGAGCTGGCAGGCGCCACTATGTTGTCACTCAATGCCATTAAGTCGCTTGAGTCAGGCCGTGGAAAACTCTCAACGCTTATCGCCGTTTTGCGGGAGTTAAGTGCGTTAGATCACCTCGACAACTTTATTCCGGAAACCTCGATTAGCCCGATGCAGCTGGCCAGGATGCAAGGCAAGGTACGCGCGCGCGCATCGGGCGGGCGTCGCAAGCATAAAACAAAGGGTGATCCACAATGGTGAAGAAAGTTGACACTGCCTTGGTGACATTGTGGGGTGACACTGTCGGGGCGGTGTCATGGCTGGATGAACAGGCTTATAGCATTTTTGAATACGATCAGGACTTTCTGAAAAAAGATCTTGATGTGTCACCCCTGCACATGAGTCTGGATGATGCCCGTCAGGGTGATGGTAAATTTTCATTCCGGTCCCTAAACCACGACACCTTCCTGGGGTTGCCTGGCCTACTAGCCGACGCCTTACCCGATAAATTTGGTAATAGCATTATTGACACCTGGTTAGCGCGCAGTGGTCGTGATGGCATCAGTTTTAGTCCCGTTGAGCGACTTTGTTATACAGGCAAACGCGCAATGGGGGCGTTAGAGTTTTCACCTGCGACGGTGGAAAAGTACGATATTCCAGTTGCCGTCGAAGTGCCCGAACTGGTTGGTCTGGCACAACAGATTATGCGCGAACGTAAAGCACTTGATGTCAGCCTGGGTGAATCAGAGAAGGATAACGCAAATGCGATATTGGATATCTTACGGGTGGGTACTTCGGCAGGGGGCGCCAGGCCCAAAGCAGTTATTGCCGTGGATAATAAAGGTAATGTGGTATCAGGCCAGGCGCAGGTACCTGAAGGTTACGACTACTGGATATTGAAGTTCGATGGTGTGACAGATTTAGAGCTGGGGGAACCGAAGGGTTATGGCCGCATTGAGTATGCATACTACCTGATGGCCGCAGCAGCACAGATAAATATGACAGAATGCCGCCTACTGGAGGAAAACGGCCGCGCGCATTTTATGACAAGACGATTTGACCGAGTCAGTGGCGAAAAATGTCATATGCAGTCCTTATGCGGCATAGCGCATTACGATTTTAATATGGCGGGGGCCTATAGCTATGAGCAAGCATTTGCCGTGATGCGCAAATTACGCTTGAGCAAAGCAGATGCGGCTGAACAATATCGACGCATGTTGTTCAACATTATCGCACGTAACCAGGACGACCATACCAAGAATATCGCCTTCTTGATGGAGCCTGATGGCAAGTGGCGCCTTTCCCCTGCTTATGATGTTGTTTATTCACATAATCCTGCTGGCAAGTGGACCAATCAACAACAGATGAGCGCGAATGAAAAACGTGATAATTTCACCCGGGATGATCTTGTTTACATTGGTGAATCTATTAGCCTGCCGCGGCCAGAAGAGATTATTAATGACGTCGTGAGTGCGGTAGAAAAATGGCCGGAATATGCAAAGGAAGCGGGTGTTAGCGAAAAAATTAGTTTGGATATCAGCAAATACCAACGTACTCGCTTATGATTATTTCAACTTAATTGTTCCAATATGTAACGCGAGATTATTTAATTTTTGCTTCTTTATAAATCACGTGTTTACGTACCACCGGGTCAAATTTTTTCATTTCAATTTTTTCAGGTTTAGTACGCTTGTTTTTAGTCGTAGTATAATAATGACCTGTTCCGGCACTAGAGACGAGTTTGATTTTTTCGCGCATATTGCAAGGACTCCTTTATATTTAAGATGCTTTTTTCAAACGACTTTTAATATCAACCAGCACCTGATCAATGCCTAATTTGTCAATAATGCGTATCCCTTTGCTTGACACACGTAGTTTTACCCAGCGACTCTGGCTTTCCACCCAAAAGCGGCGTTCGTGTAAATTGGGCAAAAATCGTCTACGGGTCCTGTTTTTCGCATGAGAAACATTATTCCCGGACTGTGGCCGTTTGCCTGTTACCTGACAAACTCGAGACATGGTATATACCTCCAAAAGTATTTAAAAACTGTAAATTTAGCTTGTTTACCTAACTTGTTTACCCAAGTAGTCGTCGTTGCGCAGTGCCCCGATACTTGTTGTTCAGGTACACAAAATAGCCCGCATTTATACCAGAAAACAACCGGCTTGTGTAGCGAATTTCGATTTTACCCGCCATACTGAACAGCCATATCGGTCAAAATTCTTTGATAATGAGCAGATTGCCGCGCCTACATCGGTGTATAATCCCGATCCCCGAATATTTACCTATAAAAGAAAGCGAAAAAGCGAAGGAATTATCATGCGACCCAGTGGGCGAAATTTAGACGAATTAAGGGCGGTTCAGATCACACGAAACTACACAAAACACGCAGAGGGCGCTGTTTTAATCGAGTTTGGCGAAACCAAAGTCATCTGTACCGCGACCGTGGAAGACAAAGTGCCTCGTTTTCTCAAAGGCTCCGGCAAAGGTTGGGTGACCGCCGAGTACGGCATGTTACCCAGGTCGACGGGATCGCGTATGGGAAGGGAAGCCGCGAGAGGAAAGCAGGGGGGGCGTACTATGGAAATCCAGCGTTTGATTGGCCGCGCATTACGCGCCGCTGTTTCGTTGGAAGCCCTGGGGGAGCATATGGTTACTGTCGATTGTGATGTTATACAAGCCGATGGCGGTACCCGTACCGCCTCGATTACCGGTGCGTATGTCGCGTTAGTGGATGCAGTTAATTTTATGTTGCAACAAAAGATGATTTCGTCGAATCCGCTACATGGGCATGTCGCGTCAGTTTCGGTGGGTATTTATAACGGCTCACCGGTGCTGGACCTGGATTATGCCGAAGATTCAAATGCAGAAACAGACATGAATGTGGTGATGAATGATGCAAATGCGTTTATCGAAGTGCAGGGTACCGCTGAAGGACACGCATTTCGTAAAGATGAATTCAATAGCATGCTGGATTTGGCGGAAAAAGGTATTGGCGAACTGATAGAAAAACAACGTGCGGCGCTGTTGCTGTCTTAAGTGGCCCCGGCCCTCATCTCGACCTGCAAAATGAAAGAAAGTAACAAAATTGTTCTCGCATCTGGCAACAAAGGAAAGTTGCGTGAATTTAATGCTTTGTTGGATAAATTAGGTTTGCAAGTCTGCCCGCAATCCGACTTTGCTGTTGCAGATGTCGAAGAAACCGGGTTGACCTTTGTTGAAAACGCCCTATTAAAAGCGAGGAATGCCTGTATACACAGTGGTCTACCTGCGATCGCAGATGATTCGGGTATTGAAGTTGATGCCTTAAACGCTGCGCCGGGTATTTATTCGGCACGATTTGCCGGTAACAACGCAACTGACAAAGACAACATTCAAAAATTGCTAAGCGACTTAAACGGTGTGCTGGATGAAGAACGCACTGCACGATTTCAGTGTGTTTTGGTTTTTTTAAGACATGAAAAAGATCCAACACCACTTATCTGTCAGGGAACATGGGAAGGCCGTATTTTACATGAACCCAGTGGTGAAAACGGATTTGGTTACGATCCGGTTTTTTATGTACCCACACACCAATGCGCGTCAGCGCAATTAGAGGCAGCGGAGAAGAATCGAATTAGTCATCGAGGACAGGCGTTAGAGCGCTTGTTGGCTGAAATGAAGAAACGCAGGATTAGTTAGCAGGAGTTAGTTAAGAGTTAAGCTAGCTCGGTCTACCTACACAGTCCTTTTTCTACTTCGTCACGCATTGTTTTCCCCGCCAACGTTTCGATCAGTTCTAACGCAAAATCCATTGCGGTGCCGGGTCCACGTGAAGTAATGATATTGCCGTCTTTAACAACCGGCGAATCTTCGATATGAATATCGGTCATGTTTAGATTTTCTAGTACACCGGGGTAACTGGTCGCGCGCTTGCCCGAAAGGATACCCGCACTTGCCAGGACTTTGGGTGCGGCACAAATGGCGGCGGTGAATTTTTCATTGTCTGCCATTTTTTTCAGAAGATCGATTATGCGTTTGTCCTCAATAAGATGATCGGCGCCCGGCAAACCCCCTGGCAATACGACCATGTCATAATCTTGTTCCAGAGCCTGGTCCAAACCAGTGTCAGCGACTAACGTAACACCCCTGCTGGCCTTTATTGGTCGGTTATCCAGGCTTGCCGAAACAACATTTATTTTTGCCCGGCGGAGCAGGTCAATAATAGTAACGGCTTCCAGTTCTTCGCAACCTTGTGCAAGCGGTACGAGGACCTTTGTCATGTTGGCCTTCTCAGTTTGTTTTGTTACCGCTTAAGATGTGTAACCCTTTAAGCATATTAAGTGCTTCGTATAGTTGGTAGTCACTTTTAACCAACGCAACAACCTCTTTTTCCTCTTTTTTATTTTTCTTCTTGGACTTGTTGTCCTTACCGTTACCGTTTTCCAGGTGGCCACTTAAGTCAGATTCTTTCAACATATTTAAGGCTGGTTTTTCAACATCTGTAATTTTTACCGTTTCCAACTCAATGTCCGGGACAATACCTTGCGCTTGTATAGAACGGCCTGAAGGCGTGAAATAACGCGCAGTTGTTAGCTTAAGCGCAGCGGCATTGTTTGGCAGTGGCAGAATGGTTTGTACTGAACCCTTGCCGAATGTTTGGATACCCATAATCACTGCGCGTTTATGGTCTTGTAATGCGCCAGCCACAATTTCTGATGCAGATGCAGACCCGCCATTAACCAGTACAACAATAGGCGCGCCATCAAGAATATCTCTTGGCGTCGCGTTGAATTTGAGACTTGAATCTTCGATGCGCCCTTCTGTGTAAACGATCAAGCCGTCTTCCAGAAATGCATCCGATATTGCGACAGCGGCATTAAGTACGCCCCCGGGGTTGTTTCTAAGATCGAGAACCAAACCGTTCAAGCTACCGTCACTTTCTTTTCTCAATTCTTCAACTGCATCGATAAGGTTTTCGCCACTGTTGGATTGAAATTGAGAAACACGCACGTAGCCATAACCATCTTCAAGGATGCGGCTTTTAACACTTTTCACCCGGATAATATCTCGAGTAATGGTAATCTTTATTGGTCCTTTTTCATCTTTTCTGACGATGGTAAGGACGATGTCTGTCCCTGGATCACCGCGCATAATTTTTACCGCTTCGCCAAGTGACAAACCTTTTACCGGCGTGTCGTCCAAACGAATGATCAAATCGCCTGCCTCAACGCCTGCCTGGGCTGCGGGTGTGTCATCTATGGGTGTAATGACTTTAACGAAGCCATCTTCCATTCCTACTTCAATACCTAAGCCGCCAAATTTTCCAGATGTACCTACCTGAAGTTCCTTGTAGGCATCTGAATCAAGGTAACTTGAATGTGGATCCAAACCTGAGAGCATGCCACGAATAGCATTTTCCAAAAGAGTACGATCATCGACCGAAACAACGTAGTCACGTTTGATTTTTGTAAAAACATCGGTAAACGTTTTGAGTTCTTCAAGTGGTAATGGTGAAGATGATGACGCGGGTTTCTGCGCAAAGACACCCTGCCCAACCGCAAGCAATACGCCCAAAATAAGGCCGAGACCTAAAATCATAAAAGTTCGTATATTCGATTGCATGGATCCCGCCTCCGCTGGCCAGGAGGCTGCCCGAGAAATAAGAGAACCTACTGCGTAAAAGCCATTTCAACCAGACTTTTCGATAAAACGCGTTCTCTTTATGAGAGAATATACCCAACTACGCCTTATTTTATCGAAAAACCCGACCGAAATGGCTCCCCCTCGCAACGGTTTCTATTCTCGGACAGCCTCCTAGGTTTTCGTTTATGTTTATATAGGTACGCTTTACTAATTTATTAACGCCCGTTAGTTCCTACAGTGTTATCTATCTCTAATATAACCCTTTATAATAATCGCCTGTAACTTAATTGGTCTGGGGTAATATTAGATAGCATATTTTTCAGCAAAATAATGCACACCACATCGCACACCACATCAAGTATGCCGAATCTATTATCTTCTTGCACTGTTTTTGTTGGTTTTACTGCTACACCACAAAGATGGATTCGTTGGTTTTCCATTATGGCGAATCTCAAAATATAAACCAGATTTGCTATGGCCGCCGCTATTTCCAACGGTGGCTATTGTTTCACCTGCTTCTATCCAGTCACCCGGGTTTCGATATAGACTTTGATTAAAACCATACAAACTCATAAAATTGTCGCCATGATCAATAATAAGGAGCAAACCGTAACCTTGTAACCAGTCCGCAAATGCCACTTGTCCATGCGAAATGGCGCGCACTTCTTCGCCTTCTTTCGCATTAATAATGACACCCTGCCATTTCAACTTGCCCATTTTGCGAGAAGAGCCATATTTAGTGCGTATTCGCCCTTTCACTGGCCATTGCATCTGACCTTTTTGACGCCGAAAACTGATTAAAGTTTCGACTTGCTCTGGAATGTCAGGCATAGCCTGCATCAGTGTATGCAAGAGACGCTCCAGGCGCTTCTCATCACCCTGCATCTTCGTTAGTTTACGGCTCTTTGAGCGAATTTCTTTATTGAGCTTGGAAAGAACTAGCTTGCGTTGTTTTTTTGAATTTTTAAGGGACTGAATTTCATTTGATCGAGTTTGCTGAATAAACTCTAATTTTTTTGTTTGTTCTTGAATAGCGATTCGTAACTGTTCGATTTCAGTTATTTCACTTTTAACGTTAATAACATTTTCGCTTCTTACTTTTATAAAATAGTCGTAATAAGATAGGGCGCGACCTAACGCAGCAGGATTTTGTTGGTTCAAAAGTAACTTTAAATAATCCTGTTGACCAATAGAGTAAGCGGCTCGCAGTTGTTGCGTCAAAACATCTTTGTGTTGAACTAATTGTTTGCGCAGTTTTACAATATTCTTTTGTTGTTGCTTAAGTATTTGTGTTTGATTTTTCAGTTGCCTGTTGATACTCAGTAAGTCACTTGAAATGCGGCCAATATTTTTTTCATGCGTGCGTAATTCGTCGCGCAGTGTATCTTGTGATGAGCGTGCTGAAGTAAGTTCTTTCTGCAGGTTTTTGATAACACTGCGGAGTTTATCAAGTTCTGCTGATTTCGCTTCTTGGCGCTTGGATAGACTGTTTTTTGTGTTGTCAGTCGTACTGGTTTCGGCGGCGATTTCTATGCTGAAAAATAAATTGAAGAGTAGAAAAGTGAATGGAATAAAAAGACTTATTGCACTAAATCGCATGCGTTAATGCTCGCTGGTTGAATGAGTGGATCAGGGACTTGCCGCTCCCTACTATATATATAGTTTATAACTTTCAATAAGTTTATAGCTTTAATGGTTTAACTACGTATGTTTGCAACTAAAGCAACTCTACCAAGTGCTGTCCATTCATTTCTTCCGGTTTGTCCAAACCCATTAAATAAAGCATGGTCGGTGTAATGTCTGAAAGTGTGCCACCCGCGGCTGCCTTCGCTGGCCTGCCGACATAAATAAACGGTACCGGGTTAAAAGTATGGGCTGTATGGGCCTGCCCTGTTCCCTGGCCTTGCATTTGTTCGGCGTTGCCGTGATCTGCTGAAATCAACGCTTCACCCCCTACTTTGTGCAGCGCATCAATCACTTCGCCCAAACAACCATCAATCGTTTCGATGGCCTCGATGGTTGCCTCGTAGTTGCCAGTGTGGCCCAACATGTCCGGGTTGGCATAGTTACAAATAATAACGTCATATTTTTCACTTTCGATGGCTTTAACCAGATGTTTGGTTACTTTTGCCGCACTCATTTGCGGTTTTTGATCATAAGTTGGCACATCGGGGGACGGAATCAGAATACGGTCCTCTCCCTCAAAGGGGGCTTCCTGACCGCCATTAAAGAAAAAAGTGACATGCGCGTACTTTTCGGTTTCTGCGATACGTAATTGTTTTAATCCCAGTTTTGATATGAATTCACCAAACACATTACTTAATTTCACTGGCGGAAACGCGACAGGGATATCAAAATCGGCGCTGTATTCGGTAAGGCTTACAAACGAGCCTAGTTTAGGGTACGAGTCGCGGTGAAAACCGTGGAATTTTTCTTCGAGAAAAGCACGGGTAATTTGCCGTGCTCGGTCAGATCGGTAATTCATAAATATGACTGTATCGCCATCATTGACAGTGATTTGCTGCCCGCCATCCTGGACGATCGCCGTTGGCTTGATAAACTCGTCAGATTCACCGCGTGCATAAGCATCACTTACCGCTATTTCGGCGCTAGGCGCCGTGAATTCGCATTTACCAGAGGTAATCAGGTCATAACATGCGTGTGTACGTGTCCAACGGTTGTCTCGGTCCATGGCAAAATAACGCCCGATTATAGAGGCAAATTGCCCTTTTCCGAGGCGCTCAAATGTTGCTTCCATTTTTTGTATGGGCGCAATTGCGCTTTTAGGTGTTGTGTCGCGACCATCAAGAAATGCGTGTAAATAAATATCTTCAGCACCTCTATTGGCAGCCATTTCAATGATGGCGTGTATATGGTTTTCGTGGCTATGCACACCGCCCTGAGAAAGTAATCCCATAATGTGAATTGCTTTTCCAGTATTTTTCGCGGTATCGATAGCGTCGACAAGTACTTTTTTGGAAAAAAACGCACTGGATTTTATCGCGTCGTTAATTTCGGTGACTACCTGGTTGACTAGTCTGCCCGCACCCAGGTTGACATGGCCCACTTCTGAGTTGCCCATTTGGTCCTCAGGCAGGCCAACTTCCGCACCTGAGCCATGAATCAGGGTATGGGGGTATTTGTCCCAAAGCCGGTCCCAAGTGGGTTTTTTAGCGTTATAGATGGCATTAAATTCAGGATTTTCACTGTAACCCCATCCGTCCAATATGATTAAGGCTATAGGTCTATGATTATTAGGCATTTTTTGTTCAGTTCACCCCGGGTTTCCGAGTAAATATCCATAAGTAAGTGATGAGAAGCGGGAGGATTCTAACTTAGAACCACTATAGTAGTGAAGTGCTGAATAGGCCCTCTTTAATATTGGACCCCAGCATCTTAGACCGGTAAATGGCCAAAATCGTAATATTCTTATGTTCTCACACGCTACATTATTGTATATTGTTTTAATAGTAATCGAAAATTTGTATAGTCGCATAAATAATAAGAGAAATAGACTCAATTTGTAAATAAGCTAGAACAACGGACGGATAGAAATAGAAACTGTGGGCACCCCTGTCGTCTGCACATTAAAAATGGTTCGCGTGTTGGCTTGTCGGGGCGATTGGTCCTGCCCTGTTTGGGATTTTCTTGGGGCTGCTTGCTTTAGTGTATTAAAAGTATATTAAGAGCGCATTAAGCTTTTGTGTTCTAAAAAAATGGAGTGCAGGTACCGATAATGACTAGCGAAGAGACCGTATTAATTACCCATGACGACGATATCGAAAGAGCGTCTCGATCACTCAAGGCAATGTCACACCCCCTACGATTGAAGATACTGTGTACATTAGAGGCGCGTGAAATTAGTGTCCAGGATATTGTTGAATTAGTTGGAACCTCCCAAAGTAACATATCCCAACATTTGGCAATTTTGCGGGATAAGGGGATATTGTCATCACGTAAAGACGCAAACCGGGTTTATTATAGGGTAGGTGATGCACGTACGCTGCGCCTGATTAGTATGATGAGGGAGGTATTTTGCAGCTAAGGGCTTTTACGCGCTAAGGGCTTTTACACGCTAAAGGCTTTTATACACTAAAGGCTACAAGTCCTATATAAGACTGTTGCTCT
>CAZZJI010000019.1:0-18600 GCA_964654485.1 uncultured Gammaproteobacteria bacterium | reverse complement strand
CGCTAAAGGCTTTTATACACTAAAGGCTACAAGTCCTATATAAGACTGTTGCTCTTCGCGTAGAGAGATGCTTATACCCACTGGGCTGTGTTATGTCGCCTGGCATCGGGTTGCAGATTTAGCAATATTTATATATTGTCCCTGCCGGGAATGAATAGAGCGTCAGAAATCCGACTAACAAGATTGTCAACCATTCCCAAAACACGGTAACGATAAGTATAGTTGCCGACTCGCGTGATTTTTTTTAACATTAATAAATGTTAACGTTAAACTTAAATACCTTTCATAATGTAGGCTGAAAAAGAGAACGGATGTTAGAACAGCTAAATGAATTTATTATAAACCAGTGGATGTTATTCGCTGCCCTTATTGTTATCCTGGCATTGCTGATAAAATCATTCGCAGGAATAAAGGGGGTAGTCGAAATAAATCCCGCAAAGGCGATTCAATTGATTAACCATGAAGATGCCATGGTTCTGGACGTACGTACCGAAGACGAATTTAAAGAAGGCCATGTCCTTAATGCAAAGCATATTCCGGCAGGTTTGCTTGAAAGCCGGATTAAGGAAATAGAAAAACTTAAATCGAAGCCAATTATAGTGAATTGTCGTACTGGAAAACAGTCAGCTTCCGCATGTGCGGTGCTGCGTAAGCAAGGGTTTACTGTAATTTACAAATTAGTGGGCGGTGTGTTGGCGTGGAAAAACGCTAATTTACCGTTATCAAAAAGTGAGTAATTAAAGTTGGCTTAGTATTTTTTTTAGTAAAGTGCAAAAAGTCTTTGCTATGCTAGTACACCGTCAAGGCTATTTTGACGGTGTACTAGGGACCTGAGGCCTTCTGTTTTGTAGGCTCAATTAGTATAGTTTATCCGAAGGAGCGGGGGTGAGATGGCGGGTATTAACAAGGAAAACGAGTTTAACAAAGGGAACAAGGTTGAAATGTATTGTACCGCGAGATGTCCATATTGCGTGTTCGCGCGACAATTTCTGGATAAAAAAGGCGTTGGCTATACCGAATTTTTAATTGACAACAAAAGTCATTTACGCGATGAAATGATCTCGCGTAGCAGTCGAACCAGTGTACCCCAAATTTTTATTGATGGAGTACATGTTGGTGGTTTTGATGATATGGCTGAATTGGATTCGCACGGTGGACTCGATTCGTTATTGGGATTGAGTCAAGGGGCTTCTAGTTCATGAGAAGAGTTTGGGAAGAGTTATCTATGAAACCAAAATCACTTTCACAAGCCTCTTTTTTTTTGCTGGAGAATATCGTCAGTAAAATAAAGCAAACCAATGTCTGAATTTATTCATTTGGTGTGCGAAAGCTGCAATCAGGTCAATCGTGTACCGAAAGAAAAAATTGACGCTGAAGGTAAGTGTGGCGCATGCCAATCACCCATATTTACCACGTCACCTGTTGTTTTAACCAGCCCGCTCTTTCAAAAATTTGTAAATCGTAACGATCTTCCGGTGGTCATTGATTTTTGGGCACCCTGGTGTGGCCCGTGTAAATCAATGTCGCCTGTATTCGAACAGGTCTGCAAACAGTTACACCCTTGGGTGAGGTTCGCTAAGGTCGATACAGAATCAGAACAGAGTCTGGCAAGCCAAAATGGTATACGCAGCATTCCAACAATTGCGATTTTTAAGCGTGGCGCTGAAGTCACACGGATAGCAGGTGCTATGGATAAAAATAATTTGACCGCCTGGATAAATCAAAACATATAGAGCCCAACTAACTGTATATAGTTTCTCCAATAATGGCTTTAAATTAATTAAACCAGGGCGGGCGGGGAGAAAATATTTTAGGTTTTAAGACGTAGTTATCTTTTATCCGTGTCCTCCGTGGTTAAACTCCATGTGGATTAGTAATGGGAGCATAGTAAAAAAATGACGGACGAGCAAAAAAGCAAGTCAAACGGTGCTGCAGCGGAAGAGCAAAACCAGGAATTCATGATTCAAAAAATCTATGTTAAAGATTTGTCATTCGAAACACCCAATAGTCCGGATGTATTTTCTGAGAAGTGGGAACCGACTGTTAATCTCGAAATAAATACGGCAGGAAAGGGTTTAGGACAAAATTTACATGAAGTTGTTTTAACGGTGACTATATCAGCCAAAATTGACGAGAAAACGGCTTATTTGGTCGAAGTGCAACAAGCAGGCATTTTTTCCGTTAAAGGTTTAAGTGATCAAGAGCTTTCACATGCTCTAGGTAGCTATTGCCCAAATATACTTTTTCCTTATGCAAGAGAAGTGGTTTCTGATTTGGTCATCAAAGGCGGCTTTCCGCAATTACTTTTATCGCCGATTAATTTTGATGCGCTTTATTCCCAACATATGGAGCGTATGCAACAGACACAAGATAAGAATATAAATGAAATCCCAGTTGATCCCGTTCACTAGCATTAGTGCCTGGAATTGCTGCTTAGCTTATATTTTACACATGTGTATGGCGGGTAACAGTGACGGATAACTCTAAATCTCAATCTAAATTTGTTGTGCTGGGGGCAGGCTCCTGGGGTACAGCGCTCTCTATTATTTTAGCAAATAATGGTCACCAGGTATCATTATGGGCGCGCGAAAAAGAACTTGCACTTTCACTGGAATCCACCCGGGAAAATACAAGGTATTTGCCAGGTATTTCTTTGCCAAACTCATTGTTAGTGAGTAATAATTTGGCCCAGCTGATAAAGGAAGAGTGTGAAATTCTTGTCGTCGTCCCCAGTAGTGGGTTCCGTTCTATACTCGAGTCAGTAAAGGATATGATTTCTCCTGGCAGTCGAATTTTATGGGCGACAAAAGGTTTGGAACAAGGGAGCAATAAACTGTTACACGAAGTTGTGCAGGATATTTTCCCCGAAATTCAGCCTATTGCTGTTATTTCCGGCCCAACCTTTGCGTTAGAAGTGGCCCAAGGTTTGCCAACCGCATTGACTGTAGCCTCACCTTCCGAAGAATACGCAACGTTTATCGCAAAATGTTTGCATAATAAATCCTTGCGCGCGTATACAAGCAATGATGTTATCGGCGTCGAGTTGGGTGGTGCAATAAAAAATGTATTAGCTATTGCGACGGGTATTGCCGACGGCCTTGGTTTTGGTGCAAATACGCGTGCGGCGTTAGTAACACGAGGACTAAACGAAATGATTCCGCTGGGTAGTGTTTTAGGTGGACAACGTGAAACCTTTATGGGTCTTGCGGGTATAGGTGACTTGATATTAACTTGTACAGATGATCAATCAAGAAACCGGCGCCTGGGATTGGCGTTGGGCCAAGGTAAAACACTCGAAGAAAGCCTTGACGGTATCGACCAGGTTGTTGAAGGCGTACAAACGACGCGCGAAATATTTGAACTTGCCCAGAGTTTTGCTGTAGAAATGCCGATTGTTGAACAAGTGTTTCGTGTTCTTTATGAAAACTGCCCCCCCAAGCAGGCCGTGGGTGCTTTGCTTGAGCGGGAACAAAAAGCGGAGTAACGGATTTGCGGTGAAATCCAGATTAGACAGCGCCACTAAAGCCCAGTTGTCGCCAAGCTTCATATAAAACCAGTGCAGCTGTGTTGGAGAGGTTCAGGCTGCGACTGTTTGCCAGCATAGGAATTCGCAGCACTTGGTTTTTAGGGAAGCTTTGCAGAATTTCATTTGGTAAGCCGCGAGTTTCCGGTCCAAACAAGAAAGCGTCTTCTTTTTCGAATTGTGTTTCAGAATAATATTTTTTACCTTTTGTTGATAAGGCGAATACTCGATTAGTTTTGACGCTATTTTGAAATACTGCAAAATTCTTATATTCTTTGATGTCGGCAAATTCTCGATAATCCAGACCAGCCCGTCTAAGTTTTTTATCATCCAGAGAAAATGCGGCGGGTTGGATTATATGTAGACTGGCACCGCTATTAGCACACAAACGTATAATGTTGCCTGTGTTGGGCGGAATTTCGGGTTCGTATAGTACAATATGAAACATAAATTAAGTGCCTTGTTGCGGATTATTGTTGCCGGATTGTTGCTTTACCACAAAGAGCACTAAAGCTTTAAATACTAAAAATCTTTCTTCGCATCCTTTGCACCTTTTGCGGTAAATATCCCGGCCTAAAACAGTCTCTATCGCTTCGGACTCCTGTCCTCTCGCAAAATAAACACTTTCCTGCGAAAACCCCTGCAAAATGTTACGATAGGTTAATTATGATTGACAAGCAAAATTTAACTATTGAACCAAAAATAGATCTAAAAACAACGCTTAAAACAGGGCTTAAAACAGAGTTCTGTGGTATGCAGTTTAATACGCCACTGGTGCTGTTGTCTGGCTGTGTTGGTTTTGGGGAAGAATATACGCGGGTTGAAGGTTTTTCCAACCGCGAGGTGGGTGCAATTTGTTTAAAAGGCACCACATTAAGGAAACGTGCTGGAAATGCGCCACATCGCGTTTATGAAACACCAATGGGTATGCTCAACTCGATTGGCTTGCAAAATCCTGGAGCTCAACACGTAGTAGATAAAATCTTAACCACCTTGGATTTTGGCGAAACACGGTTTATTGCAAATGTTTCCGGTTCGACAATAGATGAATACCAAAAAGTCACCGAATTGTTTAATGACTCGCCCATTGATGCGATCGAAATAAATATTTCTTGCCCAAATATTAAGGAAGGCGGTGTCGTGTTTGGTAATGATCCGGTTATGTCCGCTCGTGTGGTGGAAGCGTGCCGTGCCGTCACGGACAAACCTCTTATTACAAAGTTATCACCTAATCAAACAAATATTGCCGATAATGCACAACGATGTATCGATGCGGGAACGGATGCATTTGCAGTTATCAATACATTGATGGGTATGGCAATCGATATAGAGCAGCGCACTGCTATTTTGGGTAACACACAAGGCGGTCTGTCCGGGCCAGCTATTAAACCGATTGCTTTATTGAAAGTGCATCAGGTTTACCAGGTTTGCCGTGAACACAATATCCCTATTATCGGTCAAGGTGGTATTTTAACTGCTGAAGATGCGCTGCAGTTTATTATTGCCGGTGCGAGCGCCGTTGGCATCGGCACCGCATTATTTTATGATCCGCTGGTCTGTTTGAAAATAAATTCTGGCATCGGAGAATATTTAACCCGGCATGGCTTGACGGAAGTATCGCAATTGGTAGGGTCGCTAATCAGTTGATTTGATGCAGCTTCAACTGATGTGTGATACCTCAAGGGCCCGACGCCAGCGCGCATTCAGCCAGCATCAGTTGCGGCGGTTCAAAGGAGAAAGTGAAGGTGCCAGCTTTTCTCAGGCCGCTGAGTCCCAGGATGTGCCGCGTGCGGCCAGGAAAAACAGCGGCTTCCACATCATGGAGTTCGCACTTGTCACCAAGCTGGATAGTGCCTATGCGGTACACGGGAACCCGTTTACGCCGTCCGTCGGCGAGGATGCCCATCAAGTCTTTGACGTAGCTGACCTCGCCCTGTTGTTTGAGTGTCGCCAGGGCGTGTTCGTTGATGGTGACATAGCTGGAGCCCGTGTCGACCAGAAACTCGACGTTACCGAGGCCTTGAATGATACCCTGGATATAGAAGGTTTCAGCACTTTTTTCTGTCATTGGGATGACGTGGATAGGTTGTGCCACAACAGCGGCGGAAACGGTTCCCACGAAAAAGAAAAGTACCCTGCGGAGCAGTTGATTCACTGAACTCACCTGTTTACGATCCTATCTTGCTGCATTGAAAAGGTTTGGTTGTTATACATATACACCGACCCGTGATGAGTATAATAGCGGCTCACACGGCGATATCTTGAGTGCTCAGACTTAATCAGAGATTCCCTAGAAGACTGGTATAACGACCTTTAGTTATGGCGAAACAAGCCCGGTTCGAG
Organism: uncultured Gammaproteobacteria bacterium; assembly: GCA_964654485.1. Classification (GTDB taxonomy): domain Bacteria; phylum Pseudomonadota; class Gammaproteobacteria; order SG8-11; family SG8-11; genus JAADIM01. The sequence continues at coordinate 12,734 of CAZZJI010000019.1, read as the reverse complement.
CTGATGGCGGTGCAGCAGTTTGTAAAAGTCGGTGCGATTGCGCTGCGCCAGACGGGCAGCCTGGCAGACATTGCCGTGGGTCATCTGCATTATCTGCACGAGATAGTCACGTTCGAACTGGCTTTGCGCTTCACCCAGCGGCACTACCTCCTGGGTCTTGCCGCGCAGGGCCTTGTGCACCAGGCTAACCGAAATGACCGGGGAAGTTGTCAGTACCGCGACCTGTTCCACCACGTTGAGCAACTGGCGGATATTGCCCGGCCAGGGCGCAGCCATAAGCAGTTCCATCGCGTCGCGGGAGAAGGACCGGGCGACGCAGTTATGGGCACGTTGCAACAGCTGGGACAGAAAGTGGTTGGCGAGCAACGGTATGTCTTCGCAACGACCGGCCAGCGCCGGGAGTTCGAGCATGACCACATTAAGGCGGTAATATAGGTCACTGCGGAACGCCCGCGTCTCGATGGCGGCCTCGAGGTCGGTGTGGGTAGCGGAAATAATCCTGACATCCACTGACACCGGTTGCGACATTCCCAGTGGCCGTACTTCCCCCTCCTGCAGCACGCGCAATAGCTTGGCCTGAAATTCCAGCGGCATGTCGCCGATCTCGTCCAGAAACAAAGAGCCACCGTTGGCGGTCTCGAATAAACCGGTGTGGTTGCGGTCAGCACCGGTGAACGCCCCCTTGCGATGGCCGAAAAGTTCTGACACCAATAAGGTCTCAGGGATGGCGGCGCAGTTGATCGCCACGAAGGGTTCCTCAGCACGCGGGCTGGCTGCGTGGATGGCCCGCGCCAGCAACTCCTTGCCAGTGCCGCTCTCGCTCTGGATCAGAATACTCACATCCGACTGTGCCACCCGCCAGGCCTGTTTGAGGAGCTCATCCATCATCGGACTGGCCGTCACAATACTGCGCCGCCAGGTTTGGTCAGCGCTGACGGTGTCGTTGTCCGTCTGCGGGTGGCCATGCCGCCGGGCCGCGTTGATATTCTCCAACAGTTGCTTGCTGTCGAAGGGCTTGGTCAGATAACTGAATACGCCCTTGCGGGTGGCATCGACTGCATCGGGGATGGTGCCGTGGGCGGTGAGAATGATTACCGGCAACGAAGGATAACGGGCATGCACCTCATCAAACAGGGCCAGACCACTCATGCCCTCCATGCGCAAATCGGTAATGATCACGTGCGGCTGGAAGATGGGCAGCTTGCCCAGCGCCTGACGGCCGTTATTAGCCGTTTCGACGACAAAATCAATGGCCTTGAGGCGCAACGACAGCAGCCTTAACAGGCCGGCGTCATCGTCAATCAGGAGTATCTTGGTTTGGTTCATCGGTTTCCCTGTCTGTCGTTGGAGCGACAACCGACTGCTCCTTTTCGTTGATATCCTGTTCGATAGATTTTAGCCGATCGAGCTGTGATTGCAGCGCCTTCAATTGTTTGCGCAACGATTCTGTGGCATTGTGTTCCCACTCAAGTTTCTGCGCCAGAGTCTGCGAAACAACCTGCTCCTGTGCCAGGTTTTCTTTCAGGTTGTGTTGTATCTGAAGTACCGCCTGTGTCTTTTGGCGCTCGTCCACGGTATCCGCCAGCAAGGATGCAAAGCCCCTATCCGGGTGGCGCGCATAATTGGGATTATGCAGAAAACCTCTCAGTAACCGGCCCGCCTGTGCATTATCGAAGAAAGCCGTACCAGGCTTGCTGAGTAGCACTGCCTGGCGCAACTGATTGCATGGGTTATTATCACTGCGCACCTGAAGGATTTTCTGCCCTGCCTCGGCTGACAACTGTGAAACCCCGGCATAGAACTCCGCCACATCACACACCTCGCTCTGGCCTTCCGTCGCCAGTGGTGGCTGGCTGGTTGTGTGCAATTGAGCACAGGCCGTCAGCATCAGCGCGGCTATTACCCCCGTTCCCTGGCGAATCATCGAATACAAGCTCCTGCTCCTATTATGCATCCCGTTATCCTGCGGTAGCCAATGGCAGGGTAACACGTAAATGCGCCCCCACCTGACAGTCCCGCACCTCTATGCCACCACGGTGCAGGTGGGCATAACGTTGGGCTATGGCCAGCCCCAGCCCTGTGCCCTTGACATGGCCTCGTGCAAGCTGCCCGCCCTCGCCCTGGTAGAAAGGCTCGAAAACCCGGCCCCGTTCCTCCGTGCTGATGCCTGGCCCCATGTCTACGACATCAATAAAGGCCTCATTGTCCTCTTCCCAAAGCTTCAGCTGAACGCGACTACCTGCTGGTGAGTATTTGATGGCGTTAGACAATAAGTTGTCCACCAGGGTGCGGATTTGCTCTCGTTCACCGCACAGGTTAACCGCTTGCAGCTCGGTCTGCACGGTAATCTCTCTAGCCCGCATGGCAAGACGATGCTTGTCGATAATCTCCGGTAACAGGGTATTCAGGGCGATGGTTTCCTGCCGCAGTGGCTTTTCCTGCGCTAAAGCGGCGTTAAAATTCAGCAGCGCCTCGACCTGCGCCTGCAACAGAAGACTGCTCTCCCGCAGGATGCTTGCCACTTCCGCCTGCTCGTGATTCAGCTCACCAACCACCTCATCGCGCAACAACTCCGCACCCTCGCGAATGGCTGTCAGCGGTGTTTTCAGTTCGTGTGATACGTGGTGCAAAAAAATCTGTTTCTGCTCGTCCAGTTCCAACAGTTGCCTGCGCAGCCAGTCGAGGTGTTCGCTGAGTTCGTGGATATCCTGCGGACCACTCACGTTCACAGGTGTCGAAAATTCACCAGTGCCTAAGCGACGGATGGCGGCTCCCAAATGCCGCAATGGGTGACTAATTACTATACTGTAAACAACAGCCAAGATCAACGCCAGCGGAATCAAACCTAGCGCCTGCAGCAGCAGGTTTTGCACCTCTTTCACCTGCCGGGTCATGACATTGCTTTGCTGGGTGATCATCTGCGTGATCTCGAAGGGAATCGGACGTACAAGCTGGACCAAGTTATGTTGTTCCGCTAGTTCTTGTGGCAGGTCTTGCGCTGACAACTTGGGCGCGTCGGCCACCTTGAGAAGCGCGAGATACAGAACCTGTTCACGCTGGCGCAATTGCTTCAGCCGATTGGCCAGATCCTCGCCCAGCGGTAAATCTTCCAGCCTGGAAATAGCATTGGCGAAGTGGTCGTGCTGAACTTCATAGCGCTGCAATAACGCGGGATCGCGCAAGACGAGGTACTGACCCGCGCTGCGTTCCATATTCAACGCCTGGGCCATGATACTACGGCTGGCATCAACTGCCTGGGTGGAGTTTCGCACCGCCAGTTGCATCTGCGCCGACAGATTGTCGATCTGCACAAAGGTATTCACCAACGCGGCCGAGAGTGGCAGGGCGGTGAGCAACGAGCCGATCAACGCCAATTGAAAAATCGAGGTTGGTAAAGCTAAACGCACCGCTCAATTCCTCCAGAATCAGAATCACCTAGAAAACCCGTTAAATATTCCCTACGCGTCATTTTATCGAAAAATCTGGCTCAAAATGGTTTCCTCTGGCGACGACGACTCTTGTTCTCGACGGACTCCCCGTGCCTAAATCGTGGTAGATTGACGAGAGCTGCAGCAGGTGCAGGATACCGCTTTTGTGCATCGAGATCACGCATCACGCAGTGGAATTGCGAGGGAATATTGTCACGCTGTGCGCTCTTCAAACCATCATAGACCGAAGTGAAAAACGCGTCAAAGTGACTGTGATATTTCGCCCGATGCCAGGCTAAGGCTATCCCTGGAATGGCTTCAACACGTGCTGGGTTCGCGCGAGAAAGAAATTATTAAGAAGAAAGCGATAACCAAATGAAAAGATAACGCTAAAAACCCCATCCGTGGGATTCTTAGCGCTGGAAGTGCAGATTTGCATGGCGTGCCTTTTGTGGACGACTGGCCGCGACAGTATCGCGACCAGCTCCAGCAAGCCCCCTCATGCACCGCACAAGGGCCTCTGTTATTGTTGCTTGGAGAAATTAGAGGTCCTGCTTCTTCTATAAGATAAGGCTCGTCTTATTTGGCCTCTTCTGGAGCTGCCTCAAATTTGGCAAACTCTGCCTCATCCAGCATACCGTCTGCGTTGCTGTCGTAGCTGTCCCATTTTGCAGCCAGTGGCTTCAACACAGCAGCTTCTTCTTTGCTGATCATGCCACTTTGGTCGGCATCGACTTTTTTGAAGGTGCTATCAGCATAAACAACGCTGGAAGCCATAATAGCGAGTGCGGCAAATAGTTTCTTGTTCATATTCATAAAGTAGTCCTCTCTTCTTGAGTTAGGGTTATTGTATGTAAGTTTGTCGTGTTAAAATTGCCCTTGCCCACACATTTTATGGGGCTAGTTATGTCCGTAACCTAGTATGTTCGTGACATAGCAGCAACTCCCTCAGTGACACTGGGTAAACGTGCAAGCAACGTGCCAATCAAACAATCCCCTGTTTTTTCAGTTACTTACAAAAAATCCAGCGCGCCTGGCCCAATGATTAAGCAGGGCAACTGTCTCCGCAGAGAGACTGTCCCTCGGGCAGAGAACCGTAACATCTTGAAATCATTATTAGTTCCGCCAGTCGCAAAATGGCGACACCCTATAAATACCGGTATTGGCATGTTGTGTCACAACCCGCAATGACTAAAACTGAAGTTCTTTAGTTATAAAAATACAAGCGCAGAGAACCTGCTATGAAGGGCCTCGGCGGTAGGTACCGAGGGGTGAAAGCCACTTTACATCAGGGGTTGGGCGGTTGAGTTTAACCTAAATAAATCAGTTGAACCGTAGCAAGGGCAACGCAGGAGCAGTTGCCGAGTAGATTCAACTGATTTATTTTAGGTTTAAACGCGCAGACACCAAACCCAGATAACGATGGCTACTGTAAGCGGTTTGCAAAAATGCTCTCTACGGCCTGTTCCGTTAAATCACTCATTGTGGCCAATACAGCCTGACTCCAAACCACCGTTGCGACACCGTTTGAATCAAACGCAACCTGTGGTGAGAAATTCCCTCCTCGATCATTGGTCTCGAGTAATCTTGGTGTACTCCAGGTAGTATTAACCGTATAACGACTGCCCCAAAGATCACCTCCCTGGTACCATACTGCCACAGCATTTCCAGTTAAATCGACGGCCACAACAACACCGCGCGTCGCTGTTGCAGCCAACACGGTTGAACTAATTAATTCGGGCGTACTCCAGACGCCTGTATAACGGCTTACCCACACACCTTTGCGGCCATCTGTGTGAGTACCGATAAATGCAACGATTGCCCTGTCCGAACTATCAATGGCAAGGGAAACAGACGACACATCAGTAATGTTTGCCGCAAGCAATGCACCCCCAGCACCCCCACTCCATCGGTTGGGAAAAATGCCCTGCATCTCAAACAAGCTCCAATAGACTTGATCATTTCGCGGCGCCCACACTGCAAGCCCATCATTGGTGCTAAAAACGCCCACTTCTTTTTCACCAGTAGAGATTTGCCCGACCATTTCAACCTGGTTGGACCAATTGGTGGCGGCACCTAAAACAATATTGGACCGCATCGAGCCAGCATCGAGCCAGATGGTTATTGCCGCATTGTTATTTACACCACCGATTGCTATCTGTGGATTCTTCGAACCGCCACGGAAAACCTCAAGCGACTGTTCGGCACCCCAAGAATTGGTACTAAAGTTGTATAAATTCCCCTTAATGAGACTCGTACTTGGGCTAGGGGTGACGTCTTCCCACACAGCCCGCACATTACCAGCACCATCTTGCGCTATATTGAAGCTATAAATTGTGTTTACAGAATTTTCTACGGTTTGCTGTGGTGTGGTGAGCCAACCACCGCCAATATTATAGCGGTTATACCATAGGTCGTATTTCGTTCCGTCCCATTGCCGCCACACGGAAATAGCCGTGCCCGATGGCGTTGTCACCACCTCGGGCGAATACGTATTAACCGATGGACTATTATCAATTGGCGCTGCCGTTTCCCAGATTCCGCTGACAGCGTTGTAACGGTTTGCGATGGTTCTGTTAAATCCATCACCAAGCCAACTTTGTTGCCATACCACAAATACATTATTAGCGCCGTCAATCGCGAGTTTCGGTGCATAAGCTTCCGCACTTGGCCCGTACGGTGCAGCCACCAGATTATCGTCAACTGCTTCAATTAATTGCGGCGTACCCCAAGTATCCACCACTTCAATTGTTCTGACATCCGTCGCGGTTAAACCCCCGGTATCGGTTACTGTTAATGTAACCGTGTATACCCCTAACGACGGATAGGTAGCAGCAGGATTTTGCAAATTAGCATTAGGAATTGCTGTCGTCCCAAAATCCCAGGCATAAGACAGCTCGGCAGGTAAATCTTCCGTATCTGTTGCACTGCCCGCAAAAGAAAATGACGTATTCACCGCCATGCCTCGATCGGCGTTGGGTGTATCAATTGTTGCGGTTGGTGGCGTGTTTGCCGCAAGCACGTTAACAATGACATTAAACGGATTGCTGTCAGCATTTCCATCGTTAACAATCACTGGCACATTCAGTGGACCAGTATAATTAAGCGTTGGCGTAATCGTTGTTCCCCCCACAATATAGTTGGGGCCGGCATTAACTGTTAGCGTATAACCTGACGGATAATCGTTATCAACATCGGTGACCAGCAGGTGGCTAAAATTAATGGTTAATACATTGTTCGCCTGCAGACTAATAGGTGAAGGCGTTTGGCCGGTAATAACAGGTGCGTCATTAACCGGCGTCACTGTTACCGACTTACTCCCGGTAACCGCGGGCGCAACCCCGTCATCCACGGACGTGGCAATGGTAAAGTTCTGATCAAAATCCGGCGCCGGGGTAAAACTTAAGTTGCCTAACAACGTGTTGACATCGGCAAGCACGCCGCTGGCTTGCCACACACCACTGCTCGCGTTGTAGCTGGCGGTGACGCTGCCGGCGGTGGCTGCGGCCAAACTGCCTGCGGCCGGTGCGGACAATGTGAGTGTTGCAGTCACGTTGGCGCTGTCCGGGTCACTAATGGCAATGGCCGTTAAGCTAAATGCAGGGGCTGCCTCACTGTAGGCTTGTGGCGCGCTCAGATTAGTGGCGCTGGCCGGGCTATTTTGCGGGGTGACGGTAATTGAAACCACCGCGGTGGCATTGACCAAACCATCGGTGATTTCATAGCTAAAGCTATCGTTAACGGTTTCGCTGCCGTCGTGGGTGTAGCTAAAGGCACCATCCGCGTTGAGGCTGACACTGCCGTTACTGGGAGGGGTTACCGGTGTGAGGGTAACACTTAAGGCATTGCCATCGGCATCGGTATCGTTACTTAAGAGTCCCGGTGCGTTGATGCTGAGGGTGTCGCCTTCGGTAACGGTATAAGCGTCATTAACCGCCACGGGGGCATCATTGGAGTTGCTGACATTGACGTTGACTGTAAAGACGTTGCTTTGAGCATTGCCATCGCTAACGCTGACAGGCACGCTAAGCGCCCCGTTAATATTGGCATTGGGTGTTAAGGTGTTGCCGCTCAGGGTGTAGTCACTTCCCGCTTGTACCGTTAAGGTAAATTCTTCGGGGTAACTGTTGTCAGGATCTGTCACCACGAGGTGGCCCAAGGTCAAGGTTAACGCGGTTTCTTCGGCGATGGTAATGGTTGCCGGAGTTTGGCCGGTGATAACAGGCTCGTCATTAACCGGCGTCACTGTTACCGACTTACTCCCGGTAACCGCGGGCGCAACCCCGTCATCCACGGACGTGGCAATGGTAAAGTTCTGATCAAAATCCGGCGCCGGGGTAAAACTTAAGTTGCCTAACAACGTGTTGACATCGGCAAGCACGCCGCTGGCTTGCCACACACCACTGCTCGCGTTGTAGCTGGCGGTGACGCTGCCGGCGGTGGCTGCGGCCAAACTGCCTGCGGCCGGTGCGGACAATGTGAGTGTTGCAGTCACGTTGGCGCTGTCCGGGTCACTAATGGCAATGGCCGTTAAGCTAAATGCAGGGGCTGCCTCACTGTAGGCTTGTGGCGCGCTCAGATTAGTGGCGCTGGCCGGGCTATTTTGCGGGGTGACGGTAATTGAAACCACCGCGGTGGCATTGACCAAACCATCGGTGATTTCATAGCTAAAGCTATCGTTAACGGTTTCGCTGCCGTCGTGGGTGTAGCTAAAGGCACCATCCGCGTTGAGGCTGACACTGCCGTTACTGGGAGGGGTTACCGGTGTGAGGGTAACACTTAAGGCATTGCCATCGGCATCGGTATCGTTACTTAAGAGTCCCGGTGCGTTGATGCTGAGGGTGTCGCCTTCGGTAACGGTATAAGCGTCATTAACCGCCACGGGGGCATCATTGGAGTTGCTGACATTGACGTTGACTGTAAAGACGTTGCTTTGAGCATTGCCATCGCTAACGCTGACAGGCACGCTAAGCGCCCCGTTAATATTGGCATTGGGTGTTAAGGTGTTGCCGCTCAGGGTGTAGTCACTTCCCGCTTGTACCGTTAAGGTAAATTCTTCGGGGTAACTGTTGTCAGGATCTGTCACCACGAGGTGGCCCAAGGTCAGGGTTAACGCGGTTTCTTCGGCGGTGGTAATGGTTGCCGGAGTTTGGGCGCTAATGATGGGCGCGTCATTGCGCGCTGTAATAATGACATCGACAGCAATGCTGGCCACGCCACCCTGACCATCGCTGACCTGGATCCTGAAACTGTCCGTACCGTTGTAGTTGGGGTTAGGGGTATAGAAAATGTCGACGCTACTTGCGGTGGCGTTGTCTAATGCCCCGACCACACCTTGCGTAGGCGCCTGGCTCAGGGACCAGGCGAAGCTCTCTCCATCAGCATCGCTGGCGGTTAGGCTAAGGTTGAACGGCGTGGGCTCCATATCTTCGTCCATAGTGACACTGATTTGGGCTCCTTGCAGAATTTGCGGTGCTTGGTTGGGTTGCCCAGGGTTTTCGACCTGCTGGGGGGTGACGGTAATAATTTGGCTCCCCAGGCTTTCACCGCCGCTGTTGCGGGCGCCGAGTTGATAATAGTAGAGCGTGTTGTTGTTGAGGCCGGTGTGAATATAGCTGGGGCGCACATCGTCGATCAGGGGCTCGCTGTTAATGGGTTCCACTTCACCGCTGATGCTCCAGTAGAGGGTGTAGATGACACCGGGTTGGCTGTACCAGTTGAGGCTGACCTGACCATCGCCGGCGATAGCACCAAAGCCGCTAGGGCTGTCGGGGGCCGGAGCCTGGGGCACAGCACTGAGTTGCTCGCTCAGCGAACTTTGGCCAACAGCGTTGAGGGCCATGAGGTGAAAATAATAAGGCTGGCCATTGGTCAGGGCGCTGAGAGTATTACCTGGTTGCACACCGCGTTGTTGTGACCACTGTTCCAGGGGCGCGTCAATGTTGCTGTGCCAGTACAGGCGGTAACTGGTGGCATCGGCGCTTTCGTCCCAACTCACCACCACCTGAGCATCGCCGGGGGTCACGCTGAACGCTTGGGGCGCAACTGGGGGGGGCACTTGCGGTAGAGCACTGATGGCCTGTGACAGGGCGCTTTCGCCACCGGGGTTCACCGCGCTAACCTGGTAATAATAGGCCTGGCCATTGTTGAGGGCGGTGTGCAGGTATTGCAACTGCCCATTCCCAGCGACGCTAATGGCACTAAGGCTCAGCGGGATGCGGGCGCTGGTGGCACTATCGATAACGGGTTCGGTAGACCAATAAATGACGTAACCAGTGGCGTTATCCACCGGCGTCCAGCTTAAGTTGACTTGGTTTGGCTGGGTGGCGGCGATCACGGCTTGCGGCGGCGCCTGCGGCGGCGGCATCCGGGGGGTAGCGCTTACTTCAGGGGATAACACGCTTTCGCCGGTATCGTTGTAGGCGGAAACCTGAAAGTAGTAGGTGCGGCCATTGGTCTCGGGTCCGTTAGTGAACACGTAGCCGGGCTGAATGTTGGCGATGACCTGGGTGTTGCTGCGCGCCAGGGATTGGCGACCGACCCCGGCGTTGGCGCCGGGCGTTTCTTCAGAGTCAGCGGGAAGTTCCTGTGTCCAGTAGAGGTTATAGGTCGGCGCGGCCTCGCTGTCGACACCCTCAAAGTGAATCAGGACCTGGTTGTCGCTGGCCTGGGCCCATACCTGGCTGGGCGCACCGGGGATGGGTACCTGGGGGCGAGCCCACACTTCGGCGCTGGCCCGGCTTTCGCCGCCGTCATTGAGGGCAGTGATGACGTAGTAATAACGCTGGCCGTTTTGCAGTCCATTGTGGGTGAGGCGCCACTGCTCGTCCAGACCTGGCTGGACGTCTGCCTCGGGCAGCAATGTGCCGCTGCTGGGGGTAACCCCGGCGCGGGTATCGAAATACACACGGTAACCGCGGATGGTCTGGGCAACATCAGCAGAGTCCTGGGCGCGGGCGCTTTGCCATTGTATCTGCACGCGTCCATCGCCGGGTTGGGCGCTGGAGGCAGATGGGACGCCGGGCACCGGTTCGTGCGGGCGGACCTCGATGGCGCCAGAACGATCGCTTTCACGTCCGGCTGAGGTACTGTCTTTGCTGTAGGCACTGACCTGTAGCTTGTAGATACTGTTATTGAGCAACCCGGTCAGCAGGTAGGGGGACTGCACGTTGCGGATGACCTGCTCATCGCCTTGGGCGTCGGTGACATACAAATTGTAATCGTCGGCCCCCTGCACGGCGTTCCAGCGCGCCCCCAGGGTTTCATCCCCGGCGATGGCCCGCAACCCGGCAGGCACACCGGGGCGGATCACCTCGGGGCTACCACTCACTTCTGCGGATAAGGCGCTTTCCCCTTGGTCGTTAAACGCGCTCAGGCGGTAGCGGTAAGTGCTGCCGTTATTCAGACTAATGTGGGTGTAAGGGGCTTGCAGGTGAACGAGTTTCTCCACGCCAACGGCCCCGGGTACGATCTCGCCACTGACGGCGCTGCTCCAGTAGAGGTTGTAACCCAGCACGCCTTCCACGGCGGCCCAGTCCAGGCTCAGCTGACCATTGCCAAGACTCACGCTCATGTCTATTGGCACAGCGGGCACCGCGCCGGGCGCGGTAATGGAGCCAATATCCGGTGGACTCACCTGAGCCTGGTTGGATAAAGCGCTGTCGCCCCCGGCGTTATGCGCCTGAAGCCGGTAATAATAGGTCACGTTATCACTTAACGGGGCCACGGTGTAGGGACTGGTCACCTGGACAATGGCGGCATCATCGCTGCTGACATCACCGCTGGTGTTCCAGTACAAAGTGTAGCTGCTGGCGTTGCTGGTGTTGCGCCAATCGAGAGTGGCCTGGCCTGAAGCGCTGCTGACCTGCTCGATCACTGGCGCACTGGGCGCCGGTCGGCGCGCCTGAGCACTCACTTCGTCTGAGGCATTGCCGGAACCGGCGGCGTTTTCCGCGACGAGGATGTAGTAGTAGTCCTGATTGTTGCTTAACTCACTGTGCACAAAAGGGGAGACCACTTGATCGATGCGTGCATCGGTGTCGCTGACATTGCCCTGGGTGTTCCAATACAAGGTGTAGTGCGTGGCACCGGGGATGGGCTCCCACCGCAGAGTCACGCGCTCATCGCCACCGAGGGCATCCAACTGGCTGGGTTTGGCCGGCACTGCGGCCTGCGGCATGGCGCTGACCGCAGCCGATGCCGAACTTTCGCCGCGCCCGGTATGGGCGGTGACCACGTAATAATAGCGCTGCCCATTGGCCAACCCGCGATGTTCCAAGTACGGTTCGGTGGTGGAGATCAGCATCCCGCGTGATGGATTCACCCCGGCCTGGTTGGACCAATACACACTGTAACCACTGGCCCCGGATACGCCGCTCCAGGCCAGCTCAATCACCCGCGTGCCGGGATTAGTAGTAACATTTTGCGGAATGTTTTTGGGTGTGCTTACGTTGGGGTCGTCGCTACTGCAGGCGTTTAATAACACAGTAAACATAAGCAGCAACATAACGCCCGGAAAATTACGAACGGAAAGGGTTTGCATCGACACCACGGAAAAAGAATGCAGCAACGTCAGGGTACGGGAGTATATCCTCATAAAAATTTGCGCCTGTAAAAAATACATTTATACAACTCAGTATACAACCAGGGAACGTAAAGACTAAAAAACGGATGAGAAAGCCGTTATTAAGACATCGTTTTTTGCTGACGTGTATTAGCTTGCCATTAGTATTATTAGGTAGTGATTACAGTCCGCTGACCAGACAAGCACATACACCGCCCGCGTATGCTAACACATTATCGGGCTGACTTGACCATCAAAAGAATTTGCAGTCTGTGAGTTTATAAAAAAGCATTTAAAGATTATTTCTGTTATCATTGGCGCAATATTAAATGGCAGAAATATAGAAATATGCAGTTGTTTGTCAAAACGTTGGTTGTATCGTATTTCAGATTAAACTTATCAGGAAAACCATTCAGTTGCGCTAAAAAACGGTGAAAACATAATAAAATCAAGATAGGCTTATAAAGATAAGTTGCCACAACGGAACTAGCCCTGAGCGGTTTTTCACTGTATCTCTTCATACATCTAATCGAGAGATTTATTTCGTTAGTCGTTGCCACCCCATCTTGCGGGACGTTAAACATGCTTTAACCAGAGCGGGCGCTAATGAATGTTTCTATAAATATTGCATAACATCTTAAGTTTTAATACGAAAAAATAATATTCAATGCTAAAAATATTGGGGCGCCATAAAACGCATCATAAGTATAAATTCAGGTTGTTGGTTGTGATGCTTAGTCTGG
>CAZZJI010000018.1:50032-56165 GCA_964654485.1 uncultured Gammaproteobacteria bacterium | reverse complement strand
TTAATTAATAATTCCGTGTATCACAAATACTGACTACACACTGAAAATATTGACCATATAGGATAGAACTGCGCTATGACGATAAATCATATAATTTAAGTACTGTTTTCCAATTTCTTGTCGTCGCATCAACCCCCAGCTTTTTTTCAATAAAATTATTTGATAGTTTGCTTTTACCGTATCCATTGGGACAATAAAGGTAGGATTCTTTGCCACATACGACTAATTGCTCTGGCGCCACCACATAACTTTGAAGATCTTTTATTTTATTTATTAATGGTTTTGAATGCAAAAATGTTACTAACACTTTAGTCCCATCTTTTGTCAAATCAATCTGGCCAAATGGACAATTTTTAATTATTTTTTTGAATTCAATATTTGTACGAATATCAACAGGAACAGTAAATTTATATTCTTTCTCGATAGCTTCTTTTATTTTTCTCTTCAATTCTGTTTTATTTTCTGCTTTAGAAGAAAATATTACATTGCCACTTTGTATGTAAGTCACAACATTTTGAAACCCCATTAGCTCGTAAAGAGATTTCAGATCATCCATTTTAATTTTCTTTTGACCACTGACATTTATGCCACGGAGCATGGAAATATAAATCATAACTCGATAGACCTCGAATAAAAAACCGGACTATTTACTAATTCTGCGCAATAAATCAATCGAAGCATCGACTTCCACTTTCCTAATCGCAACACTCTCTATGTTACATCCGACAGGAATTCCTTTTTCATCAGCAAAACTCTTTAATTCCAACCAGCTTTGTTCAGAAAAATTGACCGACTTTTGAAGAATATCATTGGAGTGGAGAAGTTCGTTTTCCAACCACTTGGGGATACTGATTCCTAGCCATTTCATAAATTCAAGCGTTTTAGCAGAACCGCAAGGTGTTAGAGTAAACAATATTGGAACAAGTGGCATATTATTTTCCTGTCCATAATAATAGTACTCAGACAAAAAATTCTTTGCTGCGTTTACATCATAAACACCCTGAGAAACAAAAAATGAGCAACCCTGAGAAATTTTATTAAAAACTCTAATATGTTCATCACCTTTACTCTGATGCCGCTCTGGAATTGTAACGCCACCTAAAAGAAGGTCAGCATTTGTTTCCGCTTTAAGTTTGTAAGCATCATTCATTGATAAAGTTACTGCTTGAGACTTCGAAGATGCCCCAACAAACACAGTCAGATTCTCCCTGGAAGAGGCATTGGTAAGAAATTGGCACAACTCTTTTTTGCTGTATTTTCCTACAGATCTATAAACTATTTTAGGAATAGGCAAAGAACCAAGATATTCATTACTATAAGAAAATGAATCCAAAGTTTCCATGAAAGGGAATGGCCTCTCTACAGCTGTCCGGGATTTTTCATCTTGAATATCATAAAGAATCAAACCATCAACCTTGAGAGACCGAAGTCTTTGTATTTGCCGGGATGCAATTTCCTTAATTTTTTCTGAATCCGTTCCTTTCTTAGGCGGGGTAATTCCGTATAGAACAATCCCACTTTCTCTATTTTTAATTTTATCAACAAGCATTGTATTGTGTACCTTTCCGTTCTAATTTTATTATGGTTATTTATAATTTAGTAGTTCAACACACTCCAAGAAAATTTAGTCTAAGTACTCTCATATTAGCCAATAACAGCATTACTAGAAAATATTCCACTGTTACGATAGTCCTTCATATTGGTTCTAATTAGAGAGGCCAGAGATCTATCCCCAACATCAAAAATCGAATAGATAATAGAACACAAAATACTATGGTAATCGTATAAACAGGCTTGATACCGGTAGACACAATTTGTCTAATTCCTATATACGCACCAATAGCAGTTACAAAAAATGCAAACTCATTTATCACAAGCAAGCTAAGTAACGGTATAGCAGTAGCCGCCTCTCCACCGCGCACCTCACTACCTTTAATTACGACCAACATAAGGACAAGGCCTAAACCAAGTGCAATGTACGGAAAATTAATTTTCTTCATATTTGTATAATATAGTGTTACTAATGACCACTAACTATAGAGTTGATAAGTGAAACAATATCAACTTCTGCAAAAAAAGTTGACATGCATGTGACTTTAAGTTCACCTATTTTTTTGGACGATGTTTCATTTGTAGTAAAATTCCATGTTTGTTTGGGTAAGTCCCCATTTTTTATTTTTAGGTCGTAGTGCGTATTGAATGAAACGTTCGTCTTACTGTCATCAATTGATTTCATGGACAAATTCAGTGTCCCCAATAATTCTACTGTACCTGTAACTTTTGCAGCTTGAATATATGACACACGGTGTTTTTGGTTCTGCACAGGTATTTTTCCGCAATCTACATATTTCTTAGGTCGCGTACTTCCAAAAGTTAATGTGAGCAACCCGGAATCTTTATCAATATTTTTAATTGTAAAAAACTTTCTTGGAGTATTCCCAACAAGCGATGTCCATACTTTTTCGAAGGAATCATTAACTTTATATACCTTGTTTGATAAAGACCCTCGCTCTTTTGGAGCAAAGTACTTTGGCTGACCTATCGCACATCCTGCTACAACAAACACTAACGCCAGTAAAATTATTTTCATATATTTGTTCCATCCCTGTTTTATTCGTTATTTAATTGTATATTTTCGTTTTAAATCTATTTAACACATATTCTTTTAATTCACTGATTAAACCGTTGTCACTAAAAAAACACCTGCACCAATCATCACACAACCAGCCGCAATATTCATTCTTTCTCTGGCCTTGTCACTTATAACAAGCAATCTTGATTTATCCGCCAGATAAGCGTAAGCAATTTTTGCACCCCCTAAAGCGACTAAATCGATTATTATAATAATGATTGTATCAACATACGATATTGTTGTTATATCGAGAAATGTGGGGAAAAACGCAAAGTAAAACAGTATTACTTTTTGGTCACCTACAGTAATTAGCAGCCCCGTCATTAAACTGCATAACAAAGAAGGCTCGCTGTCCCCTTCAACCTTAATATCCCTGGCGTTGGAATTTGACTTCCATAACTTCATGCCAAACCAAAGAAGATAAGCACCACCAAGCAGCTTTACTAAGAAAAACAAACCACCCATCGTTTCAGAAAGAAACGATAAACCCCACATAGCGACCAATATAAAGAATACATCGCCAATTGCTATACCTATGGTCGTAAAAACACCATGAATAAACCCATACGCTGCTGATCTTGCCGATACAAGCAAAACGCTGATACTAGGAATAATTGCCAGAACAACCAAAGCACCAAACAATGCAACTATACCACTTAATGTCATACTACTTTCCATAGAATAAACGATCTATATACAGGACGTATAAATTGACCTAGTTGAAGCCCGTGTAATCCATTTATTTAACTTGTTTGTTGACATTTAAGCTATCAAATATTTGCTTTAAGGACAATTTTTTCAATGTGCAAAACCCACGCATTGAAAAAATTGTCTATTAGCCGAAACGTTGATAAGTAAAAATGACGCTATTCGAGGTTATAAATTTGTGCTGAAAATATGGGGGGTTAAAGTCCCTGAATTACCGCATGTGTGTGATTGGTAACGGGGATTGTCTGATAGACCTGCTTATCAAAAAAAATAATTTTCCCGTTTGAAGAATTGAGGAAGCGTCTTGAGTTTTAGCCAAGTGTCATAAATACTTACCATTGTGTACGTATAACTTTTGCCTCCCGAGTACCCCTTCGACCTTCGATTAAGTATCAGAATAAGCTCTCAAAAAATCCCAGGCAGGTCAGGGACGTTACCATCCCATTCCCCCCTGGCATGACTCCTTGCGCTAGGCTATTTTGACGGCGTACTAGATACGAAACAACGTTCCTTCGGCTCCGCCACGGACGCCAAACTCGATCACCGATTGCCACCGTCATCCGTTGGATAACCTGGACCCGACTTAACCGGTACCGCACCATGTTGCTCATCTTTGCCCGGCGCGATTGCTACCCCACGATGTGTAAAAGTGGCGTAAGCCTCCATGGCGATTAAATCATCGCTATCCATGGCTAGCGGCATCCCCAGCATCGGTACAGCAATGCACCAATTGATCATTTCGCGCAAAGTTCCCACTTTGCCTAAATTGCTCTGGAACTTGGGAAAGGTATGCGGATTTGCCGCTGATCCGTCTGGATGACAATTTGCACAGGCCAACCCGTTCGTACCTAATTTTGGGCTGTGCCATAACGCATCCCCTTTCGCCACAGCGGTGATGAGCGCTTGTCGATGATCTTCCGCTTCAGCAGCCGTAAACGGTGTTTTTGCTTGCACAGCAACCATCGCAGACAACAAGGCAATACCAACCAATGAAACTTGTATCAACTTGAAATAGTGTCGTTGTAATCTATTCATTGAAATCCTCCATTGCGGTTAGAGTCGCAAGCCACGTCGTACGTTTTCTGGCAACAGGTCCGAAAATGCGTGATACTTAAGTACCCCATCGAAATTACCACTAATATCCAGCAAATGAGATCCCAACCCGTCTTCAAAATCACCTGGGTCGGCACGATTCATTTTGATATTGGGGTGCGGTAAATCGATAGGTGGATAAGGCCATGGCCAGGAGGTCGACAGCAATCCTGCAGACATCATGTTACCAATCTGGTTGTATACCACGTGGTGTACGTGACCATGTATCGAGATAACTTTATCAAATTTACGCAAGATAGCACGAACCTCGGGTGCGTCCTCAGTTTGGAAATTCCAACGAGGATAATAATCCCACAGCGGGGAATGCGTCATGATGAACACCGGGGTTTGCGGACTCAGATTTTTTACGTCTTTTTCCAGCCACTCGAGTTGCTTCTCTCTCACGCCCCACAAACCACACTGATGGCATTCCAATTCCTCCATGCGTAACATGCGTTCTTTGGCTGTCAATTTGGCCTCGCTCCAGAAATCTTTGACCAAAATCGAGTTCATACCAATGAAATGCACGCCCTTATGATTAAATGACCAGTGCTCATCACCAAACAAGCCGCGCCATTCCTTGCCCATGTCCAGGTAATAATCATGTTCACCGGGGATAATTTTGTAGGGCATTTTCAACTTATCCAAGAGCTTCTTACCCTTTAGTAGCTCAGCTTTAACACCCGATTGACCTAAGTCCCCGGCATACAGGACAAAATCCGGTCTTGGCTTCATTTTATTGATATCGTCAACCGCTTTAATCAAGATGTTATCAAACTTATGATCTTTAATATCATACAGGTGTGCGTCGGAAATGACGGCAAATCGGAAAGGATCAAGCTTTCGAGTACTGGCTTCTGCCACTCCCGCCAATCCGAAAAGACTGTTTGCCGACGGAGCGAAAGTACCCGCAAAAATGGTTGCGGCGCCAACTGTAGTAGACATACCCAAAAACTGACGTCTTGAAATCTTTTTCATGGACTCCTCCTAGTTAGTATATGTTACTAAATAGTAGGCTATACCTATTAATAAATATTGTCAACGAATATAAAATCATAGAAAATAGATATATGAATACAGATAAAATCAGTTATTTACTAAGAAAAGCAGGGTTTCGAGCCACGCCGCAGCGTATTGCAATTGCAAAGAGCCTGCTGACGGAGGCCCGTCACTGCACCCCGCAAGCGCTTTATGATGAATTAAGGAATAGCCTCCCTACCTTATCGGCCAACACCATATACACCACCTTAATACAATTTGAGGAGCAGGGATTGGTAAAGCGTTTCCACATCGACAACCAAACTGTATTCGACAGCAATACAACAGATCATGATCATGCCTATTGCGTTGACTGTGGAAAAATTCAAGACGTTAAAAAATTAACAACGACCGCTATTCCTCCTTCATTGTCCAATTGGCAAATTAGAAGTGAGTGCAATATTTGGTATGGCTTGTGTGAGCAATGTGGCAAGAAAAATAAATAGCCCGCAGTTTTTCAAAGATAAATCACATAAATATCTCAAAAATTACTTTGCCGTGACACCATGGGATTCAGATGCTTGCCGCTCGCACACAACACTCGTACTCTCTTCCTAATCCCATGACCCTCGATTTATTTGACGCAAGGAACACTAAATAATTATCCTAAATAAATCAGTTGAATCGTAGCGACGCCTACAGGGATGTAGGCGAGGGGCGCAA
>CAZZJI010000018.1:28680-49932 GCA_964654485.1 uncultured Gammaproteobacteria bacterium | reverse complement strand
AAGCAGGAGCGGAAGCTTCGCCCATACGGTGAAGGTCAAAATAGTACAATAAGTCTTTTAGATTCTGTGCCTTAGACGTTCGCACTCGTGCAGGGTCGCACGTAGTTAGAGCAACGCAGGAGCAGTTGCCGAAGAAGTGTAGAGTTATCAAATAACGACGACCAAATACGCGAACTGAGCCGTGCTTACAGTGGTGATTTTGTGTCTAAAATGGGTGTTCTAAGGAACTACAATCATTCAGGATAGATGTAAAATATATAAAAATCAACTAGTTGTAGAACTTGCTCAGTATCTGACCCGCCACATAATTTTGTGTGTACATGTACCATACATAACTTATAATAAGCAATAAGCACATCACTGGTATTTAATATACTACACTAGATTAAGCATCGAGAAAATCATGACCATACCAACGAAGAAACGAAACGAAAGAGTTGATTTACGCGTCGATTCGGAATCAAAAGATCTTTTCGCACGTGCTGCGGAAATATCCGGCTCCAGCCTCAGCGCTTTTCTCGTTGAGTCTGCACGCAAACGTGCTTATCGCCTTCTTGAAGAACATGATCGTGTTATATTGAAAAACCAGGCGCGAGATATTTTTATGAGCACACTCTCTAGTCCACCAACACCTAATGAAACACTGAAAAAAGCTGCAAAAAACATTCAATAAAATTAAAAGGATTTTACGTGACAGACTACCTGGAGCCACTCAAAATTGAGCCAATTTCTAAAGCACATGTAAGAAATAAATTTAGCTGTGGTAAACCGCAGCTTGGTCTTTATCTAATGCAACATGCCCGCCAAAACGACGAAAATAATATTTCAGAGACATTTGTTGCCATTGATGGAAAAGATGTAGTTCGAGGCTACTATACATTAAGTGCGGTAAGTATTGAGTTTAAAGAACTTCCTACCACAAAGAACTTACCAAAATATCCAATGCCTGCTGCAAGAATAAGAAAGTTTGCGATCGACAAAAAGTCCTCAGGCCAAGGCCTTGGAGAAAAATTACTTATCAATGCATTACAGCGAATAGTTAACACGAACATTGAAAATGAAATAGCTGTAAAAGCAGTATTAGTTGATGCACTCGATGAGGATGCAAAAAACTTTTGGCTAAAATATGGATTTATTGAATTACCTGAAAGCAATTTAAAACTCGTTCTACCGATAGAAACAATTCAACAACTTTTTAAATAATAATACCTAAGAATAAAGTGAAGCACTGTGTTGTATTACTTCCATGCCACCCATGTAATTCAGCAACACTTCCGGCACTTTAATCGTGCCGTCCCTGGTTTGGTAGTTTTCCATCACCGCCACTAATGCCCTGCCTACTGCTAGTCCTGACCCATTTACTGTATGCACCAACTCAGGTTTTTTAGTATCAGGGTTGCGCCAGCGCGCTTGCATACGCCTAGCCTGGAAATCTACACAATTGGAACAAGAGGAAATTTCCCGGTATTTTTGTTGCCCTGGCAGCCACACTTCAAGGTCGTAGGTTTTTGCTGATGAAAAGCTGACATCGCCAGCGCACAGGGCGACAACTCGGTAAGGCAGGTTTAGTTTTTGCAATACGGTTTCGGCATGGCCGGTGAGTTCTTCAAGCGCCCTGTAAGAATCTTCTGGTTTGATGACTTGTACGAGTTCAATTTTTTCAAATTGGTGTTGACGGATTAAGCCACGGGTATCCTTGCCATGAGAGCCAGCTTCGCTCCTGAAGCAAGGTGTATGGGCGACATATTTTCTTGGCATGTAACCGTCGCTAATAATGACATCGCGCACGATGTTGGTCAGTGGCACCTCCGCAGTGGGTATTAAATAAAAATCGCGCTCGTCGGTAAGTTTAAATAAATCTTCTTCAAATTTGGGAAACTGGCCGGTACCTTTCAGACTGTCAGTATTAACTATATAAGGCACATAGGTTTCAGTGTAACCATGTTCGCCGGTATGCAGATCAAGCATGAATTGTGTCAGAGCACGCTGCAAACGCGCCAGTGGCCCAGATAAAAGTGTGAAACGTGCTCCAGTAATTTTGGCAGCAGTTTCGAAATCCATTTGATCGAGTTTTTCGCCGAGATCGACGTGGTCCTTGGCTTCGAAATCGAATTGTGTGGGTTCACCCCATCTCTTGATTTCAACATTGTCATCTTCATCTTTTCCATCGGGCACGCTTTCATGCAGAATGTTTGGCACACCCATGACGATGTTATCGATTTGTTGTTGCAGCTGACTTAGCTGTTCTTCTGCGACTTTAAGCTTATCGCCTAACTGACCTACGGCGGCTTTCAGAGGCTCGATGTCTTCACCTTGGGCCTTGGCCTGGCCGATGGATTTGGATTTTGTGTTGCGTTCGTTTTGCAGGCTCTGCGTTTGAACCTGAATATCCTTACGTTGTGCTTCCAGCTCGGCAATGGCGTTTGTATCCAGCTTAAAACCGCGGCGCAATAGTTGTTGTGCAGTGTGTTCGAGATCATTACGAAATAATTTTGGATCTAACATGCTTAGCCTTCTGATTCCATTATGTTCATTCTTGCTTGCCAGCTTATGACATGCCGGGGCTTTATGGATGATTCCAGATGTTTGAGGATGGCGTGTACTTTTTCCGGGGTGTCAAAAAATTCGACGACGACCGGCAGGTCCATTAACAGGTCTACGGCGACAGAAGTATGTGTCACACCGGAGCCACCAAAGCCACTGATGCCTCGGAACACCGTGACGCCTTTTACCTTTTCCCAATCGTGTAAACGTTTGAGCAGACTCTGCATAACACCTTCACCTTCAGTTAAATAGATTCGTACCATGGTCACGTCAATTACTTTCATATAATTCTCCCCGCGATGACTCCAACCCAAGCCGCAAATATACACAATACGACACTAAAAAAGATATTTAATAATGCTTTTATATTTTCCCGACTTTCAATGAGATTGAGCGTTTCAATCGAAAAAGCTGAAAAAGTGGTGAAGGCGCCCAACAAGCCGACTAATAACGCAGCACGCCATATTGGATCAAGATCCAAACGCTCTATTAACAGTACGTAGAGAACACCCATTATCAATGAACCTAATACATTGACCGCCAGGGTGCCATAGGGGAAATCACTGCCGAGTTTTGCGTAAACCCAAATAGACATCCAGTAGCGCATTAGTGCACCAATTGCTCCACCGGCTGCAATGGCAAGAGTTTGATTCAATCTGTTTGCCTGCTGTCGCTCATTTTCATGCCTGTAGGGTAACCATTTTTGGGGATGCTGGCGAATTTTTTAGCGCAAGGGCGATACGAGAGCATAAATAGTATGGTCAACGCTATACATAGAGCAGCGAGCGTTAAGGAAGCTCTGATCAATTCTGAGACGAATGGATCAGAGCTTCCTTAAGTTTTAGACGGGTAATTTTTGTCTAGCGCTTTTAGGTGGGCCAATTTTTCAGCTATTTTTAGCTCGAGACCGCGCGAAACAGGCTCATAGTAGGTAATGTCGCCCAATTCGTCGGGGAAATAGTGTTCACCGGCAGCATAAGCTTCCGGCTCGTCGTGAGCGTAGCGGTATTCTTTGCCGTAATCGAGTTCTTTCATTAGTTTGCTAGGTGCATTTCTTAAATGCAGGGGAACATCCAATGAACCATGGTTTTTTGCATCCGCCAGCGCCTTATTAAAAGCAGTATATACCGCGTTACTTTTTGCTGCGCAGGCAAGGTAAGTAACCGCTTGTGCAAGAGCCAATTCTCCTTCGGGACTGCCGAGACGATCGAAAGTGTTCCAGGCACTGATAGCCAGGTGTAATCCGCGTGGATCCGCGTTGCCGATATCTTCGGAGGCCATGCGGACAATGCGGCGTGCGAGATAATCCAGGTCGCAACCACCATCGATCATGCGGGCTAACCAATACAATGCAGCATCGGGTGATGAACCACGCACGGATTTATGCAGTGCGCTGATTTGATCATGGAATACGTCGCCCCCTTTGTCGAAACGACGTACGCCGCCGGTGATCACTTCTTTAACCGTTTCTTCGCTGATGACCTGTTGGTCTTGCTGTTGCTGCGCGAGATCGGCCGCTATTTCCAGTAAATTGAGTGCGCGGCGAGCATCACCATCAGCCGCCCGTGCCAACATATCGAGTACGTCGTTATCAACTTGCACACGTAGCGAACCCAGGCCACGTTGTTGATCACCGATAGCGCGATCGAGCAGGCTGCAAATATCGCAAGTTTGTAATGCCTTTAATACATAAACACGTGCGCGTGACAATAACGCATTGTTTAATTCGAACGATGGATTTTCTGTTGTGGCGCCAATAAAAGTGAGGGTACCGTCTTCGACATAGGGTAAAAAAGCGTCTTGTTGTGATTTATTAAAGCGATGTACTTCATCGACAAAAAGTACGGTGGCCTTATCGTGCTGTGCGCGGGCGAATTTTGCCTGTTCTATGGCAGCGCGAATATCTTTTACACCGCTGAGTACTGCTGAAATTGATAAAAATTGCGCATCAACATAGTTCGCTACAATGCGTGCCAGCGTGGTTTTGCCCGTGCCAGGCGGGCCCCAAAAAATCATCGAATGGATAGAATGGGCTTCAAGTGCTTTGCGTAACGGTTTATCAACTCCGAGCAGGTGATCTTGTCCGGCAATTTCATTTAGTGATTGCGGACGCATGCGATCGGCAAGTGGACGAAATGTGTTTTGTTCAGTTTGTGTCATATGTCAATTCAGGTAAATAGCGAGCCGCTGATTCAGTCTGGATAAGTACGTTACCCTATTCTTCTCCGATCACATCCACGCCCTTGGGGGGGGTGAAATCAAACTGGTCTGCATTGAGTCGCGGATTGTTTTGTATATCGGCAAATTTGATTTGTGTGGTTTGGCCGAAACCATCAACCAGTTCCATATATTCCAGGTTTTGCGCGCCGAAACCCAGGCGCATACTGGTAAAGGTGTTTTCTTCATCCTTAGGAAACAACTCGACCCAATCGAGGCCCGCAGTCTTGTCCTGAATTTCAATGATTTCAAAATTATCTTCCAATGAACCATTGCCACTGAGTAATAGCGCCGGCGTGTTACCGATTACGGTATCGAGTGGTCTGACGGTGACCTGTTCCAGGTCTTTGTCATATACCCAAAGTTTTTTCCCGTCAGCCACAATGATTTGTTCATAGGGCGTAAGATAATCCCAACGAAATTTGCCGGGGCGCTGCATGATCAGTTTCCCTTTGGCCTCTTCTGCGACCTTAAAGCGACTATTAATCGTTGATTGTGTAAAACTGGCACTCATGCTTTTTACATTTTTGTAAAAAACAAAAAGCCTGTCTTTTGCGACACCCGCCTGAGCCTGACCGCCAAACACAAACATGACGAGCAATAAGTAGGTTGCGGCAACTGCTGTTTTTATCGTAACCGCGATAAGAATTTTCATATTCGCCGCTATCATCTTTAGCGCTATATTGGTCTGTGAATTCATAAATAGTTCGTCCTGCGTTTTGGTAATAATCACACATTCCAAGTGAGATTTTGCGCTGTGCATAATTTTAGAGCCACTAGTATACATCACGTATCAAGTATTTTGGTGTGTCTAATAAACACTCATCTCATCTTTACTACAGGATCTGTTTATATAAAAACAGTTTATACAAGAAGAATAAGGAGAAAATAGAATGAACACAGTTACCGGTACTTACAGCAACGTTCGTTACAAAAAAGGCCTCAAAAAAATGTCATTGCTGTTGGCCCCTGCGCTACTTTTAGGGTTAAGTGGTTGTATTACTTCGCCTTTTTATGGACAACAAATGAACTCACGATTTGACCAGGTCCCCTTTACCTTCTGGACATTCAATAAAACCAATAGCGTCACGGTCGAATGCGCCAAGGCCTCCGCACACGGTGGACCGTATAATGGTAACGGCAGCTATCAACCAGTGGCAACTGTTTGGCCCACAAGTAAAGGGCAACTTGACGCCAATGGGTTAGAGGTTTTTGATGCCAGTAAAAAACTGGATATCCCTTCTGCTTGCTGGCGCGCCTACGCCTTAGGTGGCGGAACCAATTGGATTACCGTGCTACGCGTAAAACAAGACGGTTCTGATGATGGTGTTTACACATTTGATAAAGCCGGTCTGGAGTGCTTGGGAAAATGGAACGGCAAAAGTGCAAGCTGGACTGCCTGGTTGTCACGCAGTTGCAACAAAAAATACAGCAACACCGGCGGCGACATTAGGACGGTTTTTCTGAAATCTAAATAACAAAAATAATAATATATTTGCCTTAACTTTTGATCCCGGGAAGTTTGCATACCTGCATCCCGGGAACTTTTTTCAAACACGAAATATAAGGAAGTGAATGCCATGGATTTCAAAAAATATAAAAACAGTCTCATATCGGGGGCGAGTGGTTTAGCTGTTGCCGTTGCAATGATTACCCTCTTGAATCAACCACAAATTAAATCTGTCGTATATCAAGTAAATACCGAAGAATTGCGCGCGCAGCAATCGCAACTGACAGCAGCAGCAAATAGTGAATTGCATGCACCCAATGAGAAACTATTTGCAATAGATAACAATATTGATAATGAAGAAAAAGAAGATATGTCCGCTGACAATGAAGATGTGAACGCGGAGATAGCATCGCAAGACAATTCTAGCATCGCAGTATATGAGGATGACAGCACAAACACCGCCGTTACCACCAAGCAATGGAAACGAATTGGTGAACAAGAAATACTGGCAGCGTTTCATGAACTCAATCCGATGGATTCTCATTTATTAACGACAGTATGCGAAACAGATTTATGCCAGGTCGAAGTGGCACATACGGACAAAGTGGCAGAAATTCAATTTATTAGCAGCATGGCATCCAGCGAGCTGATTTTCGGGTATGAAGGCCATTTCAAAAATATAGAGAACGAAGATGGCAGCACCAAGTCGGTGTTTTACTTTTCCAGAAACCCGCAAGAAACGCTCTTACAGTAAGACTACAGTAAAAGCGCTGTGGAGTAGTAAATCGGAAATAATAAATAGTTATTGGGGTGGTGGCGCAAGCACTTCTCGATTACCGTTTGACTGCGGCGCGCTGACGACACCAGTGGCTTCCATTTCTTCTATCATGCGTGCAGCGCGATTGTAGCCTACTTTCAGGCGGCGTTGCACACTTGAAATTGATGCACGGCGGGATTCTGTAACCAGGTAAACGGCCTGGTCATAGAGCGGATCGGCTTCACTTTCTTCTTCGGTGAGTAAACTGCCCGCCGCCGCATCGGCCGGATCAGGGCCATTGAGTATTTCATCAATATACTCAGGCTCACCATCCTGCGCGAGGCTGGCGACGACTTTATGGACTTCATGATCATCCACAAACGCGCCATGCACGCGAGTAGGTACCGCAGTACCCGGTGGCAGATATAACATGTCACCGTGACCCAATAATTGCTCAGCGCCCATTTGATCCAGAATCGTACGCGAATCGACTTTGGACGACACCTGAAACGCAATGCGTGTAGGTATATTCGCCTTTATTAATCCTGTTAACACATCCACGGAAGGACGCTGAGTTGCCAGTAATAGATGTATGCCAGAGGCACGTGCCTTTTGTGCAAGCCGGGCTATCAACTGTTCCACTTTTTTACCAACCAGCATCATCATGTCGGCGAGTTCATCGACAACGACTACGATGTTAGGTAATGGCTCAAGATAACGCGGTTCCATATCAAACTCGGTAGGTTTGAAGGTCGGGTCGGGAAGCGGGTTATCTGAATTTATCGCATCGTTAACCTTCTTGTTATAACCCGTCAGGTTACGAACTCCTACAGTCGACATCAGTTTGTAGCGTCTATCCATTTCTGCGACACACCAGCGCAGTGCATTGGCTGCTTCTTTCATATCGGTCACCACAGGCGCCAACAAATGTGGAATGCCTTCGTATACAGACAGTTCCAACATTTTAGGGTCGATCATGATCATGCGCACGTCTTCGGGCCTCGATTTAAATAACAGGCTCAAAATCATCGCGTTGATGGCAACGGACTTACCGGAACCGGTGGTGCCTGCAACCAGCAGGTGAGGCATTTTTGCCAAATCAGCGACAACGGGCAAACCACTAATGTCTTTGCCTAACGCCAATGTGAGTGGTGATCTTGATCTGTCGTATTCATTTGAGCTTAATACTTCACTCAAACGCACCATCTCACGGTATTCATTCGGAACTTCCACGCCGATAGTCGGTTTGCCGGGAATGACTTCGACAACACGCACGCTGATTATCGCCATAGAGCGAGCCAAATCTTTCGCCAAATTAGTAACCTGACTAACTTTTACGCCAGGTGAAAGCAGCAATTCATAGCGTGTTACCACCGGACCAGGGTGCACCGCAACCACTTCTGCGGTGACATTAAATTCTTTTAATTTTATTTCAACCAAACGCGAAGTCGCTTCGAGTGCGGCATCGGACACCTCATTGCCAGACGGTTCAGCGACATCCAACAAGGTCAACGGCGGCAAACCTTCCGACGAGAGGGGTTCGAAAAGCTGGGATTGTCTATCTCGATCGTAGCGAGCACTTGTTTTTGTTTTAGGTTGACTAAAAGTTGTATCGATAAGCACCGGTTGGCGACTTTGCTGTCGTTTTTTGTCTTCCCGGACGATTTCTTCGCGCCGTGCTCGCGCTTTGCGCCCTTCCCGGTATTCACCCACATGGCCCGCTGATTGGTAACCCAGGTTCCGTAGCCAGGTAAAAATACCCAATGTCGCTTTACCGATCGTATCCATAAGTCGGAACCAGGATAAACTGGTGAAAAACGTAATGCCAGTAAGAAACAGTGCCAGTAACAATAACGTCGTGCCCAGAAAACTGAATGTCAGTACTAAATTGTTACCAACCACATCGCCAAGTATACCGCCAGAATCCAGCGGTAATGGTATAGCAACGTTTTGTAGATGTAATGTTGCTAAACCGGCACCCGCACTCAGTGTCAGGATGAACCCAATGAAACGAACCGTAATCTGCCGCAAATCAATTCCACCCGATTCAGTTCGGGATTTAAACAACAACCATCCGGAGTAAGCGATAAGCACAGGAAAAAGATAGGCGAAAAAACCAAACAAATACAATGAAAAATCAGCAAACCAAGCGCCTGCTTTACCACCCAGGTTCGCCACTTTTTCTGAGCTTGTACTGTGCGACCAACCAGGGTCCGCAGGATGATACGTTGCCAATGCGGCAACAAGAAAAATAGCAATCGCCACAAAAACAATTAATGCACCTTCACGCAAGCCTCGTGCGATATGACTCGCCAACGGATTCGTATTATTTGTTGTGCTTGTAGCTGATCGTGCTTGTGCCAAACTGACCTCCGGAGCCCTTTAATGGTGCAGACTGCTAAGTATAAAACAAAACACCGTGTCTGAAGTATAAAATCATGCGGATATTTCTCATATTCTGTCAGGCATTACCTGCAATGAGTTAAATTTTAACCAGTTTTGCTTAGAGAGACAAAATAGCCTGTTTGCGTAAAAAATTATTTCGGTAAGAAATTGAATGTGCGTGTTTTTGATTTTCTTGTTTGCTTGCGTCAATTTTTTCGGTTTAGCTTCTTTCTATGCTACAAGCGTCACAAGTGCGGGGTGGATGATGTGACCGCTTTCTACATTAATGCCGGCGCTTAGCGCGGCGCTGGACTTGCAGCCTTGATCAGCAAGTTGCAGCACATAGGGAATTAACGCTGCGGACAGGGCTTGTGACGAACTGCGCGGCACTGCACCCGGCATATTAGTGACACCAAAATGCACAATCCTTTCCCAAACAAAGGTGGGATTTTCGTAGTTGGTTGGTTTTGTAGTTTCTATGCAACCACCCTGATCAACAGAGATATCAATTATCACACTGCCCTCCTGCATTTGACGCACTGTATCTGCATCCACCAAGTGCGGTGCGCGTTCACCCGTGACAAGTACGGCGCCGATAAGCAAATCGGCTTCGATTACCGCTTTTTTTATTGCTTCTGAAAAAGGATGCAGAGCGGTTACATTTGGACCTAATGCGCGCATGCGCTCCAGCTTGTCACGATTTCGATCAAAGACGGTGACATTCGCACCTAATCCTGCTGCGACGGTTGCCGCGTTGCCGCCCGCCACACCACCACCCAGTACCACCACTTTACCTCGCTCTACCGCCGGCAATCCACCCAGCAAAATACCTTTGCCGCCTTGCGGGTGATATAAAAGTTGAGTACCTATCTGGGTTGCGATTCGACCGGCGATATCGCTCATGGGTGCCAATAGCGGCAAATAACCCGTTTTTTCTTCAACGGTTTCAAAAGCAAGCGCCGTCAAACCTATATCTTGTAATTTTTTCATCAAATCCAGTTCTGCTGCTAAATGCAAGTACGAAAAGAGTATGTGATCTTTTGTGAGGTAGGCTAAATCAACATCCAGCGGCTCTTTTACTTTTACAATCATCTCGGCTGATTGATACAGCGATTTTGCATCCGGCTGGATCTGCACACCCACTGCGCTGAAATCATCGTCCGAATAACCACTTAATAGTCCCGCACCGCTTTGAACAAATACCGCATGACCGTATTTCACTAATTCAGCCGCAGCAGCAGGAATAAGTGCAACACGCCCTTCCAGAATTTTGACTTCTTTTGGTATGCCAATTCGCATTGTGTCTCCTGAGATAATTCCTGTAGGTTGCCGTTCACGTAAGCATTATTTTGTAATGTACTTTTTAATGTAGTATAACGGAGATTTAACGTTTAGCCTTGTATACTGTTAAATTACCCCTATCACTAGTGGTCCGATTAACGGCAATATACACTCGGAGTATTAATATATGAGTGACACAAAACATTACCCCCTTATAATTCTGGGTTCAGGTCCTGCCGGTTATTCTGCCGCGGTTTACGCCAGTCGTGCAAACCTAAACCCGGTCATTATCACTGGTTTGGAACAAGGCGGCCAACTGATGACCACCACAGATGTGGACAATTGGCCGGGAGACAACGAAGGCGTCCAGGGGCCGGAATTAATGGAACGGATGCGCAAACACGCAGAACGTTTCAACACAAAAATTGTGTTTGATCACATTAACAGCGTGGATTTAAAACAGAAACCATTTTCGCTCACGGGTGATTCAGACGTTTATAGCTGCGATGCACTTATTATCGCTACTGGTGCATCCGCCATGTATTTAGGGCTGGACTCAGAAGAAGAATTTAAAGGCCGTGGGGTATCAGGTTGTGCAACCTGCGATGGTTTTTTTTACAAAAACAAACCCGTCGCAGTGGTCGGTGGTGGCAATACAGCAGTAGAAGAAGCGCTTTACCTTTCAAACATCGCCTCAGAAGTCACCATTATACATCGTCGTGACAAATTTAAATCAGAAAAAATACTCATCGATCAGATTATTGAAAAATCGAAAACCGGTAACATTAAAATCGAATGGAACCATAACCTTGATGAAGTATTAGGTGACCAAACGGGTGTAACGGGCATTCGCATTAAAAGCAATGACGGCAAAACCAAAGACATAGATTTAATGGGTGTGTTTATCGCAATTGGCCACAAACCAAATACAGCGATATTCGAAGGCCAACTGGAAATGAATCACGGCTATATTAAAGTAAAAAGTGGTAGCGAAGGAAATGCGACTGCGACCAGCGTGCCGGGGGTCTTTGCGGCGGGCGATGTGGCTGATCATATTTACCGTCAGGCTGTCACATCAGCGGGAACCGGTTGTATGGCCGCGTTGGATACAGAACGTTACTTAGATAACCTAGATTAGATAACCTAGATTAGACAATCTGAAAGATTAATTTTACGGAAATTCCATGCGCGCGGCCTGACCAGCCCGGAGCACAATATTGTCTGACTTAAATTCAACATACACTTCATAGTATGCCTCTTGTTTATCAATAGACACCGATAGCGTTGCGTTAACTGGCTCCAGAGCAATGGAAACCACTGTTCCAGAAAACTGTTTTTTTTCAATCGTGATTTTTCCTTTCTTACCGATCGCAAGCGATGCTAACG
The DNA here is from genome assembly GCA_964654485.1 of uncultured Gammaproteobacteria bacterium. Taxonomy (GTDB): domain Bacteria; phylum Pseudomonadota; class Gammaproteobacteria; order SG8-11; family SG8-11; genus JAADIM01. The sequence goes on along the minus strand of CAZZJI010000018.1, from coordinate 37,912 downwards.
CCTTGAGCGGCACAAAGGCTTTAGCTAGATAATGACCTTCTGCAGCGAAAACTATCAGTGGTTGCGATGTCATTGTATTGTTCACATTTTCATTTTCTATAGCGTGTATTTTCAGCACCAAACCATTGAAAGGCGCGATAACTTTTGAGTTCGCAAGATTATATTTTGTTAATGTAAGGTGGGCTTGTGCTGCATTAAACGCTGCCGTGGCACGATCCGCCTTGAGCTTGGCGTTTTCCAACTCAACGTTGGAAAGCACAGTACGATCATATAACTCTTGCGCCTGCCCGTAATCACGTGTAGCTTCGGTCTGTTTGGTTGTGTTTATTATCACTTCCGCCTTTGCTTGCGCTACTGCAGCTACAAAGGGTATTTGATCAAGTTCAACTAATATTTTTCCTGCCTGCACACGTTGACCCACAGTTACATTTACAGATTTTATAATACCGGACACCGGCACACTGAACGTCACGCGATTAGCAAAGTGAACGGTTGCATCGTATACCGTCGCATTTGCCAAACCCACAGGCACAATCAAAACAAACAGTAAAACTACAAACAATTGAAAATAAAATATTTTCTTTATCGAGCTAATTATCGTGTTACTCATAACACTGTTCAAGGCATAGCTCGTGGCATAGCTCATGGCATAACTCCTGGCAGAATAATCTCATCATTATCAATAAGCGACTTTGCGCGTAATATATTTAATTGCGCCCACGCAAGGGCTATCTCAAATTCTATTTTTTGTGACATCCATAGCGCTTCAGTGATCCGTGCCTGAGCATCACTCATATCGGTTTGCACTTCCATTTCATACAATGCTCTGCGTTTATCCAAACTTAAATCGCGGTATAATACTCTTTGTGATGCCGTATTTCGTTTTACGTAGAGAATTTCCAACTGTTTAATTAACTCCTGCACGCTTTTTAATAGACCATGTTCAGCCCTGCGTAAACGCGCTGTTTGTGACGCCAACGCCGCCGACGCACGTGCGATTGCAGCCTTGTTTTCACTACCCTGGTAAATGGGTATGAGAACATTAACGGATGCGCGCACTTCACCACGCGTGGAAAAATCCCGTTGATAGTCTGCTAATTCAAATTCAGCAGAAATACTCGGATAATAGCGTGCGCGTTCTGCCTGCAAATTTGAGCGTGCCGATTCAATTTGCTGCTTGATCGCAAGTATTGTCTGATTTGTCGCTAATGCAGCATCATATATTTCTGTCCCATTGGGTATCTTCTTTTCGTGTTGCAGTAGATTCGGCTGAACCAGATCAGCGGGTAAATTATCCGGTCGATTGAGTGCAATCGCTAAAAATAACCGTGACGATCGCTGTTGCTTTTCGCTAGCGGTGCGTTTATCAAACGCCTGCAGATAGTTATTTTCTGCTTCAAGTAAATCAACATCTGAAACCATGCCAAGAGAATGTCGTTCACGTTTTTTGTCAAACTTTAAAAACTGCTGCGTCATTTTTTCATTGTCGACTCGATATTTTGAATCAGCCAGCAACACATCAAAAAACAGTTTCATGATTTCATAGCGATGGCGCATTCGTACATCAAAAAGTGAGTATTCACGGCTGGATATAAAAGCAGATCTGGATTTTTCCAAGGCACGACTACGACCAAAATCGTAAATTGGCTTACTGACAATAAATTGGACACTACTGTCATTTGCGAAATCACCCGTGGTAGTTAGTTTTTTCGTTACAGCAGTGATATCAATATAGGAACGCAATCCCGTCGCGGACTGCGCGTGCAGTAATTGTGCGCGAGCATCATCTAGCTCAGCCTGTGCCAATGCGATATCGGGATACATCTCGTCCGTGAATGACAATGCTTGTTCCAGACTAAGTGGGCTAGGTAACGGTGGGTTAGGTAACGATTTTAGGGAAGGCAATGTCGTTTTAACTTCAACTGCATCAGCTGCATGTATGACTGACGTTAAAATAATCGCAACTACAGCAACAACAACATAAATAAAATATTGAATTGAACCACGCGAATATTTATTCATTACCAGCTTAGTCTAAATACTTTTTAATTATTTTTTATTCGCTTTTGTTTAACTTTGCCAATCGTTCACGTTTGTAGCGGGTGAATTTTGTCGATTTATAAGCACCGCTTGTTACAAACTCACCAAGCAGTAGAAATTCTTCAATACTGCGTGTTGCGCCGGTATAACGCACCATTTTTTTTCCTTCTAAATCAAAAAAAATAAATACAGGTGTCGCACGTACCCGTTGTATTTTAAATGCATAATCCTTCTCGGCAAGTTCACTGCCATCAAAATTAGACATCATAGTATCACCGCGTGTATCGAGGTGAATGATTCGAAAGTGCTTACGGTAAAATTTTTGTACCGCAACCTGATTCATTACCGAGATTTTCATCTTTTGACACCATGGACAATCAGAATCGTTAAACATAACAAACAAACCGATTTTGCCTTCTTCACCCGCGATTTGTGCTTCTTCCTGTAAATTGTTGAAACTTTGATGAAAAAAATATTCAGATGCGTCGCGTACCCGTTGTGTTGCGGATTCCGTTGTTGCGGATTCAGCTGTGGTGGACTCAGCTATCACGGTAGATGTGGTAGAAATAACCAGTACGGCAACGCAGCATAATCTGACAAAAAATATCGCATTTGTCATCACAGTTCGCGGAAGCAATTGAAAGAAGAACAATTGAGCAACGGATATCATCGTTTTCTCCATCTAAACGTTTAACCGAACACTATCTAAACATTCTCGAAATGTAGGTGCTATGCTAATGTTTTGGTAATATTTATCGTGTCCATTTACCCTAGCGAAATAAAAGGAAAAAGTTATGATGGAATGATGATTTTTATCTGACTAAATAAATAAACTATTAAATCAATTACTTACAAAAACATTACGGACAATTTGGTATATCCTGACTGTGAACAAGGCTAATAATAGTCCATCGAATTCCTTTTACATCGATAAGTGGTATGTAGACGCGGCCGCCAACCGTCTCACTTTTGGACAAACTGACATCAAAATCGAAGCCAAAGCCATGGAAGTACTGGCCTATCTGGCAAACCGACCCGGTGAAATTATTAGTCGAGAACAGCTTGAGCGTGATGTGTGGGCAGGCAAAGTGGTCGGCTATGATTCACTCACCAGTATAATTACAAAATTACGCAAAGCGCTGAATGATAATTCACGCCAACCGCGTTATATCGAAACCATTCCGAAAAAAGGTTATCGCTTAATTGCATCGGTCAACAAGGACCAGAACCGTGCAACATCGGCTATCGCTTCAACGCAATCAAAGACAATACAACAAAAAACAACACATCGTCCACCAAGCCGGGTCATACCAGGTATCGCACTGGGTATCACAATAACGATGACCCTTTTGGTCATTTTCATATATTCGCAGCAAAACCAGCCCGTTATCGTTCAATCAGTGGATAAAAAATCGAACAGCAGTGCTGAGTTAAATATTATTGATGACAACACGCCTTCCATTGCGATATTACCTTTTGGTGATCTTAGTGAACACGCGACCTACAGTTATTTGAGTGAAGGCATTACTGAAGATATTACAACGGCGCTGTCAAAATTGTCTGGCTTGTTTGTTGTTGCCAGATCGTCAACGCTGAATTATAGAAATCAAACCGTCGATGCAAAATATGCAGCAAAACAACTTCATGTGCGTTATGTCCTCGATGGTAGCATACGCCAAGTCGCTTCAAAATTGCGCGTTAATGTGAAGCTGGTAGATGGCAGCAACGGTATTGTCCTCTGGAGTGAATTTTACGATCGACAGATAAAAGATATTTTTGATGTGCAGGATGATATTACACTTAATATAGTTAATACCTTATCTGTAAAACTGACAGAAGAAGAGAAGCGTCGTACCGCCCGCAGATATACAGTGAGTATCGACGCCTACGATGAGTTTTTACGGGGCCTGGTATTGTATTCACACCACACTCGTGAAGACAATCTGTGGGCACGGGAATCCTATTTGAAATCCATTAACATAGACCCAAATTTTGCTCGTGCATATAGCGCCATGGCGTTAACATATTCGGCTGAATTCCGGAATAGTTGGCACGCTGATCCACGCGCCTCACTGCGGCAAGCAGCTAAACTGGCGAAGCAAGCGGTATCTATTGACGATCAATTACCAAATGCATTCTGGGTTCTTGGCTATGTAAATTTACATCAAAAAAAATATGAACGGGCAATAGAAGCAGCAAAAACAGCGATTACCCTAAACCCGAATTACGCAGACGGGTATGCAACACTCGGCGTCAGTTATATTTATATCGGTGACCCCGTAAAAGGAGAAAAAATGATGCGCAAAGCAATGCGACTCAACCCGCAATATCCAGCAGCGTATGCCTCCGCACTGGGACAGGCTTATTATTTCCAACGTCGTTATGAAGACGCACTTCCTCCGTTACGAGATGCCGTCGAGCGCAATGTAAATCTGAGAACCTCGCATGTATATTTGATTACGTCATTGAGCCAATTGAACAAAGAGGATGAAGCATCATGGGCTGCGATTCAATTACGCACGCTGGATCCGGAGTTTTCAGTTGATAATATTACTGACATGTTTCCAATTAAAGATGAAAATCAAGCACAGGAAATCAAAACACACCTGCGACGTGCCGGATTGTAGCTGGACGATACTTCGTCAAGTGAGTACTAAGTAAATACTAAGCGAATTAAATGAAACGAGAAAGCACATTTAAAACATCCATAATCGGCAGTCTGGAAGAAGTCTCTGCTGGAGAATGGAACAATCTTTCAGGTAATGATTATCCTTTTACACGCCATGAATTTCTCGTCGCCCTGGAACGTCATAATTGCGTGGGTAAAAAATATGGCTGGTATCCGCAACATATTCTAATACATGATACAACGCAGCCGAGCGCCACCAATGCTCAGGGTATACTGATTGGCGCGGTACCAATGTATTTAAAGGATAACTCCTATGGCGAATTTGTTTTTGACTGGGCTTGGGCAGACGCGTATTCACGCTCAGGATTATGTTATTATCCAAAGCTGGTTGTCGCAATTCCTTATACGCCTGCAACCGGGCCACGAATATTGGTAAAAGATGATCCTGACAACACCCAGCATAAAAATGACATTGAGTCCCTGTTAATTCGCACTGCAATTCAACATGCGCAAGACCATGGCATTTCGTCCTTACATTGGTTGTTCCCCGATAAGGATGCAACGCAAAAGCTGGAATCGCAAGGACTGATGCGCCGAATTGATTGCCAGTTTCAATGGACAAATCATGCTTATAAAGATTTTAATGATTTCCTTTCAACATTCAATTCGCAGAAACGCAAAAAGGTGAAACGGGAGCGCCGCCAGGTCAGTGAAGCCGATATCGACATCGAAATTTTTAAAGGAGTAGATATTAGCGAGGAACTATGGGAAATATTTCACTATTTTTATCAGATACCCTTTTATTTAAAAAGTGGCACGCCAACGCTTTCTCTGGAGTTCTTTAAGGAAATTGGCAACACAATGCCTGACAATATCGTGCTTATGCTGGCAAAACACGGTGATCGCTACGTTGCCGCAGCGTTTAACTTTTGTGGAAAAGATACCCTTTATGGCCGCCATTGGGGCAGCGATAAGCGCTTTCATAGCTTGCATTTTGAATTGTGCTACTACCGCGGTATAGACTACTGCATCAAAAACGGTTTGTTACGCTTCGAACCCGGTGCGCAAGGGGAACATAAAATAAGCCGGGGATTTTTGCCCACCCCCACCTATTCTGCCCACTGGCTCAGCCACCCACAATTTCGTTCCGCCATCGGAGACTTCTTGGGGCGCGAATCCAGCGCGATGGAAAACTATATTGGAACCCTTAAAAGACATTCTCCGTACAAAAACAAACCACATTAACCATTTGATTTTAAACACGTATAACGGAAATTGTGTAAAAATCGTGACTTTTACCTTATTAATAAGAATAAGGTTTGTTAATATGTGATCACATGGCAATTTAATTATGGCATGATTTTGGGCAATAGTTTTGGGCAACAATTTTGGGCAGCATGAGGCAATGAAATGAGTGGTTTAGGTACAGGTCCGTATTGGATCGATCCCTATGACGAATCCGGGGGCTTCCCCGATGTATCATTGGCGATGAAAGAACCCAATGGCTTGTTAGCCGTAGGCGGAAACCTTGCACCCAAACGACTCATTGATGCTTACCATAAAGGTATTTTTCCCTGGTATACCGATGGCCAACCTATTTTGTGGTGGTCACCTAATCCAAGATCCATTTTATTCCCAGATAAACTTAATATTTCTCGCAGCACCTTAAAAACGATGCGTAAAGGCCACTTTCATATTACGGTCGACCGTGCATTTAATCAGGTCATCGCGCAATGCGCTGAACCCCGGACAGATGGCAATGGCACCTGGTTAACTCAACAAATGATTTCCGCCTACTCAACCCTGCATGAACTGGGCTACGCCCATTCAGCGGAGTGCTGGTTAAGTGGGGAATTAGTGGGTGGTCTGTATGGTGTCGCCATTGGCCGCGTATTTTTTGGCGAATCGATGTATAGCCGCCAACCTGATGCGTCGAAAATTGCATTTATCCATTTAGCCTGCCAACTCAAAGAATGGGGTTATTCAGTGATTGACTGCCAGGTACATTCTAATTATTTAAAAAGCCTGGGCGCGATTGAAATACCTCGCAAAGATTATCTTAACCTGATTAACCACTGGACCAAAGTGCCAGGTCAAAACAAGCAGTGGCAACTGGATAAAAATTTGATCAATTCCCTGATCGAGCTACAACGACAACGTAAGATAATTAATAATCAAAAATCAGCAAAGAAAAGCTAGTACTCCATCAAGGTGATAATTTAAGATTCAGTTTGACGGAGTACTAAAAGGTTGTTAGAGAACAGAAACCGTCGCGAAGGGAAGCCATTTTGGTCAGATTCTCCGCAGCAAGTACTCTGTTTTCGGGCGCCTCCAGGAACTATTATTTCTCAAACATATTTATTATGTCTATTAATTTAAACTCCACGAAATTACTCTTTTTTCTCACGCCCGAGAGTGAATGTAACTACCTTTCTGGCAAAATCTCTTCGACTCTTTTTGCGGACCCTGAAGCGCCCATGAATGCGCAAATTTATAGTGCGTTGGCGCTACATGGCTTCCGCCGCAGTGGTGAGCATGTTTATTTACCACAATGCGAGCAATGCAGTGAGTGTGTACCAATAAGAATCGCCGTTAATCAATTTCAACTTAGCCGTAGTCAAAAACGAACCTGGTCCAAAAATCAGGATGTGCAGGTTAATCGTGTTGCTGCCGATTATAATGATGAACATTTTGCACTTTATCGACGTTATATCGCCAAGCGGCACAGCAGTGGTGAAATGGACTTTGATGACCCACAGCAATATATGTCATTTCTGTCGAGCACTTGGGCACAGACAGCGTTTTACGAGTTCCGCATCCAGCAACAGCTTATCGGGGTCGCGATAGTAGATGTGCTGCAGATGGGGCTGTCAGCCGTTTACACCTTCTTTGACCCAGAATTAGGTAAACGCAGCCTTGGCAGCTACGCCATTTTATGGGAGATTGAAGAGACCCGGCGCCGTGGCTTACCCTGGTTATTTTTAGGTTATTGGGTAAAAGACTGTAAGAAGATGAATTATAAGACCCAATACCAACCGGTGGAGGTTTTCCGACACGCTACTTGGGAAGTGCTTGATAATTAAAGAAATTTCTACCGTCAATAAATCATCTCCTTAAAATTCAACACGCTACGCACACTAGTATTTCTTTTTTTTGCTGTTAAGTCACCCCCTTGCCCGCCGATAAGCTTAGGTAACAATCAGAACAAAATTATAGACCATGCCGCCGTGAGAACGAGGGGTTCAATTTGTAAAGGTAAAGGTGTGTATATGTTAGATGTAATCTATAGCTTAGCGAATGAATTTGAACATGAATTTGGTTTTAGTCCTAACATTATGTATATGAATTACACACATTACGAATGTATGAAACTACAACTCTCTGATCCAAGCGATCTCGAATCAATGGTGCAATTGCTCGGTATGGAAATTATTCTACACCAGGATGTCGTTCGACCTCAGGTTTCATGGGCTGATAGCCCTTGGAAACATGCAATATCCTCCTAAAGCAGTCTTAACTTATGGAAAAACAGCACATCAAATACCCTAATTAATTAGGGTATTTTTCTGTCTGTTTATCACTCAAAGTCAAGCCAATACTCTAAAATATATTTTTGTAAAATAGTCGATTTTCAGGCACTATTTGCGGCCTGAAACTGATCCATGCGCTAACGCGCTAACGACGAAAGCACGGACTAACCCCCAACATCCCAACAAAGGCATTGATGTCACTAAATGGCTAAAGAAGAAAATATTGAAATGGAAGGTACAGTGGTTGAAACCCTTCCCAACACCATGTTCCGGGTAGAGCTGGAAAATGGTCATATCGTTACAGCACATATTTCCGGGAAAATGCGCAAGAATTATATTCGTATTTTAACGGGCGATACCGTGATTGTACAATTAACGCCTTATGATTTATCGAAAGGCCGGATTACTTATCGTAATAGATAAGTCGTAATAGATAAGTCGCAATAGATAAGTCGCAATAGATAAATCGTAACAGATAAGAACTACAGGTTAGACTCATCCAACAACATTAATCAGTCAGTCTAACCTGCTTCCCAATAGCTATTCCCTGAACTTAGAACTTAATTCAAGATGTAACGACCGAAGATTTTATATCGAGCGTAAGTTCACCGTCTTTTTCATCAATGATGACGTGACCACCCTCAATAAGTTCACCAAACAAAATTTCATCAGCAAGATTTTTCTTTATATTGTCCTGAATAACACGGCTCATTGGTCGAGCACCCATCACCGGATCAAAACCATTTTCTGCCAGCCATTGTTTGGCATTAGGCTCAACCTGAATAGTGACATTTTTCTCTTCGAGCTGTGTTTCCAATTCAATGATAAATTTATCAACTACATTCTGAATAATTTCTGGTGTAAGCGCTTTGAATTGAATCATAGCATCGAGACGATTTCGGAATTCCGGGGTGAATGTCTTTTTGATCACCTCGGAACTGTCTTTAGTATGATCTTGTAGAGTAAACCCAATTGATGGACGGCTGATCTGGTCTGCACCCGCATTGGTCGTCATCACCAGAATAACATTTCG
>CAZZJI010000018.1:20342-28580 GCA_964654485.1 uncultured Gammaproteobacteria bacterium | reverse complement strand
GACGGCTGATCTGGTCTGCACCCGCATTGGTCGTCATCACCAGAATAACATTTCGAAAATCTGCTTTGCGGCCATTGTTATCGGTTAAGGTGCCATGGTCCATCACTTGCAACAATAAATTGAACACATCCGGATGCGCTTTTTCAATTTCATCCAAAAGTACAACCGCATGAGGATTCTTTGTTACTGCTTCAGTGAGTAAACCACCCTGATCAAAACCGACATAACCGGGAGGAGCACCTATTAACCGGGATACCGTATGGCGTTCCATATACTCCGACATATCAAAACGAACTAATTCAATAGATAAAATTTTAGCTAGCTGGCGTGTTACTTCTGTTTTACCCACACCTGTCGGTCCGGAAAACAAGAATGAGCCTATCGGTCTATCCATATTTCCCAATCCAGAACGAGACATTTTCATAGCCGATGTCAATGTGGCTATCGCTTCGTCCTGACCAAAGATAAGCAGTTTTAAATCTCTGTCCAAGGTACGCAGAGAATCTTTATCTGATTTGGATATAGTTTTGGCAGGTACCCGCGCAATTTTTGAAACGATACTTTCAATCTCGCGTACACCAATCGTTTTCTTACGTTTAGATACCGGCTGTAAACGTTGGTTTGCGCCCGCCTCATCAATCACATCAATTGCTTTGTCAGGCAAATAACGATCATTAATGTAACGGCTGGCAAGTTCTACTGCAGTACGTAATGCCGGGTGTGTGTATTTGACGTTGTGATGTTCCTCAAAATTAGGTCTAAGGCCTTCGAGAATTTGCACGCTTTCTTCAACTGTCGGTTCAGACACATCAATTTTCTGGAAACGGCGCGCAAGCGCACGGTCTTTTTCAAAAACCCCCCGGTATTCCTGATACGTTGTTGAACCTATACATTTCAATTCGCCCGATGCGAGCACCGGTTTAATCAAATTCGACGCATCCATGGCACCACCGGATGCAGCACCCGCACCAATGATAGTATGAATTTCATCGATGAATAAAATACTGCCTTGTTCTTTTTCCAATTGTGCAAGTACCGCTTTCAAGCGTTTTTCAAAATCACCACGGTATTTAGTACCCGCTAATAACGCACCTAAATCTAGCGAATGAATGACGCAGTTTTCCAATACTTCAGGGACCTCGCCATCGACTATTTTCTTCGCCAGGCCTTCAGCCAACGCGGTTTTACCAACACCCGCCTCACCTACAAATAGAGGATTGTTTTTGCGGCGGCGGCATAACACCTGAATAGTGCGTTCAACCTCGTGCTTACGACCAATGAGTGGATCAATTTTACCTAGCTTGGCCAGTTCATTCAGATTCGTTGCATAGTTTTCCAATGGACTACTGGCCGGTGCCTCCTGCACAGTGTCTTCATCTGATGTCGCATTTGTCAGTGAATCCGGATTCCCTTCTTCTCCATGCACTTTGGAGATTCCATGGGAGATATAATTGACTACATCAAGACGACTTGTATTTTGCTTGTTCAGAAAATAGACCGCCTGAGATTCTTGTTCATTGAATATGGCAACAAGTACATTTGCACCACTGACTTCTTTTTTACCAGAAGACTGTACTTGAAATACCGCACGTTGTAATACGCGCTGAAAACCCAGCGTGGGTTGTATTTCTCTGCTACTGTTTTCGGATAACAACGGTGTTGTTTCATCAACAAAACCGGTCAATTCCTTTTTTAATCTTTTCAAATCTGCACCGCAGGCGCGGAATACATTTATCGCCGCCTGGTTTTCCAGCAACGCCAATAACAAATGTTCAACCGTCATAAACTCGTGCCGCTTCTCCCTGGCCGTTTTAAACGCTGAATTAAGAGTTGCTTCTAATTCTTTACTTAACATCAGACCTACCTCTCTTGAGATTAAGCTGATTCCATCGAGCACAATAAGGGATGCATATGCTCTCGTGAATAGTCGTTGACCTGAGACACTTTCGTTTCAGCTATCTCTTTCGTGAAAATACCACATAGCCCCTTACCTTGCATGTGAACATGCATCATGATTTGAGTCGCTTTTTCTCTACTCATGGAGAAATACTGCTCCAATATATGCACCACAAATTCCATGGGTGTATAGTCGTCGTTCATGATAACAACCTTATAAAGCGAAGGTCGTTTAACAGTGGGCTTCGCCTCCTGAACGACCAAGCCTTCATCATTGTCGGGTAATTTTGGCTTCTTCATACTTTCTATTTTAGCTGATCAACACGGCTTTTTCTGAGAAATTATTGCTATATATGCAATTTCATTTTATTCGTTTTTGTGATTAAAAAGATAGCATTGACACTGGCAATTTACACAATAACTGTATGTTTTATATTAACTTTATTTTAAGAATAGGCTTAATTTAAGTATTTCATTAAAAATAATACGGATTATGGCAAGCAAAATTATTGGCTAAATGCAGTGGGAATGATTTATTTAGCCTCATTATCAGGCACTATTTGAAGATCTAGCACATTTTTTTATAAAAAAACCTGAACTTACTACACAAATTTAAAAAATGTGCTATCTATAAAACTTGATATATTTCCTTATCGCTATCGAGCAAAAATAGTGTTTGTTTAAGGATGCTCTTTTAAGGGGCACTGATGCGCTGTGTACAGTCGTCAGGTGCCCCTTTAGTAGTTGTTTTATTTTTTAAGTGGAAGGTTCATGCACCAAGGTTTGTAGGCAGTTAGCCAGAGCAGAGGGGCCTAAAAGTATTTAACTTTTTTATTACATGGAGGCCATGCTAGAAATGCCAACTGGAGTTGTTAAATGGTTCAACAATGCAAAAGGTTATGGTTTTATCTCTTTAAATGAAGATGGTAAAGATGACATAGACGTGTTTGTACATTTTTCTGCAATCGAAATGGAAGGGTTTAGAACACTAAAACGGGGAGAGCCGGTCGAATTTGATATAGACAAAGGTCCGAAAGGCCTGCATGCGACTAATATCAAAGCATTCGTCGGAAATAAAACCCAAAATTAGCTTTCATTGCCACACTTCTATTGCCACACAGTAGTTACGTATAAGTACTTTTACGTTTACGTTAAGTACTAAAAACCCTGCTAGCATATGGCGGTTTGCCTGCAGGGTCTTTTTTTTACAGACACCCGCTACTGACCTACCGACAGAAGTTAACTATTCAAGATTTCCGCAGTAGATTTTTATTTAATATACCCACTAATTAATCTGCACATATATTCTATCCAATCTCAGCGATTACATCTTGCTCGTGATTGAATCACCAAAGCCGGAACAGGTGACTAATATCGCATCATCCATCAGTCTTTCCAGGTCATAGGTCACTGTTTTAGAGCGTATCGCGCCGGATAAGCCTTTGATGACCAGGTCCGCCGCTTCTACCCAACCCAAATGACGTAGCATCATCTCAGCCGACAATATCAAAGAACCCGGATTAACCTGATTTTTCCCCGCATATTTAGGTGCAGTGCCATGGGTCGCTTCAAATAACGCAATAGCATCTGATAAATTAGCGCCTGGAGCGATGCCAATTCCGCCGACTTGTGCCGCCAGTGCATCTGAAATATAATCGCCATTGAGATTGAGTGTTGCAATAACACTGTATTCTTCAGGTCTTAGTAATATCTGCTGTAAAAAAGCATCCGCGATAACGTCTTTTATTACGATCGGTGCGCCGCTCTTGGGATTTTTAATCGTACACCAGGGACCCTCCCCAATTTCGCTACCAGCAAATTCGGTTTTTGCCAATTCATAACCCCAATTCTTAAATGCGCCTTCGGTAAATTTCATGATATTACCCTTGTGCACCAAAGTGACGCTATCGCGTTGATTATCTATCGCGTACTGGATTGCTCTTCTTACCAATCGAACGGTTCCCTCTTTTGAAACAGGTTTAATACCGATACCAGACGTTTCCGGAAATCGAATTTTTGTGACATTCATTTCATTGGTTAAAAATTTAATGACTTTTTGTACCTCGGCTGTACCCTGTTCCCATTCTATACCTGCATATATATCCTCTGAATTTTCCCGAAAAATAACCATATCCGTTTTTTCCGGTTCTTTTAACGGACTGGGCGTTCCACTGAAATAGCGAACGGGTCTCACACATACATAAAGATCAAGATCTTGTCTTAGCGCAACATTTAAAGATCGAATTCCACCCCCTACTGGTGTCGTTAAAGGACCTTTGATCGCAACGCTATAATCACGGATCGCCTGCAAAGTCTCTTCGGGTAACCAGTTGTCATCACCGTAAACGGACAGTGCTTTTTCGCCGGCAAATATTTCCATCCAGGCAATTTTACGCTTACCACCGTAGGCTTTTTCTATCGCTGCATTAACAACATTTTGCATTACCGGCGTGATATCAACTCCGATACCATCCCCTTCTATAAAAGGAATAACCGGACAATCGGGCACGCTTAATGAGAAGTCCGCGGCAACGCTTATCTTCTCGCCCACTGCTGGGATATTTATTTTTGAGTAAGCCATATTAACTCCATAACATATTCCACAACAAGAACCCGCCGAAAATCAAACAGACCCCTGAAAAAAAGAAAGTATTAATAAAAATGATTAAAACAACATAGCGTAATCGTTGACTGAGCCTGATTTATTTACTTTTATTTTCCCATCAGAACCGGCGCGTCCTAACAACTGTAAATTTTGAACCAATGTGGTTTGTTTTGGATCGCGAGATGAAAATGTGCCAGTAAACTTATATTTATTGTCTGCGTCAATCGTTAATATGCCTTCCGCTTGTAACGGCCCACCACCATCCACAAGATCCGCATTGATGACATCATTTTGTGTCGACAACATTACTTTTAAATCGCCAAAAGTCATTTTAGCAGGAAAATTTACGGCGGCACTTTGCCATGCAATCGTGCCTTGCGCATCCATTATTTTCTGATTATCTATACTTAATTCTTTCAAATCCAGGGCTAGATAACCCTCAAGATCGAGCGGAAGTTTTGCTAACACAGCAATATTTTCCAACGCCATGTGAGCTTGCACGTTTGACAAATATATTTGCCCACCAAATCCACGCGCAACAATTCCACGCGCGAAACTGTCACCATCTCGAAAATCCACGCCCAGTTGCAGGCGCCCTAATATCAAGGACCACGGATGAAACTGCCAACTCAATGAATTTATTTTTTGTCCCGAGATGAACGCGGCTGACGCTTTACCCGACCATACCGACCCCGACAATCCCTTCATTATAATAGATGATGCAACATCTTCTTTATTGGCAAACGACTTTACCAATGAATAAGCCTGTTTGGCGGGTAATGTAAAGATGAGAAATCCGATATAAAAAATAACGATCAGAAAAATATTACGTGCTTTGTTATTCATTAATATTAAAAGAACTCGCCTTTATAGCCCAACTAAAACAATTCGTGAATCTATTATTCCCGGCGTATCCTTACGATCAATCACAAGTGATGATACTTCTATAGCATAGGTTTTGTTGATATTTTCGAGCCACTTGATCATGTCATCAAACGAAGCCTGTTCCAACCACACACTTACTTTTTTATCACCGTCAGGCTTCACTCGCTTGAGCGCATTGCCTAGCTGACCTTTTTTTGCAGTGCTGTCAATCAAACTTAACAGAGATTGCCCCGAAGTGATTTTTTTTGCTGATTGACTGCCACGTAACGCTTTTACTTCGCTTGCGGCCTGTTTCATCCATTCTAACAGAGGCCCTTGCTTGGCGATATTTTTCTCCAACTGCGCGACACCCGTATGAACAGGATCCCAAATTGCGACATAAAACAACATTAACATCAATACAATAGCACCACCGGCGACGGTCATGCGCTCCTGCTGCTGTAATCCTAGGAACCAGGCCTTCATGATCCGCTACTTTCAATTTTCAAGCGACTTTCAACCTGATTGTTTCGTGAATTTGCAGTAACAATATCGACAGATAACCCGGTGTTTTGAGTTAACTGTAATTTGACCTTATCTAATGTTTGCAGATCCTTGATAATCATATCTACATTTAGTTTTCCATCTTTATAACGGAGGCTTTTAATTTTAAGTCCTTCGGTTGATTTTAACACTGTAGCAGCATCTGATAATAAGCCAAGCGCACTATTGCCACCCTCTCCGGAACCGCCGCGCAATGACTTAAGTTTTCTTTCCATCTGCAGACGCGGATCAACTATATTTTTGGCGTTCGGAAAAGCGGAACGGTATGTTTGTTCTATTTGTGCCTGCTGTTCAGCGCTTTGGCTTCTAAGCTGGAAATAAGTGGTCGTTGTCATTGCCAGTTGCAGAAAAACCAATCCGCCAAGCATGGCTGCTGCAGGTAACCAGGGTCGCCATATTTTTCCAATTTGCTCACGGCGACTATAATCGCCTTGCAACAAATTGATCACGTAGTCTAAATCTAATCCCTGAACTAAAGGCAGCATATTAATTACGCAAATATCCTCTTGTATTTTCAATTGCAAACTGGATAGATCAGGCGATTCACCAGCGTCATCATCATATTTATAGACATAGAGCTGTTGCGGCGGGTTTTCACTGTTTTCTTTAAGGAACATCTCCAGCAATGCTGCCGCATTTTCTGCCTCGATTGAAAAACCGGATTGAGTCCCTGTGCGAACCAGGACAATATTATCCTCAATCAATAGGCTCCAGCTACCACTGACGTAAGGCACGGCCAATATATCGGGCACGATCATATTCGCCTGTATACCGAATTCTTTCAATTTAGCGACCCAAACGTCCATTTTATCGCTATTAACAACAGCGCAATTGGTTTCGCCTTGATCATTGCGGCCACCTAAAGCAAAGTGTAAATCTTCAACATCGCTGATTAATTGATCTTCTAATGCAAAGGGCAGTGCAGTCATTAAGCGTTTCTTATTTTGCGTGGGTACCCGCGCCGCACTCAACGTGACATCATTACCCGGGACGAGGACAATTATTTTCAGGCCAGCCAGCAGTTGCTCGCTAATTTCATCCAACGAACCCTGGGAAATATCACCCACTTGGCCATGTTCATCCACAAACACCCAGCTAACCAAATCAGGATCCATACCCGGTTCAATGTGGTGAAATCGAATAATCAGTTGTTTTGACACCTGTTTTAGCACTAGTAGGTTCCTTGCGCGCGTATAATGGCGCTTACTTTACCATTCTTACGTTCTAAAAGACTATAAAGCTTCGATCTGATGAGACGATCCTCAGGCCCTACTTCTGCATAAGCATCCAGCAGAAAGTACTCACTTTTGACATCAATAACATCTTCTTCTTTTTGTGGGTTTTGTACTGGCGGGGTGTCCGCAGGTGGGTTGGATGTCGCAACGCCCACAAGGTTACAGCCTGTAAAAGCATCATGTTTCATTAAATCGGCCGCCTTATTAAAGGTATCATATATTTCTTCCGATGCACTTTGGTTATCAACTTTGTCCTGAAATGACTCACCTTCACTTCTGATATTTAATTTGCCCAATTGAGGGCAGGTAATATCGACGACCAATGCTTGTAACAGTTCTTCTTTGGCTGTGTTTATATTAATTTTAGTCCTAGCCGGTAAAACTGTCACATAGGGTAATAACGTTTTGTATACCAATGGGGTTATACCTTTTACCAGCAACAATTCACTGGGGCTTGTCATCAAGCGGTTCGCCGTTCGATAGGGAATATCCCCATCCAAATAATCGCTGTCTTCTGCCCCCCCCGGCTGAGTATTACGGTCTTCATCAATCCAATCAACAATTGCGCTTACCAGATCTCCCGGGAAGAGCTGTTTAAGTTCGTCAGGTGTTTCGTCTAAATCCTGAATAATCTCGATCAATTGAATAAGCCTTTTTACATCCCAGGGACTGACCACACCATCATTATCAACCAAATTATTTATATTAAAACGTCCGCCTAAATCATCCAATGAAAAAATCAGTACACCACCCTTAAACGGAAAAGGGGGCAATTTTGTTGCCCAATCCTCTCCTCGATGATCAATGTTTGGCGCATCCTTTTTCAATACTTGTTTGGCAAACGCTTCGCCCCCTAACGTAAATATGTATGCTTGGTCGCGCTGCAATATATTCGACGTTCTACGAATATCTAATTGCTGCCGCGTTGACATTGCAACTACGGCAACGGTTACCAGCGCAACAATCAATAATGCGGTAATTAATGCTACCCCGGCTTCGCTTTTTTTAGTGCGAACAGCAATGCTAACAGTAATGCGAACAGGCTTTAGTGGTTTTTTTTGCGTATGTTCTTGC
>CAZZJI010000018.1:1257-20242 GCA_964654485.1 uncultured Gammaproteobacteria bacterium | reverse complement strand
AATGCTAACAGTAATGCGAACAGGCTTTAGTGGTTTTTTTTGCGTATGTTCTTGCATAAGCTCTTGCTTGAATCAAAATCTTGTATGAATACTTAACAATCGAGACTACTGCTGTGGTGCTGGCACCCGGAACAACCGGGTAACACGGCCTAATCTTTCATTTTCAATGGTCACTTCAACCGCCTGTGGAATAACTTCCTGCGAGTTTAATTTAGGCCACTGCGTTTGCCATTGCTTGTCTTTGTCCAGAAAACGTAATTCAAAACTTTTAATATTATCCAATAACACCGACTCAAACGGCTTGCTTTCATAACCGCGGTCCAATTCGAACCAATACAAGCGAACCAATTGCTCGTCTTTTATAGTATAGCCCGAGCGCTGCAATACACTGCGGACCCGTTTTTCACTGGGAAATGGATTACGCCAACCTGTATGGGTTAACTCAATCTTTATATCTTCGTAATCATGTGAAACCAACGCTTCTTTGATATCACCATATTGATCCCGAATACTGCGACTAACAATCTGCTGTATATCTCTTTCAATAATTGAAAACGCTTTTTGCATTTTGCTTAAACGTGTAGCGTGCTCATCCAATCCTGCACGCGATTTCATAACACTATTCAAACCGCCATACGCCATCGCCGACATTACAGCGAATACCGCAACTGCGATCATTATTTCTATGAGGGTGAAACCACAAAATCTGTTTTTATTCATCAGATTAAAATTCGTAACCGCCTTCTATCGAGGCCAGGAATTGCTTGTCATTTTCGTCGGCACTTACTGTAATGGTAAATGCGCCTATGCTGTACTGTCCAACTTCGTCGGATTTGTTGGTTTCCACTTTCCAGTGCCATTCATGGCCAGCCATTAACATCGTGCCGCTGCTTTTGCCGCCCGGTGTCGGCCATTTCTCAAAAACTTCCAATTCATTATATGTATTCATCGCCACCCAATGTGCAAGTGTCCGTTGCTGCAAGTACGCTGCGTTGTTTAAACTGGACGACGTTGTTTTTATCGCGGCGCCAAGCGCAGTTGCCAATATGGCGACGGCTATCATTATTTCCAACAAAGTGAACCCGGCCATTCTTTTGCAAACAGTTTTATAGGGGATTTTAGACGTTTTAAAGTGAGTCGCCACCTAAAATTCCTCTTCATCGTCGACTACCAATATTTCCAATTCTCCGGTCAATTCGCCAACAAGGTTAACCTTTTCACCTTCTTCCCAGGTTAACGTCACCTTAAACGGTGTCATCTCACCGCTCGATAATAAAAATATTCTTGGTATCTCATTTTCATTTTCTTCGTCTAACTTTGATTTTGCATCTTCAGACTTTTCTTCTTTTTCCAAATCATCAAGACTCAAATCACAGGACAAACGCTTTAGGATAGCGGATTCGCCCTCCAGTTCTAATTTTAAATCTACTCCTGGGGGAAAACACCTTGGACGAAATAATGTATCTTCCGTAACAGCTACCCATTGCCATTGTTCTTGTGATTGCAATAAGCGAAGAAATTGATAACCGTTGCTATGTATTTCAACCGCCATCTCCTCACCTTGTATGATGGCCTCTTCACCGGCCAAACTGGTTAATGAGCGCATTCGCTTGATTTCAGTTTCCAGGATATTGGATTGATTAAGATTGATAGACAGTGCCGCCATGCTCATAATAACGCCAATAACCAGCATCACCACCATGATTTCAATGAGTGTAAAACCTCCGCTTCGCGGCATAAGTACATCCTGTACGCTTAAATTGTCAGATTGAGGCTCTGGTGGAAGCATTGGTCGAAACATTGGTCGAAACATAGCTGCTGGAAATGGCTTGTATAAAAAACGGCGAATTAACGTTGGACTAATCGTAGGAAACCCAACAGGGGTACTTTTGTATACCGCGTTCGTTGAGGTTCGTAAGTTCACCCACAACCCAACGGTTGTGTCCTATCGAAAAACGCTACAGATCCCAATTACCAATATCTGCATTTACGCCTTCACCGCCTTGTTGCGCATCGGCACCGAGCGAATAAATATCGATGGTTCCCTGCACACCCGGGCTAAGATACTGGTAAGGCTGATCCCAGGGATCCTTTGGCAACCGATCGACATACCCCCCCGCTTTCCAATTTCGTGGCTCGGGTGTGCCTCCGGGCTTTTGGGCAAGAGATTCCAGTCCTTGATCCGTACTCGGATAA
Source organism: uncultured Gammaproteobacteria bacterium (assembly GCA_964654485.1). Lineage (GTDB taxonomy): Bacteria > Pseudomonadota > Gammaproteobacteria > SG8-11 > SG8-11 > JAADIM01. The sequence continues at coordinate 18,046 of CAZZJI010000018.1, read as the reverse complement.
ACAAAGTTATCTAATTTATAGAGGTTCAGTGCACTTTCCAATGCACGAATATCACTCTTCGCCTTGATTATTCTGGCATCATCGGGACGACTCATGACTTTAGGCACAACAATTGCGGCTAAAATACCCAGTATAATCACCACAACCATGATTTCGATCAACGTGAATCCTTGTTGCCTAAATTTTCTATCTAATTGTTTTTTAACAGTTTTTCCCCGGTAAGATTCGGTTATGTTCAGTTGCATTGTTTTCTTCCACTCTCGTATATATCACATTGTCTAAAATATTGTCTAAAACATCATATAACAGTAGTTACTATGTCGGTATTCGACCATAAAAATCAAAACTTGTTTCCAGCATTCAGTCACAATAAGTAATTAAATAATAGAGCAGCAAACTGATTACTGCTTAACTCTAAACTTAACGCTAAATTAAGTATCGGCAGATTTAAACATATTCCCCACGTTCATGCCGTTACCTATTACACTTTAATTATATCAATTTTTGCAAAATCACGATGAATCAACACCGCCCTGCTGCCCTTAACATAATAATACAGTATTCATTACCGATTATTATTTCAATTTTTGTACTTAGCTTTGCTTTTGCGGGTGATATCGCAACCAGTGTATTGCAATTTGAGCGTGAAGGTATTCTTCATGGTGAAATCTGGCGACTCATTACAGGTAATTTTGTCCACCTAAGCGGGTCGCACGCGCTACTCAACATCGCCGGTCTGGTTTTGATTTGGCTTTTATTTGGCCATTGTTATAACAACGCAACGTGGCTCATCGTGTTATTGAGTTCACTGCTGACGACAACGTTGGGGTTATTGGTATTTAACCCGGAACTGGATTGGTATGTCGGTCTATCTGGTAGTTTACATGGTCTATTCATTGCCGGATGCATAGCAGAAATAAAGTCGTTCCCGCACATCCATGTGCTACACGACATAAGCACATCCGATACAAAGGCGAAATCACAAACCGGCATACTGTTGCTCGTCATTATCGTCCTAAAGATTATATGGGAGCAATACCAAGGCCCATTGCCAGGAACCGCCGCCGCAGCGGGGGGTAATGTGATTGTGGACGCCCACCTTTATGGTGCTGTTGCCGGAACAGCTGCCTTCTTCCTTAAAAAAAAGTTACAATAAAACCGCTCTCGCACTTCCCTGTGCTTCACGGCATAAGTACTTCCTGTACTAAAGTTAGTGTGGATAACATGCAAATTTTTTCTTAATGAAATGGTCTATAGAAAGCTTGCCCGGCCCCATCATTAATGGGATCAATAGCATGATGCCCCAAACCTGATGATCGCGAATGCCTGCCGCATTTAAATCAGGGTAGGAAATGACAGCCAAAATATTAAATATAAATAAAGTAATCGCGCTAAACCGAGCGGCCAAACCAAGCACCAACAGTACCGGAAAAACAAGTTCAATAGCCGTGCCCAACATCGCAGCAAATTCGAACGGCAAAAAAGGCACTGCGTATTCTTCTTCAAATAAATACAGGGTACTGTCCCAGCTTTTTATTTTGGTTAAACCGGATTTGAAAAAAACGTTCGCCACCCACAATCTAAGCGCTAAATTTCCAACAGGCGCCAACATATCAAGCTTCGAGTAAATCATATTAATGAAATTGAACGCTTTGCAAATAATGCCTGAATTTTCTGTCGTGCCGTGCATAAAACTGCCCTCTCTTTGAATTCCGTCAATATTTTTGAACGCGTTCAACTGCAAAATCAATTATTGTTTTCGCCTGCACATGGATCTGGAAATATTGTTCTACTGCGCACTCTGCATCTGCTTGAACCGTCAGTTCACATGCAGTCAAAAAATTTTCACCTTGCGCCAATGCATGCAAAAACACATATTCACCTTTGCTTAAGGGCTCAAACTCGACTTGTCTGTTACGCCTGATAATCAGTATTTTCGATCCATCTGCATCAAGATCGACATCACTTTCATCAAGGTTATCAGAGCCACTCTCGCACTTCCCTGTGCTTGGTGGCATAAGTACATCCTGTACAAATTGGTTGGCCTGCCAAATTGCTAATACAGGGTAGTCGGACGACAGCAGTCGGCTGGCGGGGTTAAGCGCGAATGTCAATTCCCCGTACTGTTGCTCACTGAGCTGATGCAACTTCGACACATCAAAATAAGCGCACTCGGCGGCATGAAAAACCACATGGTAAGCCCACTCTAGCCTTGCTACATCCGACAGATAAACCAATTCACTTGCTGCAGCGAAGCCGCTGATGAACGATGCAAATTGATTACCGAAATCATGTAAATTACCAGACACGGACGGATGGGCGTGAATATATTCTCTTGCCATATGCCTGAAAAACTCATCACCCACCAAACGATGAATAACCGGAAAAACAGCAATCAGTGCATCGATTAGATTGATATAGGTACTGTTATGATATATCTGTAAGCGACGCGCACCCGTCAGACCATCTGCTTTTACCGCCTGATCAAAACCATTGTCAGCCTCGTCGAATACGACGCCAGCGAACCCCTGTTGCAATTCATGCAATGCGTTCATGTTATTCACCGTTCCGTTACCGTTATCTACACTTTTGTCAACCACAACAGTTCTTCGCCATAACGGAAGTCATTATTTGTTCTGCTTTGCTTGCTTCATCCAACAGCACTGACAAGGCCGGAATATCCGTGTCCCACTCGATCAACACAGGTACCTCACCAAATCGCTGTACGCTGTCTTGATAAAGCGACCATACATCATTCGTCACACGTTTGTTATGAGTATCAATTAGTATCTCGCACTCCTCGAATTGTTTAACGGTATGCCCCGCCAGATGTATCTCTTTCACATACTCGACTGGCACGGCATTTATAAATTTTTGTGGATCGAACTTATGATTTTTGGCATTAACATAAATATTATTTACATCAAACAAGATGCCACAACCTGATTGTTTCGCTAACGTTGATATGAATTCCCACTCCGGAATAGTAGATGACTCGAACTGCAAATAACTGGAGACATTTTCAATCAGAATTTGCCTGCCAAGAAATTCTTGCACCTGATTAACACGTTCCACCATGTGGCTTAACGCTTCCTCAGTATAAGGCATGGGAAATAGATCATTAAAATGGCGTCCCCCTACTGAACCCCAGGACAGGTGCTCCGAAACCAAGCCTGGTTGATAACGATGCACAAGCTTTTTTAATTTTTCAAGGTGTAGTGTGCTAAGGGAATCAGTTGTACCAATGGATAGACCAACGCCATGTAAACTTATCGGGTAGTGTTCAGCGATTTTATCCAGATAATAGAGAGGTCGACCACCATCACCAAAATAATTCTCACTGTGAACTTCAAACCAACCTAAATCCGGCCGTTCATTTAAAACATCAGCATAGTGATCAGCACGCAACCCAACACCTGCACGCTTAGGTATCGGGTTACCGTAATGACCACTTACTGATATTGTCGAAGGCATTGTTTTGGCCTCATTTAACGCATTGTGGCAGGCACAAAGTTGTCGAAGGTGTATAAATATAGCGCCAAACTTTGCAAATTAAAGCCAAACTTTGCAAATTAAATTTATGCTTTTGGCTTTAGAGTACCACCAGTGATTTTTTCACAAGTCCCTTTTGGCACAACAAGAAATGCTGAAGGCTTATTATCAGTTTCAGCCGTACCCGCACATGAGCTGTTAGAAGTCTGGCAATCATTTTGACCTGCTTTAACGATACCATAACATTTTTCTTTATCTTTTTTATCTGCAAATGCAGTTTGTGTTGCGCCAATCAAGCCGATCGCCATAAGCCCAACTACGGCTGATGTTACAATAGATTTATTACTTTTCATGCTTTTACCTCTTCATTTCATTAGTTAAGTTTATTGGTTTGGTTAGGAGTTCCGTTAATATAAAAATTCCCGGTATTTCTGATTAGAATCATCCTATATAGTTCAGTCAAATTGAATATCAAGTTATTATGAATCTAAATCGTCCAAGCGAAACATAGACGCGATAAAAGCTCTATTGTTACGAACAGAGTTATTTTTTTGCGCTGCCTATTTACGGTCACTGAATAAGTGAATACGCTTGCAGGATGCATAAAAAATACGGGATGTACCCTTGATTTATTTAGGTTTAACGAACCAGCCGGGGAAGTATTCGAAACTGGCGATCTGTAGAGAAAAATTACTTTACGATTATGCTTGTTATCCGTCTATTATTTATTCGCGGACTTTTAACAATTTTTTGACTTGATTTTCAACTTCTTCATCGGAGATATTCCTATAACGAGAGCTATAGCTATAATTAAAGCTATTATGGCCTATTCCCTTAATAGCACCGATAGTAAGCTCAAATTGACGCACAAAGTTACGACAATGACTGCACATCAGTAAATGCAGTCGCATTTTCAGTCTTTTTGAAAACGACATATTCTGATCCAGGTAATCGCTCGCCTGTTCAGCTACTTTTTCGCATTTGTCCATCATTAACATTATTTTCTATCACATCTTATGTTGGTCGATTGTTTCCCAAAGCCGGTTTCTGGCCCTGTGCAACAACACTCTACTGTTCGACTCACCTATATCCAAAATCTTACAAATTTCTTCCATCTCCAGCCCCTCGAACTCACGCAGCATGAGTACTGTTTTTTGTATTTCGGGCAACTGATCCAGTGCATTTTCCATTTTTCCGCGTAATTGCTCTGAGGACAACAGCGATTCCGGCGTCTCTGCTTGCCAACGATTGGGGGGAGTTTGCCATGTACCATTGCCGTGAAATCGATCAGCATTCATCGCAGAGGTCTCCATATCTGCGGCATCACCCATTGCGATCATACGGGATTCCTTACGTAAGCGCGTTTTTGCGCCATTACTGACAATGCGTAAAATCCACGTTTTCAGGCTGGAACGACCTTCAAACCGGGGCAATGCCCCGATGATGGCAACCCAAGCCTCCTGCACCACTTCGTCCGCAATACTGTCGCCAACTATTGCTGACGCCACATAAAGCATTGAATTATGGTATATTTTTACTGCGTAGCGGTAGGCGTCTTCGTCTTTGCTAATGAGCTTTTTTATTAATTCCTGTTCATTCATTAAGCCAAACTACCATTTTGTTGAGTGAAGTGGAGGTATTTTAAGATATGAACTATCGAAATTGAGCTACCACACAAGCTCAATCACTATGTTCGATAGATAACTCATAAATAAGTTCTATCAAACTTTAATCTCCGACACTCATTAACGCCCTAATCAGGGTTTTTCATAGACGATATTGATACAAAAAACACCAAGACAGTCATAAACATGCCAGCGCATTGTTCCTATAGCAGTATGTCAAATCGTTCTTTAATATAGAATGCTATATTTCATTGCAATAACGTCCTATAATCAGCGTGATTTTCATCCAAGAATTACAAATATGCCTCTTAGTCTATTCGCTCATGAGCGTGTGAATCCGCAACATTTTTATCGCTTTATTTCAAGCAATAAAATTACGTCAGCGGTGCTATCTAGGGCATCATATAAGAGGGTACTCCATAAGATTGCCAACGGTACGAAGGTCGTTCTATTGGTGATTCTATTTCTTAATATTACGAATTGCAGTTTTTTCATCTCTTCTACCACAGAAAAATTAGCAAATAACTTATCTGCGGCCATCCTGGAACAAGACGACCCCGAAACGGTAAAGTACGGCGCTCCGGCATATTTAATTATGATCGACGGACTCATTACGGATGACCCCACAAATGAAAATTTATTATTGTCGGGGGCAAAACTTTACACTTCGTACGCCAGTGCGTTTATTGAAGACCCTGACAGAGCAAAGCGCCTGGCAAATAAAGCCTGGGGATTTGCACAACGTGCGATATGCCTGAAAATCCCACCCAGTTGCAAAATTCATCAGCAAACGCATGATAAATACAACGCGTTCCTTTTAACCATAACAAAAGAAGACATTGATCTTCTTTATATCTATGGTACTAGTTGGGTGAGTTATATTCAGGCCAATAAAGACGACTGGAACGCGGTTGCCGATTTGCCAAAAGTGACTGCAACACTAAAACACGTTGAAAAGCTTGATGACACACACGATAACGGTGGCGTCCATCTCTACCTGGGCGTACTTGCCAGCCTTCTACCTCCCGCATTGGGCGGCAAACCTGATGAAGTAAAATTTCATTTCGAACACGCCATTGAATTGTCAAAAGGCGAAAATTTGATGATAAAAGTTTTTTATGCGGAAAAATATGCGCGAATGATTTTCAATAGAAAACTGCATGACGAAATATTACAAAGTGTCGTAAAATCCGAACCTGATAAACCGGGTCTAACGTTGATGAATACTTTAGCTCAAGATAGAGCAAAAGAGCTATTAAAAAGTGCCGACGAATACTTCTAATAAACATCCAATAAGATAGCGATATTGGATATAAATTTTTGGAACCTTTTTATATGAAAAATTATATGAAAAAGATCTCAGCCACGCAATTTGAGCAATACTTTAACCGCAATCGAAATATCACCAATACCAATAAAAGTGAAATTCTGAAAATGAAAACTATCCTGTCTAGTGTTGTCATTTGCATCACTTTATCACTGATACCTTTTGCTCAATCTCAAGCAATTACGTTAAAAATTGCGACGCTGTCACCGGAAGGTGCGACATGGATGGTTAAAATGCGCGAAGGTGCGAAAAAAATAAAAAAACTAACCAATAATCGCGTGAAGTTTAAATTTTACCCTGGCGGCGTGATGGGAAACGATCAAAGTGTATTGCGAAAAATCCGCATCGGCCAATTACACGGCGGTGCACTCCCAGGTGGCAGTTTTTCAGCTATATACCCTGATGCACAACTTTACGGTTTTCCATTTCTGTTCAAATCCCTGGATGAGGTCAAATATGTTCGCGAAAAAATGGACCAGGAATTAATCAAGGGACTCGAGGAAAAAGGCTTTGTTAATTTTGGATTTGCTGAAGGTGGTTTCGCTTATTTCATGTCTAAACAACCGCTTAGAAATATAAGCGACGCCAAAAAACAAAAAATATGGGTACCCACAGGCGACAATATAAGCAAAACGGTCTTTAATACAGCGCAGGTCTCGACAATTTCTCTTCAAGTTGCCGATGTCATGACAAGCTTGCAAACCGGACTGATTAATACTGTCGTTTCTTCACCAATCGCCGCTATCGCATTACAATGGCATACACGCATTAAGTATTTAACTGATGCGCCACTCAGCTATTTCTTCGCTCTGCTAGCCATTGACAAAAAAGCATTTAGGAAAATAAATCCCGATGATCAAACCATTGTACGCGATGTCATGGGGAATGTGTTTAAGGAAATCGATAAACAAAACCGCGAAGACAATATCAAGGCCAAAAAAGCATTAAAAAATCAGGGTATCGGCATTATTACTCTGTCAGATGAAACGTTGTCCGACTGGTATAGCATTGGCAAAAGAGCGAGAAAAGAATTATCCGATAATGGAAAATACTCACCCGAAATCATGAAAACACTGCAAAAACATTTGCATACTATTCGAAACACACCCGCCCTATCTCAAAAATAGGCCTACTGCCACTATCTATCGCTCTTTCGATTTCTAAGAATGCCGATATCGCAAAACCATGTACAAAGAAAATACAACTACTTCAAAATTTCTGCGAATAACTCATTACCTGGAAAATGGCTTACTGGTTACGCTACTCGCCGCAATGATTGGACTGGCTGTTTCACAAATATTGTTACGTAATTTTTTCGGCTCAGGAATCACATGGGCCACACCCTTGCTTGGCATACTTGTGTTGTGGATTGGACTCGCGGGTTCGATTGTGGCTAGCAGAAAAAAAAACCACATATCGATAAATGTATTATCGCACTATCTATCAAAAAAAACCGCGCTACTCGCTGAAATTGCCGTGGAATTTTTCACCGCGATTGTCTGTAGCATTATTACATACCACTCCATTCGTTTTGTTGCCAGTGAATATAACGAAAATACCATTGCATTTGAATCCATTCCCGCATGGATATGTGAACTCATTATTCCAGTCGCTTTTGCAATTATCTCTGTGCGTTATTTCGCGCATGCGGTAGAAAATATCAAGCGGCTTTACACGCTTAGTCTAAACAAGAGTTCGAACAAGAGCCAAAACACATGATGCTGTTAACTGGTCTGCTCCTGTTAATCGCACTGCTTGGCGCGCCACTGTTTGCGGTTATCGCCGCGAGTTCGCTTTTGGGATTTTATCAATCAGATATTGATTTATCTGTTATCGCGATAGAAATATACCGCATTGCTGATACGCCTGTGTTAGTCGCTATTCCATTGTTCACATTTGCCGGATACCTGTTAAGCGAAAGTAATGCATCAAAAAGACTGGTAAAATTAACTGACGCCTTAATCGGCAATATTCCCAGTGGACTCGCGGTAGTTTCGTTGGCGGCTTGTGCCTTTTTTACGGCTTTGACAGGCGCATCGGGCGTAACCATTATCGCACTAGGCGCATTACTCTACCCGGCCCTCAAACAAGCCGGTTACGCGCAACGCTTTAGCCTGGGCTTATTAACCTCTTCTGGCAGCCTGGGTTTACTTTTCCCTCCCTCAATTGCACTCATTCTTTACGGTATCGTCGCCCAGCAAATGAATGTGGGCACAACGGTTTCCATTGATGATCTTTTTATAGCCGGGCTGCTACCGGGCTTGTTAATGCTGGTGCTTCTTTCTGCTTGGTGTATATGGGCAAATCGCCATACCCAATTTCAAAAAGAAAAATTTTCCTGGCGCACGGCCAGGCTCGCTTTGCGCGAAGCTATCTGGGAGATTCCACTTCCGTTTATTGTCCTCGGGGGTATTTACAGCGGTTTTTTTGCTATATCTGAAGCAGCAGCCGTTTCAGTTTTGTATGTTTTGGTGGTAGAGGTAATGATTTACAAGGAAATAAAACCAGCAGCATTGCCTAACATCATGCATGAATCGATGATACTCGTTGGTGCAGTATTGATTATTCTCGGCGCTTCTTTGGCATCGACAAATTATCTTATAGATGCGGAAATCCCCGTTAAGCTATTTGAACTAATAAAAACGCATATAGATTCTACACTGACTTTTTTGATTTTATTGAATATATTCTTACTTGGACTTGGGATGATTCTCGATATTTTTTCAGCCATCATTATCATTGTACCGCTGATACTTCCCATTGCGGTTGGTTACGGAGTCCATCCGATTCATCTTGGCATCATTTTTCTTGCTAATATGCAAATCGGCTATTTTACACCGCCGGTGGGCATGAATTTGTTTATTGCCAGTTATCGCTTCCGAAAACCGATAACAGAGCTTTATCTCGCAACAATTCCATTTATGCTGGTTCTGATGATTGCTGTGCTTATCATTACTTACTGGCCCGCTTTGACGCTTGGATTGTTACAGGAATGACATTAACTCAATCCACACCCGTAGCAAATCATATTAAAAGCACAATACACAAACTTCCATCTAAAAATCAATTATCATCAAAATGAAATACAGTAAATTACAACAGCGCATAAAATATTTTACCGATACTGGCACCGCGAGCCTGCGTGGAAGTTTAATCGGTATAGAAAAAGAAAGTTTGCGTGTCGGGCCTGACGGTAAAATTGCTCAGACGCCCCATCCGATATCGCTCGGATCATCATTGACACATCCGTATATAACAACAGATTATTCTGAAGCATTAATCGAGTTTATTACCCCACCACTGGCAGATCATAAGGCGCTTTCCTATTTACACGATATACAAGTGTTTGTCGTCAACCAGCTAGAGGGCGAAAATTTATGGGCTGCGAGTATGCCGTGCGTGGTTGCAGGAGAAAACAGTATAACCATCGCCCAGTATGGCAGCTCAAATCTGGGTAAAATGAAAACAGTATATCGTCGTGGACTAGGACATCGTTATGGCCGCATCATGCAAGTTATCTCCGGTGTTCACTTCAATTACTCCTTGCCCATTGCGTTTTGGCCTGTTTACCAAGCGCTGGAGTCAGAATCCGGTGATTTGCAGAACTTTATTTCCGATAGTTACTTTTCTATGACACGCAATTTACAACGCTTCGGCTGGTTGGTTCCTTACCTGTTCGGCGCTTCGCCTGCTGTTTGTAAATCTTTTTTGGGTGGAACAACATCAAGCTTGATTGAATATGACAACACTACACTCTATGAGCCCTATGCCACTTCACTAAGAATGGGCGACATAGGTTATCAAAACAGCAAAGAAAGTCACTTTGGCATTAAAGCTTGTTACGATAATATTGAAACGTATATATCCTGCCTGACAAAAGCAATTGAGACACCTTGTCCGGAATATGAAAAATTCAATGCAATAATTGATGGGGAATATCAACAACTGAATGCCAACATATTGCAAATCGAAAACGAATACTACAGTTCGGTACGGCCAAAACAAATATTAAAGGGTAATGAAAAACCAACATTGGCCCTGCAACGCCGCGGGGTAAAATATATCGAACTGCGTTCATTGGACATTAATCCGATAGACCCACTGGGCATCAATGCAGATCAGCTGTATTTTTTGGAAACTTTTGTCATTTTTTGCCTATTGCACGAAAGTCCGCTCATCAGTTCACGGGAACAAAAAGAAATCGATCAAAATGCGATGGATACCGCACACCGAGGCCGTGACCCCTCACTCAGATTACAAAAAAATGGCGATACGCACACGCTTCAATCCTGGGCAACCGAACTGACAGATGAAATGCGTGGTGTAAGCGAAATGCTTGATAAAGCCAACAACACGAATAAATTTACACAATCACTTAATAAACATATTGAGATGATAAAAGATCCGAATGAAACGCCATCCGCTAAAATGTTGGCTGATATGCGCGAAAAAAATGAAGGTTTTTTTCACCACGCCATGCGCATGTCGCAAAAACATCACGCGCAATATAAAAAACTGACATTAAGCAACGAAAAACGCCAGTTTTTCAAAAATTCGGCAACACAATCAATTGAAAAACAAAAAAAGTTGGAGGCAACAGACAGCCACCCGTTTGACGAATTCCTAAAAGATTATTTTGCACAAAAATAGCACGCTGCTTATTTTCTATTCATTATTATAAATACTTGTTACAAACCTCATAAATTTTACTCATGGCGACCTTAAGAAATAATTAAGATATAAATGGTCGCTGTTGTATCAAAAAAAAATATGGCTGATATCAACAAATTACATGCCATATTTAATAGTTGTATCAATATTACAACAACTTAAGCCCGTGTTTTATCAAAGATTTTTATATACTGAAGACTTGAAAACAACATACCAGAAGATTATAATGAGAATTAAGAAACGCCCATTTTGAGCAGAAATGGATATATGTACCGCTTACAGTTCTTTCGCGTTAGTTCTTTTTATAGTTTGGGTTAAGTTTATAGCAAGACTTATTTATCAGGACTTTTAGAATCGAGAAAACTAATGAACGCCAAATCAAATACAATTTTTCCCATAGGCAGATCGAGCACTCTTTTAAGTGTGGCGTTTTTCTCATTAGCCTTCTCGAATGTTTCAGCACAAACTCTAAATGACAATAATTACGCACCATCAAAACAACTGTATCTGGCTGAATTCAACAAGTCCGAATTAGCTTCAGCGACACATTATTCGTCGCTAAATTCTTCACAAAAGTCGTCCCAAAAGAGCAATGACCATCCCATTGCTGAAAGCCAATTTTTAGAGCACGTGGGTAGCGTAGAACTGCTTTTTGGTATCACTCAGTTCGCGTCATCATCGAAAAACAACACCGCATTTGTTGTTGGAGATGCCTTTTCTCTTGCGAATAAAAACCAACCTTTTTTAATGAATTCACGTTTGGATCCATTAAAAGACAAATACGATTTATCGGGCAGCACTGATCAAAAATCTGACATTTACAGCCTGGGTTTAGGAATGTTTTTGCAAGACGGACTGATGGTCGGCTTTAAATATGACCGAACAACATCAAGAATTTATCGAGATCAGGCACAAATAAACACCGTTAAATCTAACCAATATGACGTTTTTACCAAGTTTGTACATAAACTCAACAATGGTCGGGCGTTAAATATTGAAGCCAGTTATGCTATCGATTCTGCTATTGATAATGATCGAGGCGACAATCAGACGATTAATATATCGGGCGATTATTACGTCGATCAGAATAACAGCATCGGCTTGGGTATCGAAAGAATCTCCAGTGAAGAAAACGTGCTTGCTGGCGATGTCATCTCATTGGAACTACGCTCTTTTATTACGCCGAAATTCTCTGTAGCCGCAGGCATGGAAAGATTCTCGTCTGATAGCATTCAGTTTACAAACGATCGTGTTATTGATATTAACTTCAACGCTCAATTCTAAGCTTTTCTTCTCTAACCTTTTTTAGCAAGTACCTTTTTGGTAAGTACCTTCTATTGGCAAATTAATTGCCTGCACCACCGAATTTAGTAATCCGTTCATCCGTCGATGGATGCGTTGAAAAGAAGTTTCGCATTGATCCTTTATCGCCGCCCGCATCTGCTTCTTTATCTTGTATTCGCGCCATCAGATTTGAAAAATGAGATGTTTTGATATTATTCTTTATTAAATAATCATAAGAATATTGATCTGCTTCACGCTCAAAAGCCTGGGAATATTGTAACTCCACCAGCAAGATCGGAAGAGACGCCGCCAACGACGAACTGGAGAACGCATCACCTGTCACGGCCACGATGAGTAACGCGACAACCGAACCCTGTATCACTCGCCTTAGTCCGTGACGATGTATTACATGACCAATTTCATGCGCAAAAACCGCAAGTAATTCATCATCATTTTCGGCAAGCGCAACCATTTCGTCTGTCATTATTATTTCGCCTGATGGCAACGCCAGTGCATTCGCGCCTAATGAATTACCTTTTCTAAACAATAAGTTAAAATCATACTGGTCATTCTTCCGCAATGCACTCGCAGACACCGCCTGATTAAATCGCGTTATAAGTCTTTTTTTGGTTTCCTCAGGCAAATCTGACTCAGAGAAAAGACTCTTATCCAGAGCGGCGAGAGAACCCTCAGCGATAGCGCTGTTAGTCGATGCAGGTAAACTAAACGCAGCGCTTTTGGCCAGTGCAGGAATGCCCTCCTTGACTAAATAGACCGATGACATGATGACGATAATCAGCGTTACAAGAACATAACGCTTATGGCTTTCGAGTATATGTATAAAGTGTAATTTATCCTTCAAACCAAATTGCTTGATCGCCTCGTCGACGGACTCATTGTCGCTGGTTTCAAATTTTCCACCATCAGGAAAGCTGAGGTATCGAGGTGTATTACCGACCCGGGAAGAAACCTGTATTGCGGAGAAATTAGCTGGCGCAGGTGTAGGCTCACCGTTCAACTCTGTATTGTTTGAAAAGTGATTAGACGATCGATTAGACAACCGGATGTTACCGAAATCATCGAATGTTATTTCTGAATTGATTTTCCTGGATGAGCTGCCATCGTAATATGTCCCTTTAATTGAGATCACAAGCCCAATTCAACATCAAATACTTCACCCATCTCCTCACCTGTTGCACTTACGGTAGCAAGTTGTTGTCCGGCAACAAAGTGGTCTAACCCTTCAGGGGTGTGCAACTGTAGTTTTTCAGCTCTATAACGCGCCATACGTATCAACGCCCATGGAATCAGTAATCCGACAGAAAATATAATACCAACTGCATTTGTCAAATAAAGAACGAACACCTCATTAGGCTGCATGCTGCTTGCCAATTGATTGTCTTTTAACGTTGTTGAGTTATACACAAGATTACCCACCTTCGTTTTTACGTATGCAAACGTAAAGAAATAGACAGGCAGCATAATAACGGGAAGCATAAAAGGATGTAATTGTGCTGCCAACGCGGCCAATACACCGCCGATACCGAGAATTAAAAGCGCCATTAGATAAATTTTGTAAAACTTGATTCCTTCAGATTTAAAAACAAATCCTTCTTTACCGTACATATTGTTTTCGATGATAAATTTTGATTGATAGAAAACCATATAAGGAATAATCAATCCCAGAGTAAATACGATCAGTACTGGCAGCAGAAGAAATGCCACTGCCGCATCCGAATAATTATTCTTAAAATTAAATCGAATATTCCGATATGCGGTATTTCGGGCTCTAAATGTCAGTGACTTTACGACCAACCAGGGTAAAACAAATAGAAAGGCCAAGGTGAATACTATCGCACTCAATGGAAAAAAAGCGGTGGCTACTGAATAAACCACAAAGAGAGCAAAGGCGATTAATCTGCCCTTGAGAATGGTAATCGGGTTTGCCAGATACTCAAATGACGAACCAGCCAGTACAGTATTGCCATAAAAATATTTGTTGGTTCTTACTTTTGCCCAGGCTGAATAGATGCCCAGAGTGACGATAGTTAAACATATATTAACTATCCATATTTTGAAAAACTCTACGGCGTTACCGGTGAATTCAAACTGCAGGGTCTCAGGAGAATTTGCGGGTTGGTTTGCGGTTTCACTTTGCATATCCATTTGTGGTCTCCAATAACTTGTTTAGTGCCTCATTCTATATCGAATACTGGCTCGTGAAACTTTAAATTATTATCCTAAATAAATCAGGTGAACCGTTGCGACGCCTACAACTGAGTAAAAAAATACTTCAGATATTACTTAAGTTATTAAATTATCGGTACCCCAATGCCAGTAAGTTAAACTCTAAGTTTTGAAACTTGAGTTGATTCAGACATTCTGTACCATACATAACAATTTTTGTAGTAGGTCGGATTAGCTGTTTTTCTAGCCTAATCCGACGGAGCATGACACTTTGTCGGGCTAAAAAGCGCAACCCGGCCTACTACGAAGAGGACGAAAATAATTTAAATACAAGCGCTTGGCACTTAACTTACTGGCATTGACTCCTACCCCCAGGCAAGCCTCCTTCAACGAACCACTTCACCTCTAGCCAAGCTTAATTCGGATACAATAAAAGACGCTTGTTCATATTGGTCAAGATCGCTAATCAAAGTTTTATTCTCACCATTATCGCAATACGTAATTTTATAATATCGTCGACGGCTACGCCTCTGGTAATGCGCTTTTACAACTTTCAGGTCTGAAAGCTTGTCTGTCGATACCATCAATCCCTTTTTAATTGGCAACGGCGCATATTTAATGATCACTGTCTTTTTATTAAAATAAATATAGCTGCTGTTAACCAATTTAGTGAGAAGATAATACAAAACAAATACAACCCAGGGGGTCAACAATACCAAGATTATCCATACATTAGCGTGAATCACTTTTTCGATATACTTTGGCACAAAAGTGACGCTCAACAAAATTAATGCGATCACAGGGAATAAATAACCGACAGAAAACCAACGAATCCGAATGACAACATTGTTACCGTCCCTATTTAGCGAAATAGAGCCCGGGATTAAACGCTCTGAGAAATTGGGCAAGTCATTGAATAAATTACTGCGAACAACAAAACATAATCATCTTACAAAGAAAAATCAAAGACTCAGTGTTCTGGATCTTAAGAAAATAGTCGTTGAATGCTCAATGTGGGAACATTGGACGGTTTTGTTAACTCGGCCAATATCCTTAACTTATTGAATATAATGAATATTAATAAAAGAGATAAGAATCGGAATAAAATATGTTAGCAAAATGGTTTCACAGCTTGCCATCATGAAACCATAATGTATACTTTAGATGCCCCCTCCAATTCTGGGGCTGAAAATAATTCTCTACGCGAACTTAAACTGAGTTGGCGTAGGTTGAAAGATTTGTGGGTATATCTGATCTACACAAGGCAATTTTTATGGCAAATGCAGTATCAAAAACGATTGATGATCTCCGTGAACGCGGCGCATTGAGTGGCGTGGATGTTGCGAATGTTGCTGAGGTATCAAAGGCAACTGTATCACGCTGGGTAACTGGAAAGGCTGCACCACAACCAAAGACGCAATTAGTGTTGTCGGACTTGCGCTATGTAGTTGATCGCTTATCTGAGTTCTACACCCCAGATGAAACACGAGTTTGGCTCTACTCGCGAAACAATCTTTTGGATGGTAATCGGGCAATGGAATTGATTCACGAAGGTAGAACCGAGGATGTGCTAGCAGCAATAGAGAGGCTGGATTCATTGGCCTTTCTCTAAGAGACTTATTCAATGACAGGGAAAGTTCATGATAGGGATTTATTAGATGCTCTCGAAGCTTTGCCAAATGAAACATATTCAGGAACTGCATGGCGCACGGCCTGGGAAAAACGCGATCCATTAGTCGGCAGTACAGGTGGTGGTCGTTGGGACCCTTGGGGGTCTGTTGAAGTTTTGTATACAAGCACAGAGTCAAATGGCTCTATAGCTGAAGTGTATTATCACCTGTCTCAGTCTCCAATATTTTCATCTAGCAATGTATTACTTTATAAACTAAAAGTTGGCCTTGAGCGTGTTTTGACTTTTAGTGAGAATTTGCTAGTTCAATTTGGTATAGAAGAACCGCTAGCAAGTCGTTTAGATCATACAAAAACACAAGCAATTAGCGGCGCTGTTCGATTTTTGGAATACCAAGGAATGTTGGTGCCAAGTGCACGTTGGGGCTGCTCGAACTTAGTTATTTTTATGGATCAAATTGACATTACTGAAGCTATTGAAGTAGAAGGTCAAGAATCAATAAATTGGCCCGCGTGGAAAGAAAAATTTAAGTAGGCGTTTACTCTTAAAGGGCTTTGACCCCTTTAGCGGATT
>CAZZJI010000018.1:0-1157 GCA_964654485.1 uncultured Gammaproteobacteria bacterium | reverse complement strand
TTATCGGTTTTCTATTTACTGATTTAAATAGACTTGGTTAGCCTGATTAGAACCGTTAGCCACCACTATGTCTAGGTCACCATCGTTATCCATATCACCCAGGGCAACGGATTGACTGAGATTTGTGCCTAAGCCTAAGGCGGAGTTGGTAAAATTGTTTGAGCCATCATTGGTGTAGATCTGGTTAGTCTGATCATAGTTAGCTACCACTATGTCCAGATCGCCATCGCCATCCACATCACCCAGCCCGACGGAAGTACTAAAATTCGTGCCTAAGGCCTGGCCGGAATCGGTAAAGTTACCCGAGCCATCGTTAGTGTAGATTCGGTTAGCTTGTTGGTCGTTACCTACCACCATATCCAGGTCACCATCGCCATCCATATCAGCCAACTTGATGGGACGACTGTCATTTGTGCCTAACAACTGGCCGGAATCGGTAAAGCTGCCCGTGCCATCATTGACGTAGATCCGGTTAGTCTCCTGACCCGCGTTAGCCACCACCATGTCCAGATCACCATCGCTATCCACATCACCCAGGGCAACGGATTGACTAAAATTCGCACCTAAAGCCTGGCCGGAGTCGGTAAAATTGCCGGTTCCATCATTGTTGTAGATTCGGTTAGCTTGGTTAGTGGACCCCTTATTAGCCACCACCATGTCCAGGTCACCATCGTCATCCACATCACCGAGTGCAACGGACCGGCTGTCATTTGTGCCCAAAGCCTGACCGGAGTCGATAAAATTGCCCGTACCATCGTTGATGTAGACCCGGTTAGCCTGACTAAAATCGTTAGCCTCCACTAAGTCCAGGTCGCCATCGCCATCTACATCACCCAAAGCAATGGAGGTGGTACTACCATTCGCGCCTAAGGCCTGGCCGGAATCAGTTAGATCTGCTGTGTCGCCAATAAGAGAGTTCAGGTAGACTTGGTTCGCCTGCCCAAAATTAGCTACCACCAAATCCATGTCGCCATCACCATCCACATCACCTAGAGCAATGGAGGTACTGCCATTCGCACCTAATGCCTGGTCAGAATCGGTAATAAAACTTGCAGTACCCCAGGTGCCAGTAAGGGAGTTCAGGTAGACCCGGTTAGCCTGTGTATTACTATTAGCCACCACCATGTCCAGATCACCATCGCCATCCACATCACCCA
>CAZZJI010000017.1:23998-57286 GCA_964654485.1 uncultured Gammaproteobacteria bacterium | reverse complement strand
GGCCCTGATTTACCATCTCCTGAAAGACCTTTTTTTCGACAAAATAATAATGCTCGCCATCTATTTCGCCTAGTCGTTTAGGCCGTGTCGTATAAGAAATAGACACTTTGATGTTGCAACCGGACTTCACTAATGCGTCGACTAAACTGGTTTTACCCGCCCCCGAGGGCGCCGCTACAATATATAAGTTGCCGATATTGATGGATTTATTTGTCATATTTTGATTTCTACGGGGTATATATTATTCAATATTTTGGATCTGCTCGCGCATTTGTTCAATATAAACCTTAAGATCAACCGAGGCACGCGTGGTGTTAACGTCAATGGATTTCGAGCCCAGTGTATTGGCCTCTCGATTCAATTCCTGCATTAGAAAATCCAGTCGACGCCCTACCGGGTCTTTGCTGCCAATCAATCGAATGACCTCTTCCCGATGGGCGTCGAGACGGTCAAGTTCTTCATCAACATCCAGCTTCTGGACCAGCATGACGAGCTCCTGCTCAAGTCGTGATTGGTCTACATCGGCTTTTAATTCTTGCAATCGACTAGTGAGCCGCTCGCGTCGACCTGAAATAATATCCGGGATAACAGCGCGTACCTGTTTGACTGTCTCATTTATAGAGGAACAACGCTGCCCTATCATTGAGTTGATTTTGCCCCCCTCGGCGCGGCGCATTTCAATAAGCCCATCCAACGCCAAGCCCAGTAAAGCCATCGAATGCTCCCTAATCGTATCAAACTCTGATTCAGCGCCTAGCATCACCCCCGGCCATTTTAAAACCTCCAACGCGTTGATCGGCGCAGAATTACCCGACAATGCATCAATTTTTTGGCTCGTATGAATTAACTTTTTAGCAAACTCCTCATTGAATGAAATATCTGCGCCTATATCTGCGCTTGATAAATAGCGTAAATTACACTCAATTTTCCCGCGATTAAGCTTGGCCGCAACCTCACTTTTAATTTTTGGCTCTAAAGCCCGAAATTCTTCCGGCAAACGCGTCGATATTTCCAAATAGCGGTGGTTTACCGATCGAATTTCCCATACCAGGCGCCCCCAACTCTGTTGTTTTTCCTGGCGGGAAAAAGCCGTCATGCTTCGAATCATACCTTATCTCCATTTTTTCAAGCTTGTCTGCAAAACAAACGCAAATCTATGCTATTTCATGTGTGCGGCAATAATAATCGTTAATCGCCCAGGAAGAAACAAAAGTTCATTAACTAATATATTAAGAGCATTTAAGTCTACACCCCTTGTGCCGATTTAAAAAAGAATGAATAAGGCAAAAAACAGGCTACCAAAAGCAACAAACCTAGATACTTATGTCATCGAAAAAATGCTCGGCGGCGGCGGTTTCAGTATTGTCTATTTGGCACTGGATAAAAACTCTGGAAAGAAAACCGTCATCAAAGAATATCTGCCCAGTAAAATCGCGCATCGCACCGACGGGCTTAATGTTGAACCTATTGAAGAAGGTAATAGAGATGCGCTGGTACAAGGTAGAAAATCGTTTTTCAAAGAAGCCAGCATACTTGCGAAAATAAAACACCCAAATATTGTCCATGTAATCAATTTTTTCCAGGCAAATGGCACTGTTTATATGGTGATGGACTATGAAGAAGGTGCCAACCTGCAAACATATATAAAATCCCGAAACAGCCTAAGTGAAACTTTCATCAGGACAGTATTCCCGCAACTACTCACGGGATTAGAAGCAATTCATAAACGCGGACTACTACACCTGGATATCAAACCAGGCAATATACACCTAAGACCTGGCGGCAGGCCGTTATTATTCGATTTTGGTGCGGCCCACCAGATTAGTGAAAGTCGTCAATACCAGGAAAGCCAGGTTGTCACACCCGGTTTCTCGCCAATAGAACAATACGATTTAAAAGGTTATGTCGGACCGTGGACTGATATTTATGCCATTGGTGCAACTATGCGGGCATGTATTGAAGGCACCTCACCCGTCGCTTCAAATACAAGGTTAGAGAAAGACACGTTGCGGCCCGCCAGTGTCATATTTAAAAAACGTTACTCGTCAACATTACTTGAAGCGATCGATTGGGCAATGGAAATAGATCCTTTGTTACGTCCACAGAAGGTAAGCGAGTATCTCGATATTTTTGATAAAAATTATGAAACCGTAGATGACCCCGAAACCGCATTAGATAAATTTGTAAATAACTTCCCCTGGATAAAATAACAAATGAAGTTCGAAACCGGCAAAACCAATCGATTAGGTAATCGCAATATGAACCAGGATCGGTTTGCAATCATCGAAAGGCCTGGCGCCATACTATTATTGCTGGCCGACGGCATGGGCGGCTATAAAGGCGGAGAGTTCGCCGCAAATATGTTTATATTGAAAATGACCGAGGCTTTTAATAATACGTCTGTGCCGCTACAAGATATAGACACCTTTTTTAATAATGCGTTTGAATATGCTCATTTATCTATTATAGAGATAGGAAACCTACAAACACCGCCGATTCAACCCAGGAGCACCGGTGTTGCTTGCCTAATCCAGAATGGCTCGGCAACGTGGGCACACGTAGGAGACAGCCGCGTTTATTTATTCAGAGACAATCAACTATTCACCCGGACAAGGGATCATTCGACCGTAGAGGAACTGATCCAGAAGGGTGACTTAAAAGAAGAAAAACGCCTGTCGCACCCTAAACTTAACCAGGTCACCCGGTGTGTCGGCGGAATGAAAAAATCAGTGCAAGTCAGTATTGGTGACAGCACTCGTTTACAGGCCGATGACTGTATACTGCTTTGTTCCGATGGTCTGTGGGGTTCATTAACAGACGATCAAATGATTAAACAACTCAATACAAAACAAACTCTAATCAATAAACTGCTGGAAATGAGCGAAGCAGCAGAAAAAGCGGCTTACCCAAAAAGCGATAACATCAGCGCCATCGCATTTAAGTTTATCAGTGATGACGAGGAGGCTAACCCATTAATCCAGGAAAACGACAAACCCAGTGCAGAAACAACTCAAGCCAATTTGATGCTTGATGAAATACAACAAGCACTGGATAAGCTCGATAAAAAGATTAAAGATTAAGCGCGTGTTAAATCAATCCGCGCTCCGCAAAAGAGACACAGCAACCATTGCCTACAATGATGTGATCCAGAACCCGAATATCCACCAACTTCAAGGCGTCGATAAGCCGCCTGGTTAACATTTCATCCGCATGGCTGGGTTCCGCGACGCCGGATGGATGGTTATGCGTAAATATAACCGCAGCAGCGTTGAACTTTAGCGCCTGTTTCACTACTTCACGCGAAT
This sequence comes from uncultured Gammaproteobacteria bacterium, assembly GCA_964654485.1. Taxonomy (GTDB): domain Bacteria; phylum Pseudomonadota; class Gammaproteobacteria; order SG8-11; family SG8-11; genus JAADIM01. Next base: position 53,981 of record CAZZJI010000017.1, on the reverse strand, counting down.
ACACACTTGCGCCATCTATGGTACCGTGAAATAAAGTTTTAAATTGTATAACGCCATGACGGCTGTCCAAGAACAAACAAGCAAAAACTTCGTGTTCGACATCGCGCAATCGTGCCGCCAAATAGGCCTGCGTTTTTTCAGGGCTTGTTAATACTTCGCCTTGCTCAAGAACTTCATATAAATGACGCCGACCCATCTCCAACACAGCTTGTAACAGCGCGAATTTTGCTTTGCCTAAGCCCAAACCAGAACAAAACGCTTCTTTATCTGCACTCATCAATGCGCGTAGACCACCATATTTTTGTAATAACTCGCGCGCAACATCAACCGCCGTTTTCCCGCGCGTGCCAGTGCGCAGAAATATAGCTAATAACTCCGCATCTGACAGCGCATCGGGGCCACGTAACAATAGTTTTTCCCGGGGCCTTTCGTTGATAGGCCAATCTCTAATCGACATGGTTCGCTCTACAAAACACCTTCAAAATACCTTACTTTTTAAACTTAATGATATTAGGTATAATGATCGATATTATAACGACGGCGCTTACGCCGCACTTACCATAAGCAGCAAACCAATTTTTACTATGAGTAATTTAACAAACAGCCTTACCAATAGTATTGCCGATAAAAATATCGTGCTCGGCGTGTGTGGCAGTATCGCGGCATACAAAAGCGCAGACCTGATACGTAAACTAAGCGAAACAGGCGCAACTGTACGCGTGGTAATGACCCAATCAGCAAATGAATTCATTACGCCATTGACACTGCAAACCTTAAGCGGCAACGTCGTACATCAACATTTACTTGATTGTGATTCAGAGTCCAATATGAGTCACATTGAATTAGCGCGCTGGGCGGATCTTATTTTAATCGCGCCTTGCAGTGCAAACTTTATCGCGAAACTAGCGCACGGTGTATCAGATGATTTATTGTCGACGATTTGTCTGGCAACACGAGCGCCAATTATTATCGTTCCGGCGATGAACAATGCCATGTGGGAAAATCCAGCTACCCAGGATAATATTGATACACTGGAAAAACGCAATATTATACGTTTTGGCCCCGCCAGTGGTGATCAGGCATGTGGGGAAACCGGCTTGGGTCGTATGCTTGAACCCGTACAGATCATTAATAAGCTCTATGAATCCTTTCAAACACTCTTTCAAACAGAATGTTTTCGGGGGCAACATATTATCATTACGGCCGGGCCTACCCAGGAAGATATCGATCCGGTACGTTATATCAGTAATCGTAGTTCCGGCAAAATGGGATTTGCTATCGCCAAGGCAGCAATTGAGGCTGGCGCAAGAGTGACTATGATATGTGGGCCCGTTCAACAAGCTACTCCCCGGCATGTAAATCGAATAGATGTGAAAACGGCTGAAGAAATGAATACGGCCGTTAACCAATTAATTGATCAAGCGGATATATTTATAGCAGCCGCAGCCGTCACTGATTATCGTCCAAAAATATCACAGAATAAAAAAATAAAAAAAACCTGTAATCACCTGGAACTGAAGTTGGTACCTAACCCGGATATACTGCTAAACGTAACAAATAAACCAAACCCACCCTTCACTGTCGGTTTTGCAGCGGAAACTAACAACGTAAAAGAAAATGCATTGGCAAAGTTAAAATCTAAATCACTCAATTTAATTGCGGCGAACCAAGTCGGACTGGAGCAGGGCGGTTTTGATAGTGAAGAGAATGCACTGGCTGTATATTCGTCTGAAGGGGAAATACTGTTACCAATGGCGAATAAAGAAAAAATTGCGCGCGAACTAATTGCTATTATTGCCGAAAAATATCTAACCAGCTTATCTTCTACTGATAAACCTAACACATCAGTTAAACCTAAATAAAAAACTAATTCGACTTTTTATCGTAACAGTGGTCGCCACAAGCTTTCAAACCCGTGGCCAAGTCTGGATAGAGCAATTCTACACCCAGTTGTTGCAACATTTTTTTGTTATCGATTCGTCTTGATTCAGAAAGATACGACAACATCTCCGGGCTTATTACTTTTTGAGCTTCTTGCCAACTTATTTCAGGCGGTAATTGCAGATTTAATGCTTTTGCTGTTTCTGTAAAATATTGCGCCATTGTGCCAGGCATACCATCACTGACGTTGAAAATTCCCGCAGGACGATCAATTTCACCCGCGGCAACACAAATTCTTGCAAGGTCATCTTCATGAATACGGTTTGTAAACGAAGCATGGTCTTTTACTATCGGTCTGCTTTGTTTAATTCGCTCGACTGGTAATCTGTTTACGCCATAGATACCGGACACTCTTAATACCACAAAATCTGCACCCACATTCCGGCAATACGATTGCAGTTGATTCTCAGCATTCAAACGACGATGGCTGCGGTCTGACGTGGGTTTAGGCGGCTCATCCTCTGTTATCCACCTTCCATTGCAATCACCATATACCCCGCTGGTACTTATATATACTAGACGTTTTGGTGTTTGCGTTTGAACCTTAGAGAGAAAATGAGATATACGGGAATCAATCACGCCGTTTTTTGGCGGCGGTACAAAATAATAAACTATTGCGTTATTTATATTGAGCGCTGCAACACTTTGCGGATCATCAAAGTCCAATGCCAGGTTGACGACACTTTTTGGGGAATTATGGGAACTCTTATTAGGATTTTTATGAGGACCCTTATGAGAACTAATCGTCGTCTGACTAGTCCGTCGTTGCACTGCGGTGACAGTGGTGCCTCGTTGCAGCCATACTGCGGCGACACGACGACCAATATCACCACAACCTATAATAAATATCGGACAAGAAACAGTGCGCGCAAGCAACTATTTATTACTAATCAGCGTCAATCGCTGAGTACTGGGAGACTCTTCAGTCAGCGCTAATTTTGGCAATTCAATCGGAAACGGATCCACAGCGATACTCAACCCTTTTTCGTAATACTGCATAGCATCATCAGTTTCGCCCAATTTTTCTAACAACTGCGCCAAAATATAGCAAGCTTCCTCTGAACCACCATTATCAACGCTCAAGCTTATATATTCTCTGGCCTTGCCCCATAAATGATTGCGCATGCACAATCGTCCCAGCGTCAATAATAAAACTGGATCGTTATCATGTTTCGCCAACCAGGATTCCGCGGTAGCTAACTGTCGTGTTGCGTTGTTTCCATTTACTTTACCGTATAAATAGACAAAGTCAGTATCCCATTTATTATGAATTGCTTTTCTTAACAGCGGTTCCAATGGTTCGCTACTATTCTTATCAACCAGTAACTGGCCATATTTCAATAAAAATTTCTTGTTTAAGCGCTGCTCTTTGGGTACCTCCGACCATGTTCGTTGAAGTACCGCCACATCTTCATTTTCACCGGCTTTCTTCAACAATTGGTAATGACACTCGGTGGTAAGCTGATACAACACATCGTAACCCATCACATTAAGTTTTCGAATAACCACCAATAAATCTTTGAGATTATCCCAATCCTCCAGTTGCTGATAGAGTTTGGCTAACAAACTTAATACACGTTTATTATTTGGTACAATTTGTTTTAATTGCTTTATCGCCGCTAATGACTGTTCATATTTACCTTGCTGGAATTGTAACTCAGCGTTGGTAATTTCTATCGCAACTTTTTCTGATGGAAATTTTTCACGCGCTAACTTTAAGTAATAATCGCGCTTTTGATATTTCCCCGCTTCATGGGCGGCGCGTGCAGCAGCCAAATAATTTAACAAAGGCGCGTGGCTATTACCCGCGTGCTTAAGCAATGTTTTTTCAGACTCAATCCATCGACCTTCTGTTAATTGTAGCAAGCCCTTGGTCAACCCGTTATTACCTTTGGTTTGCTTACGCGACACATTCCAGTTTTTGGTTCGTGTAGGAATCTGCTTGACGCCAGCAAGAAAACGTATCGTGTAATAAAACGCTGAAAAAGCGATAATGAGTATCAGCGCCAAGAGTACCCCTGACATTTCTACTGACCATTTGCCATATGCCAACATTACATAACCAGAATCGACCTTGGCATTCATCGCAACGACGACGGCAAAACCCAATGCAATTAATATAGATATTAACCACTTCATGGTGTGCCTTCCTTGCTCGTCTCAAGTCCGCTGTTCTCTTCCAGATTAGTTTCACCAGTGAGTTCTATTGATTGCTCGCTAGCACCAACATCTGCATCAGACGCGCCATTGTCAATTTCAACCGTCGCTTGTTGTATCTCTGCTTGGCCCTGTTCTGGCAGATTCCGGTCCGGCTGCGCCAAGTCTATAGCGGTTTCTGGGGGGGGCTCAGCGGTACTTGAAGAAGCCCCGGCGGTTTCTGATAAAGCTTCAGGTTTTGCAGCTTCTGGTTGAACTGGCTCTATTTTTTCTTCTGCTTGTATCTTTGCCTGGTTTTTCGGTTCTGCTTTTTCTTCTTCAACTATTACGGTTTCAGGCTCAGTCGCGGGTGTGACTTTTGAAACTACTTTCTTTTTCGGTTTCGGTTTCGTCTTTGATATAGAAGACAGCTTGTTGGCGGATTCACGTGCTTTTCTCTCTTTATATCCACGCAACACCGCTACGGACTTGGTAATATCAGGAAAGGTCGCGGTTAACTTGGCGGCCTGGATTCGCTCCATGGTTGCCACGAAATTTGCATAGGCCGCGGTATCTTTATCAAAATATGCCTCTAGCCATTTGTGTGCTACATCCAGGCTTATTTTAAGATTAGCGGGTTCGTTTCTTAACAGGGCAAGACGTCCTGTTTCTATTTTGAGAATTAAATTCTGAAACAAAAAATGTCTCTGGTCTGGCGCCATTAATACGTCTATGGGTCTGTCATTTTTACGAACTACGACCAGGCTTTTTATGTCTTTCCAAACGGCATTCATTACGCCTGAAACATTTTCTACCTGACGGGTTGCTTCTCTAGTTGAGGAAAACGAGCCAGCAAGATTTTGCTCACGTTGTTTTATGATCAAAGGCAATTGTTCGGCTGATGAAGCCAGTGCAGCGAGTTCAAATGCCATGCCCGCGATGTCTGGCACCTCTACAGACCGAAGTGCATTTATTTCATCTGAAATTTCTCTGCGTACATCCAGCAGGCCTGGATCACCAACTTGTTTTAATCGTTGGTCTGCCGCTGTCAATGCCGCAATCGCGGTTGCGACATCCTTGTCTAATGAAATCCGATAATTTGCCAGTGTCAGTAAATATTCTGCCTCAGCTATTATCCAGGTAGTCGATTGTATGCCAATCCGGTTGCTGATAGCCGTTGTTGAATCAGATAAATGCTGTACTTCTTCTTTAAGCAGGGCTTGTTCCTTGGCACTGCCGACCAACGCATCATTAAACTCGGTTTGAAGCTTGGCCTGCAAAGCAGAAAATTCATCCGCCGCTTTTTCAATTTTGACATCAGCTTGTTTTAATTTTTGTTTTACGCTGTCATCAGTTTGTTGCTTAAATTGCGCTAAAGCGCGTTCCAGCTCGTTCACTTTATTGTCTGATTGTGACGACAACCAGAAACTTGTACCCACTGCGCCGATAGCGACTAAAAAAGCTAAACTGGCCAACCACGACGACGTGCCAGTAGATTTCCCCGGTGCGGCAGTGTCATTTTCATTATTTATTGTAGTATTTGGCTCAACCTTTGACATAGAGCCGGATTCGGATTCATTTGCCATTATGCACCACTCTTAATTCTATCTATGAATGAAAATGTAGAATGCACTCCACACACCTCGCCCCAATGACACATCCAGTATAAAACGCCACACTTTCGCCGTCTTCTATAAATTTCTCTAGCTGAGTTATTCTAGTTGACTTATTCTAGTTGGCCAAGCACCTCCAATATTGCCCTATCACTTGCAATGGGAGCGATCATCGGTTTTTTGGCGAACCCCAGTTCCCCAGCAAGTGTTGCCGTGCGCTCACTGATAACAACGAGTAGGCTTTTCTGCAAATCAGATTGTCCCTCGGGACCCACCATCTCCCAGAGATTTTGTAAGCCTTTATTGCTCATTACGACGATGGCGTTTATTTTTGACTTCTTCAAACCAAGTAGCAACAACGTTAAGTCATTGTCTGGTTTAATGCGCTGGTAGCATTCAGCATATTCAACCGTGGCACCGCGTTCTCGCAATGTGTTTGCCAATAATTCCCGACCACCATCACCACGAAATATGATAATTTTCTTCCCGGACACATTGATCATTTCCTCAACAGCCAGAAGCGCCTCACTATTATATTTATTTTGTGGAAATATATCGGCCGGTCTGCCAAATGACGCCAAGGACGCCGCTGTCGCATTACCTACCACGGCCAATCTTGTGGTGGCGGGTAGCTGGTGGTCACTGTCACTGACTTCAATAAACTTCATTGCTGCGCGTACTGCGTTGGCGCTGATAAATATTGCTATATCGAACTCCGATAAGCGCTCTATTTGTTTTAACAGTGGCCGGGTGTCCGTTGGATCTGCAATTTCGAAAACGGGAAATAAGATGCTGCTGCCATTGTTCGTCGAGATTAGCGCTGCTAATTCTTTAGACTGATGGGTCGGCCGTGTGATAACGATCGTCTTACCTGATAAATCAGGCATTTTTATATACGTCTTTTAATATCACATCGGCGCCACGTGAAAGTAAATCGTCGGCCAATGCGATGCCTATTGAATGCGCATCTTCGGGTTTTCCGCGGATTTCTCCTCGCACCACTTGCGAACCATCTGGTCGGCCAACCAGGCCGCGCATGAAAAGTGCGTCCTTTTCTAATATAGCATAACCCCCGATTGGCACTTGGCAGCCGCCCTCTAGCCGGGCATTCATGGCGCGCTCGGCCGTGACACAGGTATTCGTCTGCCCATCGTTCAGCATACTGATTAGCTGATTGATACTGTCATCATCAACACGACTTTCAATACCGACAGCCCCTTGTCCGATTGCCGGCAAACTAATGCTTGGATCAATTGCCTGTTTTATTCGGCTATCAAAGCCAAGGCGTTTTAATCCGGCCGCCGCCAATATGATTGCGTCATACATTCCGTCGTCCAACTTTTTAAGTCGGGTATTTACATTTCCACGCAAATCAAGAATCTGCAAATCCGGGCGGGCCGCTTTAAGTTGGGTTTGTCGGCGCAGACTGGAGGTTCCTACGCGGGCATTTTGCGGTAAAGATTCAACGGAGTCGAATGTGTTGGAGACAAATGCGTCTCTTGGATCTTCGCGGGAGCAAATTACCGTTAAATGTAATCCATCTGGCAATTCAACTGGCACATCTTTCATCGAGTGCACGGCGATATCGACTTCATCGCGTAACATGCCTTGTTCCAATTCTTTTACAAATAAACCTTTGCCGCCTACCTTGGCCAGCGGCGTGTCGAGTATTTTGTCACCCTGTGTGACCATTTTAACTAACTCAACCCGTAAATCTGCATGATGCCGTATAAGAGAATCTCTGACAAACTCGGCCTGCCATAACGCCAATGGGCTTTTTCGGGTAGCAATTCTTAGTGTTTTCAATGTCATTTTTAACCTGATGTGTAATGTAAACCCGCTATGCTAAGCCGCGGTTGCGTTTCTCGCAAGCAGCAAGTGGTGTCAACAGGCAAATAATGACTTAACACAAACACGCGCAAACATAAAAATAACCCCTGGGAAACATAGATTTTACATCGAAATTAATACATTGTTTTGCTAAAATCTAGACCTTTTTACAAATTGTAATTAATTTAACAATTAATTTAAAAATAGCACATTGCGAATCATCCTCATGTTCCACAGGAATTCATCAATCACTTAGGAAAGAAAACAACATGCACATCGGCACAACAGTTACTCAGTTTATCATCGAAGAACAACGTAAAATTACCAACGCCTCAGGCGATTTCACTTCATTACTGAATGATGTCGTTACCGCTTGTAAGGTGATATCCAATACCGTAGACCAGGGCGCGCTCATTGGCGTATTGGGCAGTGCGGGCAGCGAAAACATACAGGGCGAAACACAAAAAAAACTCGACCTGATCACCAATGACGTCATGATCAAATCAAACGAATGGGCAGGACACCTGGCGGCTATGGCGTCAGAGGAAATGGATGATATTTACCCTATTCCGAAACAGTTCCCGAAAGGCAAATATTTGTTGGTGTTTGATCCCCTGGACGGCTCATCTAACATTGATGTGAATATCTCTGTTGGCACCATTTTTTCAATATTGAGATGCCCGGAAGGCATAAGTAATCCAACCGCAGAGGATTTTTTACAAGAGGGCACCAAACAGATCTGTGCCGGATTTGCGCTATATGGCCCATCCACTTTAATGGTGTTAACCACCGGTAACGGGGTGAATGGATTTACGCTGGATAAAAACATCGGTGAGTTTGTACTGACTTACCCGGAAATGAAAATCCCTGAAGATACCAATGAATTTGCCATTAACGCATCGAATGATCGTTTTTGGGAAGAGCCAGTAAAACGATATGTTGACGAATGTCTGGCGGGCGAAACTGGTCCCAGAGGACGAAATTTTAATATGCGTTGGGTCGCATCAATGGTGGCTGAGGTATATCGAATCCTGACCCGTGGTGGAATTTTCATGTACCCAAAAGACAGCAAAGACCCATCCAAGGCCGGTAAATTACGTCTGATGTATGAAGCTAATCCGATGTCATTTATCGTTGAACAGGCGGGCGGGGTAAGTCACACAGGAACCGAACAGATCATGGATATCAAGCCAACTGATCTGCACCAACGTGTGCCCGTTATTTTGGGTTCCAAAAACGAAGTGGAATTACTCATTTCCTATCACAACAAAAATAAGTAACGTTATAATTTTAAAACCGAACACCTACACGCACTTCTGCTTGGCGTTGTCGGTGTTCGGGGTTTTACACCACATCCAATGTATGGTTTATTAGATATCCAGGTTAGACACAGACAATGCGTTTTTCTCAATGAAGTCTCTTCGGGGTTCAACTTGGTCACCCATCAAAGTAGTAAATATTTCGTCGGCGGCCACAGCGTCTTCGACCTTCACTTGCAGTAAACGACGTGATTCCGGATTGACGGTGGTTTCCCAAAGTTGCTCAGGATTCATTTCACCCAACCCTTTATAACGCTGAATATATTGTCCGCGCTTTGCTTCTTCCATTAACCAGTTGAGGGCAAGTTTGAAACTACTAATTTGTTGCGTTTTTTCGCCTCGTTGTACATACGCACCCGCGCCGAATAAATCAGCAATTTTCCCCCCAAGGTTTTTTATGCTTTGGTACTCGCCCGATTCAAAAAACTCTGCAGCTAACATTTTCTCGTTGGTGATGCCATGCGTGCGGGTGATTATTTTAACTCGGCTAGACTCGTTTTCTGTGTCTTCCTCAACGTCAAACGTGGTCTGCGATACATCGCCACCCGCATCTGTTAGCCGAATCGAAAGTTCGTCGAACCACGCTTTTGCAGCATCTGGATCTTTCATTTGGGCTGCGCTAAATGCCGGCATATAAATAAATTTTTCCAAAATAGCGGCGGGGTAGCGTTTCGACATACGTTGTATCGTCGCCATGACGGTGTTGAATTCCAATGCCAATGCCTCTAACGGTGCGCCGCTGATCGCAGGTGTATTTTCGCCAACATACAAACTGGCGTTCTCCAGGGCGACCTGTAACAAGTAATGGGTAAGTTCTATATCGTCTTTCAGATAGCGCTCTTGTTTGCCTTTCTTGATTTTATACAGCGGCGGCTGTGCAATATAGATATGCCCGCGCTCGATTAACTCTGGCATCTGTCGGTAAAAAAAGGTCAATAGCAAGGTACGAATATGAGAACCATCGACGTCTGCATCCGTCATAATAATGATGCGGTGATAACGTAATTTTTCGATATTAAATTCTTCTCTGCCAATGCCACAACCCAGTGCCGTAATTAATGTGCCGACCTCCACCGAGGACAGCATCTTGTCAAAACGCGCTTTTTCAACATTTAATATTTTACCTTTGAGTGGCAATATGGCCTGATGCTTTCTATCACGGCCTTGCTTAGCCGAACCACCTGCAGAGTCGCCCTCCACCAAGAACAATTCTGATAACGCCGGATCTTTCTCCTGGCAATCCGCTAACTTTCCTGGCAAACCTGCAATATCCAACGCGCCCTTACGGCGGGTCATTTCTCTTGCTTTACGCGCCGCTTCACGCGCGCGTGCCGCGTCAATAATTTTTGAAACAATTAATTTTGACTCCTGGGGTGTTTCCATCAGGAACGCCTGCAGTCTTTCGGAGACCACAGATTCAACCGCGCCTTTTACTTCAGAAGACACCAGTTTGTCTTTCGTTTGTGATGAGAATTTAGGATCAGAGACTTTAATAGATAATACCGCCGTTAAGCCTTCTCGTGCGTCATCGCCCGTTGTCGAGATTTTCGCTTTTTGAGCCGCCCCTTCTTTTTCAATATATTGATTGAATGTCCGTGTCAGCGCACCACGAAATCCAGATAAATGTGCCCCGCCATCACGTTGTGGAATATTGTTGGTGAAACAAAATATGTTTTCCTGATAGGAGTCATTCCACTGCATTGCAACCTCAATACCCATGCCGTCTTTTTCAGAATTAAAATATAAAACACTAGGGTGTAGCGGCGTTTTCTTCTGATTCAAATGCTCCACAAAAGAACTGATACCGCCCTTGTATTCGAAGGTATCGCTTTTATCCCCGCGCTCATCCGTTAATACAATGTGTACACCCGGATTAAGAAAAGAAAGCTCGCGCAGCCGTTTGGACAAAATATCATAATGAAACTCGGTGTCTTTAAAAATATCAGGGCTGGGTTTGAAGTGAATCTCCGTACCGGTCTTTTCTGTTTTACCAATCACCGTTAAGGGTGTCTTCGGTTCACCCAAACAATATTCCTGCTGGTGTGTTTCACCCTCTCGGTAGATCGTCAAACGCAGTTGTTCTGATAACGCATTCACAACGGATATACCAACGCCATGTAAACCACCAGAAACCTTATAAGAGTTGTCATCAAATTTACCGCCGGCATGAAGAATCGTCATAATGACTTCGGCGGCGGATCGACCCTCTTCCTCGTGGATATCGACAGGAATACCTCTGCCGTTATCAGTAACCGTAATCGAGTTATCGCTATGAATAGTCACTTTTGTTTCAGTGCAATGGCCAGCCAGTGCTTCGTCGATAGAATTATCAACAACCTCAAATACCATGTGATGCAAACCGGTGCCATCATCGGTATCGCCGATATACATCCCCGGCCTTTTTCTGACCGCATCCAGACCTTTTAATACCTGGATATTTGATGAATCATACTTTTGTTCGTTTGCCATATTTCACCTTGGATGAGCGTCTATGTGACCTCAAGTATCGTTCCGTGTTTCACGTGGAACATCTTTTTATCATGAATCCCAGTCATGTCAACCAGACTTTGTTCGGTGGTGGTAATAAAGACTTGGGTGTCCAATTCCGTTAATGCATTTATCAACTTAGTTCGATTTATTGTATCCAATTCAGAAGCAAGGTCATCGATTAAGACCGGGCATCGTTTTGCAGATTCTTTTTTTAGCAAAGCAACTTGGGCCAACTTCAAAGCCGTAATAATCATCTTTTGCTGACCACGAGAAGCAAACTCCAGTGCAGGGCGACCAGAGACTTTTATATTTATATCCGCTCGATGCGGACCGGTATTGGTAAAGCCAGACACCTTATCTCTATCAAATGTTGAATTGAGTGCTTCTCTAAAGGTTAGCTCCTTCGACCAACCTGGGAGGTAGTCAATAGTCAGGTTGGATATTGAAAACACAACTGAACCGATGTTTTCAAAGTAAGGGATTAATCGAGAGAGATAGTCAGATCTAAACTGATTTATCTTTTCCGCTTTTTCTATCAAGCCCACATCCCAGGCTTTTACCCCACTATTTGTACTGTAATTTCGTAACGCGGCGTTACGTTGTTTCAAAATATGGAAGTAATCTTTCCATGCTTGTAGAAACCCATGTTCCACGTGGAACACGCCCCAATCAAGATAATGTCGACGAAATTTGGGGCCTAACTCCAAAATTCGATGGCTCTCGGGATTGATGAGTTGTAGGGGCAATGTGAGTGATAATTCTGATCTTGATTGCAACATCCTGTTGTCCAATTTAATCTGAAATGCCTTTTTGTTTCGTCGCACAGCAACCGGAACCGTTCTCTCTGATTGTCCCACTATCTGCCCAAACACACTCATTTCCTCCTCGCCACTGTTTATAATTTTTTTCGGATTTGAGGTTCGAAAGGACTTAGCAAATCCCAATAAATAGATTGCTTCCAGCAAACTTGTTTTACCACTGGCATTCGCGCCAACGATGAGATTAAATTTTTCGGAGGGGTTAAACTCAGCCTGTTTAATATTTCTGACATTACACAGCGTCAGATTTAATAATGCCATTATCGATCAATCTTCATTAGATATTGTAGGTGTCGTCCTAAAATGCGGTGCCAGCGTGTGGCGTATGATCCCTGTTGTTAAATCAGCATTGTATTTTGTTGTAGCAGCAGATTTAGACAAATCAAAGCCGCATAGGCATAACAACGTATTTGTTCTCATCCACCCCTTTGGGCTGGATTAAACAACTGCTATTGGAATCAGAAAATCCCAGTTGTACTTCTGTGGATTCAATTGCAGATAATGCATCAATGATGTAATTGACGTTAAAACCGATCTCCAAATCAGCGCCGTCATAATCCACATCAATCACTTCTTCCGCTTCTTCCAATTCAGGATTATTCGCCAGCGCCTTGATTTCGCCGTTAGTCAACTGTAAACGTATGCCCCGGTATTTTTCATTCGATAATATTGATGCCCTGGTTAACGCCTGCTTTAATTGATCTCGGTCAGCAAAAACAATTTTATCGACTTTTTGTGGTAACACCCGGGCATAATCCGGAAACCGACCGTCAACCAACTTGGAAACAAACGTGATATCGTTCATTTCTACCTTGATGTGATTATTGCTAATACTGACAGTCGCGCTATCGTCAGAATCAGCCAATAATCTGTGGAGTTCCATTACGCCTTTTCTGGGTACAATGACGCTTTGCACTTCATTTACTTCCGCACTTACTTCGGTATCACACAATGCGAGACGGTGCCCATCTGTTGCGACCGCACGCAGTACACGCGCTGAGACTTCAAGCATAAGCCCATTCAGATAATAGCGAACGTCTTGTTGTGCCATCGCAAACTGGGTTCGTCCTATAATGTATTTAAGCTGCTTTTGGGAAACGGTAAATTGAAGCGTGTTGTCTACATTTTTAGTACCTGGGAATTCACTTGTGGGTAATGTTGATAATGTAAAACGGCTTTTCCCTGATTTTATCAGTACTTTATCATTTTTTAAGGAAATTTCTACTTCTGCGCCTTCCGGCAAAGTACGACAAATGTCTAACAGTTTTCTGGCTGGTATTGTGACTTCACCGGGTTGAGCTTTATCGAGTATTGTTTTTGCTACCAGTTCCACTTCCGAGTCTGTTGTCTTCAATGACAGGATATTATCATCATTAATTGTAAGGTATACATTTGATAATATGGGTAATGTTTGTCGGCGTTCTACTACCCCGTTAACGATATTGAGTGGTTTGAGTATGGATTCGCGTTGTGTTTTAAACTTCATGATTAACCCTTCCCCAACAATTGTTTAATTAATATACTAATATTTCTTTTATTATTATTATTATTATTACGCACCTGGAAATCGGTGGATAAACCCTTTTTTTTTATAGTAATCAGCTATCTATAATTTGTGTAACTATATGTATAAGCCCGGCATTGGCGTAGGATAATCTGTTAATGAAATGTGGATAACTTATTATATACACGTTATTCACAAACTATTCGCAACTTGCCCACAGGTTTATACATACCCTTGAATAGTCACCCGTTAATCAAGTGTGTTGCTGCCATATTGAACCTCTTAATCGTTACGTGGTTAACATCCTCAACAGATTTGAAAAATCTTCATTAATTCGTGTATCAGATTCTTTTAGTTCTTTTATTTTGCGACAAGCATGCAAAACAGTTGTATGGTCTCGTCCACCAAATGCATCACCAATTTCAGGCAAGCTGTGGTTTGTTAGCTCTTTCGCTAACGCCATGGCTAATTGTCGTGGACGCGTTACGGACCGAGTGCGTTTTTTTGATGTTAAATCCGACACTCGAATTTTGTAATATTGAACCACCGTTTTTTGAATGTTTTCAATCGAAACCAATCTATCTTGTAAAGACAATAAATCTTTTAATGCCTCTTTGGTGAAATCGAGCGTAATCGGATTTCCGGTAAAATGAGAATTAGCGATAATACGTCGTAGTGCACCTTCCAATTCCCGGATATTTGAACGTATCCTTTTTGCGACAAAAAAAGCCACTTCGTGCGGTAAATCCACGGCTAACTGTTCAGCTTTACTCATCAATATCGCGACCCGAGTTTCTAATTCTGGTGGTTCTATCGCAACTGTCAAGCCCCACCCAAAGCGAGATTTTAATCTTTCCTCCAAACCACTTACTTCTTTGGGGTATCGATCACAAGTCAAAACAATTTGCTGCTGTCCTTCTAGCAGGGCATTAAAGGTATGGAAAAATTCTTCTTGGGAGCGCTCTTTTTTTGCAAAAAATTGAATATCGTCAATTAGCAAGGCGTTGACAGAACGGTAAAATCGCTTAAATTCATCAATTGCATTGTGCTGCAGTGCTTTAACCATATCTTGAACAAACCGTTCCGAATGCAGATATATTACCCTACCATTTGGGTTGTTTTTCAGTATCTGATTACCCACTGAATGCATCAAGTGCGTCTTACCCAAACCGACGCCGCCATAGATAAAGAGCGGGTTATACGCGCTGCCTGCATTTTCGGCGACCTGTAATGACGCGGCCTTTGCGAGTTGGTTTGAGTTTCCTTCAACGAAACTATCGAACGTATAAGCCTTATTAATATTGCTGACATATTTGGTATTGGGCAGGTCATTCTTGCGCTGGAAAAACGATTTTTGTTCTACTGCAGGCGCATGGCGTGGCTGTATTTCGGTTGTGTTTTTGCTGCCAATGGTGACGCGTACTTGCGGTGCATTGCCTTCGCTGATTGATTCAGCGATTTCATTAATTCGCAGGATTAGTTTGTCATTTACCCATTCTTGTACAAACTTATTGGGCGCCAGTAATTGAATTGATGTGTTTTCCTCTACGGCATGCAAAGGTAATACCCAGGTATTAAACTGCTGGGTAGTCAACTCAACTTCGAGTCGGGCAACACATTTTTGCCATATGGAAGGCTGCACTGATACTCCTGGTTTTAAATGGAATGTACTTGGGAATTCCGAAGTCTAACCCCGATAGAGGAACTTATCCACAACCTTTGCCGAGCCGAATATAAATAATTTTTTGTGCTTTTTATTGACATTTAACTACCATTCGCAGTATCTTTTCCCGCTTTTCCTAGATTCAAGCGCAGAGCAAGATTTTTAAAAAGTTAGCTCCTTTTTTGCATATTAATTCAGCTAATTACCAAGCGCATTTGATAGGTTTTGTGATGATAGATGGTGAATAGGCAATTCTGAAGGCACTATTATTTTAAGAACATTATATTGGGCGAGTAATTAGGTTTTTTATTAGGTAGTTTTTTATTAGGTAAATAATAAAATGAAAAGAACGTTTCAACCAAGCAATTTAAAGCGTAAACGCACCCATGGGTTTCGCGCACGAATGGCGACTAAAGCTGGCCGAAGAATCATTAATGCCAGGCGCGCAAAAGGTCGGACTCGTTTGAGTGCTTAGGAGGCTGTCCGAGAATAGAAACCGTCACGAGGGGAAGCTATTTTGGTCAGATTTTTCGATAAAATAAGGCGTAGTTGGGTATATTCTTTTATAAAAAGAACGCATTTTATCGGGAAATCTGGCTGAAATGGCTTTTCCGCAGTAGGTTCTCTATTCTCGGACAACCTCCTAGACTGTTTTTATATTGGAACTGCTCAAATTAGCGCAATTTTTGAGTCCGAACGACGCCCCAACTTGGATATTTTGTCTGGAAAATGTCTTGAGTAAAAATAATCAAATGTCCGTGATTTTAATCATTTGAGGCGAATACAGGGCATACACACGAAAATGATCGAAAAAATGGGTCAAAAAAAGGATTTTTCGCAATAGATTCACCCTAAGTCCGGCAGGTTATTCCCGGGGGCATTGTCCGAGAAACGTCGCGAGAGGGGCAGCTATTTCGGCCAGGTTTTTCGATAAAATGAGGCGTAGTTGGGTATATTTAACGATTTTTATCGAAAAACCTGGCCAAAATGGCTTTTCCGTAGCAGGTCTTCTATTCCCGGACAGCCTTCTAGTGGCCTCTGAATCAAAACGACTACCTCGCACGATCAAACTTACCCAAGTAAGTGAATTTCAGCGAGTCTTCAAACAAGGCTGTTACAAATCTCAGGGTTCTGGATTTGTTGTGCTGGCAATTAAAAACAGTTTGGGATATGGGCGACTAGGCATTACGCTAGCAAAGAAAAATGTCGCGTCCTCGGTGGCCCGAAACCGGATAAAAAGACTAATTCGGGAAAGTTTTCGCCACCACAAAAACAATGTCAGGGGGATGGATATTGTCGTTATAGTACGGCGTGGTACAAACAGGCACGACAACCAACATATAATCGCCGCACTGGAAAAACATTGGGATCGGCTGGCATCGCTAGCGGCCAACGTTGGTTAAAAGAAGTTAATCTGGTATTCATGGGCTATTGGCACTAAATTTTAAAACAATGCGCAAAATTTTAATTGCTTTCATCCAACTATATCGTTCTTTTCTGAGTCCGTTTTTAGGTCCGCATTGCCGATTTTACCCAAGCTGTTCCTGTTATGCGCAACAGGCGTTGCGGCAACATGGCGTTGTTCGGGGGGGTTGGTTGGCGGTAAAACGCATTTCGCGTTGCCACCCCTGGCATGATGGTGGGGTTGATCCGGTTCCTGAAAACATCCCGGGTGCTTTCGAGCAGAAGCAACAACAAACAAAATAGGTAGTATGAATTTATCGTATGGACAATCAAAAGCTAATATTGTTTTTAGCCCTTTCAATGGTCGTGATGCTAATCTTTCAGGCGTGGGAAGAACAAAATGCTAAACCGCAGAAACCGATTGCACAGGCACCTTCACTGGTAACGGGGCCAGGGCAGCCAGCAGTTAGTTCTACCGCCAGTCCAGATGACCCTGGTAATCAACCTTCAGATTTACCCAATGCCGTCTCGTCTATTGACCTCCCATCGGATTTGCCTGCGACAGCGGTAGCACCTGCCACAAATTCTCAACAAGGTGTAGAGGATACAACGCAGTCGAAAACCGGTAAACGGGTATATGTACAAACTGACGTACTCAAAGTAGAAATTGACACTGTAGGTGGAGATTTACGTAAAATAAATTTAATCACCTACCCCGTCTCTGTTGATAAACCTGATGAAGGTTTTCAAATGTTAAACGATACCTTGCCACGTTATTATGTTGCACAAAGCGGTTTAATATCAAAAAAAGGCGCTGCACCCGATCATCATACAGTTTACGAGGTGGAACAGACAGACTACAAATTATCTGATGGAAGCGACGAAATCAAGGTTGTCTTGAATTGGTCTGACCCAAAAGGAATGTCTGTTTCTAAAATATATACCTTTCGCCGGGACAGTTATCTCATTGATGTAGAATATGTAGTTAAAAATAATAGCACAAGCCCATGGAGAGGCAGCGTATATAGTCAGTTGCAACGCACTAAAGTCTCTGAACAAGGGCAATCCAGTTTGATTTATACCTATATGGGGGGTGTTATTTCCACCCCTGCTAACCCCTATGAGAAAATTGATTTCTCTGATATGGCAGACTGGAAAACGCAGGAAAGTTTTATCCAAGGGGGATGGGTGGCTATGTTACAGCATTATTTTTTAGCCGCGCTGATTCCGCAACAAGACCAGTTTACTCACTATTACACCAAGGCGATAGATGATATCCGCTTTATCATCGGTATGACTTCGCAAGAAAAGTCGGTGGAAGTTAACGATCAAGCACATTTTGTTAACCAGCTTTATATTGGTCCAAAGGACCAACATAGAATGGAAAAGGCGGTCAAAAATCTTGAGCGTACTGTTGATTACGGTATTTTTTGGGTTATCGCCAAGCCGATATTTATATTACTCGATTATATTCACAGCATACTGGGTAATTGGGGTTGGTCCATTATTGTATTGACCTTGATCATTAAACTGATTTTTTATAAATTGTCAGAAGCCAGCTATAAATCAATGGCAAGAATGCGCCGTTTCCAGCCGAAGATAGCTGATTTACGCGAACGATACGGCTCTGATAAGCAACGCATGAGCCAGGCGTTGATGGGCTTATACAAAAAAGAAAAAATTAATCCATTGGGTGGTTGTCTGCCTATGCTGGTGCAAATACCGGTGTTTATTTCATTGTATTGGGTGTTACTGGAAGGCGTTGAACTAAGACAGGCGGAGTTTATTTTTTGGTTTAATGATCTTTCCACAAAAGACCCCTATTATGTGTTGCCGATACTTATGGGTATCACGATGTATATTCAACAAAAATTAAACCCGGCACCCATGGACCCAATGCAGCAAAAAGTGATGATGGCATTGCCGTTTATTTTTACTGCCTTTTTTGCCTTTTTCCCATCAGGACTGGTGCTATATTGGATTGCGAATAATTTGATTACCATCGCACAACAATATTATGTATTGCGTCAATACGATAAAGCGAATCCTGTGTAATTTGTGTGTTGAATAGAGTTAGGGGGTAGCATTACTTGTCGCCGTGGTGGGTCTCATTTGTTGTATATACCGGTAGCGAATAGTTGTAGGGTTATACAATTTATCCAGCTATAACTTAATACACAAAGACACCGCAGCAAAAACGCCTGACAGGAATCACAAACGTATGAATACGGAAACGATCGCTGCGATTGCTACACCGCCTGGAAAAGGCGGTATTGGCATAGTGCGCGTATCCGGTCCGCTGGCTCCACAAATCTGTTTTTCTATCACAAAAAATTTACCTGAACCCAGATTAGCCCAGTTGGCCGCATTTTTAGATGCAGACGGCAACGCCATTGATGCGGGTCTTGTGCTCTATTTTCCTGCGCCCAATTCATTTACCGGTGAAGACGTTGTAGAGCTACAGGGCCATGGTGGACCCGTTGTATTAGACATGTTACTAAAACGTGTTATCGAATTGGGCGCCCGGCCTGCCAGGCCCGGTGAATTTTCGGAGCGGGCATTTCTGAATAATAAAATTGATTTAGCTGAGGCTGAGGCGGTAGCAGACTTGATTGACAGTTCATCGACTGAAGCTGCAAAATTAGCAATGCGTTCTTTACAGGGTGATTTTTCAAAACGGGTAAAACAGTTAAATGAACGCATAGTTGCAGTCAGGGTATATGTTGAAGCGGCCATAGATTTTCCGGAAGAAGAGGTGGATTTTTTATCAGAAGCGAATCTTAAGTTTGATTTACAAACTCTTCTTAAAGATCTGAATGTGATATTGGCCAGCGCTCGTCAAGGTAATCTAATGAGAGAAGGCGTTACGGTTGTTATCAGTGGATTGCCCAATGCTGGTAAATCAACATTGCTCAATCGTTTGACTGGGTATGATACCGCCATTGTGACAGATGTGCCTGGCACCACCCGGGATGTATTGCGCGCGGAAATTAATATCGATGGTTTTCCCGTCCATATAATAGATACAGCCGGAATTAGAGAAAGCAATGACAAAATTGAAATTGAAGGCATAAAACGATCCTGGGTTGAGCTACAAAACTGCGATCAGGTTATATTAGTTGTAGATGATCAGCAGGGCTTGAACCAACAAGAGCTGGATTTAATTCAACGCCTGCCCGAAGGTACCGCCGTTACCATTATCTATAACAAGATAGATTTGACACAACGTTCACCGGGTATTTCGGCCGATGAAAACGGTATTGCTATATGCTTATCCGCAAAACAGAATTTGGGCATAGATTTGCTACGGCAACACTTGAAAAAAGGCACGGCAACACAAGCCACTGGTGAAGGCAATTTTATGGCGCGCCGAAGGCATATCACGGCATTGGAAAGTGCCGAACAGGCCGTATCATCTGGTTTACAACAGTTTATAGACACCGCTGCAGGAGAGTTGCTCGCCGCAGACTTGAGTCAGGCGCAGCAACACTTGGCGTCAATTACCGGTGAGTTCAGCAGTGATGATTTATTAGGCCGCATATTCTCAAGTTTTTGTATAGGAAAATGAAAGCCATTTCACTTGTTTTTTATCGAAGTATTTTTTCCATAGCTGTTTTCGCCGCCGCCCCCTTAGCTTATGGTGAAACTATTGTTGGAGAAACGGCGACTTTGCCTATGCGCACCAAATGTTCGGGCGGCGCGATTGCTCAATCGTTTTCACAGTTAACCGCCCCCGTTGGTCTGCTGCCAGATAAAACATATGTTCAGGCCGATAGTGTAAAGTCTGAAGGAGATGGCCTCTATTCTTTTCAGGGTGATGTGCGCCTGTTTAAAAATGAACTGGCACTTTCGTCAGACGAGGTCATTTATAAAGAGCCAGTGGATTCGCTCGAAGCGAGCGGTGATGTTAATTTAAAAACCAACAATGCCTTGTTTAGTAGTAGCCGATTGTTTTATCAATTGGAAAAAGAAAGCGGGCTGTTGGAAGATGCGGAATTTCTATTTTTAGACAATCAGGTTCGTGGCAAAGCAAAGCGTCTGAATTTACTGAATAAAGATGTCTCGGAATTATCTGCAGCGACGTATACCACCTGCGATGAAGAGCGGCCCGCATGGCAATTGCATGCTCAACGATTAGTACTGGATTCTGTAGAAAATCAGGGCACGGCGAATAATGTATGGATTGACTTCATGCGTGTACCGATCTTCTACCTGCCATATATCAGTTTTCCATTATCGGGTAGAAAAACAGGATTACTCAATCCGACGTTCGGCAGATCCAGTCGGCTTGGCAGCGAATTAAGTGTCCCCTATTATTTGAATTTGGCACCTGATCGTGATGCCACTATCACCGTAGGAAATTACACAAAGCGCGGGCAGCGTGTAATAGGCGAATACCGATTTTTAAATGAAAATGACTTTGGGCAGGTAAATGCAGAATATTTGCCAGATGATAGCGTGACAAAAAGCGACAGGGAATATTTGTCCTTATCGCATAAATCTCAGTTTATGCCCCGCTTATCAACAAGTTTATTTTACCGGCGTGCTTCCGACAAAGACTATTTTGAAGATTTTGGTAGCCAGCTAAGTGTTGCCAACATTGTCCATCTTGAAAGCAAGGCCGAAGCACTTTATCAAGGCGACAACTGGTCATTTCAGGGTCGTGTTATCGAGTTTCAAACATTGGATAACAGCATAGCCGATAGCTCTCGACCTTATAAAAAACGGCCTGAATTTACCTTTAACGCCGCAGCACCAGAAGAGATCTATCATTTGTTACCAGAGGTTCGGGCTGACTACGTTTTATTCGAGGGTAAAGACCGGGTATCTGGGGGCCGTTTGGATTTACAGCCCAGCGTGAGTATGCCTTTTGAAAGCGCGGCTGGTTTTATTATTCCAAAATTAACCGTTCGACATACACAGTATGCATTGGATAAACAGGCGCTGGGCTCCGACGAATCACCTTCACGCACCTTGCCAATATTCAGTTTAGACAGTGGTTTGTTTTTTGAACGTGACGTTACATTTGGCCAGCATGCACTTATTCAAACATTGGAGCCCCGGCTATTTTTTCTCAATGTGCCTTTTAAAGATCAGTCAAATTTAATCGTGGATCGAAATGGTGTTTCCCGCGTATTTGACACCAGCCTGGCTAACCAGAGTTTTTCACAATTATTTTCTGAAAATCGCTTTACTGGTGCTGATCGCGTCGGCGATGCCAGGCAGCTTAGTGTTGCTCTGACAACCCGTTTCCTGGGCGCACAATCAGGAGTTGAGAAACTGACGGCAAGCATCGGACGTACACTGTATTATCGCGATAGACGGGTTAGCTTGCCAGGGTCGGCGTTAGAAACGGCGGATTCCTCAGATTATTTTGCCGAAATGCGTGCAAAACCGTTCAGTTTCCTCAATATTAACTCAAAAGTGCAATGGGATAACCAACAAGACAAGCTACGAAATGGCAGTTTTCAGTTACAATACAACGATTCTTTCGGCCGGCTTTTTAATTTCGGCTATCTTAGTGATCGAGATAATGCCGGGGAGACTACTAGACAGGAATCTGATATATCGATTTTTTGGCCAATAAGCCATAATTGGAGTTTTATAGGCAGGCGCAATTACAATCATTTTGAAAATCGCAGTGAGGAAAAGCTGGCCGGTATAGAATACGACGACTGTTGCTGGGCGTTTCGCGTTGTCAGCAGGCGATTTGTATTGGATGAGCAACTAAACACGAGTCGTTCCATTATGTTTCAGTTTGAACTTAAAGGCCTCATGGCAATCGGAAAAGATGTCAAATCCTTGTTACAGAATAACCAAAGCGGAATCTCTGGTTATTAGTGACAGTTTTTTACGTGGCTGTTTATGAAGTGAAGGTTATTCATTATGTATTTATATTTTAGTTAAGATCGAGGGCCCGGGTTAATGTTTTTCCTTATCATCAGACGTGCAATCAAATATCAATTCTCTAATAGTGCAGCTATTAGAGCAAAAATTAGTGCAGTAGTTATTGTGCTGTCAATATTTTCAGGTTTGTCAATGGCCGAATCGGTCGACAAAATTATTATAGTAGTTAATGATGATGTCATTACGAAAAATGAGCTTGCCGAAGAAATAGATTTTATAAAAAATCAACTTCGGCAACAACAAACAAATATTCCGCCGGAAGAGGTATTGCAGAAACAAATACTAGAGCGAATGATTCAAAAACAACTGCAATTACAACTGGCAGAAAGAGCACGAATTCGAATTGCCGAAGAATCACTGGATCGTACCATTTTAAAAATCGCTGCTGATAATAAGCTAAGCTTGACAGAATTTCGAAACATCCTGCAAGATGACGGCATCGATTTTGAAGCTTATCGAAGGAACATACGTGATGAAATGACTATCAACCGTGTAAGACAGCGGCAAGTTTATAACAAAATAAACGTCACCGAACAGGAAACGCAAGATTTTCTTACTAATAAAGCTATCCAGGGTGGTCTTAATGAAGAATATCGCCTAGCGCATATTTTAATAGAGGTTCCTGAGGCCGCCTCATCAGAGCAAGTTCAGTTAGCGAAAAAAGAAGCTCAGAGTGTATTGGACAGTTTAAACAATGGGGACAATTTTACCCAGGTGGCTGCTTCCAAATCCGATGGCCAAAGAGCGCTTGAAGGCGGTGATCTCGGCTGGAGAAAACTGGGACAATTACCAACGTTATTTTCAAATGTTATTACGTCGATGGCGGTGAACGATATTCATGGATTAATCAGGAGTCCGAGTGGGTTTCATATTATAAAATTAGTTGATAAACGCTCTAATGAAGAGAAAAAATTTATAAAACAAACTCGAGCACGCCATATTCTGATTAGAACAAACGAGCTGACACCGGACAGCGAAGCAAGAGATAAACTGGAACAATTGAAAAAAAGAATAGAACTGGGCGCCAGTTTTGAAGAATTGGCTAAATCCCATTCTGATGATACAGGCTCGGCCGCAAAAGGTGGGGCACTCGGATGGGTCAGTCCAGGCGATATGGTGCCTCGTTTTGAAAAAATGCTAAATACAGTTTCAGAAGGTGACATCAGTAGCCCTGTTAAAACGCAATTTGGTTGGCATATTATTCAGGTGTTGGAGCGACGGGATTTCGATAATACAGAAAAATCTAAAAATCTCAATGCAAGAAAACAGATACGACAACGAAAAATAGAAGAAGAAACACAAAATTGGCTACGACGTTTGCGCGATGAAGCGTATGTAGACATACGTATATAGCCAGCCTTGTTAGTAGATTCAGACAGTCCGGTTCGATTAATGGTAACACCAGGCGACCCTGCGGGTATTGGCCCGGATTTATGTATAAAGTTATCGCATAAAACATGGCCTTTTGAATGGGTCGTCGTCGCAGATCCGGTGTTATTCCGACAACGCGCCAAGTTATTAAACACGCCTATTCACTTGACTGAATTTGATCCGGCATGCAAAACAATAACAAACAACAAGCCCGGTGAAATTAAAATATTGCCTGTAAAAACTGATTTGACTGTCAATGCAGGTGAACTAGTAATCGACAATGCTCGATATGTTCTAAAAACAATATCACGGGCAGTTCACCACTGCCAACACGATAAATTGACCGGATTAGTCACTGGCCCTGTCCACAAAGGCATTATAAACCAGGCTGGTTTTACTTTTTCTGGTCACACTGAACACCTTGCTGAACTGACGAATAGCCAGCAACCTGTAATGATGTTATTAACGGAAGGTCTTAAAGTCGCACTTGTCACTACTCATTTACCTTTAGACAGCGTAAGCAAAACCATTACCCGTACTTTGTTAGAGCGGGTTATCAGAGTATTGCATGCTGATTTGCTGGGCCGGTTTAATATCACAGATCCAGCTATTTATGTATGTGGATTGAATCCGCACGCCGGAGAAGACGGTTATTTAGGCGCGGAAGAGCGGGAAGTGATTGCGCCCGTGGTGACGAAACTAAAGCAGGAAAAAATGAGGCTGGTTGGGCCACTACCAGCCGATACTATCTTTACGTCAAAATACCTTGGGCAGGCAGATGTTGTTTTGGCTATGTACCATGATCAGGGATTACCGGTGCTGAAATACAAAGGTTTTGGTAATGCTGTTAATGTCACTCTCGGTTTACCAATTGTTCGGACTTCTGTTGATCATGGCACCGCAGTGGATCTGGCGGGTAGCGGACAGATAAATTGTGACAGCATGGAATTGGCGATGTACACCGCGAGCACGCTGATTAAAAACACTCAGATTAAAACTAAAACTAAGCTAAAATTAAGTAAGCCACCGTGAACCACCAACCCCGAAAACGTTTCGGTCAAAATTTTTTAAATGACCCTTATATAGTGCAACGCATTATAGCTGCTTTTCAACCAAAGCACGGCCAACACGTACTTGAAATAGGCCCCGGTCTTGGTGTATTAACGACCCAATTACTCGCTATACTAAAAGAATTACAAGTAATAGAGCTCGATCGGGATATAGTCCCTAAACTACAGAAAAATTGCCTGGCGTATTGTGATTCAGCTGACAGTCTCACTGTATACAACGAAGATGTGCTTAAATTTGATTTCAACACATTGCCTGGCAATGACCAACCGTTAAGAATCATCGGTAATCTACCCTACAACATATCAACGCCACTTATTTTTTATCTTCTCGAGCAATCGATAATCATACAAGATATGTATTTTATGTTGCAAAAAGAAGTGGTCGATAGAATGGTTGCGACTCCGGGCAGTCGACAATTTGGCCGATTAAGCGTGATGGTGCAGTACCATTGTAAAGTAAGCAAACTCCTTGATGTGGACGCCAGTGCTTTTACCCCACCACCTAAAGTGCAATCCGCGTTTGTTCAGCTTAAGCCTTATATTGAGTTACCGGTACACGCACAAAACGTAAAAATATTAAAACAAATAACGACGCAGGCTTTTTCACAGCGGCGAAAGACACTACGAAATTGCCTGAAAGAGTATATTAATGGAGAGCAGCTTGTTGAGTTAGGCATTGAGCCTGGAGACCGCGCAGAACAACTAACTGTGGAGCAATTTGTCAATATCAGTAATAAAGTCTCACAAGCACATATTTAAACGACAAGCTGATAGAATGCCTCTCAAACACGGGGTCTTTAGTTACCATATTATTCTAAATTTTCAGACATTTTAACAATTCGCCTAAGTTCGCAAGAACAATTGCCGGGTCAGCCCAACTATTGAGCTTGGTTTAACATCGATTTAGATTGTAGGTGATTTAAAATGAAGTCGTCATCGTCGTTCGCTACTAAGGCATTGTTTCATGTAGTATAATACCAAAAAATAATATGTTATATCGTGGCTGATATTTATCAAAAACCAGCTAAAGTTTCCAAACTAAATACCGATGCTTTGCACGCAATGGTAATTTAGACAAACGCTAACACATATGACCAAGGACGTGGGTCATATCCTGAATTTCATCTCAGATTGAACAGGGAAAAAAAATGAAGAAATATATCGGCTTAATCACAGCACTACTCTTGTTTACTGTGTTCACTCCTTCTTTTGCGGTACCCTTACATCATCCGTCTGGATCCAACCTGACCTATGGGGCAATTAGTAATGGTCAATCGATCATGTCTGACATTACTAACCCGGCAGCCGGTGCATCTATATTCACTCAAGAGGATGGACAATTTCGTTTCGGAATACTGAGTTCAGTCGGTGTCGGCTACGAAATTGGCAATGTCGCTGATTTGGCAAACCGGGTCGACCTTACCATCGACAAATTTACCGACACCGCCAATACACAAACCTTGGTAGGGACTGACGTTGCAACAAACGTAAATAGAATACTTGGGATTCTGAATCAAGATATCAACACTACTAATTTATTATTACAGGACATCGCGACTAATGGGTACTTTAGAGGGTTTGCCGCAATACATGCGCCTGTTATGCCATTAGTCGTAACACATAAGGCGTTGTCGGGAAGTTTCGTAATTGACGTTAATGGGAGCGCTGTGGGACTCGCCTCTTTCATTTCAAATGACATCGCTCAACTTTCAGCGGGCGATATTCAAACAGCGGTGCAAAACGCGATAACCGGAGCAGAAACAACCGTTAACTTAGGTGACATTATCAACAGTGACTCCGCTACCGTTGTTAAAGGTGCGACAGTGGCTGAATTATCAGTTGGTTACAGCACATCCGTATGGGAGGGTGAGGCCTCTCAGTTATTTGTCGGATTGCGCGGTAATTATTACAAAGTTCAGCTTACCCGTTTTGCTCAAAAATTAGATGATTCTTCAAATCAAACACTGAGTGATATCTATGATGATAACAAAGATACTAATGAGAAAGACAACTCCGGCATCGGCATTGATCTCGGGGTGCTTTGGGTTGGCGAAAATTCTCGTGCCGGGGCAACACTTAAAAATCTAAACAAACCGAGCTTCGATTATAACCCTATAGATACAAGCGAATTCAGCGATGCAACTGTAATTACGAAGCTACAAGGAATCGATAAATATGAAATGGAGCCCCAATTACGGCTTGAAGGGGCATTTTTTACGGCTAATCAAAACTGGGTTTTCGGCGTAGCGATTGACGCAAATGCGATTAAAGATTCTGTTGGCCAGGAAGTTCAGTGGGCCACTGCCAGCGCGGCTTATGCGACCGACACCATTTTTATACCAGGATTACGTTTCGGTTATCGGGCGAATCTTGCAGGTACCGAACTGACCTATCTGACAACGGGAGTAACATTTGGTTGGTTCAATCTCGACATCGCTTATGGCCTTGAGGACGTTACTGTTGAGAAGAGCGATTTAATATCTGTAGATGGCACTATACCCAGAAGTGTAATTGTAAACCTGGGCGTGGAATTAACTTTTTGACGGCAGTACTTTTTGAAGACAGCACTGAAGATAGCACGTTCTGATGGCAGCAAGTTAAAAATCTATACCAAGCTGGCCGATGGCGCCTGCTGCTTCATTCCCCTTAAACGCGGCGATATCCAGGCGGTAGCTAGAACCCATCCCCAGACCAACTGATAGGGTGGCGTCGTTGTCTTCCTGTAAGTTTTGGCGATACCCTGCCCTGAGCCTGAAAGATCTTGTTAGTTTAAATTCAGTGCCCATTGATAAATAGGCTGACTCATTGGTAAACACCACACCGTCGTTTGGTGTTAAATCGAGATTTATTTCCCAACTACTTTTTCGTTTCGCATAACCAAATCCGGCTCGCAGTTGTGGTTTGATTTTAATTTTTTCCCCATTGGGGAACTCAAGTTCCATCGGGATTAAATTTTTTATAACTGCACCAAATTTATATCTACCAAACTCCTTAAGAAGTCCTATATCAACATTAAAAGAAGAATTTGTAGAGGCGCCGCTAAAATTAATATTCGTATCTGCGCTTTGAATCGTGTCACTGGCTGTTGATGTTTTTGCAAACACCAACTTTGGACTGAATCCGTATGCCCATGCGTCAAAACCCCGGCCCTCTTCATTTATCACTTGGGCGAATGAAACACCTTGTTCTATGATAGATAGCCCCCTCTTTTCCAGGGTCGAGTTAAAAGAAGGGCTGGATGGGACCGACAGATCAACGTTGCCGACATTGGCCCTCGCTGTTTTGATAACATACTTGTTGAAAAAAATGGCGCCCCCCAATACTTTGCTAGGTATAGAAATAGAAAAGGATTTAACTTCAATCTCGTCGAATTTTTTATCTACCAGTTTACCTAGCTCAGTATTAGCCAAATTGGCGTTTGCGGGTGTCGGTGAGCTGCCAAGCAAGCTCGCGGCGGATTGAAAATCACCTAATGCTTTTTCGAAATCATCCGGGTCGGTCGTAACTCGACCGCCACTTAGCGATAAATGCCAGGCGATAAAAGGGATATCGAACGGCAATAACGCCGGGTTATTAAATTGCGCGTAGCGAGCGCCACTGACCACACCAATGCTCCCCATACTAAGCGAACGGGCATCATGGATTATAAACGGCGCTGCATTAACCCGGGTGATACCTGCGAAGGAAGTAACAAGGATGATAATTAGAATGGTGTTGCTTTGCATGGTATTAAATTTCATTCAATAATTGTTCCAACATGGATTCACACTGTGATAGATATCCGCCGCCAAACAAATTCAAATGATTCAAAATATGGTATAAATTATACAAGGTTTTTCTGCTGCTATAGCCGACATCCATTGCAAAACAGTCGTTGTATGCCTGATAGAATTGACTGGGAAAGCCGCCAAACAACTCCGTCATCGCGATATCCGCCTCTCTATCACCATAATATATAGCTGGATCAAATATAACAGGCTCGCCCTGTGCGTCATACGCATAATTGCCTGACCAAAGATCGCCGTGCAACAAGGAGGCATCCGGTACATAACTTTCAAAAAAAACCGGGAGATCGGCCAGTAATTTGTCGCCATTATGTTGTAGCTGTTTAGCATAGCCGTTTTTAGCCGCTAACTGTAGCTGAAACCCGAGCCGGTATTCACACCAAAAGGATACCCAGCTACTGTCGCAATGATTTAGTTGCGGTGTTGAACCTATTGTATTGTCACGGTGCCAGCCGTATTGTGACCCTGTAACACCATGCATTGCAGCAATTTGTCGTCCTAAATCAACAGCACTGTTGCTGGCCTTCGACCTTGAGTTAAATTCAATATACTCTAATACGATGTAAGCACTTTGGCCGGCAATTCCGTAACATACGGCTCTGGGTACCTTGATCACATTAGCTTTGGCGATTTCCTGTAGTCCCGCGGCCTCAGCCTCAAACATAGCCAGCTTGTTCGCTGTATTCAATTTAACAAAGTAGGTTTGGGTGTTGCCAAGCAAAAGATATGCACTATTAATATTGCCGCCGCCCACTGGCTGCTTGCTGATAATAGAAAACGAAGATTGGGTTTGTGAAGAAATGTCTTGGGTAATTGTTTCCCAAGAAATCATAGGGGTTTCTGATTGATTCTGGGTGAACGGATATATGCGCCTAAAATTTTGAAAACTTTCGCTCCTGCTATTCTCTGCGCAAACGCAGGGAATAGCAGGATTATTTCCAAGATTTGCGACGCGGCAGTTGATAATTTTAGGCGCATATACGTCATTCAGGAATTAACCTAATTTAACCTAAATAAATTAGGGGTTCCATGATATTACTAACAAGAAAGCCAGCAACAAGTGCTGGCTTTCAATGCAAAAAAGACAGAAAAAATTAGCTAACTATTTTTCTGTCTTTCTTTCTTTTTTTAA
>CAZZJI010000017.1:18935-23898 GCA_964654485.1 uncultured Gammaproteobacteria bacterium | reverse complement strand
AAAAAAGACAGAAAAAATTAGCTAACTATTTTTCTGTCTTTCTTTCTTTTTTTAACAAAAAGTTAACAATTGTATAAAACAATTATTATTTCGCGAGCGACAATACGAAACCAACTAATGCTTCGATATCTTTGTCAGCTACACGAGGTGAGTATGGAGGCATCGGAACTTCGCCCCAAGCACCTTTGCCGCCAGCTTTAACTTTATCAACAAGTTTAGCTTGCTGGGAAGCGTCGCCTTTATATTTAGCTGAAATGTCATTCCATGCAGGACCGACAACTTTCTTTTCAATGCTGTGACATGCTAGGCAGCCGCTTTTTTTAGCAAGCGCTAATGCGTCGTCTTTACTAAGTTCAGCGTTTGCTTGACCTGCTACCATGAATGCAGCCAATGCTGGGATACATAACCAACGTGCTTTCATATTTCCTCTCCTATTTTAAAACAGATATTTTAAATACCGTTTCCCCCCCCTCAAAGGATGAGTAGACGGCTCTTTTCTTTTCTTTTGTACCCTGGAATATTGAATCCCTATGAGCGCAACTAAAAGTCCACTAAAATTCGTTATTCTATACTATCCCGAATTTACAGCATGACTTTATGCCACGCCACTCATATCGCTGTCAAGGTTAAAAGCGGTATATTAGCATGAAAGAATAAGCCGATTTTATCTACCCTACAACCATCAACCGGGTCCAAAATGACTAATTTGTAGCAATAAATTCTGATTCCAGTGTCCTGGTAAGGATTAAGTATTAGGTCGTTAAGTTATATAATCCGTAATTATTATAATTTTTTGCTATTTATCTTTTGATTTAATCGGCCCCAGATTTGGTCTAGCAAAAGGTCAAAAAAATGGTCAGCGTTGACCTATAATTTCAGTAGCAGCTCCTGCTCTTCTGCTGAAGGCTCAAACCCACGGTGTTCATAGTGGCTGAAAATAGCATCAACGATCTCCTGGGGGTCGTCTAGCACTTTAAAAAGATCCAGGTCTTCTTCGCAAATCATGCTCTCAGATAACATTTGTGCTTTAAACCAGTCCAATAAACCTTGCCAATAATGTGAACAAACCAAGATAATGGGAATACGACGGGTTTTGCGCGTTTGGATTAACGTTAATATTTCAGCGAGTTCGTCTAACGTGCCAAACCCCCCCGGCATCACAACATACGCAGCTGCATATTTAACAAACATTACTTTTCTGGAGAAAAAATGACGGAATATCAGTGAGATATCCTGGTATTCGTTTGCACTTTGTTCGTGGCTCAGCTCGATATTTAAGCCAATACTGGGTGATTTGCCAGCAAAAGCGCCTTTGTTGGCCGCCTCCATAATACCTGGTCCACCGCCACTGACAACACTGAAGCCGGCATCAGACAGCTTGCGCGAAATTTCTTCTGTTAATGCATAATAGGGGTGGTCATTTGCGGTACGTGCCGAACCAAAAATACTGACAGACGGCTTTATTCGGGCTAACTTTTCAAAGCCCTCGACAAACTCCGCCATAATCTGGAAAATTTTCCAGGATTCCCGGGTAAGCATTCCGTCGTTTATGGGCATTAATCCGGGATGTGAAGATTTCTCTTGATCATTCATAATCGAGCATCTCTCAATTTAACCTAAATAAATCAGTTGGATCGTAGCGAGGGCGACTAAGGTGTTGAAGATAAACTATTTTTCCCTGATTTTAGGCGATCACGTAGTCACTCTACGGGTGAGTCTAAAATCAGGGAAAAATAGTTTAGGTTCAGTGCATTAAGCGTCCGCAGTAGGTTCAACTGATTTATTTAGGTTGTAAGGTAACTAATACGTAAGGTAACTAAAAAAATGTCTAAGGTTAAACCTTTTATATTAATAGATGGCACATCCTACCTATATCGCGCGTTTCATGCGATGCCCCCGTTAACTAATTCCAAGGGGCAATCGACGGGCGCCATTTATGGCGTGATAAATATGCTTCGGAAAATGCTTGAAGAATACTCACCCGAAAAAATGGCTGTTATATTCGACGCCAAAGGCAAAACGTTTCGTGATGACCTATATTCACAATACAAAGCAAACCGCTCCCCCATGCCCGATGATCTTCGCGAACAAATCGAACCATTGTATGCCGTCGTCAGGGCAATGGGTTTTCCTGTTCTTATTATAGAAGGTGTTGAGGCGGATGATGTCATTGGTACCCTGGCAACTCAAGCGACAAAATCGGGAATATCAACCCTGATTTCCACGGGTGATAAAGACATGGCGCAACTGGTCAATGACCAAGTTTCGTTAATTAATACCATGAACAGTACTCACATGGATAAAAAAGGGGTAAAAGATAAATTTGGTGTATTGCCTGAACAGATCATTGACTATTTAACATTGGTGGGCGATACCGCGGATAATGTACCTGGGGTCCCTAAAGTGGGCCCTAAAACAGCGGCAAAATGGATTGCCGAATACGACTCGTTAGACGCAATAATCCAGCGCGCCGGCGACATAAAAGGTAAAGTGGGCGAAAATCTTCGCGCTACCTTGGCGCAACTGCCGCTGTCGCGAGAACTCGTTACCATAAAATGTGACGTAGAATTACCTGCTACACCACAAGAACTCGTGCTGGGCGAACCAGATAAAAATACATTAAAGCAACTTTACACCGAGTTGGAATTCAAAACCTGGTTGTCAGAGCTTTTATCCAACGAGGAGTTAAAAAACAAAAAAAATTCGCAAGATAAAATCAACGAGCACAAAATGGCTGTCAACGATAATTATAAAACCATAATGACAGAATCGGAATTCGATTCGCTGCTTGACGAACTACAACGGGCCGATGTTTTTGCTTTTGACACAGAAACCACCAGCCTGGATTATTCCGTTGCTGAAATTGTTGGTGTTTCCTTTTCTCTGGTTGCGGGCCACGCGGTTTATATCCCCGTCGCACACAGCTACCCGGATGCGCCCGCTCAATTGTCGCGTGATTTTGTATTAGAAAAATTAAAGCCGTTATTAGAGAACCCAAAAAAAATAAAGATAGGTCAAAATATTAAGTACGATATGAGCGTGCTGGCAAATTACAACATTACATTACGCGGTATAAATTATGACACGATGCTGGAATCTTACGTATTGGATAGCACCGCTTCTCGACACGATATGGATTCATTGGCCCTCAAATACCTCGGACATCAGACCATTAAGTTTGAAGATGTCGCCGGAAAAGGTAAAAAACAAATCACATTTGATCAGGTCACAATTGAAACAGCGTCACCCTACGCTGCGGAAGATGCAGACATAACGCTGCAGTTACACCAGGTATTATGGCCAAAACTACAGAAAGAGAAAACATTAACAAAACTATACAACGAAATCGAAGTACCACTTATCTCCGTATTATCACATATAGAAAGATGCGGTGTATTAATTGATGTCGATATGCTTGAAAAACAAAGTATAGAACTAGCCAAACGCATGGAGCAAATCGTAAAAGAATCTTACGATGTTGCCGGTGAAGAATTTAATCTGGCATCGCCAAAACAAATCCAGGAAATATTATTCAACAAACAAAAATTACCCGTGTTGCAGAAAACGCCCAAAGGCCAGCCTTCGACAGCAGAAGCGGTGTTACAGGAGTTGGCCTACGATTATCCGTTACCAAAATTAATTCTTGAACACCGCGGCTTAAGCAAACTCAAATCTACCTATACAGATCGTCTGCCTGAACAAATCAGTCCGAAAACCGGGCGTGTACATACTTCTTATCATCAAGCTGTCGCCAGCACAGGTCGCCTGTCTTCCAGTGACCCCAACTTACAAAATATTCCTATTCGAAATGCAGAGGGACGACGTATTCGACAAGCATTCATCGCGCCACAGGATAGCAAAATCGTCGCTGCAGATTATTCACAAATCGAGCTACGCATACTTGCACACCTGTCAAATGATAAAGGACTGCTCACTGCCTTTGATAATAATGAAGACATCCATCGCGCAACTGCGGCAGAAGTTTTTGCTATTACGCCAGAGAAAATAACCAATGAGCAGCGACGAAGCGCCAAAGCCATTAATTTTGGATTGGTGTACGGTATGTCTGCCTTTGGGTTAGCGAAACAATTAGGCACAAGCCGTTCAATTGCACAAGAATATGTAAACCGCTACTTTGAACGTTATCCTGGTGTTAAATCATTTATGGATCAAACAAGAGAACGTGCGCATGATGTCGGTTATGTAGAGACGGTATTTGGGCGGCGACTTTATTTACCGGAAATCAATTCAAAAAATCACCAGCGGCGCCAGTATGCAGAACGCACCGCTATCAACGCGCCGATGCAGGGAACGGCGGCAGATATTATCAAACTCGCCATGATTAATTGCGATCGCTGGATAACGGAGTGTGGACTTGATATAAAAATGATAATGCAAGTACACGACGAACTTGTTTTCGAGATAACAAAAAAGGATTTGCACAATGCGCTGGCAACCATACCCGAATTAATGGTCGGCGTTGCTCAATTAAAAGTCCCGCTGGAAGTCGGTGTCGGTGTCGGTAAAAACTGGGACCAAGCACATTAAAAGAAACTTAATCAAGCTCGACCAAATAGTGAGCAAAACAGGTTTTTAAATAATTCGCTTTTATTTTTAATCGGTACGAAACTTTTTCTCCGATTATCCATCTATATATACAGACCATAAAGGTTAAGGAACTAATGAATCTCGTCTCCTC
Source organism: uncultured Gammaproteobacteria bacterium (assembly GCA_964654485.1). GTDB lineage: Bacteria > Pseudomonadota > Gammaproteobacteria > SG8-11 > SG8-11 > JAADIM01. Next base: position 19,199 of record CAZZJI010000017.1, on the reverse strand, counting down.
CCCTTGACGCGGATAGTTAGACTACTCCTGGCCCAACAACACTTAATGTTGGGTTTATTCTAACCCCGATTCTCCTCCTTTTTGAATCGGGGTTTTTTTTTGCACATGGATGTGCTTATGTCGCGAGAGCACAGGGAAGTGCGTAGCGACGTGGTGTTCATGCCCGAGGTAAACCAAAAGCCATATAGGTACCCTCCGAATTACACCCAGCTTATGTCGCGAGAGCACAGGGAAGTGCGTAGCGACGTGGTGTTCATGCCCGAG
>CAZZJI010000017.1:0-18835 GCA_964654485.1 uncultured Gammaproteobacteria bacterium | reverse complement strand
GCACAGGGAAGTGCGTAGCGACGTGGTGTTCATGCCCGAGGTAAACCAAAAGCCAATATAGGTACCCTCCGAATTACACTCTGCTTATGTCGCGAGAGCACACGGACGTGCGTAGCGACATGGTGTTCATGCCCAAGGCAAACCAATAAACAACAAAGGTGCCCTCAAATTACACCCAGCTTATGTCGCGAGAGCACACGGACGTGCGTAGCGACGTGGTGTTCATGCCCAAGGCAAACCAAAAACAATAAAGGTGCCCTAGAATTACACCCAGCTTTTATGTCCGCGAGAGCACAAGGAAGTACGTAGCGACACGGTGTACTAGCATGGCACCCCAAACCACCCATCCAACACCCCGTGCAACTCACCCACCCCGTCACGCTTCAAAGAAGAAAACAATTGAACCGTCGCAGCAAACTCATTTTCCCCCAACCAACGCGCCACCTGCTGAACGGCCTTATTCGAGGCCCCTCTTTTTAATTTATCACCTTTTGTCAGCACAATATGGGAAGACAAATTGTTATGCGCACACCATTCTAACATTTGAATATCATATTTTTTCAATGGATGACGCACATCCATCACCAGTACCACGCCCTTAAGACATTCCCGCTCAACAAAATAACAATCCAATAATGCCTGCCATTTTGCCTTTGTCTTGCCAGACACGGATGAATACCCATAACCGGGTAAATCAACAATATAGCGACAATCGTCTATTTGAAAAAAATTCAAACTTTGCGTTCTGCCGGGAGTTTTACTCACTTTCGCCAATTTACTTTGATCTGTCAGGGTATTGATGACACTGGATTTTCCAGCATTAGAACAGCCGGCAAAAACGACCTCGTATTGGCTATTTTGGGGTAATTGCTCCATACCCATGACGCTTAATACAAAACTTGCGTTTCGGTATAGCTTGTTCATAAAAAATACTTATTTATTAACTTACCCATGCCTAGTACCATGCCTTTTTGATTAACTTTTTTCGGATGTCAGCCGTTGATATATACACACTATAAACATGCATTCTGGTAGACACGCTATGAACACTTACCATAAATCGACCTTATTTTTGATACTGATTTTATATGCAATGATAAGCCTAGCAGCAGGAGACAGGGGCGCGGGAAAATCAAAAGCCGTTGCTTGCCAAGTTTGTCACGGTAAGGGCGGCTTCAGCTTTAACCCACTGTACCCCATTCTAGCCGGACAGCACGAAGAGTATATCATCAAGCAATTAAAAGATTTTAAAGCGAAAAGACGCACAAACCCTATAATGAACGAAATTGCTGCGTCATTAACTGCTCAGGACATGGAGGATTTGGCCGCATTTTTTCGCAAAAGCGGGAGAAAATGAGGTTTTATAAAATCCGAAAAACGTAATGTGTAATGTATCGATTAAAATGCGTTGAATGTGTTTTTTAATCGATACACGACACGTGATCACTTTCTTCCAGGGCCAAAATAGTAATTGGAAAAAGTAGCCACATCCGAGCTGACCCGCCTGAACAAGTGGTCCAAACTAACAATCGCATGTTCAAGAAAATTAACCGCAATATAGGGGTGTTCGACGCGTAAACGCTCATACATCGCCCGGGACAATTTAAGTAACTGCGTGTCATTCTTAACTGCGCGGGCACTTACTGAACGCGGACTACGATCAAAAAAAGACATTTCACCAACTAGCTCGCCCTCTTTCATTCTCCCCACTTCAGTTTCCTGTCTGCCCTCCTTGTAATAAAGCGCCGCTTCTCCCTTTATGACAAAAAAGAGCGCTTCACCGACTTCACCAATGTCCGCGATCACAGCCCCCTTTTTGAATTCAACCAGGTCCGTGTAGTCAAGCAAAGTTTGAACTTCTTTGATAGTCAGAGACTCACATAGGTATTGTTGGTTTAAAAATGAAGCCAGGTCTATTTTTGGTGTCATATGTAATCCTCTTACAATGTTTTCTCTACAGCCCTGATCATAAATCATTAAGCAACAATCTGGTATTGGAAAATGTACTGGCAGTGTTGCCTTAATCTGGGATATTGGCTACGCTGCTTTCAAATCATAGCAAAACCAATGTGAAACCAGTCAAAGCAAAATACGGAGTTAGTAAATGAAAATAACTATTTTAAGGCCTTTTTCTAGCGCATTGGGCGCATTTTTACTGAGTTTGTTCGTTTTTTCGCCTTTAATTAACGCCGCTAGCTTTGAGGAGGGGGAGCAATATGAAGTCGTTTCGCCGCCACAGCCGACCTCAACCGGGGAAAAAATCGAGGTGGTTGGAATGTTCTGGTACGGCTGCCCACATTGCTATGAATTTGAGCCCTTCATAAATCGTTGGTTAAAGAAAAAGCCAGAAAATGTAGAATTTATTCCCATGCCCGCTATTTTTCGGCCAGAATGGGCGCTGCATGCCAGGGCCTTTTACACGGCGCAGGTACTTGGTGTGCTGGATAAAATGCATAGCGCAATATTTGAAGCGACCCATGAACTCAAGCGACCGCTTAGCACAGAGGCGCAGGTAGCTGATTTTTTTGAGGAGCAGGGTGTTAAGAAAGCTGAATTTTCGAAGGTCTTTCGTTCCTTTGCCGTTGAAAGCAAAGTCAGGCGGGCCATGGACATGAGTCGCCGATACGGAATCAAAGGTGTTCCAGCGATCATTATTAATGGTAAATACCGCACCGGAGGCCACATGGCGGGTGGCAACGCGAATGTATTCAAAGTAGTAGATTATTTAGTCGAAAAGGAAATGGCCAAAGCAAAATAACGATTTTATCTAAAAATATCAGTTGTTTATTGTTGGCTATAGGGGTGGGGCTGTCTTTTGTGCCCCCTATAATACAAAATACAAGGAGTTGTATTATCTGGTCAATCTTACACCCAGCGCAGCAGCGCAAGGGTGGCTGGGCGGGGCAAACTATTTCTAAATATCTGCCAATTTACCCCGATAACACTGGTAATGGGGCGGTATGGCCCCAAATTAGAATTGTTCACTTTATGGGTAGATTACCGGGTGGATTGTTCATTCCAGATAACTGTTTATTCCAAGAAGTATAAAACCAAGAAAATGACCGCCGCCGTAAACGCACAGGACTTACAGAGTAGCCCCCAGCCTGAAAGAACGCTGCGACTGCTTAGTTATAATATTCAGGTCGGTATTGGCGGTAGCCGCTTACGCGATTATTTCACCAAAAGCTGGAAACATTTATTGCCGCACGCACAGACCTCTAAAAATCTGGACCAAATCGCCCGGCTAGCGAGCGCCTATGACGTTGTTGCCCTGCAGGAAGTTGACGCGGGTAGTTTGCGCAGTGGTTTTACTAACCAAATTGAATATTTGGCGCATAAAGCGCTTTTCCCGTACTGGAAGCATCAGGTAAATCGCAATCTGGGCCATTTTGCCAAACACAGTAATGGCCTGTTGAGTCGATTTAAACCAGCAGAAATTATGAACGTCAAACTGCCGGGCTTTATACCGGGTCGCCAAGCGATGGTCGTTCGTTTCGGGGACGAAAAAAACCCACTCATTTTAATTACGATGCATCTTTCTTTAGGAAGGCGTGCGCGCCATAATCAGATTGATAGCATTTGCGACATCATCAGCAACTACGAGCACGTGGTGTTGATGGGCGACTTAAACTGCCAGCCAGACAGTTCCGAAATAAATTATTTGCTGAAAAAAACCCGATTGTGCGAACCAGAACACGGATTAAAAACCTTCCCCAGTTGGCGGCCCCGCAAAAAAATCGACCATATTCTGGTGACACCAAGCCTGAAAGTCAGTGACGTTCATGTGTTAAATTGCGTCTTCTCGGATCACTTACCTATCGCCATGGATATCCAAATCCCCAATGGCATTGATTTTACCTAAGTTTATTCTAAATAGAGCAATCAACACGGCTTTTCATGTAATATCGCATTGAGAAAATGAATGATTATGTTTAGTTTAAGCTATTAAAGTGGCTACACCACATCAGAATAAACAACGTCTGGATAAATGGTTGTGGGCCGCCCGTTTTTTTAAAACCCGCTCATTGGCGGCCGATGCGATCAAGGGCGGAAAGATCTCACTTAATGGCCAGCGGGCTAAATCTGGAAAAGAAATACAGGTAGGTGCATCACTTGATATACGCCAAGGCATATTTGTAAAAGAAATTATTGTTTGTAAATTATCGCAACAACGTGGCCCGGCACAAAAAGCACAGACACTTTATGAAGAAACAGAACCAAGTCAGCTTAAAAACAGGGTTTTAAAAGAACAACTTAAAAATCAAGCAAGCAGCTTGCCACAACACCGCTTAGCCCAATATAAGGGCCGACCCAATAAACGTGATCGAAAAAAAATAATTCAATTTACACGAAAAGTCAAACTCGATTCATCTTTATGAATAATTTTTTATACACGCTTTATGTCTGACAACACCAAATATATTCTTCAACGCTATAAGCAATATGCGTTACTCATGCGTCTAAATAAGCCAATCGGAATTTTTCTGTTACTTTGGCCGACACTATGGGCGTTGTGGATAGCGGGAAATGGACATCCAGACTCTGGGGTGCTTTTTATTTTCGTAGCGGGCGCTGTCTTGATGCGGTCTGCGGGCTGTGTAATTAACGATATAGCGGACCGTAATCTGGATACACAAGTAAAACGAACCGGAAACAGGCCGATTGCCAGCGGCCAGGTTACTGTCAAAGATGCACTTGTGTTGTTTGCTGTATTGATTTTGCTCGCCTTCTTTTTGGTTTTGTATATGAATACACTGACCATCTTGCTCTCTATTGGTGGCCTGGTGCTAGGTATAATTTATCCATATACAAAGCGCTACACCTATTTACCGCAAGTTTTCCTGGGGTTAGCGTTTGGCTGGGCAGTACCAATGGCTTTTGCTGCGCAGACCGGGGAGATACCGAAAGAAGCCTGGTTATTGCTTATTTCAACGGTTCTGTGGGCGACAGCCTATGACACAATGTATGCGATGATCGATCGGCCCGAAGACATTAAGGCCGGCATTAAATCCACCGCAATACTTTTTGGACACGCAGATCGTTTTATTATCGGCATTATTCAGATATGCATGCTATTAGTTATGGCGTTAGTAGGTCAAAAACTGGAACTCAGTGGCTTTTATTATATGGGCTTGGTGGTTGCGGCGGGGTTAGCCATATATCAACAGGCGCTGTTAAGGGAACGAGATTCCGCTCTATACTTCAAGGCATTTCTTAACAACAACTGGTTTGGTGCTGTTATATTCATCGGTCTGTACTTACACTACCTATTTGTTGTCTAATACAATTAATTTTAATATTGGAAATACTATGACGCAGTTCTGGGTTGCATTGATTGCCGGTTTTTTGTTGTTGATGTGGAGTGCAGACCGATTTGTTTTGGGTTCTGCCGCAACCGCACGAAATCTGGGGATCGCCCCTATCATTATTGGCATGACGATCATGGGGTTTGGCACCTCTGCACCGGAAATACTGGTAGCCGGTATCGCCGCCTGGAATAACAATCCCGGACTTGCGATTGGTAATGCCATTGGTTCTAACATTGCGAACATCGCATTGGTGCTCGGGATTGCGTCTCTGGTGGCGCCAATGAGCGTTGATTCAAATGTTTTGCGGCGTGAGTTTCCAGTTTTAATCTTTGTTATGTTGCTGGCTTTAGGGCTCATGTTTGACGGTGAACTTAGCCGGCTGGATGGCATCATTCTTATCGCTACTTTTACCGGTGTGATTTGTTGGATGATACGCCTGGGTTTGCAAACCCGATCAAAAACAGACCGCTTACAAACCGACTTTGCAGACGAAATTCCAAGCGGCCTGTCAATGAAGGCGGCCGTTTTGTGGATTATCGTCGGATTGCTTGTTCTGGTGATGAGTTCTTACTTACTGGTTTGGGGTGCAACGGGTATTGCCAAATCGTTCGGAATCAGTGATTTGGTGATCGGATTAACCATTGTTGCGATTGGTACCAGTCTGCCGGAGCTTGCTGCTTCGGTGATGGGAGCCTTAAAAGGCGAACATGAAATTGCACTGGGAAACGTAATTGGTTCGAATATTTTCAATACCTTAGCTGTTCTTGGTCTGACAGGTGTGGTCAGTCCAAATCGGTTTATGCCTGAGGTGTTGCAGCGCGACTTCCCTGTTATGATCGGTCTGAGTGTTTTGTTGTTTATCATGGCCTATGGATTTCGTGGGCCAGGCCGTATAAACAGGCTCGAAGGAGGCATATTGGCGAGCGCATTTGGTGGTTATCTGTTTTTTATATATCTTACAACCACAAGCTAGGCACTCTTAACATAACAAGTAGTACTAGCTATAAAAGAATATTGAAAGAAATAGAGTATCGATAGAGGGTTACAATATTAATCACGAAATTAATACGGATGCGCTTAAAAAGCTCGCAAAAAGTGTACTCGAAATAGAGTCCCGGGAAATAACCAACATGCTATCCCGGATAGATGATAATTTCGTCCAGGCTTGTCAGCATATGCTCGCATGCGAGGGGCGTGTTGTAGTAATTGGTATGGGGAAGTCAGGCCATATTGCCGGGAAAATTGCGGCAACGTTAGCGAGTACCGGTACGCCGGCTTTTTTTGTTCACCCTGGCGAAGCGAGTCACGGTGATTTAGGCATGATAACACCCAAAGACGTCGTGTTGGCGATTTCCTATTCTGGCGAAACCGATGAAATATTGGTCATATTGCCCATTATAAAACGACTCGGCGTACCGCTTATTTCAGTCACCGGAAAAAAACATTCATCTTTAGCAACAAACAGCAGTGTACACATCGACGTAAATATAGATAAAGAGGCCTGCCCGCTTGGGTTGGCGCCCACGTCGAGCACCACCGCAACGCTGGTTATGGGCGATGCATTGGCGATTTCATTACTGCAAGCGCGAGGTTTTACCCGGGATGACTTTGCACGCTCTCACCCCGCCGGCCAACTGGGTCGCCGCTTGTTATTATTGATCAGCGACATAATGAACAAGGGCGACAATATTCCAGTTGTTAGTAAAGATACACTACTAAGCGACACGTTGATTGAAATGTCTCAGAAAGGACTTGGTATGACGTCCATTGTCGATGATGAAAATAAAATTATCGGGATATTTACCGACGGTGATTTACGACGTTTGTTCGATAAAAAAACCACTGATATTCATAAAACCCGTGTAGGTGATGTCATGGTCGCGAACTGCAAAACAGCGAGTGAAACGATGTTAGCGGCGGAAGCATTACAAATGATGCAAAAATATAAAGTGAATGCGTTGCCTGTCGTAGATGATAATAACAAATTGATAGGTACCTTAAATATGCACGACTTGCTAAGGGCGGGTGTTGTTTAGGCTTTTGCTCGTTTTTGCTTAAACTTTATGTTCAAACTTTTTTTCAAAACTTTTTTCAAATAAGGGGAACAACATAACATTAACATGCTGGAAATTAAAAAAAAAGCGGCGCATGTAAAGCTTGTCATCTTTGATGTTGATGGCGTATTAACAGATGGCAGCCTTTATATCGATGACAATGGCACTGAGTCCAAAGCATTTTACTCTCGCGATGGCCTCGGCATGAAAATGATTCAGGATACTAATGTTAAACTCGCCGTTATTACAGGCCGTACTTCTGAGTTAGTTTCACACCGTATGAAAAATTTAGGTATAACGCATGTACATCAAGGTCAAAGTGATAAATTGCCGGCATTCGAACTACTGAAAAGTGAATTACAACTAGAAAATAACGAAATCGCATTTGTTGGTGATGATGTTGTTGACCTGCCGATAATGAAACAAGTGGGTTTGTCCATTGCAGTTCAAGATGCGCACCCACTGGTGATACAACACGCGCACTGGCGAACACCCAACGCGGGTGGGCGTGGTGCAGCGAGAGATGTGTGTGAGCTTATTATGGATGCACAAAAGACTCTCGCCGACATAATGAACCGCTACCTTTGACATGTTAGATTAAAATTGTCTGTTTAATAATTATCTGTTTGATAGCAAGTATGTCACAATCGTTTTTCAAGCGCATTATCCTGATCACATTATTCACTTTGCTTGCGTTGCTAAGCTGGTGGTTAAAAGGCACCGCATTGCCTACAAGACCTGCGGTGGATAATAAAATTCGCCCCGCCCCAGATTATTATGCAGAAAACCTTGTCACTTACTCTATGGACCAAACGGGGAATCTTCATTACCAGTTGACAGTAAGCTATATTGAGCACTATCCAGATGACGACAGCTTGCTGCTATTAAAACCGCAAATGATTTTTTATCAAAATCAGCGCCCCCAATGGACCATTACATCCGAAAACGGGGTCGTTACCGCCAACGGCAAGGAAGTCCTATTGTCGAATAATGTTGTCGCAATACAATCCGGGAAAGATAATGTCGCCGGAATGAAATTGATGACAGAGGACCTCCTTGTCCGGCCAGATAAAAAATATGCGGAAACTGATAACGATGTACACTTACAGGACAACAGTGGAACAACGCACGCAAAAGGTATGAAAGCAGATATTGAAAAAAGTAAAATTCAGTTTCTATCCAGTGTCAAGGGGGCGTATATTACTCCTTAACTTTGTGTTTAGTTATGTTTTTAACTATGGCTTTCAAACACGTCGTTTACAAAATGGGTACAATTTTGCTTGCCGATAATTTTTTAACTTTTTGTAACTAAAGAGGAGATTTACTTTTCGAATGCGTTTACTATTATTTTTTTCTTTTACTCTTTTCGCCGGTCTATTTTGGGGTGCTGTTGTTGCAGAAACTCTAGATATAGAACAAGGTATAGAACAAGGAGCCCAGGCTGACCAAACTATCTACCTGGAAGCAGATCAAGTAGAAATTGACGACAAGCAGAAAATCAGTACTTATCAGGGAAATGTGAAATTATCACGCGGCGAAATAACCCTGCTTGCAGATAAAATTACAGCCCAAAGAAACAACAAGGGATTGGGTAAATTTCTCGCTACAGGCAACCCTGTTACTTTTAGTAAGGCGCCGCGTGTCGACCAGAAAGGTATTAAGGGCCAGGCATTGGAAATAGAATACGATGCTGAAAAAGAAATAATGAAACTGAAAAAGAAAGCTAAACTTTGGCAAGCAAATGATCAGTTCAGTGGAAACTTAATTATCTACAATATTGCGCAGGAATCAGTAACAGCGAATAAAGGCGGCGAAAAAAATGGGCGTGTACAGGTTATTATCCATCCTGATAGCCGATCGACCGATAACAACCATCAAAACAACCAGTAACTTAAAATTAACTAAAATATACCGATAATGGATACCTTATCCGCGTCTGGGCTTGCCAAAAGTTATCAATCAAGAAAAGTCGTAAAGTCTGTATCGCTAAATATTACCAGCGGCGAGGTTGTTGGCCTGCTGGGTCCCAACGGGGCGGGTAAAACGACATCATTTTATATGATCGTCGGTCTTGTCGCCTGCGATCAGGGCAAAATTGAACTCAAAAATGAAGATATTACCCAGTACCCATTGCACATGCGGGCAAAAATGGGTTTAGGTTATTTGCCACAAGAGGCATCCATATTCCGAAAACTCTCTGTATCTGACAATATTATGGCGATATTGCAGACCCGGACTGAACTCGATGCCAAACAACGCATTGAAATACTTAAGCAATTACTGGGTGAACTGAATGTTGCTCATCTGGGCGATTCCATGGGCCAGAGTTTATCGGGTGGCGAACGCCGCCGTGTTGAGATCGCGCGCACACTTGCTGCTGACCCAAGGTTTATATTGTTAGACGAGCCATTTGCCGGCATCGACCCTCTTTCCGTAGTTGATATCCAGCAGATAATAAAACAGCTAAGTGGGCGTGATATTGGTGTTTTAATTACTGATCATAACGTAAGGGAAACATTGGGTATTTGCGATCGGGCTTATATTTTAAACGAAGGCGAAGTTATTTCTGAAGGCAGGCCTGATGATATTCTTAAAAATGACCGGGTCAGGGAGGTGTATTTAGGGCACGAATTCAAAATGTGAAGAATCCCGCGACGTTACTATGGTGGGCCAGATATTTATACGGCCCCCGATAACGCCCAGGTCGCCGTATAAGAGCTATATTGGTTAAATATTAGTTAAATACGTATACGGAACCGTGTTTTTTTTCCAACTTCGTATATGCGGAATTTCTATTTAACCTGTATTTAACATACATTTCCGGTAAAATAGTATGAATTAAGTAAAATAATCAAACCCCTTATAAAATTATGAAACAAACTCTCCAGCTAAAACTAGGACAACATCTGACTATGACGCCGCAATTGCAGCAGGCGATCAAGCTATTGCAATTGTCCGGTATTGAATTACAGCAGGAAATTCAGCAGGCGTTGGAATCCAACCCCATGCTCGAATCTGACGAAGAGGGAGAGGATGGGCCTGGTAGTAGCAATGAGACTAAAGAGCCAGGACAAAATGAGAATAATGAAACGGTCGGCAGTGAAACAGACACAGACACCAGTTTGCAACAATCCGAAATACCCGGTGATCTTCCAGTAGACAGTAATTGGGACGACGTTTACGAACCAAGCACCCCTTATACACAATCGCAAGACCAGGAACGTGATTACGACGTGCAGGGACAAATTTCGCAATCCCTCAATGAGCACCTTACCTGGCAACTGGAAATGTCAACCTTCAGCAAAACAGATGAATTTGTCGCTATTGCCATTATCGATTCCATAGATGACGACGGTTACTTGCCCGTAAGCATAGAAGAAATCCACCAGGGACTAGCGACCGAATTGGATGAGCTTGAGTTGGATGAAGTTGAAGCTGTATTACATAGAGTTCAAAACTTTGACCCACCAGGTATCGCAGCAAGAGACCTGAGAGAAAGCATGTTACTTCAGTTAAAACAATATGATAGCGAAACACCTTGGTTAGTCGAAGCAACCCGGCTGGTGAAAGAATATTTCGATTTACTTGCAAACAGGGAATACCAGCAACTCATACGAAAAACCAAGCTCTCAGAAGAGGAACTCCTACAGGTAGTGGGTTTAATACAATCATTAAACCCTCGGCCAGGCAGTGTAATCTCTAACAGCCAGCCTGAGTATATTGTGCCAGATGTATTCGTTAAGAAAGAAAAAGGTATGTGGAATGTGGAACTGAATCCAGAAGTAATGCCGAAACTTCGCGTTAACACCCTGTATTCAAATATGATTCAACGTGCAAATAACAGCAGCGACAATACCTATCTGAAAAATCAACTACAGGAAGCACGTTGGCTGATGAAAAGTTTACGCAGTCGTAGTGAGACATTGCTAAAGGTCGCGACGTGTATTGTTGAGCGACAACAGGCTTTCCTTGAATTTGGTGAGGAAAAAATGAATCCATTGGTTATGTTCGATATTGCTGAAACCGTCGATATGCACGAATCCACTATTTCTCGTGTCACCACGAAAAAATATATGCATACGCCGAAAGGTATCTATGAATTAAAGTATTTTTTCTCAAGTCACGTTGGCACTTCTGGTGGTGGCGCGTGCTCATCAACAGCAATACGCGCTATGTTAAAAAAACTGGTTGCAAGTGAAAATCCAACAAAACCCTTAAGCGATAGTAAATTAGCTAAATTACTCGAAAATAAAGGGATAAATGTGGCGCGCCGAACCGTTGCAAAATATCGAGAAGCAATGTATATACCACCTTCTAATGAACGCAAGAGACTGATTTAGTTGCGGGCGACAATTAAATTGACGTAAGTAACTGACGTGTTAGGTTACGGGCTTTTTTATAGTTAGATACTAATAAGCTAATAATAAGTATTGTAATTAAATACTTTACAATACGCACTGTCTAAATAAGCTCGATGATAGGCAAAGAATAACCGAGGAATATAGTATGAATATAAATGTATCAGGGCAGCATATGGATGTTTCCCCAGCACTTCGCAGCTATGTCGAAAATAAGATAAATAAACTAAAAAGTCGTTATGACAAAATAGGAAATTGCCATGTTGTTCTGTCTGTTGATAAGTTGCAACAAAAGGCTGAAGCCACCGTTTCATATAGTGGCGGAAAAAATTTATTTGCCAATGCTGAAAATGAAAATATGTATGCTGCAATTGACGATTTGATCGATAAGCTTGACAGACAAGCGAGAAAAAACAGCGAAAAATTGAATAATCACCGCGACTAAACAAGCAGATATCCAGGCAAATAAACAATCCAGATTTAAAACAATAGGGCTGCGAACATTTTCTATACACTACACAATTCAAGTCCTCTATATTAAATAGAATAATTAAATAGAATACATACAGAGTTAGTTGGGGCCGACAATGCTAGTAGAAGAAATCATTACACCGGAAAGAATCGCATGTAACGTAAGTGTGAGTAGTAAAAAACGTTTGCTTGAATTAATCAGTGATTCGCTCGCTAAAGATCACTCTAATTTAAATCAACAGGATATTTTTGAAAGTTTTATTGCGCGTGAAAAGCTGGGAAGCACTGCCCTGGGGCATGGTGTTGCGTTGCCGCATGGCCGGGTTAAATTATCGGAAAAAACCATTGGTGCGTTTTTCCAACTGGAAACCGGTATCGATTATGATGCAGAAGACAAACAACCCGTTGATCTGGTTTTTGCAATGCTGGTTCCTGAAGAATCAACGGATGAACATCTAGAATTGCTTTCACAGCTCGCAGAAAAATTCAGCGACGAAGAATTCAGAAATAAACTCCACAAAACCGATAATAGCGAAGAAACTTATAATTTATTTAGAAACTGGTTGCCTGAACAAAATTAACCAAAGACGCAATAACAACCAAGCCATGACAAATGTAATTTCTATTACCGATTTGTTCGACTACCACGAGGATCGTTTAGGCTTGAAATGGGTAGCAGGTGAAAAAGGAAAAAATAATAATCTGAAAAAACGGTCAATTGACGATAAATATGCGAGTCCAATGCTGATCGGACACATGAATTTTGTCCATCCTTTGCGCATCCAGGTCATTGGGCCAGTAGAACACGAATATTTAAAAAAGCAAAAAAAAACTGAGCTAAAAGAATCACTCATAAAAATATATCAAAATGATCCGTTGGCCATACTGGTTACAAACGGATTACCAATCTCGCAACAAATTATTGATAACGCTGAAAAAACATCGACACCGTTGATTTCATCCGACATCGACGATCAAGAAGTCATAAATCATATACTGTATTTTCTGAACAATGTGCTTGCTGAAAATACCACGGTACGTGGTGTATTCATGGCGGTAGCAGGTATCGGCGTATTGCTTACTGGTAAAAGTGGTATTGGGAAAAGCGAGCTAGCGCTTGAGTTATTAAGTCGGGGCCACCGACTCATTGCAGACGATGCACCCCAGTTTTCCCGTACTGGGCCGGACACGCTGGTAGGTTCTTGTCCACCAGTACTGCAAGATTTTCTCGAAGTAAGAGGGCTTGGCGTACTTAGTATTCGTTCTATATTTGGTGACAGCGCAGTAAAAAAACGAAAAAATTTACACTTGATTGTAGAGCTTAAACCGGCGTCCGAAATTGACTACCTCAAACTGGATCGATTAAAAAGCTATTCTGAACCTATGAAGTTGTTAGGCGTTAAAGTGCCTACGGTGCTATTGCCGGTCGCGCCTGGACGTAACCTAGCTGTTATTATTGAAAGCGCCGCTCGAAACCAGATTTTGCTAGAGAAAGGCTATGACGCAACTGCCGTTTTTATTAAACAACAACAAGAAATTATGGAGCGTAATATACCATGAAGTTGTACATTGTCAGTGGTGTTTCGGGCTCCGGAAAAAGTACAGCCCTACATGTTTTCGAAGACCTGGAATACTATTGTATCGACAATTTACCTGTTGCGCTGCTTTCCGCATTTGCTGAGCAATGCACTGAAAATGTTTTTCCACAAAATGCAGCCGTAGGTATTGATGCCCGTAATGTACATAAAGACATTCTACGCTTTCCCGGAATATTAGAAAAACTAAAAAAAGCGGGTATCATCTGTGAATTGCTTTTTTTTAATGCTGACGATGATATTCTTATAAAACGCTTTTCAGAAACCAGGCGCAAGCACCCGCTATCACAAGGAGACGTGGCGTTAGCAGAAGCGATAGATAATGAACGTAACCTGCTCGACCCTATTTCCAATTGCGCTGATTTGATTGTAGATACAAGTCACTACAATATTTATCAATTACGCGACATGGTAAAACGTCGGGTTGCTGATAAGCCACCAGAAACACTGTCCATTCTATTTCAATCCTTCGGATTTAAGCATGGTGTGCCGGGTGATGCGGATTTTGTTTTTGACGCACGTTGTTTACCAAACCCTTACTGGGAAACTAATTTACGAAAATTGACGGGTCGAGACGAAGACGTAGTCTCTTTTCTGGAAAAACAGCCGTTAGTTAAGAAACTGGTTGATGATATAGTGGATTTTATGAAATTTTGGTTGCCCCAATATGAAGCAGGTAACAGAAGCTATGTTACTATCGCGATTGGCTGCACCGGTGGACAACATCGCTCAGTATATATAGTCGAACGACTGGCAGAATATTTCGCTAAAACAAAAAAAAATGTAACTACACGACACAGGGAGCTGTTATGACAGTAGGATTGTTGATCATAGCACATGATAAAATTGGTACTTCGATGAAAAACACTGCAATATCACTCGTGGGAAAGTGTCCACTACCGATAGAGTCACTGGAATTAGTTCAGGATTGCGACACGGATGCTTCGTTGCAAATCGCACAGGACCTTGTTAAGAAACTTAATCAAGGCGATGGCGTATTGATACTAACGGACCTCTTTGGTTCGACGCCCTATAACATAACAGCAAAACTAGGTACCAATGAAAATGTTGCTATTATATCCGGACTTAATTTACCGATGTTAATTCGCGCAATGAATTACCCGGCATTTGCATTAGCAGAAATGACTGAAAAAGTACTGGACGGCGGGAAAAATGGTATCGTGTTATGCGAATGCGAGCCTGAATGCTAATAAAGGGCGCTTGGTTTACGGGAAATCAGTGCAAACATACATTGTAAATATACATATATAAATATACGTATAGTAGAAACATAAAATGCAGCAACAGGACATTATAATTATTAATAAGTTAGGGTTACATGCGCGTGCCGCTGCGAAATTTGTCAGCCTGGCCTCAGAATTTGACTGCGAGATAGGTCTTATAAAGGACAACAACACCGTTAATGGTAAAAGTATTATGGGGATTATGATGCTTGCAGCGTGCAAAGGCACAACCTTAACAATTACTGCATCTGGAAGTGATGAGGCTGACGCCATTCAAAAACTAAAATTACTTATTGATAATCGATTTGATGAAGAAGAATAGGGCTTTCTGGTGGGCTTACTGTTAGTACTTTCTGTTAATACTTTTTGTTAGTGAAAGTGTTAACCAGTACACCCACAATAATTCGCCGCCTGTATTATTGTGTAAATAGTAACAGGCAAAAAATTTAGGTCACATCATGACGCTTGCTATATATGGAACCAGTGTATCCAAGGGGATTGCGATTGGAAAAGCGCATATCCTTGAAAGTAGCGAACTGGAAATACCGCAAAGGACTATTTCTGATTATCTGCTGCAAGCAGAAATTTCCCGTTATCAATTTGCACTGCAAGTCGCCGCACAACAATTAAAAGTCGTTCGTGACCATATACCTGCGCATACACCGGTAGACATAGCCTCATTTATCGATACCCACTTGTTAATGTTGGACGATCCGATGCTTAAGGAGCGCCCATTAAGCATTATAAAAGAAAAAAAATGTAACGCCGAACATGCGTTACAAACCCAATGTGATTCCATTGTATCTGTCTTCGATGAAATGGACGATCCTTACTTACGCACCAGAAAAGACGACATTGAGCATGTAGTGAATCGGATTCAACGCATACTGTTAAACCAACCAAGCGAACATAGCAATATTGTTGACCGATTAAGAGGCCAAATCATTATTGCCGATGATCTAAGTCCGGCAGACACCATCCTGATGCAACATCACGACGTCGTCGCGATTATTTCCGAACAGGGTGGGCCAACTTCACATACCGCGATACTCGCACGAAGTTTAAATATCCCGGCGATAGTCGGCGTAAAACAGGCCAGAAAATATGTCAAAAATGGTGAATGCATTGTTATTGACAGTCTGGCAAACGTAATATTGGTCGATCCCGGCAAACGAATTCTTGACCACTACCTTGCGCTGCAAAAACAATTAAAACGAAAACGTATAGATTTACAGTCACTTAAGCTAGTTCCTGCTAAAACTCTTGATAAAAAGAAAATCACATTATACGCGAATATAGAGTTACCCGACGATTTGCCAAAGGTCAAGAAAGTGGCTGCATCGGGAATTGGTTTATTTAGAACAGAGTTTTTATTTATGAACCGGCCAGAACTGCCCAGTGAAGATGAACAATACCAAGCTTATCTTCGCGTTATTAGATCGCTAAAGGGGTTGCCAGTCACTATAAGAACGCTGGATATTGGGGCCGATAAACAGTTTTCTGGTACGAAATATATAGAACATTCAGATAAATGCTCTGCTCTCGGGCTTCGCGCTGTTCGTTTATGCCTAAGAGACCCGGTCATTTTTAGGCCGCAACTACGTGCCATTTTACGGGCCTCTGCTCATGGACCGGTTAAACTAATGATACCGATGATTTCCAATTTACACGAATTATTACAAGTGCGTGCATTGATTGACGAATCTAAGCGGGATTTAAAAAAACGACGAATCAAATACAATAACAGATTGCCGGTCGGCTGTATGATAGAAACACCGGCCGCTGCGTTACTCGCGCCTACCCTCGCCAAACATACAGACTTCTTCTCGATCGGCACTAATGATTTAATCCAGTACACATTAGCGATTGATCGTGTTGATAATGAAGTGAGTTATCTCTATGACCCACTGCATCCCGCCGTGTTAAATCTGATTCATAACACGATAATAGCCGGTATCAAATCCAATATTCCGGTTGCATTGTGTGGTGAAATGGCGGGTGAACCGCAATTTACACGTCTATTGCTGGGTATGGGTCTTACCGAATTCAGCATGCATCCATCTACGTTACTGGATGTAAAGCAAACGATAAAATTGACTGACACAAATAAATTGGCAGGTATGATCAAAAAAATATTAAAAAGCGCTACATCGCACGAAGTTTTGAATTATCTTGAAAAAATGAACGATCTCTAGTACTCCTTCAGGATTACTGCCGTGTATTAAAACCCTGCCTGCATTTCTCTGTAAACTTAAATGTGTTCTTCATATCAAGCAGGAGTAAAATCAAACTAAATGGAATAACAACAAAAAAATCTATATACTTGCCGATCTGATTGGAAAATCCTGTCTCTAACTGTCACTAAACATGCTAATTATCGGGAAGTCATCATGGCAGATGTGAAAGATCAAAGCATCTCTCAAATTCAATTACAGACATTTTCAGAACTTCTGGAGAAGGGTACACTTTCGGAAGTAAGAGAAAAACTTACTGGTTTGCATTCTGCTGAAATTGCATTTTTGCTCGAATCCCTGCCACCGGAAACACGCTCCACTATTTGGGAACTGGTCCCGCATGATGACAGTAGCGGTGACATACTGCTGCATGTCAACGACGAGGTTCGCGCCGAACTCATTAGCCAGACCGACAAACAGGAACTGGTCGCTGCAACTGAAAATCTGGACACCGATGATTTAGCTGACATCATCCAGGATCTACCGGAGATCGTCAGCCGGGAAGTCCTGCAGTCAATGGACCAGCAGGACCGTCAGCGACTAGAAGCGGTTTTGTCGTATCCGGAAGACACCGCAGGTGGCTTGATGAATACGGACACCATTACGATACGCCCGGACATTTCCCTAGAAACCGTGCTGCGTTATTTACGTTTTCGCACTGAAATGCCTGACACCACTGATAATCTGATTGTGGTCAACCGTAGCGACAAATACCTGGGGGTGTTGTCGCTCACAAAGCTGTTGACTAACGATCCGTCCCTGGTGGTCAGTGACATCATGAATAATAAAATTCAGGCTATTCCAGCAGCCCAGTCTGCGAAAGAAGTCGCCAGCCTGTTTGAGAAACACGATTTGGTCTCTGCTCCGGTTGTCGATGAAAATGACAAATTGATGGGTCGTATTACTATCGATGACGTCGTCGATGTCATACGTGACGAAGCCGATCATTCGTTGATGCGTATGGTGGGCCTGAATGAAGAAGACGATATGTTTGCACCTGTCGTGGTTAGCTCTCGCCGAAGGACCGTCTGGTTAGGCGTAAACCTATTAACCGCATTACTCGCCGCCTGGGTAATTGGCTTATTCGATGCGACAATAGAAAAAATGGTCGCGCTCGCGGTATTAATGCCAGTCGTTGCCAGTATGGGCGGCATTGCAGGAAGCCAAACACTCACACTGGTAATTCGAGGTATCGCGTTGGATCAGATCGGTGACGCAAATGCCAGGCCCTTGCTAATTAAGGAGCTCGCTGTCGGTGCACTAAATGGATTAATCTGGGCAATAATAGTGGCGGCTATAACCATACTCTGGTTTGGTGATTATCAACTTGGCGCGATTATCGCAACCGCCATTATGATCAACCTGGTCGTCGCCGCCTTGGCAGGGGCAACGATTCCCCTATTTCTAAAAAAATTAAATATCGACCCGGCACTGGCAGGCAATGTTGTACTAACCACAGTAACGGATGTCGTTGGTTTTTTTGCATTCCTTGGTTTAGCGGCATTGTTTTTAATGTAATTAGCAGGTTGCCCGGGAACAGAGAACCCCTGAATTGATCCGCTCCCCCTGG
>CAZZJI010000016.1:12425-57515 GCA_964654485.1 uncultured Gammaproteobacteria bacterium | reverse complement strand
CATTAGAAGATGCTTTACGTAAAGTAATTCGTGAAGAATTAAAGCAAGTGGGTTAAATGGGCAGGTATAAGTCATTCAAGTACGCTCACTGCGTTCGCTGGACGTGCGAAAAGACTTGCGCGCCGCTTAATTTTGTCGTTATCGCGCAATTAGTGAGTGGAGATAAGTGAATATAGTAAATGTCCATAAAAGAGTTTTAAATCAGCCTAAAGAAAATATTTCAAAGTTACTTGAGACCTTAGCAACTGAACATGACGAAATAATAGCGAACGATAAATGGTCGCCAATGAAATTGAACGAAGGATTAAAAGAAGGTTCAATAGGTGGCCATGGGCCAATAAAGTATACAGTTACAAAATATATTCCAGGTAATTATATTCAATTTGAATTTACTAGGCCAAAGGGATTCAATGGTAGTCACAGTTTTGAAATCACTGAATTAGAGGGAACCAAAACAGAAATTAAACACACCATTGAAATGAATACCACTGTAACAGGAACGTTGATCTGGATAATCGCAATTCGTTGGTTGCATGATGCATTTATGGAAGATTCATTTGATAAAGTAGAAAATAAATATTTGTCAGCCAAGAAGAAAACTGAGTGGAACATTTGGGTTAAAGTATTGAGAAGGTTATTGAAGCCTAAAAAAGCACATAACGGCGCTTAACAAGAACAATTTCTTCAATGCGCAAAAACTTGCGCATTGAAGAAATCGCCTGTTAGCTTGGCGTTACGTTATGTTTCAAAAGCGCCTATTCAGAAAGCAAATGCATCACTTGATAGTATTAGTAGGGTATTATGGGGGTGTTGTAGATTGAGATAAAAGCATGAAAATATTAACGTTTATACGGTACATAGCATGTTTGATAGTGTCGAATGGCAACTATTTCTCCTATTGGTAGCAGCGGGTTCCTCAGGGTTGCTGTCAGTGCAACCACTAAGAAAGCACTTTATTGAATTAACCACTGATCAGGCTAAATCTAAAACAAATAAGTCTGACCGTAGTCTCGCGCAAATTCTAGCCAGTGGCATAGAACCTCTACAATTGATCATTGCAGTTTGGGGCGGGTTGCTGCTCTCCAACCACTTAGGCTTGGTTGGAATGCCTATCATAGACGGCATTTTGAGCGGAGCGGAGACCCCTAACCTTTGGAAAACCGTTACCATTTCTATCCTGGTTGGTCTCATTGCAGGTGCCATTATATCGGTCTTGATGCTTTTTTCGGCTCAGGAGGGCGATGGCCCGGATTTTTTTAGTATTCCATTTTGGAAACGTCTGCTTGCGGGTTTGCTCCAAGGAGGTATTTTTGAAGAACTTTGGTTTCGGTTGTTTTTTCTATCGTTCTTTGCATGGTTAGTGAGTTACGTTTTTGGGCTCCAGGCTCAACCACCCAGCAACGAAGTGTTTTGGACAGCAAACATTGCAGCAGCGTTGATGTTTGGAGCTGCACATCTACCCAGCATATACGAGCTTGGAACGTTTGCAAAAAAAGATATTGCGTTAACCATGATATTTAACGGAAGCTTAGGTTTGCTCTATGGATACCTGTTTTGGAATTGGGGAATAGAGGCGGCGATGCTCGCGCATATGAGTACACATCTTGTGATACAGCCGTGTATGCCATGGTTACTGAGAACAAAACTGCGTAGCACCCAATAGGACAACGGAAACTGCTCATATTACGCCACATCCAGACGGCACCATTAATTTTAGGATTAAGCGAACAAAAACCTATCACGTTATGTGTTGCCTTGCCCATTTAAAATTAATTAAATGGCATTAATTCCTTCTAGTGAATTCTTAAATCGAGCAACGGGAAGGAGTTTGAAGTCATCATTTAAATTTTGAATTTTTTCTACTCTATCACAGCGAAATGTCCGCACATCGCCTCGCAGGTGATCCCATGCAAGTACGTACCAGACGGGGTAGCTGAGTAATAAAAAATGCGGCTCAATTGTGCGCTTTGTTTTATCACCATTTTCGGCACGATACACTATGGTAATTCGATGAAGCAATAGAAAAGCCTGGTGAATTTTTTCCACCGTTTTCCGGTTTGGCGTTAAAAATTCTGACAATACGAATTTGGACGCGGACTCTCCAATAAGTATACGTGCTTTAAGCCCACTAACTTTATTTTTCATGGAAGGTGAAAATGAAGCCATGAGCTTATGCCGTATCTTTGTCAAGTGCGCCATAAAAAGAGGCGAGTTCATTTTCTCTGCAATTGCTAAACTAATTAATAGGTCTACTGCTTCGGAATAATTTAGGTTGATACGACCTATCCCCCAGTGTCTATCCAGTCGTACCCCACCGCCTCGTCCAATATCTGTATCAATGGGTAAACCTTGATCTTTTAATAGCTGAATGTCACGGTTAAGCGTTCGCACACTGACACCAACTTCCTTGGCTATCTTGCCAATTGTTGTGGGTTCATCTGATTTTAGTCGAGCGGTTATGATTTCAAGTCGCTCAATCCGAGAAATAGTTGAAGAACGTACCATCCAACAAATATGCCATAAACCGGCATATTTATCAATATACTATCTTTTCAATTTAACTTCATCAAGAGGAAAAGACATGACGAATCCTGTAACTGTAATTGCACCGATAAAATTGGCAAAAGGAAAAAGTGAAGCTGATCTTCTTTCAGCGTCTGATCGTTTTCAAAGAGAGTTCGCGAATGATCAGGCTGGAATTCTTCGTCGAGAGTTGGTACGAACGGGAGAAGGAGAGTATATTGATATTGTGCAATTTCGTAGTGCTGAAGATGCTCAAGATGTGATAAAAAAAGAGCAAGAATCTACAGCGTGTCATGCATTTTTTGGAGTCATGGATATGGAAGGTATGGACGATTCTGAAATTAAGTTATTACCATCTCTTGCAACCTATTACTAACATCAATAATGGAACCATTTAAAAATCTGCTTAATAAAAATATTATCGAAGGTATGGCCAGTCACTTTAAACGTCATTGGTCTACTTTAGATGATAAGGGATTTGTGGCGGATGCCACAAAAGATCTAGACTCACTTGAATTAAAAGCGCGCACTAATCGAATCACCGAAATGATGATTAAGTACCTTCCTGCAGATTTTAAAGAAGCAGGAAAAATTATGCTCGCAAGCCTGGGTTCTCCATTGGACGATGATGTTTCAGCAGGTACGGTAGATGCCAAGGGTATATCAGGTTGGGCTGTTACGCCGCTAACACACTATGTGGGGTTGCGTGGACACGATCACTTTGACCTGTCGATGACTCTTTTTAAGGAAATGACTAAATGCGCATCTTCCGAGTTTGGAATACGGTTTTTTATACTTGAATCACCAAGAAAAACATTATCGGTGTTGAAAACCTGGACTACTGATAGCAATCAACACGTACGGCGCTTAGTTTCGGAAGGAAGTAGGCCAAGGCTACCTTGGGCGATGAGCTTGCCTATGTATATCAAAGACCCTTCTCCAGTGATCAATCTACTAGAACGGCTCAAAGATGATGATAAAGAATATGTACGACGTTCGGTTGCAAACAGCCTAAATGATATTTCTAAGGATCACCCTGAGATTGTGGTTGAAATAGCAGCGCAGTGGATGAAAGGTGCAAGTAAAGAACGTGAAAAACTAATCCGTCATGCCTGTCGCACATTGATTAAAAGTGGACATAAAAAGACACTAAGTATATTAGGTTACAAATTTCCAAAAATTATGCCAACATGTATCGATATATTAACGCCGGAAGTTCTGTTTGGTAATGCATTGCAGTTTACGGTGTCACTCTGCTCAGATTCCTCTCGAGATCAAGCTTTGATGATTGACTACATTATTCACCACAAAAAGTCTAACGGTAGAAAATCTCCAAAAGTGTTCAAGTGGAAAACGACAACTTTACCAGCAAAAAAAATGCTAACCTCAACTAAAAAACATACCATTAAGAAAATCACTACTCGCGTGTATTATCCAGGAGTGCACACAGTGGAAGTTATGGTCAATGGTGTTTCAGTGGCGGTGGCTGACTTTCGGTTGCTGATGCCGTAATTACCCTAAATAATTAGAGTTTTTGGGTTAAGTGTAAGTAAAGCACTTGTAGTGAATTCGTGTTTTCAATCTTCCAAAATCGGATAATAAGGCGCATCAAAGTTGTGGGCAACTGGTTATTCACGTTATGAAATAAAGTAATTCAACACTGTAGTTAAAAGGAAGTATCAAAGTGCTTACAGTAATGATTCATGCAAAAGTAAAGCAGGAAATGCTTAATGAGTATCTCGATTTAATAAAGGTGCTTATCAAGGAAACAACGAAAAAAGGATGCCTTACTTATGCTTTTAACCAAAGCAAAGATGAACCGACAGAATTTGTGTTATATGAGCAATGGGAAACTCAAGCAGATCTAGATAATCACATTAAAGAGCTGTTTAAGATTCTAGGGCCAGCTAAACCAGGCGATCCGATACCAGAAAAATTAATGAATATGTATGAAAAGGCAACGCCTGTTTTTTACGACGTTGTTGGTTAAAATACATATTGCCGCTAAATTTTACGTTAGCTGAAAATAATATTTAAGAGAAAAAGTATTGTCAAATGAAAAATATACAGTTAGATCATAGTCATCATCTTGTTGATACGCAATAATCAGTCTTGAAATTACATCATAAACAGTATTAGGAGCAGACTCGAATTAAAAACGGAACGAGATTAAGTCTTAATTCGCGTCTGATCTTCCCCCTGCTACAAACTCAGGCGTTATGCCTTTACGTAGAATTATGATATTGAGATATATAGTAAGTTTAATATTATTGGTCTTCGTTACTGGATGCTCAAATATATACTCGAGGCTGACGTATGATTTTGAAGAGCTATCTTCATCTAGAAATATTTTTTATGAGAACGGCGCGGAAGATTTAGTCAAGTATGTGGATGATAATTTGGCCGATTTGGTTTCCGAGCTGGAAGCTCAACAATACCTGGAATTCAAGGCTCCTGAAAAACTAAAAGTATTTTTATTCAACGATAAGGAAAGGTACTCGAGCTACAGTTTCGCCTCTGTACGTACTAGAGGGAGTGCAACAACAAATGACATTTACATTTCACCCATAATACGGGAGCGCATAGGAACATTCAGAAGTATTTTAAAACACGAGCTATCGCATATCCATATTAGGCAATATATCGGGACGTGGAGTTATATTAAAGATATTCCAGGGTGGTTTCTTGAAGGGCTGGCTGTAGAGGTATCAGGAGGTGCTGGAGCTGAAAATGTCTCGGTTGATATGCTAACGAGTGCAGCACAAAGGAGTCATAGATGAACGATACAATTGCAATTTTTGCAAGTGCAAGGAGAAATGGAAATACAGGGAAGTTTATCGACTGGATTGGTAATGAATTAGATATAAAAATTATCGATCTTTCTGAAAAAAATATATCGCCCTATGATTATGAGCACAAAAACCTCGATGATGATTTTATACCATTAATGAATCAGCTGTTAGATTATGAAAAAATTATATTTGCAACCCCCGTCTACTGGTATGCTGCTAGCGCACAAATGAAAGTTTTTATTGATAGAACATCTGATTTTTTATACCTAGAAGAGTTAAAAGATATGGGGCGTAGGTTAAGAAAGAAGACTGGTTATATTGCTTGTACGTCAACTAGTAATAAGGCTGATCGGTCATTTTTGAATTCCTTTAAAGATACATTTGAATATCTTGGTATGAACTACGGAGGGCATGTACATGCCAATTGCGAAAATGGTTACAATCCAAGCGAATACATAGAAGATGTTAAAAAGTTTGTGAAATTATTTGAATAATAGGTTCCAGAGCAGAATGGCACTTAGTTAAGGGTTATTTACTTATAAATCAATGAGATAGCATTGTAGCCAGCGTACAAAACGAGTCAGATCAAATCGGAGAACAAGTGAAAAACACTATAAAAACCGGAGTCGGTGATTTTCAAAAACCTGTTACAGTCTTGTGCTGATACACCATAACTTGTTGATTTACATATAATTAAATTCTTAACTAAGTGCCATTCGTTCCAGAGCACAATTGTTTCTAATATTAGAGTTTATTATGCGCTTTGATACCCATTCTTTCATTAATTTTAGTTTAGACATTGTCGAATTAAATGGCGTGATTGATAATTGCCCTGGGTTACATGTTGTTTTGTTGAAAATATTGCCTGTTAATTGCAACGTTGGATTTATTACGCACGGAAAACATAGGTAAAGATGAACTACTTTGTAAAGATTATAACTGGTGTAGTGATGGTGTTGACAGTTTCATTTGCGTGTTCGGCTATATCTTCTCAAGATGATGAAGAAATGGTAATGGAAAATAAACCCAAGCATCATACCAATGTTGGTTTTCAAAATTATCCTTTTGTGGAAACTGCTGCTTCAAAAGGTTTGCTCTTCTACCTCCGTAGATTTTGGGGGTCAAATTTTACTCCAGATGTTCCTGATGGGCATGTATTATCTGAGCCAGAAGCTATACAAATGCTAAATTCCGCTAAAGGAAATAGTGTTACGTGGCTGGGTCATGCCAGTTTTTTAATAAAAATATCTGGTAAAACAATTTTGACAGATCCTTTTTTAACAAAATTTGCCAGTCCGGTTTCGTGGGCAGGTCCACGGCGGTTTGTAGCGCACGGTATTCCTTTGGACAAGTTGCCATCTATAGATATCGTGCTTGTGTCACATAATCATTATGACCATTTGGACGACGAAACGGTAAGTAGTTTGAAAAACAAAGAAAAAATCCATGTTGTTGTTCCTTTTGGCTTAAAAGAATTTTTTACTGAGCGAGGATATGACAACGTAACTGAATTAGATTGGGGAGAGTCAGCATCTATTGGTGGCGTAGAGCTAACTTCATTACCTGCTGTTCATAACTCTGCGCGAAGCACTAATGACCATGATCAAACCTTGTGGGCATCTTGGGCAATAATGAGTCCTAAGAATAGAGTTTTCTTTATTGGTGATACTGGCTATTCAGATACAATTTTTAGTGAAATTGGTAAGCAATATGGTTCGTTTGACTATGCCATTTTACCTATTGGAGCATATGAACCAAGAGAATTAATGTGGATGTCACATGTTACCCCTGAAGAAGCGGTTGCCATCGGAATTGAAGTTTACGCGAATACATTAATAGCCTCACATTGGGGAACGGTAAGCAGCTTGTCAGACGAGCCGCCGTGGGAACCACCAAGGCGGTTTAAAGAAGCAGGGCTTGACAATAGTTTTACTGAAGAATCACTATGGGTAATGAAAATTGGTGAAACTCGCCCCCTTTTGCAAAAACAACAATTTGAGTAGAAGGATACGGCATGCAGAATTTTGTATAGAAAAAAATTTGTGTAATAAATACCTATTAAAATTTATTCCCATGCTCTTGAACTTTCAGAAATAGACCCTGTCCAATGGGACTTGCAATATTAATTTTTATGTAAAAAATCTGATAATTTAAGGGATGTAAGATCAATGTATATTTCAACCAACGGGTATGCCGCTACCCCTCGCCCCCTCTCCAATTATTTTATACCTTACCGAAGCATGCCCCTTTAAAGACTTCAAATAACGCAATAACTTACAATATTAAGGAGACACCATCATGCTGAAAGTCAGCAAGTTAACACGTCGCTATGGCAGCTTTATGGCTGTTGATGATGTCAGTTTTAGCATCGGCAAAGGTGACATCGTTGGGTTACTTGGCCACAATGGTGCAGGCAAAACAACCATAATGAAAATGCTCAGTGGTTATCTGGAACCTAACTGCGGCTCAATTACGTTTGACGGTGTGGATCAGTCAACAAATCTTAAAAAAGTCCAACAAAAACTGGGTTACTTACCCGAAAATCTGCCCGTGTATCCAGAAATGATCGTTGCGGATTATCTGGACTACGCTGCTGAACTCAAAGGACTGCTTAACGCGAAAAAGCAGTCAGAAATAGCCCGTGTTATCAATGCAACTGATATCACTACTAAAATTTTAGCGCCCATAGCCACTCTGTCGCGCGGCTTTAAACAGCGACTCGGTGTTGCCCAGGCTATATTAGGTAATCCTAAATTCCTAATTCTAGATGAACCCACTAACGGCCTGGATCCGATGCAAACAGAACATATGCGGCAACTCATCCGTGACATCGCACAAGATGCGACGGTCATTCTTTCCACTCATATTATGCAAGAGGTTGATGCCCTTTGCAGCCGCGTGCTGATAGTCAATGATGGCCGCTTAGCGGTAGACGCCCGACTGGAAGAATTACACGATAGCCGTCATTTGTTATTAACGACTAATCTGCTTATCGAAGAGACCAGGAAACACTTAAAGGCGATCGATGAAATCGAAACTGTAACAGCACTTAATGAACATGATAAAGAAAAAAAGGCCGAAAAAAAGGACAACACAAACCTGCTCCATCAGTACCGGCTGACACTGTCCGAAAGCGCCAATGTACACCAGGTTAGTGCTATCGTCGCCAAAACGATTATTAATCTGAATGCCGATCTTTACCAGCTATCGCGTGAGCACCGTGATTTGGAAACACTATTCCGAGAAGTAAACGCTAGACCAATTGGAAATAAAAAAGTGGGGGGATTAAGCAATGCAGCGTGAACAAACGTCACAACCTAATTGGCAACCCTATGCGCTTATTCTCAGAATTGCCGCTAAAGAGGTGGCATTGTTTTTTGCTTCGCCAATCGCCTATCTTTTTCTTGCCGCATTTGCAGCAGTCACTTTATTTGTATTTTTCTGGGGAGAGGCTTTTTTTTCGCGTAACATCGCCGATGTCCGCCCGATGTTTGAGTGGATGCCCGTATTACTGATTTTTCTTGCCAGCGCTATCACTATGCGGCTGTGGAGTGAAGAACGTCGCACTGGCACACTCGAACATGTGCTCACCCAACCCGTGCCCTTGTGGTATTTTGTCGTGGGTAAATTTGCCAGTTGTCTGGTGCTGTTGGCGGTGGCGTTACTAATCACCTTACCGCTACCGATCACTGTTTCCATTATGGCGGAGCTTGATTGGGGGCCTGTATGGGCTGGTTATCTGGCAACTTTTTTTCTAGGTGCGGCTTATCTAAGTATTGGCTTGTTTGTGTCTGCACGCAGTGATAACCAAATAGTCAGCCTGATCAGTGCAGTCACGTTGAGTGGCTTATTCTATCTCCTGGGTAGCAGCGGCATTACCGACCTATTTGGTAACCAGGTGGCAGAGTGGTTGCGCTTACTTGGAACAGGTTCCCGCTTTGATGCAATTACGCGCGGCGTGATCGACTTACGCGATCTATATTACTACGCTAGCATTATCGCAGTGTTTTTAGCTCTAAATACCTTCGTGCTGGAACGCGAACGTTGGGCAACAACACAGCGTACTCCCCACCATCAAATCTGGCGTACCATCACAGCTTTATTAGTTGCCAATGCACTCGGTGCAAACCTCTGGCTTGGCCAGATTAATACGCTGCGCATTGATGTAACGAAAGGCGATCAGTACTCGATATCAGATTCCACCCAGGGCTATCTGGACCAGTTGCAGGAACCACTTTTAATGCGCGGCTATTTCAGCGGTAAAACTCATCCGTTACTCTCGCCGTTAGTGCCCCAACTGCGGGATTTGATGCGCGAATACGAAATTGCGGGTTTGGGTAAAGTACGCGTTGAATTTATCGACCCGATAACAAACCCAGAACTAGAAGAAGAAGCCAACCAAAAATATAATATCAAGCCTATCCCCTTTCAGGTCGCTGATCGCTACCAGTCGTCGATTGTCAGTTCCTACTTTAATATCCTATTGCAGTACGGTGACGAACATCAAGTACTGGGGTTTCGCGATTTAATTGAGGTCAAGGCCCGCAGCGAGGCAGATATTGATGTTCAATTACGAAATCCCGAGCATGATCTAACGCGTGCAATTAAAAAAATACTCAACAGCTATCAGGCCGGAGGAAATCTATTCGACACTATTAAGGGTGAACTCGCCCTCAACGCCTACGTATCCGCAGATTCAACGCTCCCTCCGCAATTGGTAGAGTTCAAAAAAACCATTGAAAAGGTTGCTGACAAGATCAAAGCGTCTGCGCAAGGTCGATTCAGCGTCAATCTGATTGACCCGGATGCCGATGGCGCAGTGGTAGGTCGCCAGATTGCAGAAGACTATGGCTTTGCGCCTATGGCAACCAGTCTTTTGAGTAATGAACATTTTTACTTCTATCTGACGCTGAAAAAAGACGATCAGGTGATACAAATCCCACTTGAAGATATGTCCGAAAGTAGCTTTGAGCGCAACCTGCAAGCAGGTGTTAAGCGATTTGCCAGCGGTTTCACTAAAACGGTCGCATTGGTCACACCGACGACTGACCAGGAAGACCCACAATTTGCTCAGGCAACTGCGCAATTCTCACAGTTGGAAAACTTTTTGAGTGCTGAGCTAAACGTACAGCGCGAAGATCTGAGTGATGGCAACGTTTCAGGTGAAACAGACATTCTACTATTAGCGGCACCAAAAGCGTTGGATGAAAAACAAATATTTGCAGTTGATCAGTTCCTTATGCAAGGCGGCACTGTGATTGCAGCCACCTCGCCGTATAGCACCAGTTTCAGTAATCGTAGTATCAATTTACAACCGTATAGCAGCGGGCTTGAGGACTGGTTGACTCATCACGGCATCACTATCAAAAACGAACTGGTGCTTGACCCGCAAAATGCTGCGTTCCCTGCACCAGTCACGCGTAATCTGGGCGGCTTGCGCCTGCAAGAAATACGCATGCTCGATTATCCGTATTTCATAGATGTGCGGGGCGCGGGCTTGAATCAGGAAAATATGATTACTGCTGATCTGCCTCAGGCAACGCTCGCGTGGGCGTCGCCTATCATTATTGACAAAGAGAAACAGGCTGGCCGCAACGTCACTGAACTGTTCCAAAGCTCCGATCAATCATGGTCGTCCACATCGACTGATGTGATACCGCGTATTGAGCGCAATGGTATAAGTTCTTTTATACCGCAGGGTAAACACGCATCACGCGTTTTGGGGGTCATTAGCGCTGGGCGTTTTGACTCCTTTTTTGTTGGCAAGTCATCGCCTATGTTAGCAAAAGTGGATGAAACCGCAGCAGCGGATGAAGACACCAGTGCAACTGAAACAACCACGATATCCGGTGTTATTGAGCGTTCGCCCGAGTCCGCCCGAATCATTGTTTTCAGTTCCAATGATTTTCTACGCGACCAAGTGCTCCACATGGCAGGAGCAGGTAATGGCAGTGAATATCTGAATACCTTACAACTCATGGCCAACACCGTGGATTGGTCTCTGGAAGACGCCGGTCTGTTAAGTATTCGCGCGCGGGGCAATTTTAATCGCACGCTTCCGCCCATGGAACATAACTCACAATTGTTTTGGGAATATCTGAACTATGCACTGGCCACGCTGGCGTTGGTTTGTATCGCATTGTTTCAGCGCCATCGCAAAAAAGTGCGGCAGAATAATTACGTTAAATTACTGGCAGCCAATGGCTGATTAATGGAGATTTAATATGAAAAAAACACAGTCTTGGTTAGGCGGCCTGCTGGTTTTACAGCTGTTAATTGGCAGCGGCCTGTTATGGTACAGCCAACAACGGCAAACGCAAAACCAGCAACAGCCGTTACTTAGTTTTGAAAAATCGCAAATTGATCGCATTGTCATTACAGGCGGTGGTGATGACAATAATATTGCCACAATTCAGAAAGCCGACAATAAATGGCAGTTACCAGAACTGCAGCAGTTACCGGCAAATAATAACAAACTCACTGATCTGCTAAATAAATTAGATGATTTGCGCAGCGGATGGCCGGTCGCCACGACCACGTCCAGCCGTGAGCGTTTCGAGGTCGAAAAGGACACCTTTCAACGACGCTTACAGCTTTATCAGGGCGACACCCTCGCCGCAGAACTGTTGGTCGGCACCTCCCCCGGTTTTCGTAAAGTCCATATTCGTAAACCGGATGATGATGCCATCTATGCAGTACTCCTGAACAGCTACGAATTACCGCCAAAAAATGACGATTGGCTGGATAAATCGCTGCTCGCAGCTAATGAAATCAGCAGTATCAAAGGGCCGGATTATGCTTTACAAAAAACCCAGGGCAACTGGGTATTTGATAATGGTGACTCTGCTGAACAGAAAGGTGAACCGAAAGCAGCATCTGAATTGGATATAGACAAAGTCAAACAATTGGTTTCCGCTTTAACCAGCTTACGTGTGCAGTCGCTTGCCCCTGCACTTGAGGATAAAACTACTGCGATGACACTAAATGTGTCCGGGCCGAAGGGAGACTGGATCTATCAGTTTATACAAGCTGACGATAAATATTATGTCAGTCGCAGTGATCGTGATACGGTTTTTAGTATAAATAAATCTGAATTTGAGTATATTGCACAAATCAGGCGAACTCAGTTGCTTGATACATCACAAACAGATAAAAAACCCGCAGAAAACACAGACCCATCCAGCAGCTAATATAATTTAAGGCAGAAAGTGGTTACGATAGTTTTTTAATCTTTTCTTAGCCACTTCTAGCCGATAAATATTTTGTTCCCCGCCTGTTGAATGTTCTTGACCTTTACTCCCTGGCAGTAGATAGCATCGTTGTTAGGTTGAACCAAATTGTTCCCATGCTGTCTACTGAACTCATTAGAGGTCTAAACTTAGCATGAGGTGAACAATGAAGTTTGTTTTTGTTGGAATAACACTATTTTCACTAAGCTTTATAACGTTAGCTGAAACACTTCCCTTTGAATTAAGTATTAAAGGAGACAATATTGATGTTACGAAAAAGCTGGAACTAAGTGATGTAGGAGAAGGAAAGACAAAAATTAACTTCGATTTCAAGGATAAGAATGGGAAAGAATATAATTTCGACCTTAAGTATAAAAAACTGCCCAGAAATCGTTCATATCCAACAAATCTTGATATCACCTTTAAAGATTCTGAGGGTAATAAGTTAGGTTATCTTTTCTTTGCTAACAATGGCGTTGAATTTCTAAGAAACGTTGGGGTTTTTGGGCTTGTTGTTGATGTTGAAGGCAAGCCTATTGATATTAAGTTTTCATTCGATAAAGATAAAAAAGGAAATTTTTCTGTTGATAGTCTTGAGGATGAGCGTTTTGTGCAAGACACTTTAGTTTCAAAATTTAATTTTCAAATGATAAGACCAGTTATTCTTCCTAGTGTCATGCCAGGTGTTCGTTCTCAAACGTATCGTCTTGATGATCACCCCTATTCAATAAATTACACTATTAAAAATATTGACAATGGTTTAGTGCAATTTCAACATAATCTTTATCAACTAGAAAATGGTAAAGAGCATCTCCTTGAGAGAATTTACTTTAATGCAGATAGCCTGAAAACCCTAAGAGAAGTAATGTACGCGGGGAAGTATTTTCATAAAAAAGATGGTTCTTTTAAATTAGTATTTTACCCCGCTATGGGGCAAACAGAACCACCTAAATAATATCAGCCCAGAAAATAAGGTTAGATTGAGTGGGTAGCAGGGTCTGGCCTTTCGTTGCTATATTTCTATTAATGTGTCCCTACTTGCCTAACGAACGCTGCAACGAGTAGAAGCCATCTGAGGAGTATCAACCGGGTTATGACGATAAATAGAAAGTTGACCGATTTAAAAAATATTGGCAATAAAATAGCTGGTCGCTTAAACGAGGTGGGTATTTTTTCTGAAGAGGAGTTGCGATTTTATGGCGCTGTTGAGGCACATAAAATGATTAAAAAAAACCATCCAAATGAAACCTTGCCTGTCTGTTACTATTTGTATTCATTTGAAGGGGCGTTGTGCAATAAGCATTGGAATGAGATTGAAGAAAAGAAAAAACAAGAACTTAAAAAAGGCATTGCAGCGTAACTCGGCTTGGTAGCCAGCCAGTAATGCCTGCCGCTGAGCATGGTATTAGGTTTTTATCAGCTAAGAGGAGGAATTAATTTTAAGGTCGCCGCACAGTTGCTAGCCAAATGCCCGCTACAATCAGCAGTATGCCTGAAACAATAGTCAAAGATTTTCCCGAGTAAGTTTTGCCATAAATAAGACCTAATCGGTTTGCCATTTCACCATAAACGATGGACATTCCTGCTTGTGTGAGCATAAGGATAGTGCCGATGATGACAGCTTGATAAAACAGAGGTTCCTCCGTATTGATGAATTGTGGTAGTAAAGCGCTGAAAAATAGAATTGTTTTAGGGTTTGCCAGATGTATTATAAAACCTTTAATAAAAAAACGTTGAATTAATCCTGCTTCTACAGAAATATTATTATTTTTTATAGAAGTTGAAGATTTTGAGAATATAATTTTCAATCCTAAGTATATTAAATATATTACCCCGAGCCATTTTATTAGAAAAAATAATTCATACGATGCGATTAAAATTGCGTTTAATCCTGTAATTGTAAGGAAAAAGTAGATGAAATCGGCTACTAATACCCCTGATCCAGCAGCGATATAACCGCGAACGCCTTGATCAAGCCCACTCGAAGCAATATAAAGCATTGTTGGTCCAGGTGTTGCCGTTGCTGTAAGTGTAATAAGGAAAAAGATGATCAACATTTCTAAAGACATTAAGCTATCTTACTCTTCTTTGGGGCTAAAAATACAGTATTGCTCGCCGTGATGTACTATTTGTGTAAGTGCTAATAACTTTGCTGCTGTTGACGCACATCAATCACGCCATGGTTTAATATTTTTTGCCCAGGTGCTTAACGGAGTTTCCCCCTGTTTTTCGATTTCATTACATAAAAAATCGACAAATACCTTCACGCGTTCGGGTAAATAATCTCGCTTTGGATACATGATAAATACACCATGACCACTTGGGCAAAATGCTGGAAAAAGGCATACAATTTTATTTTCACGAAAAAAATTACGCGCAATAAAATGGGGTATTTGCGTTAGGCCCAAACCATCCGCGCATAGTTCAGCCATGGTTTCACCATCATCAACCACATAGGTTTGATCTGGATCATATTCCCTGTGACTGGGTTTGTTTGGCATCATTATTGGTAGTATACGTCCGGTTTGTTGATATCGAAAACGTATCCATGGATGTTTAATAAAATCACGAGCAGATTTTGGTCTAGTGTGACATTGTAAATATTCGGGTGATGCGCAGATCAAAAAATCAATTGGACTAAGTTGGCGTGCGATAAGGCGGCTATCGGAAACTGTGCCACTTCGCACGCATATGTCATACCCTTGTTCTATTATATCCATATATTTATCATCATAGGACAACTCGATCGAGATATCCGGGTATAAACACTTAAACGATTTTAATAATGGGCGAACGTAAAGTCGGCCATAAGAAATTGGAACACTAATCCGCAATTTTCCGCAAGGTAAGTCGTTTTGTTGTTTGATGGTATATTCACAGGTGTCGAGCTGTTCCAGCAAGGAACGTATTTGCAGTGAATATTGCTCTCCTTCTGTCGTTAAGCGTAGCTGACGAGTGCTACGTTGAAACAACTGTATTCCAACCGTTTTTTCCAAGCGCATAATGGCTTTACTAATCGTGGACGGTGAGGTGGCTAGTTGCTTGGCTGCAGCAGAATAATTGCCGTGGTCGATGACCATCAAAAACAATCGTAATAATTTCAACTTATCCATTTGTGAATTTTATTCATAATAGTTTGTCTATTTTTGCGCTTTATATTGCTTCAAGAATATTTTACACTTTTTTTCAGCTAGAATATTAGCGTATGAAAGTTAAAGTTATAATCAACATGAATGATGGTTCCAATAGATGGAAAATTATTGAAAAGAGAGTCCTCGCTTTTTCTTCTGTCTATTACCAATAGCCATCTTACTAACACTTCGATTTGAAAGATTGAGAACGTGGTGCGTCAGCATTAATAGTTTAACGTCTCAGAAATTAAAAGGAAACCAGATATGTCGTCACCTAAAGAAGTAGTACAAACTATGTATGCAGCTTATGGCGCGGGAGATATGGAAGCGCTGAAAAGCACTTTATCAGATAATATTATGTGGGTTTATCATGGCGAAGATGAAATCAAGCACTCAGGGGTTTACGAAGGCAAGAAAGGAGTAACAGAGTTTTTTAATAATGTTAATGAGCATATAGATTATCTTGAATTTCAACCAAATCAATTTATTGCCGAAGAAAATACCGTAGTAGTATTAGGAAATGAGAGACAAAAAATTAGAAAAAATGGGGAAGTACTGGAGCAAGAATGGGTTCAAGTATATACAGTTGAAAATGAATTAATTACGCGTATGGAAGAATTTTCCAATACCTCGTATGCTGTAAAATTGCATACCAAATAATATTTCTATAAGGAATCAGTGCTGTTTTCTATATTACAAGTGGGCAAGCATATAATGCTTGATTCGTCAGTACTGTATGAATATTTGGAAGAGGCCTACCTTAAAAACTTCACTCTAATGGCCAAAATTTTTGAGCGATAAACAGGAGTTGGGCAGAATTTCGGAGTTATTGCTTATGGGATTCATTTTATATAACTATGACGTGATGGAGCTTTATATGA
The DNA here is from genome assembly GCA_964654485.1 of uncultured Gammaproteobacteria bacterium. Classification (GTDB taxonomy): domain Bacteria; phylum Pseudomonadota; class Gammaproteobacteria; order SG8-11; family SG8-11; genus JAADIM01. The sequence continues at coordinate 40,959 of CAZZJI010000016.1, read as the reverse complement.
ATAAAAAAAGGAGGTGGATGATAATGTTTGTTGGAGCATTGTTGTTCGTTAGTAATTCTGTTTATGCCGCGACATCTAAGATAGGAATTCTGGTTTTCGATAATTTTTTAACAAGCGATGTAACTGCTCCTATTGAGGTTTTTGGGGCAGCAACAAAAAAGGCATGGTTTTCATCGTACGAAGTGGTGGTTATTTCCATAACTCAAAATAAGGAAGTTACTTCAGAGGAGGGGTTGAAAATAATTGCCGAGAAAACAATCTACGATAATTTCAAGCTAGATGTGCTAATTGTTCCTAGTGCGTATGAAATGGATGGTTTATTAAAGAATAAAGATCTCATTCAATATATCAAAAAACAAAATCAATCAGCATCTTGGATGGCAAGTAATTGTTCCGGTGCTTTTTTGCTTGGCGAAGCAGGTGTTCTCGATGGAAAAAAAGCAACAACGTGGGCCGGCGGGGAAAAAGGGCTAGCCAAAGCATACCCTAAAATTAAGGTACAGTATGACAAAAATGTGGTTATTGATAACAAGGTGATCACTTCTAATGGTGGGCCAGTTAGTTATCAAGCTGCATTTGAGTTATTGACAAAGCTAAGCTCTGAAAAATTTTCAAAAGAAATTTCAGAAGCAATACAATTTAATCGGTTGGAAAGTGCATTCCAGCCATAACTAAGGTTAATGCACTAGATACCGTCTTCAGCAATTGATCGATCAATCTGCAAAAGTTCTATGGGCGCGCCGTTGTCTTCGATGAACGCAACGATAACACCAGGGCTGGGAGAATTTGGGTGAATGATTATATTTTTTCCTTTTATAGCGTCTTCAATATTGTCAACTTCGAATGCAACATGGGGTAAATTTTTTACTATATCAGGAAAATCAGCATCATCTTCATAGCGTACCCACTCAACACCATAGGGGTTTTTGCCAAACCCGCTAATATATATTTTTAGATGTTTAAGGTGGATTTCGTCTTTTAATTTTTCTTTTGTAGGAATGCCTAGATGATGATACTTCATGTGTTTTTTCCCCGCCGAAATTTAATTGCCCATCCAGTTTACAAGCTGAACAAAGGTGTGGCTAGCCCCCTAAGAACTGAATATGCAGGCGCATTTTATCTTATCACGTGACTTCTAACTGGAAACCGGATCGGTTTATGGTGCAAACGCATAGTCGGTGTATCCGGCTTCGCCTTCGGTATAGAAACTGTTTTCATCTGCTTTCTCAAGATCAAGTTTGTCTTTAAAACGCCGTACTAAATCAGGATTTGAGATATAAGGCACACCAAAGGCGACTGCATCTGCATTGTTATTTTCAAGCAATGTTTCTGCGCTTTTGTGGTGATAACCGCCACTGGCGATCAGTACACCCCGATAACGTTTGCGTAATTCGCCCATAAGCGGCTCGATTTCGCTTGCCAATGTGTGTTTGATACCTTTTGGTGGTTCCAGAATATGCAAGTAAGCTAAGTTAAATTCATTAAGTTGTTCTGCGATCCAGCCAAAAGTTGATCCCGGTGTTGCATCAGTTATGCCCCATATTGGAAGAGTGGGCGATAGACGCAAACCTACCTTTCCCGCTCCAATTTCACTGACTATTGCTTGTGTTACTTCCAGTAAAAAGCGGGCTCTATTTTTGAAGTCGCCACCGTACTGATCGGTGCGAAGATTTGTTGAGCTGCGAGTAAATTGGTCGATCAAGAATCCGTTTGCGGCATGAATTTCAATGCCATCCATTCCCGAGTCGACAGCTCGTCGGGCGGCCAGACGAAAATCATTAACAATGGATTGAATTTCCGGTACCGACAACGCAATTGGTTCGACGAAGTTTTTTGATTCGCCATCGGGGTTTTTAAAGCCTCCTTCAGCACGCACAGCTGATGGCGCAACAGGTGGTGTATTATCATTAAAATCTGGCAACACCATGCGACCCATGTGCCACAACTGTGTAAAAATGTGGCCACCTCGCTGGTGTACTGCATCGGTAATCAGGTTCCATCCCTGTTGTTGTTGATCGTTATACATTCCTGGTGAATTCATCCAGCCGCGTCCCTGCTGACTTACTGCGGTTGCTTCAGTGATGATTAGCCCGGCGTCTGCGCGCTGCTCATAGTATTTGGCCATTAATGAATTGGGAATGCCTAGTCGGCCGGCACGACTTCGTGTCATCGGCGCCATCACGATGCGATTATTTAACTTATATTTACCCAATTTTATCTGTGTAAATAATTGACTCATCTTTGTCTTCCTCTGGGATGTTTGTTGACGGGATGAGATAGCTTAGAGGAGTAGAGTGGTATTGATAATGCCCCAAATACGCCATAGATTAGTTCCTAAATTTCACGAATAGAGATATAATCATGTTCTGTAGACACAGATAAGGTAGCGTATATGGACAGTATTGCAGGTATGCGGTTGTTAACCCGCATTGTTGAAGAGGGGAGTTTTGCAGGCGCAGCTCGATACTTTAATCTAACCCCTTCAGCGGTTTCACGTCAGTTATCCGATTTTGAGCGTGACTTGGGCGTGCGTTTGTTTCAACGCACTACACGTAAAATGACACTCACTGAACCCGGTGAATTGCTATATGCCAAGGCGTCTCAGATTGTTGCGGAAGTGGAACAAGTCAGGACTGAACTTACCCTGCTGGGTAACACGCCAAGTGGTGCGCTACGCGTGACTGCGCCTGCAGCATTCGGACGTCGCCATATTGCACCGTTACTACCCGCGTTCTTCGACAAGTATTCTAAAATTGAAGTTGGCTTGTCGCTTAACGATGTTTTTCAAGATGTCATCGGCGAAGGATACGATATTGCTATACGTCAATGGGAACCTGCTGATACCAGTCTTCGGGCGAGTCATTTGGCGGATATAGAGTTGATTATGTGCGCAAGTCCTGACTACCTACAACAACACGGTCAGCCACAAACCATTGGTGAGCTTAAGCAGCATAACTGCTTAACATTTCGTTCTCAGGCGGGGGCTAATCGCTGGCAGTTTTACAACAAGCCGGATGTGATCGAAGCTATCGAAGCCAGGGGCAATTTTTACAGCAATGATATCGATGCGTTGTTATCGGCAGCGTTATCGGGTTTAGGGGTTATTCGTTCGGCTAACTGGCTAGTGGATGAGTACCTGCGTGATGGCAGTTTGGTGCGGGTGTTATCCGCTTATCCTACTCACCCGCAACAGAAAGGGATTTATGCGTTGTACTCCGGGCCGCGTTTGCTGTCTCCCAAATCTCGCGTTTTTATTGATTTTCTGAAAGAAAAGTATCGAGCAATGAGTTGGAACCAGATAGTCCGAACAGAGTGACAGTTCCTCTATACTTTTTATCTTGGGTCTAAGATCGATTTAGCGTCTTAACAATTGACGCTTTTACTCTTAGTCATTCTGATTTTTAGATATGTCTGTGTCTTAACCCACTATCGTTGTTTAATGCAGTTTCGCTAGCAATTTAGCCACGGTATCTACGTCTTCTTCGTTATTATAAATATGTGGAGAAAAGCGAAAACAATTATCACGGCGGATATCAAAAAACACTTTATGCTGGCTAAGTAACTTATTAGCATTGGCGACGTTGCTGAGCATAAGAGTTATGGTTCCACCCCTTCGATTATTATCGATGGGGGACACTATTTTTATTTCTTGCTCTTGCGCCGCCGCCAGTAATATACTTGAATGCTGCTGGTTTTGGCGAGCGATAACATCAATTCCAATTTTATTTATACAAGTAATGCTATGCCCGGCAATGACAAAAGGTAATATGGAGGGCGTGCCACCCCAAAAACGTTTCGCTCCGGTCGCGTATTTAAAATGATGGACATCAAAATCATAGGGGTCCTGATGGGAGAACCAGCCGACATCCCGCGGGTTGAAATTCGCCACTATTTTTGGATTAGCCCATAAGAATCCTGCGCCTGGGCCGCCACACAACCACTTTATACACGAGCCGATAACAAAATCCGCATCCCATTCATGAAAATCGATAGGCACTATACCCGCGGACTGCGCTACATCAACGACGGTAATTATATCTTTTTGTTTGGCTAATTGAATAATTTCTCGCACCGGGGTGCGTTCACTAAAATCGGAAGTCACATGTGTAATGAGCATCAACTTGATATCATCATTAACGTGCGATTTCCATTGTTCCAGGGATGTGAGGTCGCTATCATCAGGAAGAAAACGTATATTGTATCCATCCTGTTGAGACCTGGAAAATACAAAGCCTAATGATGGAAAATCATGATTAGACATCAATAAAGTATTTTTGCTATGTGCTTTATTTAGTTCTTTATTTAGTGGGTTTAATGAAAAAAGTATTTTTGTTAATGCTGAAGATACATTACTTTGTGGACAAAAATCCGCAGAGTTGGCGCCGAACAATGTGCCCAGCGTTTTGCAGTAATCTTCCACCATGGTTAACCAGGCTGGCCAGGCGCCAGCGCCTTGATTTTGCCAAGCATCAAAATAATTCACTGTTGCCGATGATTTTGTTGTTTGTGGCAAACAACCCACGGAGTGACTTTGCAAGTAAATACCATCGGGAAGGAAAAACTTATTTTCATACATGGTCTTGATATATGGTTGAGTAGTGAGTTTTTATATAGTTGCAGCGGTAAGCGGTCACTTTTTCAGAACGGTGTAATACCGAGTTGAGCACTGTCAATCTGAGATGGATTTTCGCACCGTACCGTATTGCTGTCCCCATGCATCCGTCATATCTGTGCGAATTTGCCAAAGTTCAGGAAAAAATTTTTCTCTAACCCGTTGGTTAAGCAGTTCAACAGAGCGGCCCTTTAAAGATTTTGATTCAAAACCAATACTGCGATAGATAAGCTGCATATGGTGATAACAGAATTTTTGATGCAATTCGTCAAATTCAGCCAGACATTCGGCGATCATATACGCATTACAATGACGATATTCGGTGTGATAAATATTTTTTACCGTTAAATTATCCGCTTCAAGATATTTAGAATTGAAGGTGTTCCATAAATACGCGGGTGCTTTGGATAATGCACGAAATCCAGGTGATTCTTTGCCACTCCCATTACCTAGCTGTTGCCGAATTAATTGGTAATCATAGGGTGACATGGTTTCCAATAACGCGAGTTGCTCTATCATCAATTGCTGGGTCAAATGTACGCGCTTGAATAATGACAACACACGATTAGTATTTTTAGCTTCCAGGTAATCATCGATATCCAATAAGCTATAAACGATAAGCTTCAACCATAGTTCCTCAGTTTGATGCACAATTTGAAATTGCAGCTCATCTTTATTGCATAGGGAAGTAAAGTCTTTTTGACAGCTCAGCAATTTTTCGGTATTTAGATAGTTTTCATAATCATACTCTTGTTTTTTTTGCAGCAATGAGTAAAAATCTTTTCTATTCATGGTGTTAGTCTGAAATTTCCAATACTGCTACTGTGTTGGTGTAAGCTCTAGCAAAAAAGCGTGGTCTGTGTGGTAGGTATCGGCACGAAGCGGTATTGTGTTTAGGTGTTAGCATAGTGCTTTTTGTCCCCGCCTTGCCCCCTGACTTAATCTAAGTATAGTCACTATTGTAGTAGTAGAGGTGTGGAGAGAAGAAAAAATTGCAATGATCCACAGTGTTTTCCTAAAGTGAAGTAATCTGTTAATTGAAGTGTTATTATTTGTACTGTTTTAATTAACGTTTTATATCAACTATTGTATTAACTATCGTATCAACTATGAAAAAAGATGTAATATTTGCTAGGCCGCTAGATCAGGTAAGCGGGTTTGTTTTTGACGAGCATGTTGTTAATGTTTTTAATGACATGATTACGCGATCTGTTCCTGGTTATGACGTTGTTATTTCCATGATTGGTGTGTTGGCCGAACAGTATGCTCAACCAGGGAGTCATTGTTATGATTTGGGTTGTTCCACTGGCGCAGTAACACTGGTGATGCGGCATCGTATCCAAAAAAAAATTGCTGATATAATCGCTGTCGATAATTCTCAGGCAATGGTGGATCGATGTCGAGAAAATATATTAAATGACACAAAAAAAATTCCAGTAAATGTCATGCTTTCTGATATTGTCGATATTACAATCGAGAATGCCTCGGTAGTGACGTTAAATTATACGTTACAATTTGTGGACCTTGAAAAGCGTAAGGGTGTTCTAAAAAATATATATTCAGGTTTGTTAACAGGCGGGGTATTGGTGCTCTCAGAGAAAATCAGTTTTGAAAATAACCAGGAAGAAAAATTTCAAATGGATCTGCATGATAATTTTAAAAGACTTAATGGGTATTCTGACCTGGAAATAAGTCAGAAAAGAACGGCGTTGGAAAATGTGCTTGTGCCGGAAACTTTGGCGAAGCACATTGATCGGTTGACTGCGGTGGGGTTTAGACAGGTTTATGTGTGGTTTCAAACTTTTAATTTCGTTTCTATAGTTGCTGTCAAATGATTGATTACGACCCTTTGTATCAGGCAATGGCTAAAACAAAATTAAAAAATTGGGTGGATGATTTACATAAAAATATACATGCTGTGATATTTAAGTCGGCGCATGGGGATATGGAGAGTTGGCTGAATCTGTTGAGTCGCCTTCCCAAGGTGATTCCATCCTCTGTTGATCTGAATTCGAGTTGTATACGTGTTGGTGACAAAAATGATTGCAGTGATGACACGCGCGATGAAATAAATCGTTTATTGCGGAATTTTCATCCTTGGCGCAAGGGGCCCTTTTCTGTTTTTAATATTGATATTGATACTGAATGGCGATCGGATATGAAATGGGATCGTTTTAAAACCAAAATACAACCGCTTAAAGACCGTGTGGTTTTGGATGTCGGTTGCGGCAGTGGATACCATTGTTGGAGAATGTGCGGCGATGATGCTGAACTGGTTATAGGTATCGATCCAACATTGCGATACGTTATGCAGTTTCACACAATACAGCATTATATAAACAATCCGGCAGTGCATGTGTTGCCATTGAATATAGACGATGTGCCTGAGGAATTGAATGCGTTTGATACGGTGTTTTCAATGGGTGTTTTATATCATCGCCGTTCACCGCTTGATCATCTTTATCAGCTTAAGGGCTGTTTGAAACAAGGTGGTGAATTAGTACTTGAAACGCTGGTTATTGAAGGTGAGCAAGGCGAGGTGTTGGTGCCAGAAGGTCGTTATGCAAAAATGCGCAATGTCTGGTTTATTCCGTCCTGCTTAACCCTGGAACGCTGGTTGCTTCGGTGTGGATTTTCGGATGTCAATTTGATAGACGTGAATCAAACTTCTATAGAAGAGCAACGTATAACTGATTGGATGCGATTTGAATCGTTATCGAATTTTCTTGATCCTGAGAATGCTAACTTAACAGCAGAGGGTTACCCTGCGCCGAAACGGGCCATATTTACGGCGAAACTTTAGTTAGTAATAATATTATTATTCTAATAATTTGTTCTAATATTGTATTAAGCTGAAAATATGCCACTATTATTGTGTTGGCCAGCTTCAATAAATAGCTTGCAATAAAGTAATAGATAATTAACGAGGAGGCACTATGTGCCCGGATATTATGAAATATATAACAGGCGATCTATCCGAAGATTCTTCGTCTAATGGTTACTTGCTGAATATGGAAGACTGGTCAGAGGAGATTGCGCTCGCGGCCGCCGAACGTGAGGGCATTACGATGACAGATGCACATTGGGAAATTATTCATTTTTTAAGACAATATTTTGATGAATTTGACTTAACACCCAATATCCGATTATTAGCCAAAGTGCTGAAAAAACAGTTTGGCCCTGAAAAGGGAAGCCAGAAGTATTTATATTCTTTGTTTCCCAAAGGCCCGTCATATCAAGGATGTCTGATTGCCGGGTTACCAATACCTCGTGACTGCATTGATATGCCTGGGTAGCAATTAGAAAGCTACGCCTGTATTGTCTATTGTCTGCTAGCGGATTGAGTATTGTAAGTTGGTTCTTTTTGTGGTGAAAATTTCGGATTTTTTAAATGAAGAGGAGATTGATGTTTTTCTTCATAGAGCTTTTGTGCGTCTTGTAACCATGTGCAGGTTTCGCATTCACAATGTATATCGTCGTGTTCCATTCGGGCAATTTGAGCTTGAATAATCAGTATTGAGAATTCGAGGTCATGCATAAGTTGCTCATGTGTTTTTTTATTTAATTCCTCTACGGTATCATTTCGATATAGCCACTCGCACTCTACACCATCACAACAATCCTGACAGATTTTCTCGCCTTTGTTGTAGAGCAAGTCGTATGGGCACGATTCTATACTGAGAATTTCGCGTAGAAGTGTTTGAGGATACTTAAGTAAGCTTATTATTTTCTGGTTCATTGAATTTCTCCCTTAAAACGAAAGTGTCTCGGTTTTTTTCAACTTTCCTGTTTACAGTGTAGCGACAACATTGCTTGCTTTGAAATTAATTATTTTTTGTTTGAATAATAATACTTATCACGCCATTTTTTTATGGCAATTTATGCTGTTGTGCTATTATGCGATAGTTATTCTTGATTAAATTACTTTGATACTAAAATATATTTTTGGTGCATTTTATGTAAACTATTAGCGATTATTGAGAATAAATGCAATTAAAATATTTTTATAAGTATATTGTAGTACAGGAGAGTGAAATATGGCTTTAACATCTGTTAATCAATTTCTATTGTTGAGTTTGTTTTTAATTGTCACTTTTCCACAGTTTGTATTAGCTGAACATGAAGCGGATCATAGATACACTATTCAGGGTTACGTATTAGATAGCCAAAAACGAGGGATTGCAAACAGTAGAGTAAAAGCAATGTTAGATGGAAAGCTGATTGCACAAAAAACGACAGACAGTAGCGGATTTTATCAAGCTCAATTGCATCTACATGACCCGGATTATGGCAAGGAACTAGAAATAGTTACCGAGCAGGGTAAAGGGATAGTGAAAATTGATTTTATACTTGGGGATAAAGAAACCGAACGTTTTCATCATATAAATTTCATTGATGGGCAGCTTGCTGAAGGTGAAATATCGACTTTGGAATTTCCGCAATGGATCTATTTTGCTGGAGCGGGTCTGGTAATATTAATTGTTGTAATTGCAATGAGTGGTAAAAAGAAGGGCAAAAAAAAATCAAAGAAAAAAAAATAGGGATTCCCGAGTTATTATTTTAAAATCAAGTGAGGTATAGTAGATCCTAGGGTCTTTAATAAACATCCAGTAGCTAGCCCAGTAGTTAGCCGCTTTCATCTGACGCACAAAATGCATGATTATGCTTTATATGGGTCACGCTTTTTAGGATAGTCGTAAAAAATTATCTTTCCCTTTTGAGGTCTTATTTTTGTCCATTTAGTAATATTCAGACTAATATACGCAATACCACATGTTGGTATATGTTCTATATTTTTTGTTGATAATGTACTGAAAAGCAGCGGAATGCTCTTATGATGCCCAATCAGCATAATTCGCTGATTTGTTTCTGGTATTTCTCTTAGTAGTGCTAATAAATCAGCCACGCTGCCATTGTAAATACGGGAGTCTAGTCGAATGATGCGCTCACTAATACCCAAGTGTGAGCCTATTATCAAACCTGTAGAGAGTGATCGCTGTGTAGGACTGGACAAAATTAAATCAGGTATGCAGTCGCGAGTCGCTAGGCGTTTCCCCATATCATGGGCATTGCGCTTTCCACGTTTATTCAATGGCCGCTCAGAATCTTCGAGCTTTTTATATTTCCAGCTCGATTTAGCATGGCGAGCAATGAGAATTTCATGCATGATTATTCCTCTGACAATCGCCTGCCAAATAGCAACGATGACATTTCTGTAGCCTAAGTCGTGTTCGTTATTAATCAGGCAACGAGAGGTAACTATTTACGACGGTTCGCTTTGTTCAGGCGTGGCCGTTCTTTTTGTTGTAAATAGTAAACCGATCTGATTTATTTAGGTTCAATCACGACTTGATTGATATTGGTTAACCCCGTGGGCTTGCCTTGTTTCATTGTTTTGATTTCTCTTTGCGAGTTCTTTTCAACTGGATTGGTTTGCCTAAAAGCTTGCTTAGCGGGCGCTTCTCTTGCGTAGCATTCCAGATACAAACTTCGTGTTGACAATACCATTTAGGGTCAAAGATCCACTGCCATGCATTTTTCTTCTCTTCAAAGTGCGGAATAGCAGCAGCTCCATTCTTAGTGCGATTCAGGGCAACAGCCAGTCGCAAGATGGCAGCAAGTGCTATGGTAACTTTGATGTCTTTGTCGCGCATGGCTTTAAGATCGCTATGTTTTGGGCTGGGTCCTGCTTTACGGTGAAAACGGACGATTGCGGCAATCATCTGCTGCTGGCACTGTGTAATACCTGTCATGTTTGAGTGGGTAATGATATAGCTACCATGCAAATGGATTCGCTTGTGACTAATGGTTAACCCGATCTCGTGAAGTTGGCAAGCTGCTATGAGCAGGCGTCGGGCCTCATCATTCAGGTGCAATAAACTCGCATAGGTATCAAAGATTAGTTCCGCAGTATTTGTAACTCGCTTGATTTGTTCACGATCAAGATTCAAACGTTTTACCATAGCGTTGGTGGATGCCATGATTGGTTGGGAAGGGAGCCGACCTGATCTTTCAATCCGATCGTAAATAATACCTTCACGCAGCGCGCTCGGACATACTCTTAAAGAACGGATATGCAGTGCGTTCATTACTTCTTCAAGAATAATGGCGCCGGCAACTAGCGTCGCTTTCCGCTCCTTTTCAATGGAATCCGGCAAATGATCACGTTTAACGGCATTGATCAGCTTTGGGCGGATTGACTGAAGGTCATCCAATACAAGGTGAGTTGTATCGTCAAGATCACAAAACAAGGCAATAATATCTGCCAGCTTTCGAATCGTACCGGATGTCCCGTAGACTGAGCTGACCTCAAGTGGCTTGAATTCGGATGCAAGCGGCTGAATTTTGCTAGCTGCAGCTTGACTGCACTGGTGCAACTGGCGTGCTGTATATTTCTGGTTGGCGAAAAAATGCCTGGAATAGCGTCTCGCTCCCATGTCCAGACTTTCCGCAACCAGCACTCCATCCCGGTTACCCGCGATCACCTCCGTACTGCCACCACCAATATCAATGATGAATGAGGGTTCCTTATCAATATAACCCTCTGAGCGCACACCCTGAAACACCAGTCGAGCTTCCTCTTCGCCATTGACGATGTCAATGACAAGGCCGAGTTCTTTGCGGATTCGCCGTGTAATTGCGTTGCGATTAGGTGCATCGCGCATGGCTGATGTAGCAATACAGTGAATATAAGCATCGTAGCTTTCTGCTAGATGCTTGAAGAAGCTGAGGCTTTCAATCATGCGGGTAACGGCGGCTTCATCCAGACGCCCACGACCATCTACACCATCGCCCAGGCGCACCCAATGCTTCATGCGGTCAACGACCCGGAAAGCACCATGGGCTGCGGTTTCAGCAATGATCATGTGGAATGAGTTGGTGCCCATATCCACAGCCGCAATATGTTTGCCAGGGGCTATACTGTTGTTGTTGTTGTTGTTGTTCACCAGGCGCCTACCTTATCATAGCGTGACGTCCATGTTTAAAGTGGCGAACGCAGCCAACTATCCCGGCGTTCTAATCAGTTATTTGCCGCCCTTCTTTTTACCACTATTCTTCTTACGCACATTTTTCTGAGCTTTCTTTTTTTCGGCAGCTTTCTTTGCCTTTTTTTGGCTGTATTTTTCTAGTTTCTTTTCTATTTTTTTGCTTTGTTTGCTGATCTTTTTGGCTTTCTTATCCATCTTAGATTCAGCTCGTTTTGCCTTCTTAGCCGCTTTTACCGCTTTTTTAGCCGCTTTGGCGGCTTTTCTGGCAGCTTTTTTAGCTTTCTCAATGGCTTGCTCGAGAAGGGCGATATCTTCTTTTTTTCCTGTCATGATTTTCCTCGATGAGTTGAATTGTTAATTTTTTGTACGATTTTTAAATCAGGAGCTATTGGTTCCTTGTTTTCAACGCTTGGATTGTCGATATAGTTGCTGATAGACCCTACAATTAAGGGGTCCGGCTTATAGATTACCGATGTATCTTTATTGGGATAATCCAGCGAATAGAGGAAATGGCGCATGCAGTTGATCCGTGCTCGTTTCTTGTCATCCGACTTTATGTTTATCCAGGGAGCATCGGCTGTGTGGGTATGGAAAAACATCGCATTTTTTGCTTCGGTGTAAGCGTCCCAGCGATTAAGCGACTGCAGATCAATCGCACTCAGTTTCCAGTGCTTGAGGGGATCGTGTGTACGTGAATGAAAGCGTCTCAGTTGTTCCTGTCTGCTGACAGAGAACCAGTATTTGAACAGGTGCAATCCAGAGTTGACTAGCATGCGCTCAAGCTGTGGTGTCTGGCGCATGAATTCGAGGTGTTCCTCATCACTGCAAAAACCCATGACGCGTTCCACCCCGGCACGGTTGTACCAGGAGCGATCAAGAAAGACCATCTCACCTTTGGTTGGTATATGTTTGATGTAGCGCTGGTAATACCACTGCCCTTGTTCGCGATCGTTGGGTTTTTCCAGTGCGATAACATGAGCGGCACGGGGGTTTAAGTGCTCGTTGAAGCGTTTGATGGCGCCACCTTTGCCAGCAGCATCACGTCCTTCAAAAATGGCGAGTATTCTTTGACCTGTTTCCTTAACCCATGCTTGTACTTTCAACAGTTCGATTTGCAGTAGGTGTTTTTCCTGCTCATAGTCCTCAAGCGTAATTTTTTCAGGGTATGGGTAGGTACCCAGTTCATAACTCAGGCGAAGCAGTTTTTTACCCGAAATTATTTTTGAGGATTTCAGCACTTTTTTCGGATCATTCAGTCGCTTTAATAGTTTCTGAAGTTTCGCTTTATCTCGGTTCTTTTTGCCCATGTTCAACATCCCCTCCTCCCTCATATTTAGATTTTTGTTGGCGAGTAGCGCCGTCAAAAATACCATCCGTCCTTATTGTCAGGATAAAGAAAAAACCTAAGATGTAGCCTACAGGCTGGCCCACTGGAACCTATCGTATTTGATCCACATCGGCACCGATGAGGCCATCGAGCAAGCAGGGATATATCTATGTCACCAACGTTTATGACCTGCAAAGCCCGCTGGTTGTGGTGGGCTGGGTGGGCAACGCGCTTCGTTTCTCCCATCCATGCGTGAGTTCACCATCTGAAACCTTTCCGCAACATCTTGAAAACCTGCTCTGAATTATTTGCTGCAAGTGGAAAGCTCAGTTCAGATTTTCGCGGCTAATACATTTACTTATTAAATACTAAGCAATTTTTATTCCAAAGTCCACTGTTGATTTAGAGGCTGTTTCGAGGCAGCCTTCGCTGCATGATTTGAGCCGTTGAGGTTGAGAACTAGGGCTAACTGGGCCTGTGATAACTTGCATAGGTCCACCGCTGTCATCGCGCCAACTTGATTGAAGGCCGCAGACTTTATTGGTCGGAGTGAGAGGATTCGAACCTCCGACCCCTGCCTCCCGAAGGCAGTGCTCTACCAGGCTGAGCTACACTCCGCAGCAGATTTATCCTAAGCACTATGTTGAATTGTGCAGTATTACATAATTTATGCTGACTTATAATTGGTTTGTATCTACAGGCAAATGGATTGGCGCCAAGTATGATTTGGCAAAAAAAATGAACGGTTGTTGGGGTAAATTGATTGGAGAGAAAAAAGGCTGATTCCCCCCACTAGTAGTTGAATCAGCCAGATTCCAGATTAGCGAGTTGGTTTTGGGTAGCCGACGCTAATTACAAACTGGAACTTTCTGCGGAGATCTTTCGCAGTAGAATTATAATATCCGCTTTGCGGTTTAAATCAAGAGAAATCTGTGATACTTAATGCGCCTATTAAACGATTTAATAGGCGTGCTATATTTGACTAATAGTTGCGCAAAACAGAAAAGTTTGCGAGCACTTTCATGGCATCTGTGTAACGGGATTTGGGCAATTGATTGACTGCTTTTACGGCTAGTTTTGCTTCGTTTTGAGCAACTTGGTCGGTGTAAGTGATGGCGCTGGTGGCGACAATGGTTTCGGTGACTTCATCGATGTTGTCTTTACCGCCTTGCTCAATTGAAAATGGTAATAGTAAGTACGGAGCTACCTGACCGCCATAAGTGGCTGAAATCCTACGCTCTACAGCAGTGGAAAAGCGACTCTAGCAAAGTCATTTTTGAATTAATTTTCATCTATGCCTGGTCGCAAAAGATAGAAGTAAGTTGTTTGGAAGTCTAACATCGAAGATTGACAAAATTTCCGGTTTTCTGAATGGAGTCGGAGTTGAACTTTGCTTTTAACTTTAGCTATTTTGGGCTGAATACAGCTTCCACTTCAGTCTCAGTCAATTGATCGATGATGAGTTGGAGGACATCATAGTTAGATATGTGGTATCCCTCGACGATATAAACATGCTTTCCGGATAAAGCCATTAATTTTTTTGGTTTACTGAAAGTAATCAGACGTTTGTTTTTGGATTTAGTCTTATCGATCACATCAAACCAGGCGCGTGCATCTTCTTTGTTAGTAAACTGAAAACAATATAAACGCGCACTGACATCACTGTTAATTTTTTTGAGATGGTGGCGATTGAGTACAATGAATTTATCGAAGACTATATCCTGTCCGCGAAATAGCTTTTTCACCGTCTTAATATTGTCCGCGATATCGGATATTTCCGATTTTTTTATTAACGCAGCCGCGCCCACTGAAAATCCATGCTTAAGCATAGCGTTATTGAACGATGGGGCTGGGCTGCAATGGGCAAGCGTTGCTGGCGTATCGATTGTTGCTGCCAACATCAGACTTTTATCAGAATGCCCCGCAAGCTCACTGCTTGATTCGCAAGACACAATAGACAAGGCAAAAAAAGATGATAGATACAGCAAGTATTTATTCATAAGGTAAATATCTTCTTGCTTTGCATGAATTTCCATGCGGCTACTCTTTCCAAGGCCAGCGAACGTATTTGATTCATCATACTCGGCGACGCTTTAAAATAATCATAACCACCATTAGATTTAAGGTATGTTTTCGCTCTGCCTTCACCTTGAAAGTAAACGTAAATCCAAAAAGCCTGCTGTTCCTGGGTCGGGTTTTTAAATTTCTCTATATAGCCGAACTCCTTGCAATGGCTGAGAAATAAGTGTTTTCGGTGTGATATCGTAGCAGCCAAGGCCTGAATACCCGACTTTAAATTTTTAAACGTCGCTGATTGCACCGTGTTGCCATGTTCGTTTATTCGAGACGACACATTATATTCGTCTCCCAGGTTATAGTCTTTTGGTAGATATTTTTTTGTTCTGTTAAAATCCGCCGCAAAATGGTCTACGCCCAAATAATCGAAACCATCAATAGAATCATTGACACGTACTTTATGCGGGCTATTGACTGCGTACGGGCCATTGACTGCGTAGGAGTCGTTGATCCAAAGGCCTAAGCCCTCTCCCACAGCGATCGTGCATAAAAAAGAAGGAGCAAAACTGGAGAACTTCGCGACATCCTCAATGATTTTAACAACATTTTTTTCCCTGCTATCGTTAACATAACCATGCCATTTATAAACTTTATCTACATCAAATTCCTTTTTAAGTTTTTCGATCAATGTATTACACATTGTGTAACTCCCTTCAAGTAAGCAATTTCTAATCTAAACTCAATATTATTAGCCTGGAAATCGAATTGTAAAACGATAAAAAAATTTCGAATGTGGCTGACGCCAATTACAAACTGGAACTTTCCGCAGAGATCTTTCGCAGCAGAATTATAATATTCGCTTTGTGGTTTAAAACAAGAGAAATCTGTGATACTTAATGTGTCTATTAAACGATTTAATATGTGTATTATTACTTGACTAATAGTTGCGCAAAACAGAAAAGTTTGCGAGCACTTTCATGGCATCTGTGTAACGGGATTTGGGCAATTGATTGACTGCTTTTACGGCTAGTTTTGCTTCGTTTTGAGCAACTTGGTCGGTGTAAGTAATGGCGCCAGTGGCGACGATGGCTTCAGTGACTTCATTGATGTTGTCTTTACCGCCTTGCTCAATGGCCTTGCGAATAATTTTGGCTTGTTTCGGATTGCCAGTGCGCATTGCATAAATAAGCGGTAATGTAGGTTTGCCTTCGGCGAGGTCATCACCGATGTTTTTGCCTATTTCTTCTGGCGTTGAACTGTAATCAAGTACGTCGTCCCTCAATTGAAAGGCGGTTCCCAAGTGCATACCGTATTGGGCTAATAGCTCAATACGGCGTTTATCTGAGTGAGCGATAATACCGCCCAATTGTGCCGATGCTTCAAACAGTTTGGCTGTTTTACAATGTATAACGTCTAAATAGCGTTGTTCCGTCGTTTCGGGATCCTGGCAGTTGATTAGCTGCATCACTTCGCCTTCGGCGATCGTATTGGTGGCATGGGCGAGGACACTCAGTACGCGCATATCACCGACATCGACCATCATTTCAAACGCGCGTGAGTATAAAAAATCCCCCACTAATACACTGGCGGGATTTCCCCAGAGCGCGTTGGCGGTGTCGTTGCCGCGACGCATATCGGAGGCATCCACAACATCATCGTGCAATAAGGTGGCGGTATGGATAAATTCGATTATGGTGGCCAAATGGACATGCTGCGCGCCTTCATATCCCATAGCGCGGGCACAAAGCAAGGAAATAACGGGCCGTAATCGCTTGCCGCCACTATTAATTATATAGCTGCCTATCTGATTGATTAGCGCGACATCGGAACTCAGACGTGTCTTGATAAGCTGGTTTACCGCAGTAAGGTCTTGTTCAATAAGGGAATGAACGCTGTTGATGTCAATTGGCTGCTGACCATCGAACGCGATGACGCGGCTTTTGTCGCTTTCCCCTGGCGGCGCTGGGTTTACAGGATTGACTAGGCTATTCATAATTATTCATAGAAATATCATGGGGTTATATCGTTAATAGTTATTTTCCGTGGTGTTTGCGAAAAATGATTATCTATTTGTACAGAATATGTATTATGGAGTTTGACCTGTCACTGTGCAAACGCTAAAATTCGCCCTCATTTTTGCTTATTATTGAGGGTGTTATCCTCAATGAACCAATACTCAATGAATAGTAAAAGCAATAAGCACGTCAGTAAGCGTTTGGAGAACATATCATGTATGCGGTTATAGTCACAGGTGGAAAACAGTATCGGGTCTCAGAAGGCCTTACCTTTAAAGTGGAAAAATTAGACGCTGCGGAGGGTGCATCTGTGGAGTTTGATCGCGTGCTCATGGTCGCTGATGGTGAAGATATTAAAATTGGGGCGCCTTATGTGGACGGTGGTAAGGTCAGTGCGACAGTAAAGGCACATGGTCGAGATAAGAAAGTCACTATTGTTAAATTTCGACGACGTAAACATTCCCGTAGACAAATGGGACATCGGCAGCATTATACAGAGCTACGGATTACGGGCATTTCCGCCTAACAATCTTCGCTAAACAATTTTTCAACAATATAGATTAGGAATTATCAATGGCACATAAAAAAGCAGGTGGTAGTACCCGGAACGGTCGCGATTCGGTTTCCAAACGTTTGGGCGTTAAACGTTATGGTGGTCAGGCTGTTGTCGCGGGTAATATTTTGATACGTCAACGCGGTACTAAATTTCACCCAGGGGTGAATGTTGGTATAGGTAAAGACGACACCTTGTTTGCGACGGCCGATGGAACCGTATTGTTTGAAACCAAAGGCCCCAAAAGCCGCAAATATGTCAACGTGGTGGCTGGCTAACACATTAACATTAAGATTATATAGTTCAGTAATAATTCAGTAACAGCAGCGTAATAGTCCAGTGGATTAATTTGTCTACTTTTTGTAATACAGCATTGTAACAAGAGCCCCGTCTAACGGGGCTTTTTTACATTTGGGTGTCTATTTTTTATAATTTATAACCGTTTGGTGTTTAACAATGAAATTTGTCGATGAAGTCACGATAATAGTCGAAGCGGGTGCCGGGGGTAACGGTATCGCCAGTTTTCGTCGTGAAAAATTTATACCTTTTGGCGGGCCAAATGGCGGTGATGGTGGTGATGGTGGTAGTGTCTATTTCGTTGCCAGCAAAGATTTAAATACACTGGTCGATTTTCGTTACACGCGGCAGTTCAAAGCTGAAAAAGGTCAACAAGGTATGGGCAGTGCGTGTACGGGTAAGAGTGGTGAGGATCTTTATATAAAGGTGCCCATTGGTACGATGGTATACGACGCTGATACCGAAGAAATAATCGGCGATCTGGTTGAATCCGAACAAAAATTACTGATTGCCAAGGGTGGGCAACACGGTATTGGCAATATTCATTTTAAAAGCAGCACCAATCGGGCACCTCGCCAGTTTACGCACGGTGAGCCGGGTGACAAACGCAGCCTTCGGCTGGAACTGAATGTGCTTGCCGATGTGGGTTTGCTCGGGTTTCCCAATGCGGGTAAATCAACATTTATTCGCGCTGTTTCTGCCGCCCGGCCCAAAGTGGCAGATTACCCATTTACCACATTGTATCCAAATTTGGGTGTGGTGAGTGCAGGTCAACACCGTAGTTTTGTTGTCGCGGATATTCCTGGTGTCATCGCGGGTGCCGCGGAGGGAGTGGGTTTGGGTATCCAGTTCTTGAAGCATTTATCTCGTACCTTGCTATTGTTACATATAGTCGATGTTTCCGGGTTTCAGGGAGATCCGGTTGAAGAAATTGAAACGATAGAAAAAGAATTGAAAAAATTCAGTGATGAATTGTCTCAACGAGAGCGCTGGCTGGTGTTGAATAAAATAGATTTATTATCTGAGTCGGAATATGCAGAAAAATGCGATGAAGTTGTTGCCAGGCTAAACTGGAAAGGGCCGGTATTTCGTATCTCCGCACTAAATAAACAAGGAACAAAAGAATTATGTTATAAATTAATGGATCACATTGACGAAGTGAATAATGCAAGCTAATAACAGAAGTTAAAAACAATAGCGAAGAAAGTGAAAACACATTATAAGCCATGAAACGAGAAAATATAAAAACGTTAAAGCGCTGGGTTATAAAGCTGGGTAGCTCATTGTTGACCGGCGAAAGTGGTTTAGATAAACACGCCATTGCTCAAATTGTAGAGCAGATCGTTGCCTTAAAAAAGCAGGGCATTGACGTTATTCTGGTTTCTTCTGGTGCAGTAGCGGATGGCATGATGCGTTTAGGCTGGACCACAAGACCTCATGCGCTTTATGAGCTGCAAGCCGCCGCTGCGGTAGGGCAGATGGGCTTGGTGCAGGCATATGAATCCTGCTTTCAGCGCCACGGTATGCATACAGCGCAGATATTATTGACCCATGACGACTTATCAAATCGAAAGCGTTACTTAAATGCCCGAAGTACCGTGCGGGCCTTATTGGATTTAGGTGTTGTGCCGGTTATCAATGAGAACGATACCGTGTCTTTTGAAGAAATGCGCTTTGGTGACAATGATACGCTGGCGGCATTGGTGGCAAATTTAATCGAGGCTGAATTGCTGGTTATTTTGACGGACCAGGTGGGGCTATTTGATAAAGATCCACGCACAAATAAAGATGCGAAACTCATTGTTGAATCTACTGCGGGTGATCCTGCGCTTGAAAGTATTGCAGGTGGCACGCCGGGTACATTTGGGCAGGGTGGCATGTTTACAAA
The DNA here is from genome assembly GCA_964654485.1 of uncultured Gammaproteobacteria bacterium. Classification (GTDB taxonomy): domain Bacteria; phylum Pseudomonadota; class Gammaproteobacteria; order SG8-11; family SG8-11; genus JAADIM01. The sequence continues at coordinate 21,262 of CAZZJI010000016.1, read as the reverse complement.
AGTGAAGGCGGCGGCATTAGCTGCACGTTCTGGCACGAGCACAATCATTGCTTCAGGTGAAAATCACGCTGTGCTTGCGCAAATTGTACAAGGTGAAAATGTCGGTACATTATTGGCTGCCAGTCAGGTGCTAATGGCTGCGCGCAAACGTTGGCTTTCCGGTCACCTGCAAATACGTGGAAAGTTATATATTGATGCAGGTGCGGCTAAGGCGTTGCGCGAATCCGGGCGCAGCTTGCTGCCAGTGGGGGTTACCTCAGTGGAAGGGCAGTTTAGTCGCGGTGAATTGCTGGTTTGTGTAGATCATCAGGGTAATGAAATTGCACGTGGTCTTGTCAATTACAATGCAGAAGAAGCCACGAAAATAATCGGGCAGTCCAGCGATAAAATCGAAGAGAAATTAGGCTATGTCGATGAACCGGAATTGATTCATCGTGATAATCTGGTGCTGATATAATGTTGAATAAAATAGTGCTTAGTGCTGTGCTTAGTACTTAGACAGCCATTGCACGAACACGCGCATTCAGGCGGCTTTTTTGTCTTGATGCTTTGTTTTTGTGGGAAATGCCTTTGTTCACCATCGTGTCGATAATAGGCACCGCAGTTTGATACGCTTTTTCGGCTTCTCCCTGGTTACCAGTCGCAACTGCAGCAAGTACCTTCTTAATTGATGTGCGCATAACAGAGCGCAAACTTGCGTTATGTTGTCTGCGTTTTTCGCTTTGGCGAGCACGTTTTTTTGCTTGGGCGGAATTAGCCAATATACGCTCCTAAAATCTGTGAATCGAAAGAGCGCGTACTATGCTGATTTTAGGCGAAAATGTCAATATTTAGAGCGACTGGATTGTGGTTTTTAAAAAAATTTAAATTTTTTCTAAAAAATCAGTATCATACGAGTTATTTTGCCGTATAAAACACACAGCAGAGCGGATTTTTCCGGAAATTGAGGGTATGAGCAAAAAACTACTAAAATCAACCGCGATCGTGAGTTTAATGACATTCCTGTCGCGTATCTCCGGATTAGTTCGAGATGTGATATTTGCCCGATTTTTCGGCGCTGATGCGGCGACAGACGCCTTTTTTGTTGCCTTTAAAATACCCAATTTGCTGCGTCGCCAGTTCGCCGAAGGCGCATTTTCCCAGGCTTTTGTACCGGTGTTTACCGAGTATAAAACCACACGCGAATTTTCCGACACGAAAAAACTGGCTGCGGATGTTTCCGGCACGCTGGGATGGATTCTCTTTGTGGTGACGGTAATCGGCGTTATTGCAGCGCCATTGCTTGTCGTGTTCTTTGCCCCCGGTTGGGCAGGCGGTGATCCACGCTATGATCTTACCGCAGAGATGTTACGCCTCACTTTTCCGTACATATTGTTTATCTCATTGGTTGCGCTGGCTGGTGGTATCTTAAATAGCTATGGTCAGTTTGCAGTGCCGGCGTTTACGCCTGTGCTACTTAATATCAGTATGATCGCTGCAGCAATTTGGATATCGCCTTTGCTGGACAAACCCATAATAGGGTTGGCCTGGGGTGTATTTATCGCGGGCGCAGCGCAACTGCTGTTCCAGTTGCCTTTTCTTTTACGTTTGCGATTGTTGGGGCTGCCCAAGTGGAACTGGCGTAACCCGGGTGTTACAAAAATCAGAAAACTGATGATCCCCGCTATTTTTGCCTCTTCGGTACAACAGATTAATTTAATCATTGACTACTGGATAGCATCATTTTTAATAAGCGGCAGTATATCGTGGCTATATTACGCTGATCGATTGGTAGAGTTTCCTCTGGGTGTGTTTGGCATCGCCATTGCGACGGTGATGTTGCCGAGTTTGTCTGCCAAACACGCCGAGGCAGATCCACAGAGATTCAATCGTACCCTGGACTGGGGAGTACGCTTGTCGCTGTTGATTGGTTTACCCGCCACGCTTGCGCTTATTTTTTTATCCGGTCCGTTGTTGATAACCATATTTCAATATGGGGAATTTGACGGTCATGATGTTTACATGTCTCAAGTTGCACTCATTGCGTATTCCATCGGTTTGCTGGGATTTATCTATGTAAAAGTACTTTCTCCCGGTTTTTTCGCCAGGCAGGACACCAAAACACCGATGAAAATCGCGATTACCACGATGGCGGCAAAATTGTTGGTGACATTGGTTTTTGTCGGCACGATGATGTTGCTAAGTTATGATGCTCCCCACGCTGGGCTTGCCCTGGCGACCGCTTTGTCTGCAATCCTGCAATCGTGGTTGCTCTATCGAGGTTTGCGAAAGGACGGCGTATATAAGCCAGGCGCCGGCTGGTTGTTGTTTTTTGCACGGATTCTATTTGCCTGCATTGCGATGAGTGCTGTGTTGTATTGGGGGGTTAAAGGCAACGATGCCTGGATCGCGATGAGCTTATATTATCGAGGTATGGAGATGGTGTTGTGGGTTGTTATCGGTGCAGCTGTGTATTTTGGCACGTTGTGGTTAACTGGCTTAAATTTTAAAGCAGTGTTGCACCATGATTAGCGGTGATTGTTTCTCACGTTTTATTACTCCGTCGAGCTAACATTATGGAATTGATTCGTGGCATACATAATATACGTTCTCGGCATCACGGCTGTGTTGCGACAATCGGTAATTTCGACGGCGTGCATTTGGGGCACCAGGCCGTTATTGGTCAATTATCTGAAAAGGCGGCGCAATTGGGCTTGCCTAGTTTGATAATACTGTTTGAACCCCAGCCGTTGGAATATTTCAGTAGTGTTAGCGGTGCAGATACGCCAACACGCTTAACGCGTTTTCGGGAAAAATTGCAGGCTTTAAGGCGATTTGCCGTCGATCGTGTGTTATGCGTGCGATTTAACAGGCGTTTCGCATCGATGAGCGCTGAAGATTTTATTGAGCGCATATTGGTGCGAGACTTGGGTGTAAAATATCTGGTGGTAGGCGATGATTTTTGTTTTGGCGCTGGCAGGACGGGAAACTTCGACATGTTGCAAAAAGCGGGGCGAAAAAACGGTTTTCAGGTTGTGAATATGCACAGTTATTTGCTTGATAATCAGCGCGTCAGTAGTACGCTTATCCGTCAATCTCTAGAGGCGGGTGAGCTAGCAGAAGCAGAAAAGTTACTTGGCCGTCCTTATCGTATGTCTGGTCGTGTTGCTCATGGTGATAAACGTGGACGAGAGCTCGGATTTCCTACCGCCAATATCCATATTCATCGAAAAGCAGCGCCGGTTTCTGGTATTTTTGCGGTCGAAGTATATGGTCTCGACGAAGAGCCATTAATCGGGGCAGCCAGTGTTGGAACACGGCCCACAGTGGCGGGCACAACGTGTATACTCGAAGTTTATCTACTGGATTTTGACCAGCAAATATATGGGCGTTATTTACATGTTAATTTTGTTAAAAAACTGCGCGATGAACTCCATTTTGATTCTCTTGACGAACTAAAAAAGGCAATAGAGGTGGATGTGCAGCAAGTTAGAGCTTTGTTTTAACCTTTTATTTTAACCTTATAGTTAATCACAAATATCAATATTAGATGAACGAATAGTGAGAGAAAATGAAAACAAATGTTATGTATTCCTTAGGTATTCTGGGTGGCGGTAATTTGAATGGCTGATTATAAAGACACACTAAATTTGCCCAAAACAGTGTTTCCGATGAAAGGAAATCTGGCACAGCGTGAACCGCAAATGGTGAAGCATTGGCAGGAGATGGATTTATATAATTTGATACGCCAGACAACGGAAGGTAGGCCGAAGTTTATTTTGCACGATGGGCCGCCGTACGCCAATGGTGAAATTCATATCGGCCACGCGGTAAATAAAATACTAAAAGATATCATTGTTAAGTCCAAGCAGATGAGTGGTTTTGATGCTCCTTATGTGCCGGGTTGGGATTGTCACGGTTTACCAATCGAGTTGCAAGTTGAAAAGAAAAAAGGCAAGGCCGGTGTCAAAGTCAGTGCAACTGATTTTAGAAAAGCTTGTCGTGAGTATGCCACAAAACAAGTGAATGTTCAGCGTGAGGATTTTATACGTTTGGGTGTGGTTGGTGATTGGGATCACCCTTATCTCACAATGAATTATAAATTCGAAGCAGATGAAATTCGTACGTTAGGCAAAGTAATTAAAAATGGCCACTTGCATAAAGGCAGCAAGCCAGTGCATTGGTGTATAGATTGTGGGTCTGCATTGGCAGAAGCGGAAGTGGAATATGAAAACCGCACCTCGCCAGCCATAGATGTACGCTTTACTGTTTTGGATGATGCCGCCTTTTTAGCCGCATGCCGACATGCCCCTGAAAATGATGTTGGCCACGTGGGTGAGGGTCCGATCTCTGTCGTGATCTGGACAACAACACCCTGGACTTTACCTGCCAATCAGGCTGTATCCCTCAATCCTGATCTTGATTATGCATTGGTACAATGCGATGGCGATTATGGGCCGGAGCGTTTGTTACTGGCCGAAGCGCTAATGAAGGATGTGATGGCGCGCTACGAAATAAACGATTATCGTGTGGTCGCCTATTGCCAGGGCAGTGATCTGGAGAATTTGAAATTACAACACCCTTTTTATCAGCGCGAAGTGCCGATTATATTAGGTGGTCATGTGACATTGGATGCGGGTACGGGTGCTGTACATACTGCACCCGGACATGGTCAGGATGACTATGTCGTCGGCATGCGTTACAAGCTAGCGGTTGATAACCCAGTCGGCAGTAATGGCTGTTTTGTCGAGGGTACAGAACTGTTTGCCGGTGAGCATGTGTTTAAGGCGAATTCGCATGTCATTGATGTATTGAAGGCGGGGGGCAAGTTAGTACAGGAAGCGGCACTACAGCATAGTTACCCACATTGCTGGCGACATAAAACGCCTATAATATTTCGCGCAACGCCACAATGGTTTATCAGCATGGAGCAAAATGGGTTGCGTGAGAGTGCGCTTAAGGAAGTAAAAAACACTGAATGGTTTCCGTCTTGGGGGGAAGCACGCATTGAATCGATGATCAGGAATCGCCCTGACTGGTGTGTCTCGCGGCAACGCACTTGGGGCGTACCGATTCCGTTATTTGTGCATGCACAAACTGGCAGATTACATCCAAAAACAGACTGGTTGATTGAAGAGATAGCGTTGCGTGTCGAGGCTCAGGGTATTGATGCCTGGTTTGATCTGGATGTAGAAGAGTTTCTGGGTACGGATGCAACGCAATATGAAAAAGTAACCGATACGTTGGATGTCTGGTTCGATTCCGGCGTGACCCATGCTTGTGTGTTGCAGCAACGCGCTGAACTAACAAATAAGACAACGTTTAAGGCAGATTTGTATCTTGAGGGATCGGATCAGCACCGTGGTTGGTTTCAGTCTTCCTTGTTGACCTCGGTGGCGATCAATGGTGAAGCACCTTACCGACAAGTGCTTACACATGGATTTACCGTCGATGCAAAAGGACAAAAGATGTCCAAGTCGAAGGGTAATGTCATTGCGCCACAAAAAATAACTAAAAACCTGGGTGCAGATGTATTACGTCTTTGGGTCGCTTCGGTAGATTACAGCGGGGAAATAAATGTCTCGGATGAGATTCTCAAGCGCACCTCCGATGCTTATCGACGCTTACGCAATACGGCGCGATTTTTGTTAGCAAATTTAGACGGTTTTGAACCGGAGACACATAAGGTGCCTGTTGATGAAATGTTGGCACTTGACCGATGGGCCGTTGAAAGAGCATTGACGTTGCAAAAAGAAATACAGGCATTCTACGATAGATACGAATTTCACCAGATTTATCAAAAGGTACACAATTTTTGTTCAGTTGATATGGGTGGTTTTTATCTGGACATCATAAAAGACCGGCAATATACAACTCAGGAAAACAGTCTCATACGGCGTTCTGCACAAACGGCAATGTATCATATTATTGAAGCATTGGTGCGTTGGTTGGCGCCTATTTTGAGTTTTACGTCAGAGGAACTGTGGCAGTATATTCCTGGTAATCGTAGTGAATCGGTTTTTTTGCAAACATGGTATGATTTTCCAGAAATCGAACAAAGCGAAGGGCAATTAGCAGGAAAGTTAACGCTTGCCGACTGGAGTCACGTTATGACGGTACGTGAACAGGTTAGCAAGGAACTGGAGCGATTGCGCGTTGCGGGCGATATTGGTTCGGCATTGGACGCGGAGGTGGATTTATATTGCTCAGAAGCCGTATTTAAACCCTTATCGAAACTGGAAGATGAGCTGCGATTTGTATTGATAACATCGTATGCACGAATTCATCAACTGTCAGATTGTCCTGAAGACGCGGTGGTAACTGAACTTGAGGGTTTGCATGTCGTTGTCGTTAGCTCGACACATGATAAATGTGTACGTTGTTGGCATCATCGGCAAGATGTCGGTAAAACCGTAGCGCATCCAGAACTCTGTGGGCGTTGTGTGGTCAACATAGACGGAGAGGGTGAGTCGCGTCGTTATGCGTGAATTTGATACAAAATAATCGAGACCTTTTTTATAGAGAGTTTATAGAAAGCTTTATAGAAAACTTTAAACAACGTTCTTAAATAAGAGCAAAGAAAAGCATAGAGAGATAGTTGTGAGCGAATTAAAAACAAAATGGGGTGGTTTGATTTGGTTGTGGATTACCGTTTTGGTATTTATACTGGATCAGTTTACCAAACATCTGGCGACAGAGAATCTGGGATATCATCAGCCTGTTAACTTGCTTCCGTTCTTTAATTTTACACTGGCGCATAACAAGGGCGCTGCATTTAGTTTTTTAAGTGACGCATCCGGCTGGCAGCGTTGGTTTTTTACGGTGATTGCATTAGCCGTCAGTGTATTTATTGTCTTTTGGATGAAGAAATTATCGGTTAAAGATAGATGGTTGGCGATTGCTTTGTCGTTAATATTGGGTGGTGCGCTGGGTAATGTCTGGGATCGCTCGACACTAGGGTATGTTATTGATTTTATTGATGTGTTTTATGGGGATTACCATTGGCCAATATTTAATATTGCAGACTCAGCGATCTCGATTGGTGCTACAATGTTAATTATAGATGCATTATTTTTTAATAAGTCTGAATCAGCATCCAAAGCTAAGTTACAAAATAAATCAGAATAGGGCTAATCTTGACGGAGTACTTTAGAGTGAATACCTTGAGTGAATATCCGTGTTAAAGAATAAAAATAGATTCCAACCAAGTATAAGGAGAATTCGTTCTGAGTGAGTCGGCAAAAACTATTGGCCTGGGTAGTAACGTTATTTTGCATTTTTCGCTTACCTTGATGGATGGCACTATTGCTGAGAATTCTTTTAATGATGAACCCATGCAATTTGTGATTGGTGATGGCACGATGATAGGGGGGCTTGAAACTGTATTGTATGGATTACAGGTAGGTGATCGTAAAAAATTGACATTGAATTTTAATGATGCGTTCGGCGAATCATCAGCAGAAAATGTGCATACGCTATCGCGCACTGAGTTTTCACCTGATTTTCAACTGGCGTCACGGCAAATTATCAGTTTTACGACACCGTCGGGAGAAGAAGTGCCGGGTACTATACTGGAAGTATTTGAGGATGAAGTGATTGTCGATTTCAATCATCCGTTAGCGGGGCATGATCTGGTATTTGAGTTTGAAATAATTGATGTGAAATCACCGGATATATTATTACATTAATTTATTCCTGTTTGTTTCTCGTATGTAATTCCGTACTTGTTTCAGTGTTTCAGTGGCTTGTTTCTTTAGATAGTACGAATATGAGCCTAAATTATGCATAAGTTGTTATGGAAATTATATTAGCCAATCCGCGTGGATTTTGTGCTGGTGTGAATCGCGCTATAGAAATAGTCGAGCGTGTGCTGGAACTTTATGGTGCGCCAATCTATGTACGACATGAAGTGGTGCACAATAAATTTGTTGTCGATGACTTGCGCAATAAAGGGGCTGTATTTGTAGAAGACCTGGCGGAAGTACCAGACGCATCTACGCTTATATTCAGCGCCCATGGGGTTTCAAAGTCTGTCAGCGATGAAGCTGAACGTCGTGGATTTAATGTGTTCGATGCAACCTGCCCATTGGTTACCAAAGTTCATCTCGAAGTTGTTCGCCATTATCGAGCCGGACGTGAATGTGTGTTAATAGGCCATGCAGGTCATCCTGAGGTGGAAGGCACAATGGGGCGTTATGATAGTAGTTACCAAAGTAACGCCGATGAAAATATCGAAGCCGGTAGAATATATCTCGTGGAAACACCGGATGATGTAGAAAAACTTGATGTGTTAAACCCGGATAATTTAGCTTATGTAACGCAAACAACCTTGTCCGTTGATGACACCGAGTCGATTATTCAAGTCTTGCGTCGCCGCTTTCCAAATATATCCGGACCTAAAAAGGACGACATATGTTACGCAACTCAAAACCGACAGGATGCCGTTAAAGACCTGGCAGGGCGATGTGACGTGATTCTGGTTGTTGGTTCGATTAACAGCTCTAATTCAAATCGCCTCAAAGAAGTGGCTGAAAGACATGGTACACCAGCGTACTTGATTGATATTGCCGCTGAAATTAACAAAGATTGGATTTCAGGTAAAAACAGAGTGGGTGTCACTGCGGGTGCATCAGCACCGGATGTACTCGTTGATCAGGTCGTGCAACAATTAAAGCGCTGGGGTGGTGAGTGTGTAGAAGAAATCAATGGGATCGAGGAAAATGTGATTTTCCCCGTTCCGAAAGTATTACAATAGCGATGAACTAATAGCTAACTAATAGCTAACTAATAGCTAACCCCGTTGAGTAATTGATTTGTATTACCAGCAATCATCCTTTGATGGTGAACCGCCTTTTACG